>CACYMQ010000004.1:65370-66729 GCA_902775555.1 uncultured Lachnospiraceae bacterium | reverse complement strand
CCTGGATACAGATCTGGCTGCAAGTTGCATATGGCATTGCTTTGTACACTTCATGCGTTTTCATATGCCAACTGAGAAAATATGCATCTGCAATAAAACCATTATCTGCGTCAACGCATTTCAGTTTTTTCTTTTCATCCCTTCCGGTATTATAAGCGGTGATGGCACGGTTTATCTCATCGATCATTTCCTGTTCCCAAGGATCAGGAATTTCTCCATTTTTCAGTTTTTGATGAATCCGGTGGCACTGACAGATCAGGTACTGCACAGAGTTTGACAGGTTCTTTGCACAGTAACAATATGTATCTATCTTTTTAAATAGTTCCTTTTGTTTGCTTCGCTTTATCCTATGGTTCTCAGTCAGTATCATGATATTCTGTCCCCCCCTACCTGCATGTCACAAAAGTTTCGCCTTAAAATGTATTCACGCGGCGACAGGCAGGGATGGGCGGCGCGGGATATCTTTCCCATATCTTGTAATCCTGGCGCACAGTAACTGTCCGCATAACCGACCAAGGAACACCTCTCTGTTTCGGTGATTACCGGATAACAGGTCATTCCATACGATATAATTGCCAAGGTGCTTTGTTGATACCCCATGAAACCCGCGGATAAAACGCTTCAAACTGCTATGGTAAGCATTGATCCGCTGAATCCCATAGTTCGTTCCTTCTATTGAGATCGTGTGGCAGTCAGTGTTCATCTGAATCCTGAATCAAATTCAGCCCACTTACGACGGCAAGATCCATATAGGCACGTTCTTTATCTGTACAGAGAATCGCATGTGGTGCGATCTTATTTTTAAAAATGGCTGTAATACAATCGGAACTGATCTTCCCCAGTTTTCCGGGTTTAGCATAGGAAATACCTGTATCATTGACTGCACAGGGGACGCAAACTTTCTCTGATGACAGACCTTTCGCATGAACATCGTTTCCACGTTTATGCGCCTTACGCGGCATGGTAAAATCATGGCTTCTTTTATGGTTTCCTTTGAATGACACATTGAAAAAAGTTTCATCAGCTTCGACAACCCCTGTCAGATAGGCTTTCTCCGTCAGTTCACTTAATGTATCCAATATCTTGTGCCGCCAGGTAAAAGCTGTGGCCATGGAAATATTGCATTCCTCGGAAGACTGCTTTAACGTCTTTTGATCCAGCATACATCTTAAGTAAGTGGTCCAAACAGACACGGATTTTCTCGTTCGTGAGGTGATGGAATCGGAACTTGCGATAAAGGACTTGCGGCAGTCCCGGCATAGAAACCGTTGGACGCCATCCTTCCGCTTGCCGTTTTTTACAACATGTGTCCCCTCACAGTAAATGCAGGAGCAATCGCCCTCAAAGCGTGTATCTATC
>CACYMQ010000004.1:0-65361 GCA_902775555.1 uncultured Lachnospiraceae bacterium | reverse complement strand
GGTTGTGTAAAAAACAATACGGTCACAGAATGATAGGTTATTGTATGAAGTTATGACTTCTTTCAGTTCTGACATATACGTGGCCTCCAAGAGAACAGGTGTTCTATAATATCGATTATATCGAACAGTCGTTCTACTGTCAACCACGAAATAGAAAATAGCCGGGAACGTTATGAAAAAAAGACTTCTGAAAACAATCAAATCTGACCCGATCCTTGTGATCTCCGGCGTACTTGCCCTGGTCTCCTGCTTCTTCGTTACGCCGGACAGTGAGTACCTGAACTATCCGGACTTTCGGACCCTTGCCATCCTCTTCTCCCTGATGCTGGTGGTGAGTGCGCTGGTCCGGATCGGAACCTTCGACTATCTGACCGGAAGACTTCTTGGACGGATCCATACGGAGCGCTATGTGACGCTCTTTCTGGTGATCCTGTCCTTCTTCCTGAGTATGCTTCTGACAAATAATGTAACGCTGGTCACTCTGGTTCCCTTCGCCCTGCTCCTTCTGAAATCCTTCGGAGACCGGAGGCGAACGGTCTACACTCTGATCCTGATGACCATCGGCGCAAATCTCGGCAGCATGCTGACTCCCATCGGAAATCCGCAGAATCTGTATCTGTTCAGCAAATACGGTTTCTCCCTAAAGGACTTCACACTGACCATGCTTCCCTACACCATAGGGGCTTTGGCTCTGCTTGTGATCTGCGTCTTCTTCCTGAATCGGACGGACCACACCATGGATACGGCGTCAATCACACCTGCGCAGGCACCACCGGTGTCCAGGGTGCTTCTGTGTTCGGTGCTGTTCGTTGTATGTCTGCTCACCGTGGCAGGCGTCCTCCACTACGGGATCATGCTGGGGATTGTGATCGTGGTAATGCTTCCGGCGGACCGTCGGGCCTTCCTGAAGGTGGACTACGCTCTTCTTCTCACCTTCCTGTTCTTCTTTATTCTGATCGGGAATCTGAAGCGGATCGATGTGATCCAGAATACGCTCAGTACGATCATCGATGCAAATGTGACTGTGACCGCGGTCCTCTCCTCCCAGGTGATCAGCAATGTGCCTGCTGCCATGCTGCTGTCCGCCTTTACGGATAAGGGTCATGCACTGCTGGTGGGCGTAAACCTGGGCGGACTCGGAACGCTCATCGCCAGTATGGCCAGTCTTATCACCTATAAGTTCTACGCAAAGGAACGGCAGCCGAAGGAGCATTATCTGTTGAAATTCACGGTGCTGAACCTGATCTTCCTGGCAGTGCTGCTGACAATGAATATGTGGGTGTGAGAGGATAAAGAACGCCTCCGGATCATCGATTTGACCCGGAGGCGTTCTTCACTCAACCGAGGTACCATGACCACATCGCGATCACACCCGGCTGCTTTCCATATATCTGACGATCAATCTTCATGATCACTCCTCTTCGGTCGAAACCTCGGTTGCTTCGCCATTCTCCAGAATCTGTTCCAGAGTTCTCCAGCCGAGCACGGCGCATTTCACCCGGGCCGGCATATGGGAAATATCCTGCAGGGAGGAGGCTTCCTCCAGCATCTCCAGCTCTTCCTCTGACACCTTACCCTTGATCATCTTCATGAAGGTATCCTTCAGGGCAAGCGCTTCTTTCGTGGTCTTCCCGATCACCAGCTCCAGCATCATATCCGCGCTGGCCTGTGAGATGGCGCAGCCGTCGCCGATGAAGGCTCCGTCCTCGATCACGCCGTCCTCTCCGAGTTTCAACTGGAGTGTAACATCATCTCCGCAGGAGGGATTCACACCACGCATGGATGCGGTGGGATCGATCAGCGGATGCTTATAGGTCGGATGGAGATTGTGCTCCGTCAGTATCTCATTGTAAAATGTGCGGTTTTGCATACATTTCTCCTTTTATTTCATTTACGACATGAAGGATCTTTGTCATCCTGAGCTTCGCGAAGGATCTTTGTCATCCTGAGCTTCGCGAAGGATCTTTGTCATCCTGAGCTTCACGAAGGATCTTTGTCATCCTGAGCTTCGCGAAGGATCTTTCGGTTATAAGATTCTTCGTCGCTTCGCTCCTCAGAATGACACGTGGGTTCAGAATGACACGTGGGTTCAGAATGACACCCGGTACCCGCATGACACCGGGTGGTTCGGACTCTTTCAGTCCCCGTACCCCATCACCGGCCGGATACTCCTCATGGCCTCCGCCAGACGCTCTACTTCTTCTTCCGTGTTATAGAACATGAGACTTGCTCTCGTGGTTGACGGGATCTTCAGATACTGATGCAGCGGCTCGGCACAGTGATGTCCTGCCCGTACCGCAAGATCCCGGTCTGCCAGAATGGCTGCCACATCATGCGGATGCACCCCTTCCACGCGGAAGGTGAAAATGCCGTGATGGCCTTCCGGATCCTTTGCCCCCAGCAGCTCTATATGCGGGATCTCACTGATGAGGCTGTAAGCCAGACGGGACAGTTCCTTTTCTCTTTCCACGATCCTGTCCATCCCCACAGATTCCAGATAGTCGATGGCCGCTGCCAGCCCTACGGCACCTCCTGCATTTACGGTTCCTGCCTCGAATTTATGCGGAAGCTCTGCGTAGGTTACCCCGGTGAGAGATACGGTCTCGATCATCTCTCCTCCTGTCAGGAATGGCGGCATCCTGTCCAGCAGCCTTTCCTTCCCGTACAGAACGCCGATCCCCATGGGGGAAAGCATTTTATGTCCGGAAAATGCCAGAAGATCCACATCCAGTTCCTGAACATCCGTGCTTCCGTGAGGCACACTCTGTGCACCGTCCGCCACATAATATGCACCATACTTATGTGCGACAGCCGCCAGAGCCTTCACATCATTCATCTGCCCGAAGACATTTGACATAGCCGTAAGGGCCACGATCTTCGTCCGCTCCGACATCAGTTCGTCCAGCTTTTCGGGTGAAAAGCTTCCGTCAGCCTCGGGCTCCAGGTATTTTACCCGAGCTCCTGCCCGCCCGGCAGCATGCTGCCAGGGAAGCAGATTACTGTGATGCTCCACCACGCTGCACACGATCTCATCGCCCTCCCGGAGCACCAGTTCTCCCAGGCTGTAAGCCGCGAGATTCAGGCTCTCGGAGGCATTCCGGGTGAATATGATCTCGGTGGAAGACTCTGCGCCTATAAACCGTGCGACCTTCTCTCTGGCCGCCTCGTAGGCATCCGTAGCCTCCACGGAGAGATCATACAGTCCGCGGAATGGATTCGCATTTCTGTGATAATAAAAATCCTCCACTGCCTCTACCACCGAGCGTGGCCGCTGTGATGTGGCGGAATTATCCAGATACGCCAGTGTGTTTTTTTCAAAGAAAGGAAAATCCCTTCGGATCTCCTCAACCCATTTATTCATAGTTTTCTTCTCCCAGACTGCCAAGGATCGTATCCCTCAGCTCCTTCTCCGGAATCTTCCGGACACTTCCAAGCAGTCTGCCTGTGGCGATCAGCTCCGAAGCAGTCTCATCATCGATCCCTCTGGACCGGAAGTACCACAGGATCTCTTCGGAAAGATCTCCGATGGTCGCCCCATGTGCACCTTCCACATCCTCCTCCTGACAGAGGATCAGCGGGATCGTTTTATTTACAATATCTTCGCCGAGAAGAAGGACATCTTCTCTTTCATCTCCCTTTGCACCCTTGCAGCCGCGGATGAAATCGATGGTTGCCCGGCAGGACTTGGAAGCTCCGTCCCGCAGCACGCCCTTCAGGTCCATGTTGCAGGTGGTATCCGCGCCGTGATGCCGTGCCACATAATTCATATCTACATGCTGACCGGCGCCTGCCCGGTAAGCGGTCTCCTGTCCGAAATGTGCCCTCGCCCCTGCAAGATCCGCAGCCACTCCGAAGTAATTCTTCTTTCCGTCCAGACTGATCTGGAGCACATCCAGGCTTCCGTCCTCAGCCACCCGGGCCCCTATGTCAAAGGCCGCCGAGATCTGCTTCGGCACATCGCAGACCTGGATAATATGTACCTTTGCGCCTGCATTTACCACGATCCTGGTATCCATGAAGGCGTAGACCGGCGCTCCTGCTGCCGCGTCTTCCGATGCTGTCCCTCCGGCTGCCGCATCCGCCGACGCTGTCCCTCCGGCTGCCGCATCCGCCGACGCTGTTCCTCCTGCTGCCGCGTCTTCCGGCACTGTCCCTCCGGCTGCGTTTTCGCCCCGGAAGTCATTCCTTGCCAGATGCATCACGATGGTCACCTCGCTGTCCTTCTCTGCCGAGAAGAGGAAGCGGTTCACCGTACTTTCCGTTCCGGTACCGTACACCCGGTAAACCAGGGGCTCCTTCACGGTCTCACCCTGCCGGGTCTTCCAGCCGATGGGATCTACCGGTGCCGTCATCATATAGTCGGCAAAGGACTTTCCCATGCCGCTTTCCATTTCATTAAAAAATCGATATTCTTCATCAGTGAAGGGTTGGCTTATCTCACCGTCAGCCGGTGTCACTTCCTCCACCAGAGCTTCCGTCACTTCGGAGGGAAGCCGCATTTCCGTATCGTTGATCCGAAGCCAGCGCCAGGTAGGGGCCGGAAGCGGATTGACCTTAATCATTTCTGACATATTCATATCCTTTCTGGATAATGTATAATAACTGGCTGATATACGGATCGCTCCACTACGTTCCCGCGATCCTGACACCCCTCGTGCTCTGCACTTTCGTGCGACGCACTCGGGTTGTCTTGCTCCGTAAGATCCTTGACTCGTGTCTGCAAGCAGACGAGTCAGGATCTTCGTAGCTTATATCAGCCTATGCTCCCCTTCATCTCAAGTCTTATCAGGTTGTTCATCTCCACTGCATATTCCAGTGGCAGCTCCTTGGATACGGTATCCGCGAAACCGCTGACGATCATGGCCCGGGCATCCTCCTCGGAGATCCCGCGGGACATCAGATAAAATACCGCTTCATCACTGATCCGGCCGATCTTCGCCTCATGTCCGATCTGGGCATCCTTCGTCCTGACATCCATGGCCGGAATGGTATCCGACTGCGAGATGTCATCCAGCATCAGGGAAGAACAGTCCACAGCCGACTTGGCGCCTGCCGCTCCCTTCCCTACCACCACCGAACTGCGGAAGGTACTGATCCCGCCGGACTTGGAAATGGATTTTGCATTTACCGCTGAGGTGGTATTCTTTCCGTTGTGGACCACCTTCATTCCCGTATCCAGATTCTGACCTTCCCCCGCAAATGTGATGCCGGTGTACTCCATCCTGGATCCGTCTCCCTGAAGGATGGTCATGGGGTAGAGATAGGACACATGGGACCCGAAGGATCCGGATACCCATTCCATCCGTCCGCCCTCTTCCACGCGCGCACGCTTGGTATTCAGGTTATACATGTTCTTGGACCAGTTCTCTATGGTCGAATAGCGAAGTCTCGCATTTTTCCCGACAAAAAGCTCCACGCAGCCTGCATGAAGATTTGCGATATTGTATTTCGGAGCGGAGCAGCCTTCGATGAAATGCAGGTCTGCCCCCTCATCCACGATGATCAGCGTATGCTCGAACTGTCCGGCACCCGGTGCATTTAAACGGAAATAAGACTGCAGCGGGATCTCAACCGTCACTCCCGGCGGCACATAGACAAAGGAACCACCGGACCATACCGCCCCGTGAAGCGCGGCAAACTTATGGTCCTTCGGGGGAACCAGCTTCATAAAATGCTGCTCGATCATTTCCGCATAAGGTCCGTGCATGGCAGATTCCAGGTCCGTATAGATCACGCCCATAGCTGCCACTTCTTCTCTTACATTGTGATAGACCAACTCGGAATCATACTGCGCGCCAACGCCGGCAAGAGACTCCCGCTCTGCCTTCGGGATCCCGAGGCGCTCGAAGGTGTCCTTGATATCCTGGGGCACATCCTCCCAGTCAGCGGACATCTTGCCCTTCGGCTTTACATAGGTAACGATATTGTCCATCTCGAGGCCGTCGATGGGAGGCCCCCAGTTTACCATTTCCGTCTCATAGAAGGTCTTCAGGGACTGCAGACGAAATGCCCGCATCCACTCGGGGTCATTCTTTTCCTCCGAGATCTGCTTCACGATCTCCGGAGTAAGACCCGCATCCACCTTATAATAATCTTCTTCATTGTATCCGTAGCGGAAGTCGTAAAGACTGCGGTCTACGTCATCCACATATGTTTTCTCTTTCATTTTTCCTCTTTTCTACCCGTCATCCTGAGCGCCCTTGTCATCCTGAGCTCCCTTGTCATCCTGAGCGGAGCGAAGGATCTTATCGCAAGATTCTTCGTCGCTTCGCTCCTCAGAATGACATCGGTTTGTCATCCTGAGCGGAGCGAAGGATCTTATGACAAGATTCTTCGTCGCTTCGCTCCTCAGAATGACAACGTTTTGCTTCGCTCCTCAGAATGACATCGGGCTGGACGCTATCGGGCTGTCATCCCGGCTCGGGCTGTCATCCTGGCTCAGGCTGTATAGTTTTCGAAGCCGCCCCGGTTGATCTCTTCCACCAGGCTTGCATCCCCTGTCTTCACCAGACGTCCGTCCACCAGGATATGTGTCGTGTCTACATGAAGAGCCTCAAGGATCCGTGTGCTGTGGGTAATGATGATGAGGGCTCCCTCACCTGCAGCCTGGAATTCCTTCACGCCCTCCGATACGATACGAACAGCGTCCACATCCAGACCGGAATCCGTCTCGTCCAATATCGCCAGGGAAGGATTCAGCATCAGCATCTGAAGAATCTCTGCTTTCTTCTTCTCACCGCCGGAGAATCCCACATTCAGGTCTCTGTCGGCATAGGACTTATCCATGCCCAGAAGCTGCATTTTCTTCTCCAGACTCTTACGGAAGTCCCAGAGTCTGACTCTCTTTCCCGTCCTCTGGTCCAGTGCATTCCGGATGAAGTTGGACAGCGAGATACCCGGAACCTCGATGGGGTTCTGGAAGGACAGGAACATACCTGCCTTCGCGCGGTCGGTTGCCGATTCATCGGTCAGATCCTTTCCGTCGAAAAGAACCTTGCCCGAAGTGATCTGATAGCTGGGATTTCCCATAACCGCATGACCGAGCGTGGACTTGCCTGCACCGTTCGGTCCCATAATGACGTGGGTCTCTCCCTTACCTACGGAAAGATCCACTCCGTGAAGGATCTCCTTCTCCCCTACATTTACATGAAGATCCTGTATTTCCAATAACTTTGACATAGTGTCCTCCTGATACGGTCT
This sequence comes from uncultured Lachnospiraceae bacterium, assembly GCA_902775555.1. Taxonomy (GTDB): domain Bacteria; phylum Bacillota; class Clostridia; order Lachnospirales; family Lachnospiraceae; genus Eubacterium_Q. Next base: position 58,161 of record CACYMQ010000004.1, on the reverse strand, counting down.
GTTCTGCGACAGACCATCTTTATGATTTCTCCTGCTTCGGGTCGATCCCCAGAAGCCTTTTTGCATTTCCGGCGAATATCTGCTCCTTCTCCTCTTCTGTAAAAGGAAGTGCGGAAATGCGGTTTACATAATCTTTTTGTTCCGCCCATGGACTGTCGGATGCGAAAAGCACCCGGTCCGTTCCCATGGCACGGACCAGTCGGATGAAATCCTCATCTGCCAGCTGATGAAAGCCGTACTTTTTCGCCTCCGGGGACAACCACTCGATCTCTCCGATGGAGAAAGCGGTATCTACCCACAGCGGCCTTCCGGCCAGCTTCGTCAGAACCTCATCCCAGTTATTCCATCCGCCCATATGTGCTGCAACCAGCTTCGGGGGCGCTACCGTGTCCATCACCCGGACGATGCTGTCGACGGTACAGCATACCGGTGGATAGAGACCGATATCGGTCCCCGCATGGGTGATGACGATCATGTCCAGTTCACTGGCACGATCTATGATCCGCATGGTACGCGGATCGTCGAAGCTGATGCCGTAATAGTCCGGATGGAGTTTGATCCCCCGGAAGCCCAGCTCCTTTGCCTGCTTCAGCAGCACCCTGTAGTTCTCCGCTGCCGGATGGATCCCGGCAAATGACAGAACTCCCGTCTCATCCACATGCTCATTCTGCTCTGCGGCCGACAGGTTGATATGCGCAACCTTTGCAGGATTTGTAACAACCGGAAGTACCACCGACAGATCCACTCCCGCCTCTTTCATGGACTGTCTCAGTTCTTTCACGGTACCATCGGTAAATGGTCTGCTTCCGCTGTCATGCGACAGCTGTTCCAATGCACGTGCAGCGATCTTCTCGGGAAAGGTATGAACATGAAAATCTATGACCTTCAGTTCCTTCTCCTTCTCGCACAGCCTGCTCCAGGAAGCATCTCTTCTGTCCTTAGCTTCCTGCAGACGCCGTTCCATCTCTTCAAGTGTCGGGATGATTCCCGGGATCTTATGTTTCAGCTGCATTTTCAGATAATTCCTGTCTCTTATACGTGGAAAGCGCCCCCGTCCTGAGGCGGGGGTGCTTTTTGTTTTACAAACTTACATGATTATATGCCATATGCTCTGCGTCCATGGCACGTCTTATATAGGCATTGGAGGTGAGGAGTACGATCTGCTCCGTGCTGATCCCGCTCAGAACATCCAGGAATGCACGGGCATCCGCCTCGCCCTGAAAATCAACGATATCGTCGATTACCAGAGGCAGTTTCTCCTCGGACATACGCGCGGCGATGCTGAGACGTACCGCCAGGTAAACCCGGTTTGCCAGGTCCTCCGGCAGGACATCCAGAGCAAAGCTTCCGCCTGCTCCTTCCACCACAAGTCCCTCTCCGGCATTGAACCGGATCTCATTGAAGCGTCCTCCCGTAAGGGGTTCCACATACTCCGAGATATAGGGAATGAATGTCTTTGCTGCCTGTTCCTGGTATTTTCTGGAAAGCCCCTCGATGGTGCTGATGGCCAGATGGATAGAATGCAGCTCCTCCTCCAGTTCACTCTTCTTTTTAAATACCTGCTGGAATTCCTTCTTCAGTTTGTCACGCTTGATCTTACGATCCAGCAGTCTGGATTCCTCTGCCTTCAGCTCATCCTTCTTCGCGGAATATTCCTTGGCAAAGGTCATATCGAATTCGGCTTCTTCCTTCTTCTCGTTCTCTTCCTCCAGCTCCTCCAGAACCCGGTTGAAATCATCCTCTGTAGGAACCGTGACGTCCTCATCATCGAAATATCCCTTGGCACGGAATCCGTCCAGCATGGTGATGATAACGAAAAGCGCGGTAAAGATCACGAACAGCTTCCTTACTGCATCATCAAAGGGAAGCAGATAAACAATGGCTGCGATGATGCCGATGACCAGAACGCCGGTCAGCAGGATCACAATGAAATTGTCCGTCAGCTTCTTTTTCTTCTCCTGGTCGTCCTCCAGCTCCGATGCCCCGTAGGAATTCTGGGACTCCGTCAGACGGTCCAGTCGCTTATCCAGCTCTTCATCATTTTTGTAGGATACGGTACCGTCCTCATTTTCCACAAGCTGTCTGGCAACCCTCTTCCTCTTGGCTGCCTCTATGGCAAAATCATCCGTCAGCTGGCGCAGTGCCTTCTTATTCTGTTCCAGTGCTTCATCCACATCGTCGTACTTCTCCAGCTTCTCGGACAGATCATCCAGGCGTCTGACCAGAGGCTGCGGACTGTGCTTCTTCTGCTCTCCCTTCAGGAAAGCGATAGCCTTCGCCCGATCCAGAGAACCGCTTCCCGTCTGGATCTTATTGCCCAGATAGGTCGTCAGTTCCTCCGCTGCCCTGCCCTCGGTATCAGCGATCACGTAGGTATCCTGATAGGTATTCTTATCGGTCTCAAGTACGGTCCCGTACAGGGAATCCGGCTTCTTCAGGTTCATTTCCCGGCCTGTCCGGACATCCAGTACGGAAGTTTTCTTCGCTCCGGCAAGGAAGGATCTGTCGATCAGATACGTCTGATCCCCCTGCTTTGCATATCCGGTACCGGAATAACGGCTCCGGCCTTCCGGTCTGAGGCTGTCATAGGCTCTGCGGTTCGGATTCTCCCCGGACTGCTTCCGCATACCGTAAATGATCCCGGTGATGAATTCACGGATGGTGGACTTCCCGGATCCCTCTTTGCCCTCGATCAGATTGATCCCGGGCTGAAGATTGATCTCTTCATTATGAAATTTACCGAAATCTCTCAGCAAAAGCTTTGTAAGGTACATATCATTCTCCCGCTCTGATCAGGGCCTCGAGTCCGTAACGTCTGGCTTTCTCCCTGACCTTTTCGTCTACTGTGTAGCTGTTATCGATCTCACGAACAAAGCTTCCCACCAGGTTCTTCTCATTCTCCGCTCTCAGCAGCTCCTGTTCCCTGACGGAAATGGTCTGATCGTCGATCTCATAGATATTGAAACGCTTCTTCAGCCGTGTAAAGTCCGGCTTCATTTCCTCCGATGCGAAGCCCCGCATCACGATGCTGTAGATATTCTCATATCCCATTTTCATCATCTGCTCTTCCGCCATCCCGGCTACTTCCTCGCCGGTGATGTCAGGTCTCAGATCGAAATTGAAGCGTATGTAATTTCTTTTGGCGATGGGGCACCAGGTAATGGTAGTCCCCTGCGCGGTCATCTCTCCCAGGACATAACCGTGCTTTCCCTGATCCACAACGGACAGGGGTTCCGGCGATCCGGAGTAGGCCATACGGTTCTTCAGGATATGGATGGGCTTTCTGGATCCTCCCATTGCCACATAGTCATATCCCTTTCTTGCAAGGACTTCCCTGCGGAAGGGCATATGATCCGCATCTCCGCCGTGGGCAAGCAGTATATTAAATGCGCTCTCACGGCCGGGTCCTATATTCTCCAGTATATTCTCCCTGTGCTCCGGCTGGCCGTAGCTGTAACCGGTGACGCAGGTATTTATGCCCTTCAGGTACGCATTTGTCGTTTTCTCTCTCGGAAATACAACGGTCTTCGACTTAAAGTCGTAGGATTCCACGGGGGAACCCGGTGCGATATAATCCGCGCCGCCCGCTATCAGAAGTGTTCTGGTATGTTCCAGCGTACAGAGCTTTTCATCCAGCCAGTCCAGCTCCTCCACCGTGGGAGGTGCCGCAAAAAGATTGCCGGCGATCAGGAGCAATTGCACCTCTTTCTCGTTACAGTCCGAAAGAACACGCTCAAAAGTGGAGCGTATCTCCTTGGCCCGGTCCTCGCTCCATTCCTTCCCCTGATCCGGGACAAATCCCAGATATACATCAGAAATATGAATAAACTTCATTTATCCTGTCCTTTTCACTCACAAAGATAACAGTATTATAAACCAAAAATGCCTTTCATGTAAAGAAAATCCTACTCTGTCACGTCCTCGATCGTAAATGTGGTGATATCTCCCAGACCGATCTCGGCATCCTTCACCAGACGGTTCGCCTGGCGCTCGATACAACGCTCGAAGAAGTTTCTCACCTCTCTGGCATTTGCAAAATGTTCTTCCTTCTCATCCACCATTTCCCGGAAATGTTCCTTCACCGCGGCATCCGCCTCCGGTGTCAGCCGGAAATCCTGGCTTTCACACATGGACATCAGGATCTGATACAGTTCATCTGCGGAATAATCATCAAATTCGATGGTCTTACTGAAGCGGGAGCGAAGTCCGGGGTTGGATCCCAGGAACTCCTCCATCGGCTCCGTATAGCCTGCCGCGATCACCACGAAGCTGTCCCTGTCATCCTCCATTCTCTTAAGGAGCGTATCCACAGCCTCCTGTCCGTAATCACCGTTTTCCTTCTTATTCGTCAGTGTGTAGGCTTCATCGATAAAGAGGACACCTCCGATGGCACTGTCGATCACCTCCTGGGTTTTCTGGGCTGTCTGCCCCACGAAGCCCTCTACCAGGCCGGCCCTGTCCACCTCAACCAGCTGTCCCTTGCTGACCACGCCCAGCTCCTTGTAGATCTTCGCCAGCAGCCTTGCCACTGTGGTCTTGCCGGTTCCCGGATTTCCGGAGAAGACCAGATGCAGCGACATATCCGGCTGCGCCAGTCCCATCTCCTCACGTACCTTCCGGACACGGATCACATTGATCAGATTGTTCAGATTTTCTTTCACCCTGTGCAGACCGATCAGGCCGTTCAGCTCTGCCATCAGCTCATCGACAGAGAGATCCCCGGATCTGACAGGTGCTCCCCTCTTCTTCTCAAATCCGGCATCGGAACGGACTCGCATCCGCTCTTCCTTCTTCTCCTCCGCAGCCTGTCCGCCAAAATTCTTCTTCGAAGCGGAGGGCATATCGATCCCCTTCGCCAGATGATCGGGAAGCTCGGGATCCGGTATCCCTTCAAAAAGGGTATGGACCTCCGGTTCATCTTCGTAATAGTAAGCAGCCGTGGACATATCCACATCCGCATCCGGCATCAGGCTCTTCTGGCCGGGGATGCCATAGGAGGGATCCCCTTTTCCGCCCTTCCGGTACGGATCCTGCGCAAAATACAGCCCGTTATTCTTAAGATACCCGTTCAGCATGTTCAGGTAGGATGTCAGCTTTCCGACCTCCACCTCGCTGGCTCCGCCGAAGGCGATATAACCGAGTCCCAGATCCCGGAATGTATTGACCAGGAAACGGGAGATCGAGGTCCCCTGCTGTCCGTCACGTTTGTTTCCGCCGGAATATCCTGCCTGATCTGCCTTTACAAAATAATAAACGGACGGCGGGACGCGCTTCAGGAGCTCCGGATCCATGGCATGGTCATTCCGGAATCCGAAGAACTGTTGTGTGGACATACGGATGTCCAGCATTTTATTCGCATAATCCACCTGCCGGATAGGATCTGCGTGTTCCGGATTGTGAAGGAAGCCCAGGAACACCAGATAATCGTATCTCAGCTTCTCCGACAGCTTCGAGCCTTCACCGGAGGGATAGACCGAGTGTCTCCCCGATCCGATCTCATCGGCACACAAAAAAGACTGCCTCATAGCCTGATCCAGTCCTATATCCTCCGGGGGCGGGGGTGTCGGCTGCATGGGCTGATTCGGCCCCATGCTCTGGCCCGGCCGATATGGCTGGCCGGCAGATTCAATGAATCTGCTTCTGTCCAACCCCCATGTATTCCGTTCTACAAAATCATTAAAACTATCGCTCCACATACGTCATCGATCCGATCCCGAACAGAAAATCAAAATACTTCCAGTTTATTATCTGCTTTCACGAAGTGTTTGTCAATGGATGCATTCAGACCCTTTCGATCAGTTCAAATAATGCTTCCTTCGTCGTGACACTGTTCACCTCCCTGCGGAGTGCTGCCGATCCGGGGAGTCCCTGGGTATACCAGGCTACATGCTTTCGCATCTCCCTGATCCCGATATACTCTCCCTTCTCCTCCAGCATGCGCCGGCTCTGACGCATCAGGAAGTCCCTTCTCTCTTCTGCCGTGGCAGGAGGAACTATGGTCCCGTCCGTAAGATACGCCTTTACCTCACGGAAGATCCAGGGATTTCCCTGTGCGGCCCGTGCGATCATGACACTGTCACAGCCGGTCTCGGCCAGCATGTCCGCAGCATCCCTTCCCGAACGGATATCTCCGTTCCCGATCACCGGGATCCGTACTGCTTCCTTCACCTCACGGATCACAGACCAGTCTGCCTCACCCTGATAGTAATCCTCTCTCGTTCTGGCATGCACTGCAACAGCTGCCGCACCTGCCTGTTCCAGGCGCCGGGCGATCTCCGGTGCAGTCCTTTCGCCCTTGGCAAATCCGGCACGGATCTTCACCGTCACCGGTACCGACAGCCGGTCCGCCATGACCCGGACCACCCCGGCTGCCAGCTCCGGCTCCTTAAGCAGGGCACTTCCCTCACCGTTATTTACGATCTTCGGCATGGGGCAGCCCATATTGATATCCACGAAATCGAAGGGATAACTCTCCAGAAGCTTCTCCGCCTCCCCGGCCATAAGCTCCGGCTCTCTTCCGAACAGCTGGATCCCTACCGGCCGGTCTCCTTCTTCCGTGGCAAGCAGCGGAGGCGTATTCCTGCTTCCGTAGAAAAGTCCCTTTGCGCTGATCATTTCCGTGGTGACGATATCCGCCCCGCACTCTCTGCAAAGAAGACGAAATGGCAGGTCGGTCACGCCTGCCATTGGTCCTAAAAATAGTTTTCCGATAAAATCTGTCTGATTCATGATTCGTTCTCTTTATTCCGTAAGATCCTTCGCGTTAAGATCCTTCGCTTCGCGCTGCCGCTTGGTCGATACTCGGCGCACAAACCGCGTGCCACCGGCACGCGTGCGCCCGCTCAGGATGACAAGATGGCTCAGGATGATGACATCATCCCTGCTTGTCGTAGATGATCCTCAGGCCGTGAAGCGTCAGCTCCGGATTGTAGATGTCGATCTCCTTAGTGGCCTCAAAGATCAGCTTTCCCAGACCACCGGTTGCCACCACCTTCAGATTCGGAAGCTTGGATTCCTCCTTCAGTCTGCGGATGATATACTCCGTCTGGCCGATATAGCCGTAGTAGATACCGGCCTGCATGCTGGATACGGTGTCCCGGCCCAGGATCGTGTCCACCTTTTTAATCTCAACCTCCGGCAGCTTTGCGGTACCGGTCCAGAGGGCATTTGCCGCAAGGCGGATACCGGGAGAAGTAACTCCCGCATAGAAGGTTCCGTCCTCAAGCACCAGGTCATGGGTCGTAGCCGTTCCGAAGTCCACCACGATCACGGGTCCGCCGTACATTTCATAAGCTGCCACGGCATCCACCAGACGGTCTGCGCCCAGCTCCTTCGGGTTCGGTATGGAGATCTTGATCCCCGTTCTGACACCCGGCGCTATGATCAGGGGCTTTACATCAAAATACTTGATGATACCGCTGACCAGAGAATGCATGATATCCGGAACTACAGAGGAGATCACACAGTCCGTGATGTCCGTCATCACAAATCCGTTCAATGACAGCCATTCTCCCAGAAACACACCGTATTCATCCGAGGTGCGGGAGGTCTGGGTGATCATACGGAATTGCTTCACCAGATCCTTTCCGTCGAAAAGTCCGACGGTGATATTCGTATTTCCGACATCGATTGCAAATAACATATTCTATACTCCTGTGCGGTTCCTATTCTTCATTCAGAAAGAAGGCGGCATAGTACTGTTCAAGCTGTTCGAACAGTTCCCTCTTCTCCTGCCTCATTCTCTTTACAAGCAAATGTGCCCCGATCTCATCATACAGGATATCTCCCTCGTCCGCCTCCGTGGTGATGGTGAGATTGCCCTTCTCATCATAGATAAAAAGGATCACGCCTCCCACCTCCTCGGTAAAGAGCACACAGGCGATCTTCAGTTCCTGCTTTACCTGCTCCGGAAGACCGTCAAAATCCGGATTCAGATAGAATTTCTGTGTATACTTCGAAGCACTGCAAAGTACGACCACATCCTGATACATAAAATGTTCCTCTTAAATCTTACGCCTGCATGGCAGCGATCACATCATTCATATCATACAGCCCCGCTTCACGTCCCGCCAGATATTTAGCGGCACTGATGGCTCCGTTTCCGAAAATGCTCCGGGAATAAGCCACATGGCGAAGCTCGATCACCTCATCCGGTCCGGCGAAAATGATCTCATGGGTCCCTGGGATCGTTCCTCCGCGTACAGCGGAGATCCCCAGCTCCTTCTGTCCTCTCTTCTCTCTTCTCTGACTGCGGTCATAGATATATTCATACTGACCATCCGCCGCATCGTTGATGGCATCCGCCAGCATGATGGCCGTTCCGCTGGGCGCATCCAGCTTCTGATTATGATGCCGTTCCACGATCTCGATATCAAAGCCTGCATTTCCGAAGACCTTTGTAGCAGACTTCAGAAGTCCGGTCAGGGCATTGATCCCCAGACTCATATTTGCGGACTTCAGGATCGGGATCTCCCGGGACATCTTTCTTACATTTGCCAGCTGCTCCTCGGATAATCCCGTGGTACAGAGTACCACCGGAAGTTTCTTTGCAGCCGCTGTATCCAGCAGATGATCCACGATCTTTGCGGTCGAGAAGTCGATCACTACGTCCGCTTCTTCCTTTACATCCGCCAGATCCGTGTAGATCGGATAAGCCGCATCGCCCGGAGCGATATCCACGCCCGCTACGATCTCAGCATCCGGATCCGCTGCCACCAGTCCACTGATCACTTTACCCATACGGCCGTTTGCGCCGTGCATGATGATTCTAACCATATATCTTTCGTTCCTCACTTTCAAACTCGGTAGATCCTTCGCGATGCTCAGGATGACATCGGCATGTCATTCTGAGGAGCGCAGCGACGAAGAATCTTATTCTTTAAGATCCTTCGCGTTGCTCAGGATGACAGGCATGCTCAGGATGACATCGGCGTTACGCCAGCTTGATCCCGTACTCAACCATTGCCTTCTTCAGGCGCTCTACGTTCTTTGCTTCCATTTCCGTCATGGGCATACGAACGTATCCGTTGCAAAGGCCCATCAGTTCTACCGCCTTCTTCACGGGGATCGGATTCACTTCACAGAACAGGGCATGGCACAGCTCCATCGCCTTCAGCTGAAGCTTCCGGGATGTCTCGATATCTCCGTTCAGGAAGCTGTGTACCAGATTGTGTGTATCCTCCGGAATGATATTTGCGGTTACGGAAATAACGCCGATCCCGCCGAGTGCAAGCAGCGGAAGCACCTGATCATCATTTCCGGAATAAATATCGATGCAGCCGTCTGCCATCGCTGCAAGATCCGCGATCTGGGAGATATTTCCGGACGCTTCCTTTATCGCTACGATATTGTCTACTTCCTTTGCCAGCTGAGCGGCCGTAGCCGGCTGGATGTTGCAGCCTGTCCGGCTCGGAACATTGTACATGATGATCGGAATATTTACAGATTCCGCGATCTCGGTATAATGCCGGATCAGTCCCTGCTGGGTAGCCTTATTGTAATACGGAGTTACGATCAACAGTCCGTCGACTCCGCTCTGCTCTGCCTCCTTGGACAGCTTCACTGCGGTGTAGGTCGCATTGGAACCGGTTCCTGCGATAACCGGAATCCGTCCATGGATCTGCTCCGCAACCACTTCGATACATTTGGAGTGCTCTTCCTCTGTCAGCGTGGAAGCCTCGCCTGTGGTCCCGCAGACGATGATCGCATCCGTTCCGTGCTCTACATGCCAGTCGCAGAGCTTACGCAGCTGATCGTAATCAACCTCCAGATTCTCCTTGAAAGGTGTAACAAGTGCAACTCCTGATCCCTTAAAAACAGCCATTTCTTTTTCCTCCTAAACATAGAAAATTCGGGACAGTGAGCACTATCCCGAAATAAATCCCATACCATACATTTCAAATGTGGGGTTTACCCGAAGTAGCACTCCACCGGACTCCCTCGCCGGTGACAGTCCTGCAGCTCTTAACCACAGGCCCAGCAAAACCGGTCTGACCACCGGTCCCACTTCGGCAACTCTCCCTTTCGCACACCCTCTCCGGCAGTCAGCACCATCCGGCATGCTACTAATGATCGTCGCGCCTCTACTTAGTGTCTGAATTATAGCATTCCTCCATGTATGTGTCAATGTAAATTCCATCATCCGATGCGGTCTTGTAGATTCCATCATCCGATGTGGTCTTGTAAATTCCCATCAGTCCCCCCAGGAGTCTTCGGATGCACGCTCAAAGGGCTCCCCGTTTATAAGGATGCGTGTCCGGCCGTTTACGATCCGGATGTTGTCATCCGCCGCATAGGTATCCACACCGATCCGGTTCCGGATATCCTCCCTCAGATCTCCGTTCTCCAGCAGAAAATGTGTATCCTCCGTATATCCGCCGATGGCAAGCGCCTTCGCTCCCACATTCATCAGCATGAGGCCGCCGCGTTCCACCGTAAGCTCGCTGGTCCCCCGGAGCGCACCGATACAGGTGGATTCCTCCCCTCGAAGATTCAGCGTGGCAATGGTATCCCGGCTCGTAAGTCTCACCGTACCGCCTTCCATAGAACCGATCCCCACGCATTCCGTGGCTCCGAGGAAGATGTCCAGGGTCGAATGGAACAAGGCGATGTCGGCATCTCCCTGCATGCTTCCGATACTGATCCCCTTTACCACCGGCTGTTCCGATTCAATGGCGCAGTTTGCAATGATGATCTCGGCAGTTCCTTCATGGGAACCGATCCCCACACTGGTACCACCCTTCGTAAGCAGATGATACCTTCCTTTGTTGATACGGATGTCGCCTCCCATCCCGGATCCGATACATACGCCGATCTTCCCGCCGGCTATGATATTGATGGCGCCGGTCTGGTTCAGCCGGATGGACCCGTGCCGTTCCTTCATGCCATTTCCGATCCCGTAATAGCCGGTGTGGTTGATGCTGATCTCCAGATTTCCCTCGCCCTCGGTTGAAAGTGACGATCCGTAGGGAACCAGGATCCCGCCTCCTCTCAGATGGTTCTCTCCCTTTAGGACCAAAGAAACCTCGCAATTCTCTCCAAGCTCGATGCAGGGCCGTTCCTTTACATTTGAGAAGCTCACATTTTCCAGCGTGATATGTCCCTGGTAGCCTGCTTCGATCCGCATATGGATATCCGTATCCATTCCCGGCGTTCCGATGACGGCTATATCTTTATAGACTGCCTTCTCCGAAGGAACCACGATGTCCGTACTTCCGTTCTTCTTCAGGTTACTGAGGAGGATACGGTTCGTCATGCCTGCGGTATAGATCCTCTTGGTCACTCCGTCCTGGCTCTCCTGCAGGTAATCCCTTATCTCATTTCTGACCTTATCCTCCACTGCCGGAAGGAATCTGTCCTCCGGCTTTGCGGTATAATATCCCTGGATCAGATCTGCCCCCAGATGGATCACGGTCCGAAGCTCCTCCGTGGTCTCCACCCCTTCTGCCAGCGCCATGATCCGGTTATCATGGCAGAATTCGATGATCTCCCGGACAAAATGCTGCTTCTGCGGCTGGAACTGGATCTCCGAAAGAAGGGACCGGTCGATCTTTACATAGTTCGGCATATACCGAAGGATATTGCTGACATTCGAATAGCCGGTACCATAATCATCAACCGCCGTTTCGATCCCGATCTGATTGATCAGGTTATGAAGGCGCTTTAGTTCGTCTTCTCCGACCTCAGCCTCCTCCGTCAGTTCCACCACCACGGACTCATGGTACTTTTCAAGAAGCGGGAGTATCTTCCTGCCGTCTTCCTCCCTGAGCCGTATGCCCGGTATACTGTTTATGAAGATCTTTTTTTCCGTCAGGAGCTCTGCATTTTTTTCCAGAAGATTCAGCACATTCCCGAAGGTTGCGCTCTCCACATCCTGCAGGCGGTTCAGCATACCCGCATATTTAATGATCTTCAGCGGAGAGATCCTCTGCTCCGTGGTGGAGCGCATCAGCGCCTCATAGGAATATATGGATCCGTCCGATACGCGGACGATGGGCTGGAAATAATATTGGAAAAGATTCCCGTCAAGGATCTGCTCCACCAGTTCCAGTTCCTTCTTCTCATCGTCGGTCATGGTGATCTCAGGGCCTGCGCTGCTGCCGATCACTCTCCATACACGCTCTTCTTCGCCTTTTTTGTTCAAATGTCTCTGCAGCGTAACACGCCGCAGGCTTTCCAGATAGCGTGTAGCCGACCGGATCCACAGACGATAGGTCTCATCATAGACTCTTGTCTCGGAGCCGTAGCTGACTGCAGCATATCCGAAACACTTGGATTCATAGTAAACCGGCGTAAAGAAGAAAGCCCTCGGTTTCTCGCTCTCTTCCCAGATCTCCGGAAGGATATCCTCCGTCGGGAAGAGTTCCGTCAGACTCACATTTCCTTCCCTGCCATTTCTGTAATAGCTGACGGCATGCAGCATATGGTCGGAATATCCGTTGGCATCAAAAAGAACATCCGGCTCGGTATCCATATTCTGCCAGGTATCATTCAGACAGAGGTGGAAGCTTTCCGCCTCGGGGATCTGATATGCATAGGAATAAACGATACTGAGAAAGCCCTGCAGATTATTCTGCAGCATCAGGTCATCCTGCGTGGTGGAATTAATGGAGAAATAACCCTCCTCGGAAATGACGGTATCCCATTTTGCCCTCCGGGTATCCTTTATATAGGCCGTGCTGTCCATGCAGCCGCAGCTTTCACCCGGTATCAGTTTTGCCTCAGCCTGAAACTCTCCGATTTCTCTTCCGGAAAGACGGGCCGACAGATACTCCGCCGCATACTCTCCGCATTCCTCTGCCGGGATCATCACGGAAGTGATGGGGATCGGACTGGTACGTCCCTCCTCCGAGGAATCATAGCTTGCGACCGCCACATCCTCCGGAACCCGGTAGCCGTGATTGACCAGGGCTTTGCAGAGTCCGATGGCCATGCAGTCATTTGCCACCACCACCGCCTCCGGAAGCTTTCCTTTTTTGGACAGCTGCTGATCCACAAAGAGTTCCCCGCTGGTATACCAGAAATCTCCGTGGACGATCCTGTCCTCATCCACCTTGATCCCGTTTTCCTCCAGCACGTCTCTGAAGGCCTGCAGACGGGTTACCGAATGACTGTGCCATTTCTTACCGTTCAGGAAGGCAATATCCCGGAAATGATGGTCCTTTACAAAATGTTCGACCACCTTCCGCATGCCCTTATATCCGTCCGTACAAAGGGTGGGGAAATGATCGCTCTCCTGCTCGATCACCAGCACCTCCCCTTTGTACGTGTCATGTAATTTTTCTTCAATATCCTGAGCCTTCCCCGGAACCTGTATCGTATCTTTGAGCATGACGATGGCATCAAAATGCTGCGGTTCGAGGAGCTGGAAGATACTGCTTTCGCCCTCACCCCGTTCCACGGTGTTCTGATATTTCCGGTACATGGAGAAGATGCAGACATCATAATCCGCCTCGAATCCGCGACGTAGGAATCCCTCTATGAACTTTCTTTGGTACTCTTCATCCGCATGTCCAACCAGAATGGCTATCCTGCCTCTCTTCATCCGCTCCACCTTTCCCGGGTCTGTATATCCTGTGATGCCGTCGTTGCTATATATTTGCATTCACTTTGTATTATAACAGACAATGGATAAAATTAGAACCCGAAAGGAACCGTCTTCACAAATCCTGTACCGACCTTCTCACGAAATCTCACATCATGCTCCACCAGCAGCATGGTGGGACAGAATTCCAGGATCAGCTTCTCGATCTGCATCCGGGAGAACACATCGATATAATTCAGCGGTTCATCCCAGATATAGAGATGCGCCGGCGTGATGAGGCTGCCTGCGATCAGCACCTTTTTCTTCTGGCCTTCGGAGAAGTCCTCCATTTTCTTTCCGAACTGTTCCCTTTCGAAATCCAGTTTTCGGAGGATCGCAAGCAGCAGGTTTTCCCTAAGGCCTTCCGACTCACAGTGATCCCGGAGGGTTCCGTGCAAATGGGAGGTATCCTGGTTTACATAAGAAATCACCAGACCGGCCCCCACCTCCAGGGTCCCTTCCGTGATCAGCAGCTGCGATGACATATCCCCCTTCTCCTCCGCCTTTATTTCCCTTCCTGCATCCGCGGGCCCGGCATTCCCTCCCGCCAGCTGCAGGATCTTCCGGATCAGGCTGGATTTCCCGCATCCGTTGCCCCCAGGGATCACGATCCGGTCTCCGCGTTTCACCTGGAATCCCACTCCCCGGAACAGGGGTTGCTCCGCATCCGCATATTGAAGGGCCAGATCTCTCGCGTGGATCAGCACCTCCTTATGATACCTCATGGGTTCCAGCCTGAGATCCGGCACCCGCTCGATATCCTGCAGGAGTCCTTCCTTCTCTTCGATCTCCCGTTCCATCCGTTTCTCGTAGGACTTCACCCGGGCCTGCATCTTCTTGGTCTTGGCTCCGATATAGGAACGGGTGGAGATATTTCGTTCCGGCTCCTTTACGGGATCAAAGCCGATCTTCGTATTTTCATTCTTCTCCGCCCACCGGCTGCTCCGGTCCGCAGCCGCACGGAGCTTCCCGATTTCCTTCCTGTGCTTCTCATTTTCCGCTATGGCATTCTTGTCGTTCTTTTCCTTATTCTCCCACCAGGAGGAGAAATTCCCCACCTGAACCTCTATGGTCTCCCGGTTCATCACCAGCATGTGGTCACATACCGCATCAAGAAGATCGCGGTCGTGGGATACCAGGATGAAGCCCTTCTTCGAGGCAAGATACCTCTTCACCATCTCCCGGGCTTCTGCATCCAGATGGTTGGTGGGTTCGTCGATCAGAAGAAACTCATTTTCCCCTGCGAACAGCACCGCCAGCATGATGCGGGTCCTCTCCCCGTGGCTGAGGGTTCCGAAGGGACGGTACAGAAACTCCGCATCCATCCCGATCTCATTCATCTGGATCAGCACCTGCCAGGACTCCGCCTGCGGCTTCCAGCCCTCCATCAGTTCATCGGCGGTCTTCGTGAGGTCCTCCGCCTTTACTTCATAAGGGAAATAGTCAAAATGTGTGCTTGTCACGATACTCCCCTGATATTCATAATCACCCATCAGCAGCCTCAGCAGGGTGGTCTTTCCCTTCCCGTTCCGTCCTATAAATCCCAGTTTCCAGTCGGTATCGACATGGAAGGTCACCTGTTCCAGAACATCCTCCGCCGTGCCCTCATAGGCAAATGTAAGATCTGTCACCTTGATCTCTGCCATGTATCATCACTCCTTTCAAATGAAAAAGATCCGCTTTCTGCCGAAAGCGGATCTAAGTATTCCATAAAGAATCCCTGTATCAAATGAAAGTACGCCGCATCAAAAAAACGTGGACAAATGTCATTCACTGAAGGTGATCCCCATGAATACGATAATCCGATCCGGCATACACAAACAGACCTTTTGCAAGGCCATTTCCATTCCTGTCTGTATCTACCTCTCGTCTTATCGATTCCTCATTGGTTCACCCACACACAAACGTGCGCCTTTCCTTATGTTATGATTATTAATATCAAAATCAGCGGAAATTGTCAAGTCATTCGCAACAGGATCTTACCGCGTCGCGGATCTTTCTTGCCTCTCTTCGGGAGATCTTCTCGCCCTCCACCACGGCTTCCACCGCCTGGGTCACATCTCCCTTATACCAGAATCTGAGAAGCTTCTTCGCCATCTCCTTCTGGTAGGTTTCCTCTTCCACCTTCGGTACATAGTATGTCACGCCCTTACGGAAGGTATCAAGGAAACCCTTCTCCTTCAGTTTCTTCAGAAACGTATAGACTGTGGTTTCCTTGTATACCATACCGTAATCTTCTGCAAGCATGTTGATCACATTGAATGCGGTTGCATTTTTCCCGAGGTTCCACACGCAGCGCATGGTCACCAGTTCACATTCAGATAAAGCACTTTTCTCATACATAGCCGTCATCTCCTCAATTTCAGGTTCCGGCGCTGAGCATTCACCCGCTTCAGTGCCTTAGATCACGACTATCATTCTATCGTATTTTGCGAAAAATCAAATAGACATTTTCTAAATATGTCAAATAAATGTCACGCGTTTTTACAGATTTGCAGAATTGTATGGTTCTTCATGAACCGGTACCGTTATATTTGCGCGCGCCATACATCCAGAACTTTACACTAAGCGCGAAGAAAAGGATTCCGATCAGCGGCGAGAGCCAGGTGAGTACCGGGATCTCGTCCGGGCGCAGGATCACCAGACTCGGATAGTAGGCGATGAACGCAATGGGTATCACAAATGTGAAAATGAACCGGAACACCGGACTGAAGATCGTGATCGGATACTTCGCAAAATCCCTGAACTTGTAGGCCAGATCCAGTATGTAGAAGGAATTTGTGAGCCAGAAGCAGGTGGCCGCTGCCGCATTTTGCAGCGCGATCATGATCAGGGAAGCCGTGATCAGGAACAGGATCAGCTTCAGCAATGCCAAAAATGTGAAGGGCAGCGCGATCTTGCTCCAGGCATAGGCTATGGTTCCGATCCCGAAGGCCAGCTGGCCGAGACCCTTTACATCAAATACCTCCGACTGATAGTAGAAGAACAGGTTGATGGGGCGGAAACAGTATTTGATGAAATCTCCCCGGTACACATTCATCCGGAGGCTCCAGTTGTTATCAAACAGGCACTGCACCGGAGTCAGTGATACCAGTGAGAAGCCGTACAGGAACAGCATTTCATAATAATCCCAGCCGTTGATGGACGGGAAGTTTCGGAACAGGATCCAGAAGCTGACGAAGCCCGTGACATTTGTGGCGATCATTCCCAGCGTGGAAATGACGAAGTCCGAGCGGTAGCTCATTTTACTCTTCAGATCCTGCACCAGGATCTTTCTGTAAATGCGGGCATAGAACCGAAGTCCCCTCTTCCCCCGCGACTTCGCGGACGGGGCATTTCCGGGATCCGTTATTCTTTGATTTTCGGGTTTTGCGCTTGCTTTTGTCATAGATCTCACCCCCCGTTTACCGTGATCTGACGGACAGACCGTTTCCAGAATAACCGGCTGAGTGTTCCGAGGAACAGACACCAGAACAGCTGCACACCCAGCATCATGAAGACCTCACCGGTGGGTTCCTTCCCCAGCAGGATGGTCAGCGGCGTATTGTAAATGGACTGGAACGGCAGGAAGTACACTACCGTCTTCAGGCCTTCCGGGAAGAAGGCCACGGGAATGGTCGCTCCCGAAAGAAGCAGCACGATCACCTGCTTCATAATGTTGATCCCCCAGATGGACTCCGTAAAAAGACAGATGGTGCCCACCATGAAATCGATGCTGTAGTTGATCTCGATGGCCATCAGGACTGCCACCGCAAAGGCCAGCAGATTCCAGCCAAGAGGAATGGTATCTCCGGTCACGATCCGGACGATGATCAGGGTCGGGATGAAGGTCACGACAAAATGTGTAACCAGTGAGCCGGAGTAGGACCAGAAGAGGTAACTCCGGTATTTCATGGGCTTCAGCAGATTCAGTACCATCTGCCCGCTCTGGATGTCACGTCCGATCTCCCATACCGCATAGATCTCCAAAAATGTATATAATGCCGTCGCCAGTACCAGATAGATCAGGGTGTCCGAAAATGTCATGCCGTTCACCACGTCGGTTTCCGCGGAAGCATAGATCGCTTTCCACAGATAATAAACGAGGATCAGGTACAGCAGGTTACCTATGATCATGACAAAGAGGGACATCCGGTACTGTACGGATTCCGTAAGTCCTGCCTTCAGGAGCGTGATATATTTTTTCAGTTTCACGAAGGATCACTCCTTTCTATCTACTGTCATTTTACTCTGCGTCGGATTGTCCGGCAGCGGACACATTTTCCGCAGTTTCTGCACCGGCCTTTGCCCGGGCTCTGTCTTCATCGGCGTCTTCATAGATCTTACGGATCACATCCTCCGTGGAGATCTCCTCCAGCTGCATATCGCGGATCGAATAAGAACTCTGCAGCTGTCCCAGAACATCCATGACCTTGCGCTTCTCTTCATCCACAAGTACCGTGATCCACTCCTCGTCCTCTGTCATTCCGACGGAGCATTCCGGAAGCTCTCTTCCGATCTGTTCCTTCTGCTTCTTCATATCTCCCGCCAGTCTGAGTTTCAGTGTCCGGTAGGAACCGAAGAAACGGCGCAGATGCTCGATGTCGTTATCGTAGAGCATTTTCCCGTGATCGATGATGACGATCCTTCTGCAGAGTGCGTCCACATCGCCCATGTCATGTGTCGTAAGGATGACCGTGGTCCCCTTCTGCTGATTCAGCGCGTGGATCAGGATCCGGATCTTCGACTTCATGGACACGTCCAGTCCGATGGTGGGCTCATCCAGGAATACGATCTTCGGGTTGTGCAGGAACGCGGCCAGGATGTCACTGAGGGTCCGCTGACCGAGGGACATCTGACGCACCGGCTTATGCAGCAGATCCTCGATGTCCACCAGGGAGCGGTAGAGACTGAGCATGTCCTCATAGTCCTTATCCGGGATCATGTAGATATCCTTCAGGATCTTGAAGGATTCGATCAGAGGGAGTGCCCACCAGAGCTGGCTTCGCTGACCGAATACGACACCGATGTTCTCCGCATTTTTCGTCCGGTTTTTGTATGGAACCACTCCGTTGACCAGGATCTCACCGGAGGACGGTTCCAGCACACCGGTCATCATCTTGATGGTGGTGGATTTGCCGGCGCCGTTGGGACCGAGATATCCGACGATCTCACCGCTTTCGATGGTGAGGGACACATCCTTCACGGCAGAGACTGTCTTGTAGTCTCTGGAGAAAAGATCCTTCAGACTCCCTTTCAGACCTTCATGCCGGTTCAGGACCCGGAAGTCCTTGCAAAGTTTATTCATTACGATTACCTGTTCAGCCATGATGCACCTCCTTTATCCACGATAAAGCCCCCTGCCCTATCTTCCGCTTCCGATGCCGGTACTGACCGTCACGAACCGTCACTGACGTATCAACAGACCGTCACCGGAATTTGGCTAATAAACACTTGCTTTTTTCTGATATTGCAAGTATATTGTATTTGGATAGTGATTACTACCCTGTTTTTTAGTCATTTTTATAACAATCTTCTTCTGTTTTGGAAGATTGTTATAATTACGTGGAAGATAAAAGGTAAACGAAAAAAGGTAAAAAAGAAAACCGGGCGGAAACCCGGCTGATACCAACGAAAGATTTAGGAGCGGATCATGAATCGTGATGTAATGGGACTCATCGTAAAAAGAGACGACGGATCGGAGATCGTCAACTATGACAATCCTTCCTTTCCGTCCTATATCTATGACGGGTGGATCAAGCCCCGCGTGACCTGGGAACGTGTTCCTCATTTCCATGAGGATATCGAGATCGTAACCGTGAAGTCCGGGAAGATGGCCTATTCCGTGAACGGAAAGACTCTGATGCTGTACCCTGGCGACACCATTGTTGTAAACTCCAACCAGATCCATTACAGTATGTGCGTCGATGATGAGACTGCGAAATACGTGATCTTCATCATCCATCCCAGTGTGCTGATCTCCTCCGTTGCCGTGGAAATGCAGGCAGTCCGCCCCATCATTGACAATCAGGATCTGCCATACTTTCGGTTCCACGGTCTCAACGAATATGCCGAGGATGTCTACCGGCTCATGATGGAGCTTCCGGACATGCGGCATGATGCGTTTCAGGTCACGGTACATTTCTTCCGGCTTTGGGATCTGATCCGAAAGCAGGCCGGACATTACATCTCCGTGGAGGAGGATACCGCCGCAGATCCCCGGATGCATCTGTTTAAATCCATGATGCATTACATTTCCGTATCTTATAAGGGAAATGTGACACTGGCCGGTATTGCGGGCAGCGCCAACATCAGCAAATCCCTCTGTAATACCCTCTTTAACCAGTATGTAGGGGAATCTCCCATCAACTATCTCATGCATTTCCGGTGCAGGAAGGTTGCAGAGTACCTTCGTTCCAGCTCCAAGACACTGACAGAGATCGCCGTCATGACCGGCTTCAACGGTGTCAGCTACATGTCAGAGACTTTCCGAAAGTTCTTCGACTGCTCTCCCAGGGATTACCGGAAGCAATGGGCAGTCCCCGTGGCGGATCCGCTGAAGGAAATGGCCTGAGGGGGCTTTAAGATCCTTCGCTTCGCGCTGCCGCTTGGTCGATACTCGGCGCACGAACTGCGTGCCACCGGCACGCGTGCGCCCGCTCAGGATGACATGCTTCGCTCAGGATGACCGGTTGTGTGCCCGTTGGCGGTAGGCTTCATATGCGACCACGGACCCGCTGACTGCGGCATTTAACGACTCGACCTTCCCTTCCATGGGGATCTTCAGCAGGCGGTCTGCGGTAGCAGCCACCGCTTCCGAAAGACCATTGCCTTCATTTCCGATCAGGAAGGCGGCCGGACCGGTAAGGTCTGCCTCATAAAAGTCGGTACCGGACAGATGTGTCCCGAAAATCACAACTCCCTTTTTCTTCAGTTCTTCGATTGCCGACGGAAGGTCCTCCGTGATCCTTACCGAAACGCGAAAGATCGTCCCCATGGTACTCCTTACAACCTTTGGGCTGTATGGGTCCGCTGTATTCCTGCTCATCAGGACTTCCGTAGCTCCTACGGCCTCTGCGGTTCGGATCAGGGTTCCCACATTTCCGGGATCCTGCAGACCGTCCAGCACCAGATAAAGCGGCTCAGCTGTACGGGTTGGCTCCGCATCACGGGCCGGTTCTGCTGTACAGGTTGGCTCCGCATCACGGGCAGGCTCTGCGGAAGGTGCGCGGTCCGACATACTTACCACGGCAAGCATCCCCTGGGGCGTCTCCGTATCCGACAGCTTCTGCAGCACCTGTGGGGATACCAGTTCTGTCCGTTCACACCAGGAAGCAAGCTCCGGATGCTGCCGCGATGCATCCTCCGTCAGAAACAGGAGGATGCGCCGGTTTTCCGGCACTTCCCGGATCATGCGGATCCCCTCCACCACAAAACATCCTTCTTCCCTGCGGAAGGAGGCTTTCTTTTTCAGTTTCTCGATATATTTGACTGTATCATTCGTAAGTGATGTGATCACACGTCTCTCCATTCCCTGCACCGGCATCCCTACCTGTTCTGTCCTGAATTCTTCATCCTTGCTTATGTCTGCAAGATCCTTCGTCGCTTATGTCTGCAAGATCCTTCGTTGCTTCGCTCCTCAGGATGACATGGTTCTGGTGTATCCCGGTCAGTTCTGGCGCTTCTTTGCGTCCCTTACCAGCACGGAATTCACACCGTATTCCAGTTGCAGCTGCTTCATCAGGCTGTCATCCACATGAACCTCTGCACGAAGAGCAACTCCCTTTTTCTCTTCCTTCAGCTGCACGAAAACCCTTGTCCCGCCGGGATGATCCGCCAGGACCGCCTGCAGCTCACCCTTCACCGATCGAAATTCCTCCTCATTTCCGATGAGGATCCAGAGTTCCTTGCCTTCATCCTCTAAACGTGCCTTCACGGAGTCAAATGTGCGGATCTCCGAAGCCAGCAACTTCCCTTCCTCCTCGGAAATGGAGGCCCGGCCGCTGACAATGATCCCCTGATTCGGCTGGAGCATCAGCCTCGCTCCGTCGTATACCTTCGGGAATACAACGACCTCGATCTGCCCGAAGATATCCTCCAATGTCACGAATGCCATGGCTTCATTATTCCGGGTCATTTTCACATTCACCTGCTCCACAAGGCCGCAGAGCGTATAATTCCGGTTGTCCACCGCAACGGTCTTCCCGGTCTCCTCTTCCGGCAGAAAGTCCAGCGTAGAGGCTGTAGCATATCGTTCCATCAGATCCTTATAGGCATCCAAGGGATGTCCGCTGACGTAGATACCCAAAACCTCCTTCTCCTTCGCAAGGATCTCTTCCTTCGGAAACTCGGGCATATTCGGAAATGTGATCTTTGTTTTTTCCGCTTCCTCTTCTCCCAGGAATTCCATCAATGACATCTGACCGGTCATGCTGCGCTTCTTCTCCGCATTCACCTGGTCTATGATCTCCGGATACATCAGGTTCATCTGACGGCGGTTCTGTCCGAAGCTGTCAAATGCTCCGGCGAAGATGAAGCTCTCAATGGTCCTTTTATTTGCTTCCTTGTTGGAAAGGCGGCGGATAAAATCGGACAGATCCGAGAATGGTCCGTTTTCCTCTCTCTCCCTCAGGATCTCGTCCACCACCGAATCTCCTACGGAACGGATCGCGGACAGTCCGTAACGGATACCTCCGCTGTCTACCGAGAAAGCCCCGCGTCCCACATTTACGTCCGGCGGGAGCATCCGGATCCCCATCTTCTTTACGGCTTCGATATAGTTTGCCATCTTCGGCGCGTTGCTGCGCACGGAGGTCAGCAGGGCCGCCATAAAGTCCAGCGGATAATAGCACCTGAGATACGCGGTCTCATAGGCCACGACTGCATAAGCCGCAGCATGGGATTTGTTAAATGCATAGCTGGCAAATGCTGCCATCTCATCGAATATCTTATTTGCGGTTGCCTCATCAACCCCGTTCCTGATACAGCCCGGAACGCCCAGCTCCGCATTTCCGTAAACGAAATATTCCCGCTCCTTCGCCATGACATCCGCTTTCTTCTTGGACATGGCACGGCGCACCAGATCCGAGCGTCCCAGAGAATAACCGGCCAGCTTCATAACGATCTGCATAACCTGTTCCTGGTATACGATACATCCATAGGTGGGTTTCAGGATATCCTCCAGAAGAGGGGTCTCATACGTCACCTCCTCCGGATGGGACTGTGCTTTGATATACTGGGGAATAAAATCCATGGGGCCCGGTCGGTACAGGGAGATCCCGGCGATCACATCCTCCATGTTTCTCGGCTTCAGTTCCCGCATGAAGGAACGCATACCAGAGCTCTCAAGCTGGAATACCCCTTCGGTCTTTCCTTCGGCGATCATTTCATAAACCTTCGGATCATCCATATCCAGATGGTCCATATCCAGATCGATGCCCAGCCGTTCATTTACGGACTTCACCGCATTCTGGATCACGGTCAGGGTACGGATCCCAAGGAAATCCATTTTCAGAAGCCCCAGCTCCTCGATGGTTGTCATATTGTACTGGGTGGTCACGGCATCGCTGTTCTTACAGAGAGGCACATAATCGACGATGGGCTCCCGGCCGATCACGACGCCGGCTGCGTGCATGGATGCGTGACGCGGTAATCCCTCCAGCTGTCTGGCCATATCCACCAGATAACGGACATCTTCATTTTCCTCATAGAACTTTCTGAAATCCTGACTCTTCTCCAATGCCAGGCCGATGGTCATGCCCAGCTCCATGGGTATGGACTTTGCCACGAGATCACAGGTCTTGTATGGGATATCCAAGGCCCGTCCCACGTCCCGGATACAGTTTCTGGCAGCCAGAGTACCGAAGGTAACGATCTGGACCACCATCTCTTCTCCATACTTTTTCGTAACGTAATCGATCACTTCCTGCCGCCGTTCATCCGCGAAGTCCACGTCAATATCGGGCATGGTCACACGCTCCGGGTTCAGGAAGCGTTCAAAGAGCAGATCATAACGGATCGGATCGATATTCGTGATCCGAAGGGCATAGGATACGATACTTCCCGCTGCAGATCCACGTCCCGGGCCCACCACGATGCCGACACTACGGGCATATTTGATGAAATCCCAAACGATCAGGAAATAATCAACGAATCCCATATCCGTAATGACAGAGAGTTCGTAATTCATACGCTCCGACAGCTCCGGTGTCACGGGATCATAACGGGTTGCCAGCCCCTCCTCACAGAGTTCCCGGAGATAACTCTCGGCAGTATAGCCTTCCGGCACATCAAAACGGGGGATCTTATGCTCCCCGAATACGATATTTACATTGCAGCGATCCGCAATCTTCTGCGTGTTCTCCAATGCCGACGGTGCATATGGAAACAGCTTCGCCATCTCTTCCGCACTCTTCAGGTAATACTGACCGCCGGTATAGCGCATGCGGTCCTCTTCCTGGACCTTCCGGTTGGTTTGGATACAGAGCAGGATATCATGTGCCTCCCAGTCTTCCGCATAGATATAATGGGAGTCATTGGTACATACCAGCGGAATCCCCGTTTCTTCGGAAAGCCTGAGAACGCCCTGGTTCACCATACCATCCAGTTCCAGTCCGTGATCCTGCATTTCCAGAAAATAATTGTCCGCTCCGAAGACCTCCCGGTACCAGAGCGCCGTCTTCACTGCCTCCTCATACAGACCTCTCCGGATGTTTACTGCCACTTCGCCCTGCAGACATGCCGAGAGACAGATCAGACCCTCATGGTATTCCTTCAGGACCTCACGGTCCACCCGTGGCTTGTAGTAGAAGCCCTCGGTGAAGCCCTTGGAAACGATCTTGGACAGATTCCGGTATCCCTGATCCGTCTCAGCCAGAAGGATCAGATGATAGTACCGGTCATCCCCTCCCGAAGGTTCCCTGTCAAACCGGGAGCCGGGAGCCACATAGACCTCACAGCCGATGATCGGCTTGATCCCTTCGGCCTTACAGGCTTTATAAAAATCAATGGCGCCGTACATGACGCCATGATCCGTGATCGCAAGAGAATCAAAGCCTAGCTCCTTCGCCCTTTTTACCAGGGGCTTGATCTTGGCTGATCCGTCCAGCAAACTGTATTCCGTATGAACATGTAAATGTGCGAAGGGGATCTTATTCTCCCCGTTCGCGCCCTGTACCATTCCCTCTGTTCCCATAGTAACCCCTTAGTAACCTCTTATGTACATGATCTTTGTCGAAGAATATGCTTACTTAAGATCCTTCGGCTGCGCCTCAGGATGACAGGGACGGTGTCATTCTGAGCCTGCTTCATGGCGAAGAATCTTCTCGCCTATGATCCTTCGGCTTCGCCTCAGGATGACAGGAGTTTTCTCAATTTGTAACTGCGGTATGCCTTTACATACTTTTTCGCATAGGCAAATGCCACATCCTCTCCTTCTTCAGCCAGCTTCTTCAGCAGCAGTTCCAGCTTTGCCGCGGAATAGGGATGAAGCATGGTCTTGCTCCTGCCCTTCAGAAAATAATCATACGCAGAACGGTCCGTATAATTCTCTCCCTGATAGATCTTACTGGCTGCTACGCGGTCGCAGAACATTTCCACGATATAATTGTCCGGCATCTTCATACCGATCATGGTCTTTATGTTCCGGTCCGCAGAATAATCGATCCAGTACTCCAGGTGATGTTTGTTTCGGCCTTTGTGATGCAGCCAGGCCGTAGTGACGCCCTTTGCTTCACGCTCCGCGTCATTGGGACTCCTGGTACCCTGATAATACTTCACTCCCATCAGGAATTCCGATGGCATATACTTCGACAGATCATGCCGGATCCCCTGACTGTACAGGCCGCACCGGAAGCACAGACGTCCCACTTCGATCTTATGGCGTGTGATCGTCCGGAAATGATGATATGCATTTGAAAGATACTTCGTAAAAAACATAGCCGGTCTCCTTTAACATGATCCATTATACCAAAAGAGCACGCTATTTACAAAACCGGATTCTTCCCTTTCGGAGCTTCCTTCTTCGATGCTTTATTTCCGGCCTGAAGTTTCTCATTCTGCTTCTCATTCTGCTTCTGCTCGGCTGCCGCTACCTTCGCCTGTGCCTTCTTCTGCATCTCACTGTCCAGGTAAGGATCCTTCAGCTCCGGATGCTTTTCATACATATCACTGAAGACACTCTTCGCATGCTTCATATCGTAGGTCATACGCTGTACATCCGTATACCGCTCCAGCTGCTTTGACAGCTTATCCCGGTTCTCCAGCGCGAGCATATACTTCTTGAAGTCCGGGGTTTCCTTTAACGCAGCGATTTCCCTGGTATACACACTCACATCCTGTTTCCGGGATGCAGCCTCTGCCATTTCCGCCTGAAGCGTCTGATACTGATCTGCCACCTGGGACAGCTTGTCCAGACAGTCATAGGTCGACTCCAGCGCTTTGTCGATCGCCTTGTATGCCTTTGTCTTTATCAGATCATCCGTCTGAAGAGGCTCATATACTGCCGGTGACTCCTTATCCTTGACCGTTTCTCTGCCGGCACCGAACACATAGAGGTTCTCTCCCAGGATGGTAACCATATTGTACCGCGGATCCCGGATGATCCCCTGCCGTATATCGGGATTGGAAAGGAGTGCCTCTGTCTCCTCCAGCATTTTCCGGAAGGATTCCTGCTTCTCCCGCTCTTCTTTTGTCGGTTTCTTTTTCTTTCCGCCTGTCTCCTCCGGCAGAAACTCCTTCATCCGGTTCACATTATCGAAAATACTTCCGCTGCCCTGTTCCATGAAACTCTTTTTAAACTCCATGGCCTCTTCCACGATCTTTTTATTGGTATTCATGACATACCTGTAAAGATTGCCTGCGGTAGAGTTTGCATGTGCAACCTTTGAGAAAAGATTCTGTTCATCCGCATCCGCACAGGGTGCTGCCAGCTGTTCGCAGGTGGAATAGTCGTCCATCTTATCGTCCTCCACGATCCGGGGAACGTTAAGATCCAGATAGCCTTCCACTGCATCCTTATAGAATTCCCGGGACTCCTTCAGCCTGCCCTTCAGCCGCTGGAAACGATCCACGGTATTCCGGATCTCCTCTTCATTCAGCTCATAGCCCTGCAGGACCACCTCCAGGGTCTCCGGAGAAATGGAGTCCACTGCGTCCGCCATGGACTTGGGGATGATCCGCATATTCTTGTACTGTACGCTGTAACTGCGCTTTTCCACATATTCACTGGCGCCAAAACTCTGATCATTGTCGATCCCCTGGATCCCGGTCAGCTTTCCATCCTTAAACTGCATAAAGAAGTTGCTGTTGTGCCGGTCCGTATTCCCGCAGATATGATCCAAAAGCTGCAGGCATGCGATCTTCTTGTTCAGTCCTTTGGAATTCTCCACCATGGTATTGTTGAACTGCGGCATAGGGCTGTCATACTTCGTCCCCGCCGGATCGACACCTTCTGCAGGAAGCATAAAGACGCCCTTTTTGGTCACGGTCTTCCCATCCTCAATGGTCTTTATCTTCATTTTCTCGGAAAATGCCACAACGTCCCCACATCCCAGGAGTTCTGCGATGTCACTCATCAAAGCATTTCTCTGTCCCACCGCTGCCTTGGGATTGATCTTGTCCTGACCCCGGACCGATTCTGCGAAATGTGCCTTAAACATATTTCCGGCGAGTTCGATCAGACCATATGCCATGGTCTCCAGTTCCCGCTCTTTGGCCTCCTGCAGCTTCGTCTGCTCTTCTTCCTGCAGCTCCTTCTCTTTCGCCGACAGAGCACTGCGTCCTTTTATCTCCTTCAGTATATCGATATAGGCATCATCCACCCCGGAATCAGCCATCATGGAAATGAATTTCTGTATCACTTCCCCGCCCTTACGCCGGGCAAGATATATCCCCGGTGTCTTACGGATCATTTCCTTCCATTCCGGATCTTTATCCTCCACCGCATTTACTATGGCGATCAGGTCATCCGCGTCGAAGTGTTCCTTCAGTACGGGATATTTCCGAAGCGCATCATCTGCGATCCGGGTTTCTTCCTTTTTCCGGTTCTGGGATTCGGACAGGGTACTGTCCGGGCGGATATCCTCAGTGAAAAATCCGGTGATCACATCCCCCTGTTTAAGGTCCTTCACCGGTTCATCCTGAAGGGCAACGGGGACCTGATATCTTACGCTCAGCCCCGCACCGCTTTTATCCATTTCGGAAAGGGACTTTCCGTTCAGGGAGACCGTTCTGGTCCTGGTGGCTTCGAAGAACTGATCGATACTCATTTTCTTCGACTCCGCCTTCTCCGGATCTTCCGCCTGCAGCTTCGCATACTGCTTCTTATAATGGAACAACGCCCTGTAATCCTTTGAGAGGGTCTTCATCATCTTCAGATAGACCGCTGCCGCCTCAGGGTTCTTGCCTTTTGCCTTATCGTGCTGTTTCTTCAGAAATACACCACTCTTCTGATAAAGATCTATCAGTTCATTTACCTCTTCCAGTCCGAGCTTCGTCCCGGACCCCTGGTACTCCTCGATCTTATCGGATAGTTCCTTCAGCGCACCCGACTGATCAACTCCCGAAAGCTTTGATATCACTGCTTTGATCTTGTTTTTTCTTCCTTCAAGTCTGGATCCCGGCATAATGCGACCTCCTTATAAAAACGTTTCGTATTGCATTTGCATTGCTTTATCAAACCTCTGCCGAACAGTATAACATAGAAAGCGCAACAAAAGTGCATCGGCGGAAAAATCGATCAAGATCCATCGCAAAGTCACAAAGTGCGAAAGGGATCCTCCAGGCAATATTTCAGCGTATAGGTACGGTCTCCTCTCTCAACAGCAAGCCGGATCTCCTCAATTTCTTTTTCGACATTTTCCTCTTTGCTATACACTCCAAGCACAACCGAATGCTCACCGAATACAGAATAGCTGTCAATCCCGTTCAGAACGTACCTCGGTCCCTTCCCCGGTGCAAGCATCGTTGATAACTTGACTGCATGACATCCGATCATATTTTTTCTGTCATATGAAACGATTGCTATGAAGGTGCGTTCCTCTTCCGACATTTTTCGACTCCTCCCTTTCTCACTCAGTCATAATCATCCCACTGATGCGGATCATCCAGCATGTCATCCCAGGCATCATCTACATCCTCAAATTCATCCATAAAATTGAAAATAGCCTGTATCATTATACCATACTTGATCCGTACCTGAGCTTTTTTCTACCCTGATCATTATCACTTTGCTGTCCCTTTGTTGCACAACAAAAAACGGAGCCCTTGACAGGTTACTGTTCAGGCTCTCTTTTTTTCATTTGCAATCTACCGCATTCTGTGGTATAGTTCTAAAGGTGCTATCGGCAGATGGAGATAGCATCGGAGTTTTGCTTCCGTGGCTCAGTCGGTAGAGCGATTGATTCGTAATCAATAGATCGTGGGTTCGAGTCCCATCGGAAGCTCAAGTGTTAAAAGAGGCATAAATCCTTATAATTCAAGGATTTACGCCTCTTTTGGTTCATAGGGCACTGAGATCTTTTCTTAATGCACTTTTTTATTAATTTCATCAACAATTACATTCGCCATGTACAACTTGTAATACAGTCTGGATGGTTGTTCCGGCACCTCACAGTAGAAACTCTCCGTTCCTTCTCGTGTAGAAACTGCAAAAAATACTTCGCCGGGGGCACTGTCTTTGTTTTTGGGGTCAACATTTCCAAAAGTTCCGGTTACACCAATTCCTATATCAGCATCGTAATACTCTCTGCATACCCTTGCCATTTCAGCAGCTGTCTCTTTAGAATAAACACCGTACTCGTTTATAATCTTTTCAGAAACTCCTAGCCGGATCTTAGCCTCATTGCTATAGCTGATAAATGCACCCTTTATAATGGCAGAGGAACCTGAAGTATCTGTCAGGAGTGATGCAATCTGCCCTGCGGTGCAACTTTCCATAGTCGTAATAGATATGTTGCTTTTTATCAGATATTTCACGAGATTATCATATTTTTCCCTGACGTTTTCTTCCAAATTAAAGGCGCTGTCCTTAGTATTATCAAAATGCTCTTTAGAATCGTTTTCTTCCATTGTGGCACACCCAGTAAAAATAAGAATACCTATCAAAAACATAACCATTATCATTTTCTTATTCCAGTTTTTCATTTATGACACTCGTCTCTCAAATAAAATTTCAGTTCCTACACCGATCAATCCGTGATCGCATGAAGGACTGTGGAAATGTCCCGCGGCCTTTCCACTATATAGTCTGCTCCCGCCTGCTGCAGTTCCTCACGGGTTCCGTATCCATATAGTGCCCCGATGGCGGTAAGGCCAAGTTTCTTCGCCGCCTCCATATCATATTTCCGGTCGCCGATCATGACCGCTTCCCGATAAATATCCGAAATCGTCAGACTTTCATCCCCGATCTGCCGGATCACCTCCCTCGCAGCCGTCTCGATCAGGTCTTCCTTCCCGGCCTTTGTCTTCTCCTCCACCGGACCGATCACTGCGGAAAGATACCGCTCCATCTTATGATGATCCGCTACCAGTTGTGCGATGTACTTCGGTTTGGAAGTGACCATCATCAGGATCCTTCCCTCCTCACGGAGCTTCAACAGGGTTTCTTCGATCCCTTCATACAGTGGCGAATCCTTATACCCTCCGCCTACATAGAATTCCCGATAGTATTTGATCGCCTGCGTCAGGGTCTCTCCCGAAAGCCCGTAGAGTTCACCGAAGCCTACGGTAAGCGGTGGCCCGATAAATGCTCTCTTCTTCTCCGGGTCATCATCCTCGATCCCCAGCTGCTTCAGTGCGTATGCCGCGGAAGAAAGGATCGCCCCCGCAGATTCCGTGATCGTTCCGTCCAGATCCAAAAAGATATACTTCTTCATATTTCCTTTTTCTCCCGTCTTTTCCCGTCGTTTCCCCGTCTTTTTTCCCGTGGTTTTCCCCTGTCACAGCACCCGTCATTTACTGCCACGGATCTTTAGTGTCTTAAGATATGCCTTCTGCTCATCCGTGATACGATAGCTCTCCACCGCCTTCTGTATCGTCTTATTGTGTGTCCAGATCTCCAGCCGTTTCTCCGTAAGGAACGGAAGCACCGCATCGTACTGCTTCGCCAGAGCCGTGGCAAAATACCAGGCGATCATCATATTTACATAGTATTCCTCCGAGCGGATGCCTGCCACCATCTCCGGATATTTCAGGTCAAAATCCTCATCCAGAAAATGTTCCATCAGCATACCGACCGCGAAACGGATCGTGTAAGTTTCTTTGGACTTCAGCCATTTTCGGATCTGCCCGAGAAGCTCCTTCCGATACTTCCGGAAGATCTTCGGAGACATCTGATCACAGGTCGCCCAGTTATCCACATAGGGAAGAAAGGCATTTAAATGCTCCATACAGCGTTCATAATCCTTCATTTCGGAAATGATAAAAGCATGCAGCTGATCCTCTTCAAAGTATGTATGCGGAAGTGCCGTCAGAAACTCCTCCACATCCTCTCTCTTCCCCAGCTGCTTTGCATAGCTTCTCAGTTCCGGAGTCCTCACACCTATAAAATCCTCTTCCTTACGGCCGGGTGTGATCTTTATCTGCATTTCCCTGTATTTACCGTCCTGATGCAGGAACAGTTCCTTTACGATCTCGTCTATGACCATATCCTACTCCTTCGGAATAACGTTATGTTCTATAACACCTTTTCCATACAGACCTTCTGTGGCTCCAACCCCATGGCCTCATAGAAATGCATCGCTCCCGGATTACAGTTCCAGACATTCAGCGTGATATTGTAAAAGCCTTCCTGTTTTGCATATTCCAGAACATGGCTGTAAAGTGCTTTCCCGACTCCCTGTCCTCTGCTTGCTTCATCCACACAGATGTCATCGATATAAAGCGTGCGAATCTCTGTCAGGACCGAATCTCCCAGGATCTGCTTATGGATACAGAAGGCATGTCCCTGTATCTTTCCCGTTTCATCCTCATATACATAGACCGGAGTGGTATCATCCGCCAGGATCCGTTCCAGTTCCTCCGCATTGTATTTTGTTGCGGGTCCTTTGAAGATATCCGGTCTGCCGTTATGATGCACCATATCCACCTGGACGAGAAGCTCCAGGATCCGGGGGATATCTGCCTTCGTTGCTCTTCTTACCTGATTCATTTTCTTCCTTTCCCTTCGCGGGGTTTTTAGTTCCATCCCCGGATCCACTCCAGAACCTCCGGGAAGGCCTGCGTCACCACATCATCCTTGACCTTAAGCCCGGGTTCTTTCACATTTCCGTCGGTGATCTTCTTCAGATCCTCGATGGAACTTCCGAAGCCGCTGCCTCCGTGGGTCACCAGACAGTAAATATCCTTTCCTGCAAGATCCGCCTGTTTCACATATTCCGATACCGGAACCGGAAGCGTCCACCACCAAAGAGGGAATACCAGCACCACCGTATCATACTTCGACAGATCCGGCATGTCCCCGGTAAAGACCGGTACATAATCCGAATTCATTTCCTCCCTGGCGGCCGCTATGGTCCCTCCATAGGAGGATGGGTATTTCTTCTCCACCGTGATCTCTGTCCGGTCAAAGCCCGTAACGGATACCACCATATCTCCCAGCAGCCCTGCATTTCCGACCAGCCTGCCATTTTCTTCCATCAGGGACGCCCCGGAGACCGCATCCACCTTTGGTTCAAAATCCGAATTTCCGACCCGGGTAAAGGAGATCACGATCCCCTTCCTGTTCCCCATATCCACGGTTTCCTTCCCCACGGCTTCCGCCCGGTTCAGTTCCACGGGAACGAAATGCCGGCGGAGGTAACTGATCCCATAGGTTGCCATACCTACGACCGCTGCCAGGATCAGCACTCCGAAGATCACCGCCTTTACCTTATGCACTCTGCACCATGCAGCGATCCCCTTCATCCGGTTCATCAATCCCGGCCGGAGGAATGCAGCCACATAATGTGTCACAAAGATACAGAGCCCCATAATGGCGGCGTAGTCCAGGAAAAATGTGAGAACCGACTCCGTGTTGTCAAAATATGCAAATGACGCTTTCCCGAAGATATAGGAGAAGAACCTTCTCTGCAGCAGAGCGATCAGTCCGTACACGGCGATCCCTGCCCCGAGAACGCGAAGGAAGCCCGTAAGGATTCCTCCCCAGGGCTTTGGCATTGCTTTTATTCTTCGTCCCATACCGGCGATCATCAATGCGAAATGCATTCCGATATGCATGCTCATCACGAGATACACCGCATAGCTTACAATAAGATGGATCTGCCTGGCAGTTGCTGCTCCTATGGGCATGGGAAGCCAGGTGAACAGATACCCGGACATGGCCATTCCGCTCAGCATCAGGAAAAGGATCCCCACAGATAGCAGGATATTTATCGTTGTCTGCATCACACGATAGGCATTATACTTTCCTTTTGCCACAGACCGGATCCATTTCCTGTTCAGTATATGATGGATCGTGAACAACACAAAGAGTGTGGTTCCTGTGACCTCATGCCAGAACTGTCCGGTGAGATGGATCCCCATCACAACAAAGAGCAGGACCGTCATCAGAATATCCACCAGCATCTGGGCCTTCTTTTTCGTCATGGGCGCTATGCTCCTTCCTCGCTGAAATCCGTATCCATGGCGACCTGAAGCGTATGATCCGGATATTCACTCTGAACCTTCTCCAGAACCCTCCGGTACACTTCATTTCTGTCCTCAGCATCAAAGCTGACAACGATATTAAAACGTATGCTGTGTTCCGCCTTATCCAGATAGAAGCCATGCATCTGCAGGACATGCGGTTCCGCATTTACAAGCTGTGAAACCCTCTTTCGCATCTCCACCGCTTCGGGATCCCTGGTATTGTAGGAGTATACGCCGATGGCGGTGAGGATCACACGGTGTTTCTGAAAGACCTCGATCTGGATCTTTCGAAGCAGTTTATCCAAATCATCTGCAGACAGCGTATCCGGGACCTCGATATGAACCGATCCGTTATAGGAATCCGGTCCGTAATTGTGCAGCACCAGATCATAGGCTCCCTGTACCTCCGGGAAGCTGATGACCGTAGCCTTCAGTTCTCTCGCAAGAGATGCATCGACTCTCTCTCCAAGGATCTTGGACAGGGTATCCGTCAGCATTTCCAATCCGGATTTGATGATCACCAGAGCGATGATGGCACCCAGCCATGCCTCCAGCGATACATCAAAGATCAGATAGATACCGGCCGCCACAAGCGTAGATGCGGAAATCACGGAATCCAGCATCGCATCCTCACCGGAATTCACTAAAGAATCCGAGTTCACTGCCTTTCCGACACTCTTAACATATCGTCCGAGAATGATCTTGACCACGACCGCAACCGCGACAATGATCAGGGAAGCCGTGCTGTAGTCGGGCGTATCCGGTTCTATGATCTTCTTCACCGATTCCACAAATGCGGTAACACCGGCATACAGAACCAGCATGGAAATGAGCATCGCAGAAAGATATTCGATCCTTCCGTAACCGAAGGGATGCTTCCTGTCCGGTGTCTTTCCCGCCAGCTTCGTCCCCACGATGGTTATGACGGAGCTGGCTGCATCGGAAAGATTATTGACCGCATCCATAACGATGGCTATGGAGTGAGACATCAGGCCCACAACCGCTTTGAAGGCCGCGAGGAATCCATTTGCCAGGATACCGATGATGCTCGTACGTATGATCTTTTTGTCCCGACTGATCTCTCTTTCCATAGGTTTCCTCTTTTAAGATTCTTCGCTTCGCTCAGAATGACAACGGGCCGTTACAGGCAGGCTTCTACTGCCTTCTTTACGTCCTTCATATCCTCGGTAGGCTCAAATCTCTGAAGGACATTGCCCTCCCTGTCTACCAGGAACTTGGTGAAATTCCATCCGATGTAGGTCTTGTCGCCATATATCTTATTATTCTTTGCGGCAAATTTGTTCAGGGCCGCATTCTTGATCCCCTTACCGAAACCGTTGAAGGGTTTCACCGAAGCAAGATATGCGAACAGCGGATCCGCTCCGTCCCCGTTCACTTCGATCTTTGCAAACTGCGGGAACTCCGTACCGAACTTCATGGTGCAAAACTCATGGATCTCATCCTCACTTCCGGGTGCCTGATTTGCGAACTGATTACACGGGAAATCGAGGATCTCGAAGCCTCTGTCCCTGAATTCCTTATACATCGCCTCCAGCGGATCATAATGAGGTGTAAAACCGCAGCCCGTTGCGGTATTTACGATCAGAAGCACCTTTCCGGCATAATCGCCGAGACTTACTTCATTTCCTTTTCTGTCCTTTACCTTGAAATCATATACATTTGCCATTTTTTCGTCCTCCTTCATTATACACTTTTTTTATTATTTTGTCTTTCTGTCATTCCTGTTTCGTTTGTTTCGTCATTGTATTGCGTTCTATTTGATTGTGTACAATCATTATAACAGTATTTTTTCAAATGTCAAGGGATAGTTCTCGTTCCGAAGAAGATTCATGAAGGATCACGAAGGCTCCTTCTTCATCCCAGCGCCACATCCAAAGCCATCATCACCGTAAATCCGAGAGCAAACATCACAACACCGATATTCGAATGCTCTCCCGCGGACATTTCCGGGATCAGTTCTTCTACCACTACATACATCATGGCCCCCGCTGCAAAGCTCAGCAGGTACGGCATCGCCGGAATCACCAGTCCCGCCGCCAGGATCGTAAGAAGCGCTCCGACCGGCTCTACCGCTCCGGATAGAACTCCTGCCAGGAAGGCGCGCCCCTTACTCCTCCCCTCCGCCGAGAGAGGCATGGAAATGATGGCACCCTCGGGAAAGTTCTGGATGGCGATACCCAATGCCAGTGCAAATGCGGCACCGGCGGAGATCGATGCATTTCCCGCTGCAAATCCCGCATATACCACGCCGACTGCCATTCCTTCTGCAATGTTGCGCTAAAAGTCATAGTTTACATAACTCTATTTCGTTCCCGTTTCTGCTATTTGCTTTTCAAATTCTTCGTCTGTTTTGTACTTGTACAGACTTTGGAAGATATTCAAGTTTACATCTGATTCACCATAATGGCTTGAAATAATCTCATCATTTGTACTATCCAAAAATTTATATACAAATCGAAGTGTTGGGGTTTTAGTCCCGCTGCCATCTTTTTTGTATGATACAAAAATCTTGAAGAATAGCTTTTTCAGAATTGCATTTGTTAGATTATCAACGTCTACCTCTTGTACGGTCTTCTTGTACTCTTCATAAAGTCTTATTATGTGCCTACGCTCTTCAAGTACACGGTCAACCCTTGATATATCTGCTGTGACTTCGTTTATTTCCCTGTTCAACTCTGCCATTTGTTCTTTGTATAAGTCTTCATCTATCAGATTATCACGTTTATCCTGTCGTAACTGTCGCATTTCACCTTTCAATGCTTCGCTCTTCGCTACTAACTCGTTACGGTCTTTTGTTTCGATATCCTTGAACTTTTCTTTCATGTAAATTTTGAAAAAAATATCGGCATTATTTGTCGTTAGCTCATTCTGTAACCCTTTGATTTCGTACTGAATAGCTTTAATACAATCATTTTCTATAACCTGTATTCTCTCACCGCTACACAGACCGCCTACTTTGTTTGGGCCACCATATACATCGTAATTATGACAAGACCATATATAGCCTTTATCTGTGACAGTACCATCTTTTTTCACCCAATGATTCCGCTTTTTACGACTAAAACAGCTTCCGCAGTGTGCACAATACAATAATCCTGATAGTAACTGTTCGCTACTTTGCCTTGCCCCTCTGCTGTATAATTCGCTGTGTCTATCATATTCAATTTGAGCAATAGCAAACAAATCATCTGGAATGATTCGTAATTCTTCATTCGGAGTTATAACCCATTCATTAGGATCAATTTTCTTGCTTGTATGTCGTGTAATATCATACGATTCTACACGGTGCGTAACCTGTTTACCCGTATAGATTTCATTTCTCAATATTCTTTGTATCTGTCTATCTCTCCATGCACCGCCTCGCTTTGTCGGTGCATTTATTTCATTCAGTTTACGGGCAATTTTACCCTGTCCCCATTGTTCATCTACAAACCAATGAAAGACTTTTTTTACATATTCAGCTTCTACGGTGTTAATCTGCAAGTAACCGCTTACCTTATCATAACCATAGGGCGGTGTACTTGACCAACCACCTTTTTGACGTAGCCTGTCCAACGACCATTTTATCCGTGCGCTCTTGCTTCGGTTCTCTTCTTGCGCAATACTTAATCGCAACTGTAATTCAAAGTCTTTCGATAAGTCTAAACTGTCCCATCCCTCTTTGCGAAAATAGACACCTACCCCAATATCACGCAGATTCTTGATAACGGTGTAACCATCCTCCATGCTTCTGCTAAATCTGCTGACATCCTCAACATAAATCATATCAAACTTCTTCAGCATAGCGTCTTCAATCATTCGCTGGAATGCTTTTCGATTATGAACAGATTTTCCGCTGATACCCTCATCAATATATAACCCGTCTTTGCGCTCTAATGTAACCAACTTACCCTTTACAGGCTTTCCGTCTTCTCTGATACGGGTTACTTCTCTATGACACAATAAACCAACTTGAGCATTTTTAACCCCTGTTTCACTGAATTTTTCAAGCCATTGTGCCTGTTGTTCTTGAATACTACGCATTTGCTCTTCATGGTCGGTACTCACACGACAGTATGCAACCGCTAAACGATTGTTATATTTAGAAGTCTTCATAATGTCCCTTTCTACCCTGTCAAGGGTTATCCTATATATTCAGCAATCAGTTTATCAAGTGTCGGTCTGCTGATTTCAAAAATCTTTGCAAGCTCACCCTTGTTTATCTCACGTCTTTGGTATCTCTCATATTCTCCCATGAATGTTTGTTTATCAATTTTGATTGCTTTTCTGCCTTTGTACATACCCTTTGCCTTTGCTATCGCTATACCCTCTCGTTGTCTTTCAAGTAGATTTGCACGTTCAAATTCTGCAATAGCTCCAATCATGGTAAGCATTAACTTTCCTGTTGCTGTACTTGTATCAATGCTTTCTTTGTTGCTGACAAGCTCAACACCCTTTTTCTGCAACTGTTCTGTGATTTCAAGTAAATCCTTTGTGCTTCGTGCAAGTCTGCTTAAATCGTGAATATAAACCGTGTCACCCTCTCTCACATATTCAAGCATTTTCTGTAACTGCGGACGGTTGGTGTCTTTACCGCTTACTTTCTCAATAAACCACTTATCAATATCATGCTTCTGGAGTGCTTCTGTCTGTCTTGCCTCGTTCTGCTCTGCTGTACTTACTCTAACATAAGCTATATTCTTTCCGTTGCTCTTCTCTGCTATTCTCTTCTTTGTCATATGTACTTACCACCTTTCTATTCTGATTTAGATATAAGTGTTGCTCAATTACATTATATCAGAATTGAAATATAAAGTCTAGGACTTTGTTTACATTATGTAAAAAAATGCGAATTCTAACTCTATTTTTCATCTTTTTCGTAATCCTAAATGTGCAATTTAGGGTATACTCTATTTTTCAAGTTGATAGATAGAATACTACTGCTCCGCTCTCTGCTGATAATCAGAGTGTAAGCTATGAAGTCGAGAAGTTACCCCCTACCCCCCACCCGCTTAAAAATGGTACAGGGTAAAATACTAAATGTTGTTAGAATGTTTAACAATACTCTGACCGCCTGTTGACAACCCCATTATTTCGAGTTAACATAATTTCGAAGAGCATTTCTTATTCATCAATACTTTTCACGAATAATCACCCAAAACGACCAACCGACCAAAACGACCAACACCACCCAAAAGCAAAACCACCCCAAAAGAAAAACGACCAAAACCGACAAAACACGTCAAAGAGCGAAGAAATATTTGAATGCAGACGTGTTTTTTATTTTTAGTGAGAGGGGGTGAAAATATGATTAACAACCGACTTATGACGGTTAGGGAAACTGCCCAATACTTACATTGTGGTATCAATACCGCCTATAAGTTATGCAAACAAGCAGATTTTCCAGTTGTGAAAATCAGCAATCAGAAATTCGTTGATAAAGTGATTCTTGATTCAGTATGGATACCGAACAAGAGCGCAACTTCATTAAGGTAAAGGATTAAGATTATGAGATTCAGACTAAAGGATTTACTTGATTATTACAGGTTAGATTCAAACTGTTACAGTATTGAAATCTATGTAACCCCCATGACAAAGCATGATTATTTCGTGTTACGCGAAAAATTCCGGTACTATTGCAAAAAGAAATGTATAAGCTGGATTGCGGTATATAGTACAACCGATAGCGCCACAGCAAAACAGACGGTGATCCATACTGGAAAAAGAGGTAGACCGCATAAAATTGTACAGGGTGTAGAGGTAGATGGACATATACACAACCTGTTTATCGGAAATGCTAATACAAGCGCATATAGCACGGTGCATACAATTAAGCAGAGCATAGATAAGCTGTATCATAAATCTGTTTGCAAAGTGACAAGCAAGGGTAGAGATATCCACGCATACAATACAATGGCATATTGCTTCAAACAAGCAGATACCACCCGAACAGGCGGTGATTTTGATTTTAAAGGTTATGTAAAATCACATGATTTTTTTGGTTAAAATTATCAAGTGATAATCACCCGTAACCCCTTGTAGATACTACGTTTTTCGGGTGTTGAACAGCAACCGAAAACGAGATTTATTATATTAGTATAACAAGCAAAGGAGATAGAAAACTATGAGATTATCAGAAGTAAAGAAAATGAACCGTAGCGAAGTGGCCTATATGTTGCTTTTAGCAAGAATCGTACACCAAAACTTTACGGTTGACGGTGCAACAATCAACAAATTTAGAAACGCACATGGAAACCTTGTAACAGATATTTCTTTCAGCCTTTCAAAGAGTAGCGGTTATTCGTACCTTGAAAGAATCAGACTATATGACGATGATTATATATGGTTTCTGTCTGCGCTTGCGCTTGATTTCCCCGACATAGAGATAACAGACAAATCAAGGGAGAAGAGCTATGAAAATAGATAACACCACCCTTTTAACGCTCTGTCTGTCGGGTAAAACACAAGCGCAGATAGCAAAAGAGCTACATATGACGAAAGCACAAGTATGCAGACGGGTAAATGATGCAGACTTTCAACAGCTTCTTTCAGAATACCGCAAAGCTGTGCTTGATAGCGTTCTAACAGAGCTTACAGCAAGCGCACACAAGAGCGTTGAAACGCTGGTTGCGCTGTTAGACGATGAAAACAGCTTTGCAAGGTTGCAGGCAGCCTGCAAGATTCTATCACTTGCACAAGAGTACGGTATTCAGAAAGACTTAATGCAAGACATAGCAGAGTGGAAGCAATCGCAAGCTGACACCCAGCAATAACAAAGCACAAGAAACTATAACAAATCAAGGGGGATAACACCCATGAACACATTGTTACGAATAGCGAAGAAAGAAGTGGACAAGCTAAAGAACAATGCGAACAACAGCGCAGAAACCGCACTAAATCTTGTAATAGACTTTTCAAGGAACGAAGATGATTTACAGCGGTTAGTCGGTTATTCAGCGTTCAAAGCAGAGTTTGAAAAACTACCACCCACTAACCACCCGACAGAGAACATATACAGAGCTTGCGAAGCTTCAAATATGAATGTCGCAAGCGTTATTTTTCAACAAACAACAGATACTATATCAATTCCAATTCGCTGTAAAACTGAATTGGCACGTATTTTCATAGCTAACCATAATCTGAAAGGAGATTTTTAACAATGGCTAATATTTTCGTATCACAAATTAAAGACGCACTCAAAATGTACTACGGTAAACAGCAGAAGTATAACGAACAGATAGCAGATAATAACAAGCGTTTCTCACCCGAATACGCAGAGAAAGCAAACGCTGTTGTGATTGCTAATCAAGAAAGCGAATACAGGCACACCGTTTCGGTTATCTCTGATATTTTCAGCCGTGTGCGCAGACATTTAGCGGTTGCCAGCTTTCCGAATGTTGAACAGCTAACCGCTGACAGACATATTTTTGAAAGCGGTATGAATTTATCGGTTGAAATGGTGCAAGGTTTCGTAGAGCGGTACACAAAACCGTATAACCCTACAATGTTACAGTATATTCAAGGTTGGATCGACAAACAGCACAGCGCAGATAACAAAGCAATCGGTAAATATAGCGGTATCAGAATCAAAACACCAGCACAA
Source organism: uncultured Lachnospiraceae bacterium (assembly GCA_902775555.1). Taxonomy (GTDB): domain Bacteria; phylum Bacillota; class Clostridia; order Lachnospirales; family Lachnospiraceae; genus Eubacterium_Q. The sequence goes on along the minus strand of CACYMQ010000004.1, from coordinate 17,371 downwards.
CAGCTTGACGTTTACAAAAAGTTTGCTGAAAGCGGTATGAGGATTGCAGAATCAATACATAACAACACGCATATCATGCAAAATTCGTTAGAGCTTGAAGCTTTCGCAGATGAAAACTTTGGAGCAAATCTGTTTGCTGTTATCGGTGACGGTATGTCGTTGACAGATTACAAGCTTTCAAAAGCTCCTGAATCGGCTTCTCATATCTTCGATAATGTCACGCTCTACAATGGTACATCGCAGAGCATTTCAGAATAGAAGCTGTTTATTTGCGTTTTAAGACACTTTAACACTGGAACGCATGAAAGTGCGCTGAATCGTCTAAAATCGCTCTATGAGCGTTACAGACGTGTTATAGAGCGTTTCACAGCAAGCTGTCATGTATTGCAGACAGCTTGCTGTTTGATTTAGAAAACTATCACTTTTTGTAATATATACCATCCGGTATATTGTGCAACGTGACTGCCAGCACCATCATGGTTGTTTTTTTCAGTTTTGACCTGGGGCCCTCAGCCTTGTCCGTATTCATATGCAGATGCGGAATGATCGTATCCAGCAGCAGAAGGAACAGGATTCCTGCCCAGAATCCGATGAAGGCCGGAAGGAAGGCCCATTTTCCCATATCCTCTGTCTGTTCCATCGCCGGGATGAGCAGACTCCAGATGGAAGCCGCGATCATAACACCGCTGGCAAATCCGGTCAGTGCCCGCTGCACCCTGTCTCCCAGCTGCTTCTTCATAAGGAACACACACGCTGATCCCAGCGCCGTTCCTGCAAAGGGGATCAGAAGACCGATCCATACTTCCTTATCCATACTCTCACTTCCTGTCTTCTACAAACTATATCAATTCCTGTCTTTTCGTAGATCTGCACAAGTAGTTAGTTGTACCTAACTCCGTATCCTATCACAGTTGCCAACAGGAATCAACCCCATTTCATCCATTCCGGTTTCATTTCCCATCTCCGACGCGGGGTTCCGCTTGACTTCCCTCCCCCAACTTCTTACAATGGTACTGCACGCCATTTGGTCATGTGATCAGCAGGACACCGAACGAAAGGAACAAACCCATATGGAATCTCATTTTTTTGCAACACTTTCAAGAATGAAATATATCGAACGCTGGGCGCTGATGCGTTCCTCCCGACCGGAGAATCTGTCCGAGCACTCTCTGGAGGTCGCCATGATCGCCCATGCTCTCGCCGTCATAGGAAATGTGCGGTACGGACGGAATCTGGATGCGGAGAAAGCCGCTCTGATCGGACTTTACCACGACGCTTCCGAGATCATCACCGGAGACATGCCCACTCCCGTCAAGTATTTCAATGCCGATATCCGCAGCGCGTATAAAGAGGTCGAGACCGTAGCCAATGAACGTCTTCTGTCTCAGCTTCCCGAGGATCTTCGCCCCGCGTACGAGGAGATCTTCCATAAGAGTCCGGATGAAAATGAACGTGTCCTCCGGAGTATGGTAAAGGCCGCAGACAAACTGTCTGCCCTGATCAAATGCATCGAAGAGGAGCGCTCCGGAAACCAGGAATTCCGGACTGCCAAGGAAAGCACGGAGAAGTCCATCACTGAAATGGCCCGGGAACTCCCGGAAGTACAGGATTTCCTGAGAGACTTCCTTCCCTCTTACGGAAAGACTCTTGACGAACTTACCTGAGACTTCTCATCCCCGCAGAACATAGAGAGCCGAATACAGATAACAGAATCGCAGCAGAACAACTGCGGCATAAAAGCAGAATAAAAGCAGAATAAAAGCGGATCCACAGGAATCATCCTGCGGATCCGCTTCTTTTGTATTATCTTTTTTTCCTTTTATCAATCTGCATTGCGGATCGGGCTCAACTCTCGAAACGAACCACCTGGTTCCTTCCGTTTTGCTTTGCAAAATACAGACAGTCGTCCACATTTTTATAGAGCATCTGTCTGTCTTCCGTACCATTCGCCGTGATCACGCCGATACTGATGGTAAGATTACCTGTAATACCTGAGAAGCTGTGCTCCTCTACTCTCTTTCGAAGTTTTTCCGCAAAGGCAACGGCTCCGTCCGAATCATAATCCGGGATGACTGCAAAGAACTCCTCACCACCCCAGCGTCCCAGATGTCCTCCGGGCACACTGCAGATCACATCCCTGAAGATCCTGGTCATCTCCACCAGCACACTGTCTCCGGTCCCATGTCCATAGGTATCATTTACCGCTTTAAAGAAATCGATATCGAACATCAGCAGACTGACCTTCCGGTTCTCTTCCGCAGCCTTTACCAGCTTTCCTTCGATCACCTCTTCGATCTTCCGCCGGTTGTAGATACCCGTCAGAGCATCATACTGTGAAAGGAAGGTGAGCCGGTCATTCATGGTCTCCAGATTCCTGTATGCATTCTGAAGTTCCGCGGTAGTTGCCGATACCAGTGTCGTAAGCCGCTTGATCAGGGAAGCCTGTCCACGAAGTACCGTATCATCGATCTTCAGCGGCGGGATCTCCACACTGGAAGCATCTCCTTCCCTCATTGCGATGGAAAGAAGCGTGATATTGTACTCCAGCACATTTCCGGTGATGGGATTTCTCTTCACCTCACCCCAGGTATGGAAGCCTGCGGTAGTCGCCAGTTTGGCGAAGGGAAGCATCTCCATGTCCACGAAATCCTCCCAGAAGGATTTCCGCACGGAACAGGAATACAGGAGGATGGCCTGGGGCTGGAACCTCCGTACCTCGTCGATCCTTTGATTCACATGCTGAACGATCAGCGAAGGATTGCCGAAGCATAGATAGATCTTCATCCCCTCTGTCACATAACCGGCCAGATCCAGAGTTCCGTCCTCTTCCACCTGAATGGTGTGCCGGAGGAGTTCATCCTCTTCCACCGCCGCGATCAGCGGGAATTCAAATGTATTCTCTGCAAAATGATCATTTCTGTCGATCTGCAGATACTTCTCATACACCTCAACAGCCGGCCGATGATCCAGTTCGATCATCCTGCTCTCGTCCGCCTTCGTCACGGTAAAATGATGTCCCAGGCGCTGCCATCCCACGGATTTGTCCACGTCGATATGGAAATCCTTTCCCGAATAATAGACGGCGAAGATCTTATTGTCCGTAAGCCCGTTCTCATCAAAGATGTAATGCTCTCCCACCTCCATGGAATGTCCTCCGGCATAGCCTCCGAAGACCTGAACACCGGGCTTGCATTTGCTGACCTCCTCAAAGATCATTCTGGTATTGAATTCGGTTCCGGTCATGATCAGCTCGACTGCCTTGATCTCCGGTATCTCCGCCACAGTCTCCGTGATGACCTGACCGACCCGGACCTCATGTCCCTTGATATCATCATACTTGACGACCCGCACATCCGTGCAGGTAAAAAGCATGGCTGATATAAGGATCCCCGGCTCCATCAGCCTGGCCTCACATATCTCGCCTGCAGATACGGCACCTAACACATCCGAATCCGGAAAAGCCTCCTTCAGCTGCATGGACAGCGTCCGTAATGGCTCTTCCTCAGAAAAAGCACTGAATACATGAAACACAAGTCTTGAATACTCACCTGACTTCCATTCCTTCATCAGGTCATCAAGGCGTGCTGCATAATCCGGTAAACCATGTTGTATCAGGATCTGCTTCATCCGCTACCCCCTTATTCTGGTCCATTATTTCCGTCATTTTGCCCCTGTTCCCCTCCAAGAGCATCCGCCTTTACAGTTTCCTAAACCTCTTCTGTATCTTCTGTTTCTTCGTCCTCGCCTGTTTCTTCTGCCTCTTCTGTTTCTTCTTCCTCTTCTGCTTCTACGTCCTCCGTCATCGGATCAGGATCTCCGGCTTCCTCTGTTTCGTCATCCTCCGTATCCGGATCTTCTATGTCCGGTCCGGCCTTTCCGTCAGCGGTACCGTTACGCTCTTCCTGTTCCCTTGCGAAGGTTTCCCAGGGCATGGGGCCTGTCTCTTCCGGTTCTTCGGCAGCCTCTTCATAGGAAGCCTCGTTTCCGGGATCCTCAGCCTCATCATCGTCCTCTTCAGGTTCCGGTTTTGCCTTCTCATCGGGTTCGGGTGCCGGCGCATACGGATTTCTGAATACCGCGTACTGACCTTTCTTCTGCTTCTCGGACTTCTCCTTCTCCCGGGACTTCTGCTTGTCCTTCGTCTTCTCCTTGTCACCCTTCAAAAGCGAATCGCTGAGAAGCCTCTCACTTGCTTCCACCTTTCTTCCGGACACCTTTTCGTAGATACCTACGAATTCCTTTCCGGTGATGGTCTCATGTTCATAAAGGAAAGCAGCTATGGCATCCAGGATCGCCTCATTCTTCTTCAGAAGCTTAAAGGCTCTTGCATAAGCACGCTTGATGATGGCCCTGACCTCTGTATCGATCTTGGTTTCCGTCTCATCCGAGCACTGAAGTACCGAACGGCGGTCCAGATACTCTCCGGTGATCCCTTCGAGCTGCACCATACCGAACTTCTCGGACATACCGTACATGGTCACCATACGCCGCGCTTTTTCGGTTGCCTGCTGAATATCCGATGCGGCTCCCGTCGTAACGGAATCGAATTTCAAAGCCTCCGCAGCACGTCCCGCACATGCGATCACGATATCTGCCTCGATCTCAGCCTGGGTTTCCAGCGATTTTTCCTCATCCGGTACCTGCCATACATACCCCAGCGCACCATTGGTACGGGGAACGATGGTGATCTTCTGTACCGGTACCGTATTCTTCTGGAGTACCGTCATCAGCGCATGTCCCGTCTCGTGATAAGCCACAAGACGTTTTTCATTTTCGGAAAGGATCTTGTTCTTCTTCTCCTTACCCGCAAATACCACCTCGACGGATTCGATCAGATCCTTCTGGGATACAAACTGTCTTCCCTTCCGGACGGCAAGAAGCGCAGCCTCGTTGATGATATTTGCGAGATCCGCACCTACCGCACCGCTGGTGGTAAGGGCAAGCTCATGAAGATCCACGGTCTCATCCTGCTTGACATCCTTGGCATGTACCTTCAGGATATCCTCGCGGCCTTTCAGATCCGGCCGTTCCACTACCACTCTCCGGTCAAAACGCCCCGGTCTGAGAAGCGCCTTATCCAGCACCTCCGGCCGGTTCGTGGCAGCCAAGATCACGATACCCTTGGATGTATCAAATCCGTCCATCTCGGAAAGCAGCTGATTCAGCGTCTGTTCCCGCTCGGAGTCTCCTCCCATATGGCGGGTGTCACGGCTGCGTCCGATGGCATCGATCTCATCAATGAAAATGATACAGGGTGCCTTCTGGTTTGCCTGACGGAACAGATCCCTTACACGGGACGCACCCACACCGACATACATTTCAACGAATTCCGAACCGGAGATTGAGAAGAAGGGAACCTTCGCCTCACCTGCCACGGCCTTTGCCAGCAAGGTCTTACCGGTACCCGGAGGGCCTACCAGCAGGGCACCCTTCGGCAGCTTCGCTCCGATGGCCAGATATTTCGCCGGCTCATGCAGGAAATCCACCACTTCGGCCAGGGATTCCTTCGCTTCTTCTTCACCTGCCACATCCTCAAATGTGACTCCGGTATCCTTCTGCATATCATAGACCTTGGCATTGGACTTGCCTACGCCCATGATGCCGCCGCCCTTGGACGCACCTCTCATGATCAGCATCATCAGTATGTAGAAGGCTGCGATCATGATCACGTAGGACAGTACGGTCCGAAGGATGGCATTTCCGCCCTCGTCGATCTGGGAGAACTTCACCTTGGCCTTGGCCAGACGGTCCACCAGATTCAGATCATCGGTACGGATCACGAAGAATTTCTTCTCCGTATTCCTATCTGTCTGTTCTTTGGGTGTGAAGAAGATCTTTGTATTATAGATCTCGATCTTCTCCACCTTCCCCTCATCCACCATGGTAATAAAGGTATCGTAGGAAACCTCTTCCTCGTCGGAAGACCGGAACTTATTGAACTGCTGCCAGAAGATCAGCGTAAGGATCGCGGAAATGATCAGCAGGATCAGGGTGCCGGTAAAACCCGGCCGTCTCGGCTTATTCCCATTGGGATTGTTATTATTATTCTGATTATTATCTTCCATTTCCTCTTCCTACTTGTAAATCGGGTACTTCTTTGTGATGCTCTCCACAAGCGCTTCTGCGGCAGCACCATCCCGATCGATGATCGCAGCCTTAAAGGCATCGGCGATCACATACATATCCTCTTTTACCGCACCACGGGTGGTTACGGCAGGAGTACCTACGCGGATTCCGCTGGTAACGAAGGGTGACTGCGGATCATTCGGTACCGTATTCTTATTTACCGTGATATGAACCTCATCCAGAAGCTTCTCCACTTCCTTACCGGTGAGACCGAGCTTCTGCAGGTCAACCAGCATCAGATGGTTGTCCGTACCACCGGATACGATGTCAAAACCACGGTCGATCAGTGCACCCGCAAGTGTGGATGCATTTTCCACTACGCGGTTCATATAAGCCTTATACTCCGGAGACAGAGCTTCCTTGAAGCAGACAGCCTTTGCTGCGATCACGTGCATCAGAGGCCCGCCCTGGATTCCCGGGAAGACTGCCTTATTGAAGTTATACTTCTTATTCACTTCCTCGCTGCAAAGGATCATACCGCCGCGGGGTCCGCGAAGGGTCTTGTGCGTGGTTGTCGTGGTGATATCCGCATAGGGGATGGGGCTCATGTGATTTCCGGCAGCTACAAGACCGGCGATATGTGCCATGTCCACCATAAGTACCGCGCCAACCTCGTCAGCGATCTCACGGAACTTCTTGAAATCGATCTCTCTTGCGTATGCGGAAGCACCTGCAACGATCAGCTTCGGCTTGCACTCCTTTGCGATACGGAGAACCTCATCATAATCGATCCGTCCCTCGGCATTTACACCGTAAGGAACGCAGTTGAAATACTTACCGGACATATTGACCGGACTTCCGTGTGTCAGGTGTCCGCCATGGTCCAGGTTCATTCCCATAAATGTATCGCCGGGCTGCATCACTGCGAAGAATACAGCCATATTTGCCTGTGCGCCGGAGTGAGGCTGTACATTTGCATACTCTGCACCGAAGAGCTTCTTTGCCCGCTCACGTGCAAGCTCCTCAACCACATCCACATAAACGCATCCGCCGTAATAGCGCTTGCCCGGATAACCCTCTGCATACTTATTCGTCAGATGGGAACCCATGGCAGCCATCACTGCCTTGGATGCAATATTCTCCGAAGCGATCAGCTCCAGATTCTGATTCTGCCGGTTGTACTCATCTGTCATCGCAGCTGCTACTTCCGGATCAATCTTCACTACCTCATCAAAATCAAACATCTTTTTCCTCCTTATCAGCCCACTGCGGCTGTATTTCTTAGTGGCAGATCTAAAATCCATAGATTTTGCCCATCTTATTAATTATCCAAGAAAAGTGGTGTTTCGTCAATGTATTTTTGTACTTTTTTTGATTGACGAAAGCATCCGTTTTCCTTACAATCAAATTGAATGATCTTCCTACCGGTTGTGATACATACTTTTACACATGAAAGGGGATTGGAATGCATTATAAAGACTTTGAAAATGTGATCATCATGGAGCATCCGCTTATCAAGCATAAGATATCCCTGCTTCGGGATAAAAACACCGTAACCCTGGTATTCCGTCATCTCGTTGAGGAGATCGCCACATTGGAGGTCTATGAGGCTCTCGCCGATGTGCCCCTCACGGAGGTGGAGATCGAAACTCCCATTGAAACCTGTACCGGTCCCGTGATAGACGGGAAGAAGCTGGCGATCGTACCTGTCCTCCGTGCCGGACTCGGAATGGTAACCGGTGTCCAGAACCTGGTTCCCAATGCAAAGGTCGGTCATATCGGGCTCTGCCGCGATCCAGAGACCCATGAACCCCGGGAATACTATTGCAAACTCCCCGAGAATATGGATCAGCGCCTGGCTATCATTCTCGACCCTATGCTGGCAACCGGCGGAAGTGCGGTCGCAGCTGTGGACTTTATAAAGCAGCATGGCTGTAAGCATATCAAGTTCATGTGCATCATCGCCGCCCCCGAAGGTTTGGAACGTTTGGCCAAGGCACATACGGATGTTGAGATCTATGTCGGAAACCTGGACCGCTGTCTGAATGAGGATGCTTATATCTGTCCCGGTCTCGGCGACGCGGGTGACCGGATCTTCGGAACGAAATGATCATATAAAGAAAAAACTCCGTTGGACAAACTGTCCATACGGAGTTTTTTCCTAAGATCCTTCGCTTCGCTCAGGATGACACCGACTTGTCATTCTGAGGAGCGTAGCGACGAAGAATCTTTAGATCCTTCGCTTCGCTCAGGATGACACCGACTTGTCATTCTGAGGAGCTTCGCGACGAAGAATCTTTACACCATAAAAAAATCTTACTACACCGTGATCTGGGACAGCACCTGTCCGATCTTTCCCTGGATCAGGATATCCGCAGCACCGTCTCTCGAGGTCTCGGACATGTTGATCACCGCCAGATGCTTTCCGTGGAAATAGTCAATAAAGCCTGCAGCCGGATATACCACCAGAGACGTACCGCCGATGATCAGAAGATCCGCTCTTGCGATATGGTCCACGGCTCTCCGGATCACGGAATTATCCAGGCCCTCCTCGTAGAGCACCACATCCGGACGGATGATCCCGCCGCAGTCCTCGCATTTCGGTACTCCCTTACTCTCCACGATATATTTCACACCGTCGTACCGCTTTCCGCAGCTCATGCAGTAATTCCTGAGGGTGGAGCCGTGGAGTTCCAGCACCTCCTTACTGCCGGCCGCCTGATGCAGACCGTCGATATTCTGTGTGATCACCGCCTTCAGTTTCCCGGCAGCCTCCAGCTCAGCCAGTTTCAAATGTGCCGCATTCGGCTTCGCATCCGTGATGATCATCTTATCACGATAGAAATCATAGAATTCATCCGTCTTTCTCATGAAGAAGGAATGGCTGACAATGGTTTCGGGCGGATATTTATATTTCTGGGCATACAGTCCGTCCTGGCTCCGGAAATCCGGGATCCCGCTCTCCGTGGACACCCCCGCCCCGCCGAAGAATACGATGTAATTCGATTCATTTACCGCCTGCTGCAGTTTTTCGATCATTGGTTCCATAAGCAATACCCTCCTTTAAAACAGCCCCGGACATAGGATATGCCGGGGCTTTCGTTTAATGCTCTCCCTGTGCTTCCGTAGCTTCTGTCGAAGCCCCCTCGGAAGTGGTTTCCGTTTCCTTCTTTTCGGTTATCGTCACGGACAGCGACCCCATCACGCTTACCGAGACATTCTTGGGTACGGCGTAGGTGACCTTCAGATCGTGCTGTCCGACCTCCAGTCCCGTCACATCCGTCTTTAACTGCAATGACTCCTTGGTCACCTTTTCGATATCCTTTTTCAGACCCTTCAGCTTGATCTGGAAGACACCGGAATTGGTAAGCAGGTAGTCCAGCTTCTCACCCTTCCCGATCACTTCGATATCCGTCGAGGTGATCCCGATCTCCCTTGTGGTCTGCTGCTCGAAATCCATGCTGACCGCCAGCTGGTCATTCTTGTCATCTGCGAGATACGTCCCCTCCGGCAGATAATCCGACAGCTTCAGATTCAGCTCCTTCTTCTCATTCAGGCCGCTGATGGACACATCATCCACATAGATGGCATTGACCTTCTCCAGTGTTTCCTCGGTTCCTGCGATCTCCACCGTCTGCGGATTGTAATTCAGATCCACCAGTGAGAATCCACTTGCTGCGGAACCGGTGATATTCAGCTTTACCGGGACCTCCTTGGTCGGATAGATATCCAGAGCCATGGTCACTTCATCCGCATCCATGACCAGGGATTTGTCCTTTACCGCCTCGCCATAGGCATCCAGGCAGACCGGCGTCACAGACTTCCGGAAGCTGCTGTACATACCGCTCACATCCTGCGTCGCCCGAATCTCCGTGATACGGTTGACGACGGATTCCGGACCGGAGATCCGGATGATATTCGGCGTGACGACACAGTTGCCGGGGGCATAACCATCCGCCACGATTCCGTTCAGTGTCGTCTTCACCGGCATCTCCTTGGTGATCATATCCTCTATCGTCAGATTCATGGTGTTGTTGATATAGGTGATCTCGATCTTTCCGTTGACCCTGGTCTCCCGGGCGGCCACAGCGATCTGCACACTGTTGGTGACCGAGAGCTCCGCAAGATTTGCCGAGGCTATGAAGTCATTGGACGTCAGGGAATCCACGACGGAGCGCGGTCCCTTCACCACGATGTCGACCGTATTCCCACTGGTCACGCTGTATACCTTCCCCAGCTTCTCGATGGTCTCGCCGTTCTGCTCCAGTACGGGTATATCCCGTATCGTCTTGGTCATGGTATAGTCATCCAGATTCATGATAAGCATCCAGATAATGACTGCCAGGAGCAGGGAAATGATCTTCAGACCCAGATGATCAAACAGACTCTTTTTTGCCCTGATCTTCATCGCCCTGACCTCCCTTCTTCCATTTTCTGCGCCTGGGCTCCAGCTGCTTATCCTGCAGCTGCACCAGCTGTTTCCGAAGGGAATCATCATTCAGATTTCGTATCAGCTGACCTCTGTGTGCAACGGAGACCGCGCCGGTCTCCTCGGACACGATAATGGTCATACTGTCCGTATTTTCACTGATCCCCAGACCCGCACGGTGTCTGGTCCCCAGTTCCTTATTTACATCTCCCCGTTCTGTCAGAGGCAGATAACAGGTAGCCGCAACCACACGGTTATCGCGAATGATCACCGCGCCGTCATGCAGCGGCGTATTTTTCTCAAAGATATTCACCAGCAGCTGGGTGCTGACTACCGCATCCAGACTGATACCGGTCCTTTCATACTCTCCGAGCGGCGTATCGTGCTCGATAACGATCAGTGCACCTGTCTTGGCCTTTGAAAGCTCCGATGCTGTCCGCACCAGCTCATAGACCGTCTTATCGGAGAATCGGCTCTGCCCTTCCTCCCTCTCATCCATATTGAAGAACCGGTTCAGAAGCCTCTTTCGTCCCAGTTCATCCAGTGCTCTTCTGAGCTCAGGCTGGAAGAGTATGATCAGCGCGATCACAAAGACACTTGAGATATTTCTTGCAACCCAGAGGATCGTGTTGAGTCGCAGCAAAGCAGCAAGGCCCAGGAACAAGGAAAGCACAAGGATGCCCTTCAGGAGGGTCCATGCACGGCTCGTCTTGAACCAGACCAGGATATGGTAGACCAGATATGCAATTATGATGATATCCAGCACATCCGTCCAGGTTATATGAGGTATATAAAACCAGTCGAAATAAGTGCTGAAGAATATCCCGATGCCACTCATTGGAACACTCCATTCCTTCTGCCGTTTACTCGCAGCTTACTGTAAATCTGAATTTCTGCTTATCCGAGATCCTCGAAGTCATCCAATTCCTTCTGCTTACGTGCCTGCATCTCCTGTGGGGATTCCACAGGACGGTTCTTCTTTGCTTCCTCGATCTTTTCAGCGATCCGCTTAGCCGGCGCTCCGTCGGCACGGATTGCAGTCCTTGACTGCTCTTTTGCAAATTCCTCGTCCCGTCTCCGGCGGGCATCCTTCTCGGCTCCTGCAGGTCCTCCCTGTCTCGGTCCCTGTCCGGGGGCTCCCTGTCCCGGTTCCTGTCCGGGGGCTCCCTGACCCGGTGCTCCCTGTCTCGGTCCCTGACCCGGTGCTCCCTGTCTTGCTCCCTTCACCGGTGCCTTCTTCGGCCTGGGTTTCTTCTTCTTTTTCGGCGCATCCAGCTTCGGAACCGCCTTCACGTAATAATAGTATTCATCATCTTCAAACTGAACCCGCTGGGTATGCGGGAAATCCAGCACGCCCTTACAGGTCTCAAGCACAAGGCAGATCAGAAGTCCGACCAGTGCTCCTCCCATGGCTGCCGACGTATCCGGTGTCTGCTTCAGGATAGATCCCGCGATCAGCGTAAGCACAATGGCGAATACGCAGGCTGCCGCAATGGCCGCATAATGCGAAAACGGGAAGGACAGCCGGTAAACGACGGATGCCAGTACAACGGTCAGTGCAAATGCCAGCATGACCATATACATTTCCTTATTCTTCAAAATGTGCTCGATAAAATATCCCAGCACCTCCACCTTGCCTTCATCCTCAGCCGAAGCCAGCTGTATCTGGATCTCGGAAGTAACTACCGCAAAGAAGTGAAGCATTACTCCGAATGCTGCCGGAAGCGCTCCGCCGAGCCCTGCCAGTACAACTATGATGATGGGGGCAAGATACGGCATCCCCAGTGAATAACAGATGGTAACCAGGAATATCGCATAGGAATACTTGGGGAAGAAACGTACATACAGACAGTAGATCACACAGAAGAAGACAACAAATGCAAGTCCTACTTCCAGATTCACCGTAAAACAGTTCACACCGATCACGGCGCCTGCCGCAAAGAGCAGGAACCCGTCCGGAAGCACCGTAGCGAGTACGGCGATCAGGAACAGGACCAGTGTCCGGTCGAAAAGATCCATGTACGGAAACATGGAATGAATATTAAGGAATACAAGAAAACACCAGATCAGTCGGAGGAACGGGAAAATGATCTCCTCATATTTCCGGAGAACATCCCTCACCTTATTCTTAAAATTTATCAACTCAGTCATTCCTGTCTACTCCTCCCGCCCATCAGGGTTTCATCCAGCAGGGGATCATCGCCTCCGATGCTCCGGCTCACACGTACCAGCCCTTCTTCCACATCCTGCTCGTATTCATCTCGCTCTTCCATTTCGATGAGCTTTTTCAGATTCCGGTTGTATCGGATCAATCCCTTCTTCGCTGTCTGATAGCGTATATGATAGATGAGAAATGCAAAAATGAACATGATGCCTGCAAATCCCACATACCCCAGCATCAGCTTTCCGATGACGCTGAAATAGTCCATATTGTTGATTTCCCGGAGTATCTCTTCGAATCGGTAGAATACATAGACCGCAACGATCAACCAATAGGTCACGGTAGCCACGAGAATGGTCTTGATACACCCCAGCCGCACATAATCCTCACGGTAATAACGGGCCAGGACCAGGCTTCCGAACTCTTCATTTTTTTCATAAATGCTGACCTGCGTCATGAGACGGATCTTCTCTTCATCCAGCATAAGGAATCTCCTTCTGATAGGAACACATACTTATCCCTATTTTATGTTATCCCGTGTAAAATATCAAGTACGATTTCATACACACCGGAATCCCCTGCCATAAAGGAAAACCGACAGAGATTCCTCATCCGGTATCCCTGTCGGTTTACATAAAATATAGTTTACATAAATTCAGTTTACATAAGTTAGCCGGTACGATTCTGTCACTCCATGGAGTCTACGATCTCCAGTGTCCGCTCGCGGTTCATTTTCACGCAAAGATCCACAAAGGCCTGAAGCGGGATCCCGTTCATCTGCTTATTGCCTCTCACATTCACGGATACCGTCTCCTCCTCCGCTTCCTTGTCGCCAAGGATCAGGATATAAGGCTCTTTGTATTTCTTAAAGCCCTTGATCTTCGTCTTCATATTCTCATCACTGTAATCCGCCTCTACACGGATACCGGCGGAACGAAGCAGCTTCTCCACCTTCTTTGCATATTCATTGTGCTCCGGACGGATCGGCACGATACCTACCTGATACGGAGACGCCCAGAAGGGGAATGCTCCCTTGAAGTTCTCAATGATGATACCGATGAAGCGCTCGAAGGAACCGAAGATCGCGCGGTGGATCATAACCGGCCGCTTCTCATGTCCGTCCGGTGCTATGTAACGAAGATCGAAATTCAGCGGAAGCTGGAAGTCCAGCTGAATGGTTCCCATCTGCCACTCACGGCCGATGCAGTCCTTCATCTTCAGATCGATCTTCGGACCGTAGAAAGCACCGTCACCTTCATTGATCTCGTAGTTACCCTCACCGTATTTCTTGTCCAGGATACGCTTTAGGGATGCCTCTGCCTCATCCCAGAGTTCCGGAGCTCCCATGAAATCCTCGGGACGGGTGGACAGCTCAGCCACATAAGTAAGACCGAAGGTACCGTAGATCTTCTCGGCGATATCCATGATATCGGAGATCTCCTGTTCGATCTGCTCTTCCATAAGGAAGGTATGATCATCATCCTGATGGAACATCTGCACACGGAACAGACCGTTCAGCTCACCGGATTTCTCACGACGATGGATGACCTGGGTCTCGCTGTAACGGAGCGGCAGTTCCTTGTAGCTGTGCATCGCATTCTTGTATACATTGATGGAATTCGGGCAGTTCATGGGCTTCAGTGCATACTTAATGTCTGTCTCGATCTTCTCTTCATCCGTCTTCTCATCAATGAAAGCATTTGTGGCAAGGAACATATTTTCCTTATAATGTCCCCAGTGACCGGAGGTCTCCCACAGTGTCTTATGGTTCAGAACCGGAGAAAGGATCTCCTGGTAGCCATACTCCTCATGCAGTTCTCTCCAGAAGGTAAGCAGCGCATTGTAGAGCTTGAAACCGCGGGGCAGCCAGTAGGGCATACCCGGAGCTGTCTCGTCAAACATAAAGAGTTCCTGCTCCCTGCCCAGCTTCTTGTGATCACGTTCCATCGCTTCCTTGATCAGATTCAGATGTGCCTTCAGCTCATCCTTGTTCGGGAACGCATAGATGTAGATACGCTGCAGGCGGTCCCGGTTCTCATCGCCTCTCCAGTAGGAACCGGATGCGGACTTCACCTGAAATGCCACATTCATCAGCTCCTGTGAATTGGAGATATGGGGTCCGCGGCAGAGATCCACGAAATCATCTCCCGTATAATAAATGGAGATCACCTCATCCTCCGGCAGATCATTGATCAGCTCCACCTTGAAGCGCTGATCCTTGAAGATCTCCAGTGCCTCTGCTCTGGATACTTCCTTTCGGGTCCAGTCTTCACGGCGCTTGATGATCTCACGCATCTTGTCCTCGATGGTCTTGAAATCATCCTGTGTAACGGTTCTCGGGAGTTCAAAATCATAATAAGCTCCGTCTGCGATCTGGGGTCCGATGGTGATCTGAACCTGATCCTTCCCGAAGATCTCCATTACTGCCTTTGCCAGTATATGTGCCAGCGAATGACGGTAAACACTCAGAAAGTATTCCTTCTTCTCTTCCTTGTCCATTTTTATATCCTCCTTTTTTCTTTTCATTTTTCTACGGGTGCAGGATGTGTCATAAGATCCTTCGCGTTGCTCAGGATGACAGGGAATAAAAAAGCCCCTGACCATGCAAAAAGCACAGTCAGGGACGAATATGATCCGCGGTTCCACCCTGCTTGAAGCATCCTCCCATACGGGATATGTCCAATGCTTCCACTTGACTTCGGCCTGTAACGGGGCCATCCGTACCGGTTCACCGGTCTCTCCGAGGTGGTAATCCTGCATCTTCCCTGAAACGCTTCCAGCCACGGCGTCTCTCTCTGGAAAGGAATCCCGGTCAGGACCATATCCTCTTCAACGATTTAACTGACAACGATTATACGGCAGCCCCGCATGAATGTAAAGCCTTTTTTACCGGATATCGCAGATCCCCGTGCCGGTCACTGCCCCACTTCCTCCACGGTATAGAGGCTCCAGAAATATTTCCCCCGGTCATATTTATAACTGACAACCGCCTTCATATGCAGTGTTTCCAGTATCTCCACACTGTCGGAACGATCGATTTCATTATCCATGTAGTAATCCAGATAATAGTAAACACCATCCGTGGTAACCTTCATATCCCTTAATCTGTAAAGCGTCGGTCCGCCGATCCCCTGATCTCCGAAGATGTAGGAAGAATTGTATCTGTATCCGTATCCTTCCCAATCCATATCGGTTTTTTCGCTGATCTTCCTGTCCGAATAGTTCAGCACCCTGCTGGCATACCATTTCAGATCCGTCAGCGATACCTTATAGTAAGAATTATAAGAATTGTATAGCCTTCCTAAGGGGTCTCTCCGCTGAACTTCCGTGGCCTTTACCGGCAGATCATCCGGTCCGTAGCGGATATCCGTTGCTACTGAGAACCACCGCGGCATATCACCCTTGCAATCATGTCTGGTAGCAAACAGGTCGCCATCTCCCAGCAGAGCCAGCAGCTGATCGTATTTCGGAAGAGCTGAAGTCTTCACGGAAGTCTTCTTCCCTGCAGGCAGTTTTCCGGTGATCCATGCTCCGCTTGCACCTACATAAGAATTTCCGATCCACATCTTACTTGCCATATATCCGTTCTTATAGAAGTAGTAGTACTTTCCGTCGATCTTATACCAGGCATTCTTTGCATACCATGAGGAATTTCCGAACCACCATTTCCCGTCGGATCCCTTCCAGCCGTATCTGTGGCTGTCCGTCCAGGTTCCGTCCTTATTCAGCCAGTAGCCGCCACGGAACTCGGATTTTGCCATGATCCCGCTGGGATCAAAGAAGTACCACTTCTTTGAGATCTTCTTCCAGCCGGTCACCATAGCTCCGGAGGAAGGATTCAGATAATACCAGCCTTTCCCTGTCTGATACCATCCGGTTTTCTTCACGCCCTTCGAATCGTAGAAATACCATTTTCCTCCTGATTTTACCCAGCCCTTCTTTTTTGATGTCCCTGCTTCCTCCTTGGAAATACTTACTGCCTTTGTTTCCATCGCACCGGCATCCTTTGCAGGGACTGCCAGAACACCGGCAAGAATGATCCCTGCCATAACTACGGCCTTACTTCTCAATCTCATCTGAACCCCTCCGTTCTTTTACCTTTACACCCTTGTGATATCCCTGACTACCTCACCCGCGATGATCAGTCCCGCAACTGCCGGGACAAATGCCACACTGCCGGGAGTACTGCGTCCGGATCCGTCCCCGGCCGTATTCTCCTCCGGCACCAGAGCTTCTTCCGTGGAGTAAACCACCTTCAGACTCCGAATCCCCCTCTTCCTGCATTCCCGCCGCATCACCTTCGCCAGAGGGCAGACGGAGGTCGCATAGATATCCGCCACCCGGAAGGACGCCGGATCCAGTTTATTTCCCGCACCCATGGAGGAAATGATGGGAACTCCTGCCTCCTTTGCCCGCTGGATGAGCGAGAGTTTTGCGGTTACGGTATCCACCGCATCCACCACATAATCATATTCCGTGAAATCAAACCGGTCTGCCGTATCCGGCAGATAGAACACGGGATGCTGCACCACATGGCATTCCGGTGCGATATCCCTGATCCGCTCCGCCGCCACCTCCACCTTCATACGTCCCACGGTGCTGTGCAGTGCTATGATCTGACGGTTCAGGTTTGTGATATCCACCCGGTCCTTGTCGCAGATGTCTAGCGCACCCACCCCGGAACGGGCCAGCGCTTCCACCACATAACCGCCCAC
>CACYMQ010000003.1 GCA_902775555.1 uncultured Lachnospiraceae bacterium | reverse complement strand
GTAATCCATGTCTTACTGTTGTTTTGGATTTTCATCCGAAAAATAATTTTTAAAAGAATTTTTCGGGGTTGTCATGTTATTAAATTGTGAAAGAACAATCAGCCTTCTTCCATGATAGATCTTTAGGAAAAAGAGCGGAGAAGGAGGGATTTGAACCCTCGCACCGTTATTAGCGGCCTACTCCCTTTCCAGGGGAGCCCCTTCAACCACTTGGGTACTTCTCCTCATTACTCCAAACGCTTGATCTCTTTACCTATGAAATTAGGCGAGCGGAGAGAATGGGATTCGAACCCATGCGCCCTTGCGGACAAACGGTTTTCAAGACCGCCTCGTTATGACCACTTCGATATCTCTCCATGTTCATATTGATGCTCGGCGCTGAATTTAGCGCAAAAAAATTACGCCGCCGACCTCAGCGGCATTGATTATATTATCAAAATGAAGTCTTAATGTCAACACATTTTTTAAGATTTTTCCGAGGTAAAAATGCATGAAAAAATGCCCGAAATTTGGGCTGTTTCGGGCATTTTTCTCACTTTGAAAACCGGTATCAACATCTTGCGGTCAAAGTTTTCTTCCATTCTATATGTGGGCCGGAAATGAGCTTCTGACGTCTTTTTCCCATTTTCTCATGTCCAGCCCCCGATCTACAATTCATCCCCCGCCTTAAAGACGGGGGACTTCCTACCTGATATGATCTGTATGAAATTCCTAATTCAGTGTCAGGCCCTCCAGAAAATCGCCGATCTTTTCGTCCGTCAGATTCTCAAAGGAAAGATAACCTTTATACTGATCGTAGGCGATCATCACATACGTCACGGTCCGGCTTTCCTCACCCTCTCCCGTCACATCATCCACCAGGGTAAATTCCTGCCCGGCCTTTGTGGTATAGGTCCGCTGATTCGAGGGGGCATTTAACCAGACACTGTAAGCCATGTCCTCCGAAACGCCCTCGTCGTCTACGGACTGACAGAGGCAGATCTCTCCGTCATTTACACGAAATGTCGCATAGATCATTCTTGAACGATAGCCTTTTCCCTCGACCGTCGTGTATTTTACCGACTCGGGCTTATCGTATTCCGCTTCGATCCAGCAGGACATTCCGGCCTCACCGGCTGCTGTCCGGTAGGAATCGTAAGTAAAGTCGGTGTTGGTATATCCATTTACGCTACTGACATCCTTGTTCAGCCATTTCGTGGTTTCATCCCCGGCTTCACTCGAGATCAGATCTACCGATGCCGGTTCTTCAGAAGCGATGACCGCCTGATCATCTACATATTCCATATTTCCGACGGAGATCGTATGCTCCGTTACTTCGGGTGTCTTCAGGAACTGCGTTGCCGCATAGACTCCCGCCGATCCGATCAGGACCAGTGCCGCTGCCGCAACTGCCGCTTTGGGAAGCGCATACCATTTTCTGATCCCCCTTTTCTGCCTTTCGACGTCCGCCGTCCCTTCGCCGGACAGTATCTGCCGGTTCAGTTTCTCCGAAGGACAAAGCTCCGGCCGGAGCGCCCGGGCAAGCAGTCCGTCCATATCATCCGAATGATCCAGTTTTGTGTAATCATCTTTCTCCATATCATCTCAACCTTTCGTCAGTTTCTCTCTCAGGACCGCTTTCGCCTTATGGATCCTGCTTTTCACTGTACCTGCAGGGATCTCCAGAGCCCTGGCAACCTCCTCTACGGACATCTCCTCCATAAAATGCATCAGGATCACGATCCGCAGTTTGTCCGGCAGCGTCTGCACGGCTTGTCTGATCCGGTTGATCTCATCCCTATGTTCCGCCTCGTCTTCCACTGAGGGTGAGCGGTCCATCAGCTGGTCCTCGGCCCCCTCTTCAAAGAAAACGACATTTACCTTCTTTCGCCTCCATAAATACTTTCGCCTCTGGTTATTCCAAAGATTCACCGCAATGGAAAGCAGGTAGGACTTGGGATTCTGATCCTCTCTGATCTCGTTCTTCTCTATCGCCACCAAAAATGTCTGCTGGTACAGGTCATCCGCGGCATCACGGTCCCCTGTAATGTAGACACAGAAGGAATAGATCTGCTTTCCGTATTCATTTATATAATGTTCGATCTGATCCATGTCTCCTCCTGATGTTCTGCATACAGCTTTCGCCAAACGATCGATCGTGCACGATTTGGTCCGTTCACTTATATATTTTCATAAAATGCGGGCAGGTTCATTTTTTCAACAATTTGACATCCCCTTTTTTTCCCTTTATAATCTTCTGTAGATGTCCGGCAAAACCCGACCGGACGGACCGCTTTCCGACAGAAGGCCGGTCATACAACAATGGGAACAGGAGGTATGGAAATGGGTAAGATTGTGGAAACCGGGCTGGATAAGCTGATCAAGGATCTCGATGATAAGACGAAGGAGGGGGTAAAGGCTGAATTTGAGGCCCAAGTAAAACAGAAGGTTAAAAAGAAGGTAAAGAAGAAAGTCAAGAAGGAACTCCGCGCCAGAAGACGTCGTTTCTTCCGCCGCATCGTGATCCTCGGGCTTCTTGCGGGTGGCGGCTACTACTTATATAAGCATTCCGACAAAGTGAAGACCAAAGTAGACGATCTTAAAGATAAAGCTCTTACCTATAAGGATCAGCTCGTCGCCAAATTATAAACGGTCCTGTCGGACCCTTTTCAGAAGGGGCAGTACCTGTCATGATCTCATTCATTGAGGATCAGCCGGGTACAGCCCCTTTTTGATGCACAGATCTCTTTCAGCGGTTCCGAAAGGCTCCTGGTCTTACCGGAGGCGTGCAAGCAGCGCCTCTGCAAGAATGATGTCCTCCGGCGTCGTCACCTTCAGATTCTCATAGCCTCCCTGAACCATATAGCATTTCTGCCCCAGATACTCCTCCACCAGCATGGTATCATCCGTGATCCCCGGCCGGGGGTCCTCACGAAATCTCCGGTGTGCCTCCAGGATCAGGGACAGGCGGAAGCTCTGGGGTGTCTGTACCTGATAAAGTGTGGCGCGATCCGGTGTATCGATCCCGAAGCCTTCCCCATCAACCACCTTGATGGTGTCCTTCACCGGAACCGCCACGGTACACGCCCCGTATCTTCGGGCAGCATCGATGGATGCATGTATCATTTCCGGAGAAACGAAGGGACGGGCTCCGTCATGGATAAGGACGATGTCATCTGTGGCAGACCCCACCGCACGGAGTCCTTCCCATACCGAGTCAAAGCGTTCCTTTCCTCCGGGGACGACGGCCGTTACCTTCCGGATCCCGTATCTGTCAAGGATCTCACTTCGCACATAGGATTCGTCTCCCTCCCGTACCACCAGCACGACGGAGTCTGCCTCACTCTCTTCAAAAGCGCGAAGCGCATGAACGATCAGCGGAATCCCGCCCACCTCCAGATACTGTTTTGCCGTATCGCTGTTCATACGATGGCCGCTGCCTCCGGCCAGAAGTATTGCTGATACCATGAATGCCTCCCCTAACTGCTTATTGTCATTCTGAGCGAAGCGAAGAATCTTTTCATCTCCGGCTGTAAGATCCTTCGTCGCATGCGCTCCTCAGGATGACATGCCTTTGCTCCAGGAAAGATCCTTCGCTTCGCTCAGGATGACATGTCTTTGCCCGGGATGACATGCCTATCGGGCTCCGATCGGAAGTCCCGGTATCGCATTTAATGTGAGATCATCCCTGATCCCGCGCATGTAATCGATATA
The DNA here is from genome assembly GCA_902775555.1 of uncultured Lachnospiraceae bacterium. GTDB lineage: Bacteria > Bacillota > Clostridia > Lachnospirales > Lachnospiraceae > Eubacterium_Q. The sequence continues at coordinate 144,157 of CACYMQ010000003.1, read as the reverse complement.
TCCGGCCGCACCGATCATGGCCCCGTTGTCCGTACAGTAGATGAAGGACGGACATACGAACTCGATGCCTTCCGCGGCTGCCCGTTCTTCCATGGCCTTTCTCAGACCCGTATTCGCCGCAACTCCGCCGGCCAGCGCCAGTGTCTTTACCCCATGGTCCTTTGCCGCCTTTACGGAACGGTCCGCCAGAACATCAATGACCGCCTGTTGGAAGGAGGCGGCCACATCTGCCTTATTATAGGAAATGTGCTTCATCTCGCAGCCGTTCAGATAATTGAGAACCGCCGATTTCAGTCCGCTGAAGGAGAAGTCGTAGGGTGCGCCTTCGATCACTGCCCGGGGGAATTCGATGGCGTGCGGGTCGCCTTCCCTCGCCAGCTTATCCACCTTCGGTCCGCCGGGATATCCGAGTCCGATGGCCCGGGCCACCTTGTCAAATGCCTCTCCTGCCGCATCATCATGGGTCTGTCCGATGATCTTATATTTCCCGTAATCCTCAACCAGCACGATATGGGAATGCCCGCCGGATGCCACAAGGCACATGAAGGGGGGTTCCAGATCCGGGTGCTCGATGAAATTCGCGGAAATGTGTCCTTCGATGTGATGAACTCCCACCAGCGGGATCTTCTTCGCATACGCGATGGCCTTTGCCGCGCCAACTCCCACCAGCAGCGGTCCCACCAGCCCGGGACCGTAGGTTACCGCGATGGCATCCAGGTCCTCCCATTTGCAGCCGGCGTCCGTCATCGCCTTTCGGATCACCTGATTTACCTTCTCGATATGCTTACGGGATGCGATCTCCGGGACCACACCGCCGTACAGCGTGTGAAGCGGGACCTGGGAGAAGATCACATTTGAACGGATCGTACGTCCGTTTTCCACCACCGCTGCCGCGGTCTCGTCACACGAGGATTCGATCCCGAGGATCGTAACCTTTTTCTTATCCTTCTCTTCCACTTTGAAGTATTCTTCCTTTCAGCTTCATTCTCCTGCCAGCCGGGGCAGGCAGATACCCGGTCATTCTCCTACCATCTGGAACTCATACAGAGCTTCTGCGCCCTTATGTGCCGGGTCTTCATTCCATGCTGCGACCAGCCGCTTCGCGATCTCCTCAAACACTTCATTGTCTCTTCCGACACAAAGCACATAAAAGCTTCCGGAATACCGGCTCAGTACATCATTTTTCCGGAGGTTCACGAGCAGATGATCTTCAAATGCATCACGCACGGCATCACTGATATCGTCTCCCTCCAGCCGGAACCGCAGGAACCCGGTGGTGGTCTTCATCACCTGATCATTCCGGTTCATAAATTTATAGATCACCTGAAGCTTATCGAAGTTGACCAGGTAGGCTCCTTTTCCTTCATTTCTCTCGCCGATGATCTTCTTGATCTGATCAAAGCTGTTGTTGTCATTCTGCTCCTCCTCCGTATCGGCGGCCGCACCTCGCTTCTGGTAGAAGGAATAACCATGTTTGCCGTTCTGCTTTACCACATACAGCGCTTTATCCGCCAGCTTTGACAGTTCACCGAAATCCCGTCCTTCCGCCGGAACACGTACCGCTCCGATGGAGGTACCGAGCGGGATATTCATATCCTCTCCCATGTACTCCTTTGCAGACGCCGTTAACTCGCGGTTCAGATATCTTGTGACTCTTTCCACATCCTCTTCCGCCACGGAATTCTTGATAAATCCGATGAATTCATCTCCGCCGATCCTGCCGATCACATCTTCCTGCCGAAGCGCGTTCCGGATCAGTTCGGAGAAACGGATCAGGATCCGGTCTCCCATGTCGTGCCCGTAGAGATCATTGACCAGCTTGAAGCTGTCAAGATCGATCATCATCAGTGTTCCCGTCTCCTCCGCACATGCCTGCGTCAGGGTCTTCTTCGCACCGGCCTTGTTCAGGAGCCCGGTCATGGGATCCGTGGAGATCTCCTTCTGGAGACCGATGATACTGGTGGTCTTCTTATGGATGGTCAGGAACAGCCAGCAGACATAGAGTACCAGGCAGAGCAGGATAAAGAACATATAGAGCCTGAAATACAGGTATTCATACATCATCGCTTCCTTGGTGACCGGGATGATCTTCTCCTTTTCCACCTCTCCGTCCGAAGTGATCACCTCGATATGCAGCATGTAGTCTCCGTGCGGGAGATCCGTGAAACTGAGCGGAACCAGTTCGCTTTGCGGATAAACGAGACCGTAATCCTTCGTTCCTTCCAGGAAGTAATGGATCATCGGGTTTGAAAGTGTCGTATTGTTTACGGCGATATTAAAATTAATACGTTCTGCCGTAGCCGGGATCACGAACTTCCCGTCCTTCTGATGGATCTTTTTCTCACCGTAATCCACGGATTTCAGCTGAAGCTCATAATCATTGCTGTAGTTGCGGTAGTCATGGATATTCAGTCTCCGGATCCCGTCCGCGCAGCATACATACAGCAACTCTCCATCCAGACAATTCCAGGAATTCGCCGTAAGCTTCGTATCCAGACCCCAGTTCTCATTCAGGAGCTCATATGCAAGCTCTTCCATATTCAGCAGCTGATCCTGCCTTACCTTAAAGATCCCGGCACTGGAAGTCACCCAGAGATATCCGTCATCATCCACGATCACATCGTAATTATTCGAATACGGGAAATGGATCAGATTCACGATCGTTGATCCGTTATCATAATACAATGTGTTGCTGGCCACATAGATATATCCGCCGTCACATTTTACGATCCGCATGATGACTGAGGTGAAAAGCCCGTCATCCGGCTCGAGATGCCGAACGACTTTGTCATCCTCCAGGATGTAGACTCCGTCGCCGTCCGTACCGACCAGGACAGAGCCGTCCTCCCGCTCCATCATGCAGAGGACGATGGCATTGTTCAGTCCGTCTTCAACCCCCAGGGTTTTTACTACGACTCCGTCCCTGATATAGGAAAGACCGCTCTTGGATGCCGCGAGTATTCTTCCATCCGACAGTTCCAGCGAAGTCCGGCACTGTGTACCCAGAAATCCACTGGTCTTCTCATTGAAGCAGGTGGTCTTCCCCCCGGGGCTGACGCAGACCAGCCCTTTCTCGCTGTACGTACTGAACCAGAGATTCCCTTTGGAATCCTTCATGATCTGCCGGATCCGCACCTTATCCAGTTCTGCCTGAAAAGAAGGGGTGACCCGTTCCATCTTATCCATATCGATCACACGAAGACCGGTGTCCGTTCCCACATACATGAGATTACCATCCGCCAGTGTGGCATTTACCACCTCCGGAGAGAGCCCGGCCTTACTGAACACATCCCGGAAGGGTGTCTGGGAATATTTGATCAGACCCTGTTTGGAGGATACAAACCAGATACTTTCCTGATGATCCACATAGATATCCTTAACCGAACCAAAACGATCACTTCTGGAAAGCTCGGTATATCTTCCTGTTTTCCCATCCAGAAATCCTATGGCATTCTCACAGCAGACGAAGTATCCGCCATGCACTTCACTGTACCGGACCCGGTTCACATAGACCGCATTCGGTACATTGATACGATCCCGGTACTCCAGTTTATCTCCCTCGATCACATACCGGTCGATCGTATCCGCATTGGTTCCTACCAGGATCTCATTTTCATGACATGTAACACTCCAGTAATACGCTCCGTCATCCCCGTCATACAGCCTCTCTTCAATGATCTTATCATCCTTCAGCCGGAACAGGACTCCTGAGTTCGAAACCCCGAGAACGCTTCCGTCCGGAAGACCCACCAGAGACTCCGTAAAATAATAGTCTTTCCAGCTCGTATAGTTCGTTATCTCCCCACTCGGACTTATCTTGGAAAGCGAAAGAGAGGTGCCTACATAGATATTTCCATCCCGATCCTCACAGATCGAGCGGATGGAATCCGAATCGAGTTCATTGAAGGCTCCATAGCTTACATAATCATTTATATCCCGATCAAATATACATAATCCATCATTATTTGATCCGACTAAAAATCTTCCCCGGGAATCCTCATACAGACAGATGACGTTGCTGATGGCAGACCCCAGGCTTTCTTCTTCAAATTTGACCCCGTCATATCGATACAGTCCGGAATAGGTTCCAACCCAGATATATCCGTCCCTTGTCTGGATGACGGCATTCACCTCGGAGGAGGAAAGCCCCTCCTTGGTACCAAAAGAGGTCGTCACATAATCCGAATCGAAGTTGATGGTCTGATCCTCTTCGGCTCTGAGCTCTGCAGTCGGAAATACCGAAGCGCCGATGGCAAGCGCCAGGATCATGGCGATCGGATGCTTCAGACGTCTGTTCCTGTATTTTGCATGCGCCATCTGTTCAAGATTTGCGATCAGGCTGGCGATCAGCAGGGAGAATACTTTATCCGGAAGGTCGATGAACAACTGGGAAATGTAATTCGTCATCCAGGTATTCCGAACCGAGTTCTGGAGCATCTGATTCATTGCGTCGCCCCAGCGATTGCCGATGGATCCTTCATAATACAGAAAATTAAAGGGAACGCAGATCGAGGCTCCGATCAGACCGGCCAAAAGCGCAACCGTGATCAGCATGAAAAGATCACCGTGCTTCTTGCGTGGGAACAGGAAACCGACCACCAGACCGACCACTGCGCCCACAGCACTGTATACCACATGTCCACCGCTTGAAAGCTGAACGATGAAGACGGACACCGTACCGGTAAATGCACCTGCCAGCGGGCCGAACTGTATTGCTACCACCATGGTACCGATCAGATCCAGCCAGAGTGGCGGTTCCAGCCAGACTGACAGATAATGTCCTCCCATGTCGATCAGGATCCCAAGCAGGATCGTCATGATACTGTACAGATTTACGTGGAAGAATACCAGCTCCGCGATTCGGTTTTTCTTATTCTTTTCGATCATAAATAACTCTTTCATTTCGAAGTCGGAAGAGCGGATCCGGCATCTGCGGAAGCCCCTCCCGGTCTCAAAGTGCATACATAGTTATTTTACAACGAATACGGCTTTTCTGCCACTTCTTTTTCCCGTGTCCGTCCTGCCCTTTTCCGTCAGCGAAGCCACACATAACCTGTTTCAGGTTAGAACGGGTTACCCTGTTTCAGGTTATGATAAGATGAGAGTGTTATAGATCGGCTGTTCTGCTTTCAAAGTAGAATGAAGTAGCATGAAAATGGAGTGTAACACTATGAAATACCAAAGACTCCGTGACTTGCGTGAAGATGCTGATATGAACCAGACCGAGATTGCCAAAATCCTGAGCATGTCACAGACCGGATACTCAAAATATGAAACCGGCGAAAATGACATCCCTACAGCTGTACTGATCAAAGTGGCTGACTATTATAACACAAATATCGACTATATCCTGGGGAGGACCGACGAGAAGAAACCTCTTCCCCCCTCGACCCGAAATAAAGACCTGTAAATGCGACAAGGGAGACAGATGCAGCATCTGTCTCCCGTTTATTTTCTCTTATTTCATCCACAGGTATTTCATCCGTAAGGTCATGATCCCTCCGGTGACGTGGCCGATTCCTCATCCTCAAAGCGCAGCAGGACGGTCTTTCGGTCCTTTCCCATTTCCGTGCGGGGGAAGATCTTCCGGACCGCGTCCAGATACTGCTTCGGCCGCATCAGTGAGGGTGAAAAATGTGTCAGCCACATTTCCCCGACCTCTGCTTCCCTGGCAAGTTCAGCCGCTTCATACATGGTCATGTGTTTCTTCTCTCTTGCCTTCTTTATCTCCTCCGGATCACCGTACATGCCTTCGCAGATGAAGAGATCCGATCCTGCAGCATGTTCTGCGATGGACTGCACCGGACGGGAATCCGTGCAGTATGTCACCTTCAGACCCTTCCGGTCTGCACCCATCACCATATCGCTGGTATATTCCTTCCCTTCATAGGTCACGGTGTTTCCCTTCTGCAGAGGATTCCACAGCTGTACCGGAAGTCCCAGGCTCTTCGCCGCCTCCACATCGAACTTCCCGCTCCGGGCCAGCTCGATGCTGTAGCCGTAGCAGGTGATGTTGTGGTTGACCTTGAATGCCGTGATCTTCAGACCCACCAGCTCCATGACCTCTTCCTTCTCATGCAGCTCCACAAAACGGATCGGGAAAGGAAGTTCCGGTGCGATCACCCGCAGGGAGTTCACCACCCGCTCCACTCCCGGAGGTCCGACTATGGTAAGCGGCTCCGTACGTTCGGCATTTCCCATGGTGAGCAGGAGCCCCGGCAGACCGCTGATGTGGTCCGCATGAAAATGTGTCACGAGCAGTAGATCGATCGGCTTGAAGCTCCATCCCTGGCGGCGTACGGAGAGCTGCGTTGCCTCGCCGCAGTCGATCATGACCGTACTGCCGTTGCAGCGCACCATCAGCGATGTTAATGCGCGATTGGGAAGCGGCATCATCCCGCCGCATCCGAGCAGACATATATCAAGCATTTTTTTACCCCTTTCGCATCACTACCGCATCTTCCTCGGGATCGTGATAATAGTTCTTTCTGCGGTCAATCTCCTGAAAACCGCTGTGTGTATAGAGACCGATCGCTGCCTCATTTCCCGCGCGGACCTCAAGAAATACCGTAGCGGCCCTTCGCAGCAATTCATCCATCAGCTTCCGTGCCAGTCCCCGCCTCCGGTACTCCGGGCATACGGCGATGCGATGGAGCTCGGCTTCGTCCGTGGGATCCGCATAGATGAGATATCCCGCTGTCTTTTGCTCTTCCTCGCCTACCACGAAGGAATCTGCCACATCCTCCGCGGACACCAGTGAGCGGATCTCGCCTTCCGTAGAAATGAGCAGGATATGATTATACGGGTAGCGGATACAGTCCGTCAATGCCTCCGATGACCAGGCATCGGAGAACATTTCCTTCTCCATGTCGGCTACATCCGCCAGATCCGCGGCCTGACGGGCACGGGCAGCCGCCTCATGCTCCCGCTCCGCCTGGGATTTTCTAAGATAAACCGGTTTGAAGTCATCTGCCGGAACCCCGCGTCCCGTCTGCATATAGGATTCTCCCAGCGCTGCCACCGAAGCTGCGCGCTGCAGCGAGCTATGGGCCGGTGCAAATGAAAAAGGCACACTGCATTTCTCTTCGATCAGGGACCGAAATACGGGAACGCCGTCCCCCAGGAAGGTTACCGGCTCGCCGTATCCTGCCAGCTTCTCCAAAAGTTCTTCCACGGAAAGTGCCATCTGATCCTCCAGGACCCTGATGGGGGCAGATTCCGCATCCACCCGGTAGATCCCCGTATAGACCTGCCCTCTTCGCGCATCCATGATGGGAACCACAAGCCCTGCCGTCCCGGAGAGATTATAGGCGAGCCCCTCACAGGTAGGAACCGGGATCACCGGCTTCTCCAACGCGAGGCCGAGACCCTTTACCGTTGCGGCTCCGATCCTGAGGCCCGTGAAGCTGCCCGGTCCCGCTGCCACGGCTATGGCATCTATCCCGGAGAGCTCGATCTCCGCATCCCTGACGATCTGATCCAGCATGGGAAGCAGCGTCTGTGAGTGCGTCTTCTTATGATTCATGGTATACTCCGCTACCAATATGCCGTTTTCCACACAGGCAACGGAAGCTACATTTCCGGAGCTGTCCATACCGATTATCTTCATCCTGATCCCTCCATGATTCCATGATGTCTACCTGAAAAATGCCGGTTCACCCGCATGGAGCTGGCTCTCCGGCATTTCAGCCTTTTATCCGGTCGGCAGCCTAGAAGGTCACGACCTCCGGGGGTGCAGTAAAGGAACTGAAGGTAGCAGTCGCATCCGCCAGATAATAAACCACGGTGTTCCCGTCGTCCGGGTCATACATTGCCTTCAGATCCGGATATGCATCCAGCATGGAGACTCTGGCTTCCCGGCGATCATCCTCTACCAGCCTGCAGGCGATACGCACCCATACCCCATCCTTGAAGGCACAGATCTCAACCTTCGGATCCGCAGCGATCTGCTTCGCCACATCCTTGCTTTTTCCCGTCTGGATATAGAGTTTTCCTTCAAAGTTATGTATGGTTCCGAAGGGTCTTACTCTCGGCTGGTCTCCGTCCACGGTTGCAAGAAAATAGGTCCCTGCTTCCTTTAAGAATTTTTCCACTCTTTCCATTTGTTTATTCTCCTCTTTCTATTCTCTTCTGCTTATTCTCTCTGCCTATGGTCAAGATCCTTCGCTTCGCTCAGGATGACAAACGCAGCGGGCACTCCTTCGGGACTGTCATCTGTTCCTGCTCTTCCGGAACATGTACTTTCTGGCCACATTGATCCCCACCTTATAGGGCAGCGGCAGGAGTGCCTTGTCTGCTTCCTTCAGCTTCTCCCGGATCGGAAGTCCCTGAGGACAGTGCATCTCACATTTTCCGCACTCTATGCACTGGCTGGGAAATGCGGGTTCCTTCGTGAGTCCCACGGTCTGGGCATACTGGAACCGGCCCGCCTTCTTCCCCTCGATATACATGGTATTGTAGCAGTGGAAGGCGCCCGGGATATCAACGCCCTTCGGACAGGGCATGCAATACCGGCACCCGGTGCATCCCACCTTCTCCCTGGCGCGGATCTCTCTCTTTACAACCTCGATCAGTTTACGGTCATGCTTCGTAAAATGCCCTGCTTCCGCTTCACTCGCCACCCGGCAGTTTTCGCGTACCATTTCCACGGAATTCATACCCGAAAGCACGCAGGTCACCTCCGGCTGATCATACAGCCAGCGGAAAGCAAGCTCCGCCGGAGACCATCCGTTTCCGTGCTTCTCGATCACTCTCTTTGCCCTGGGCGGGAGAAGATCCACCAGCTTTCCGCCCCGGAGCGGCTCCATGATGATCACCGGGATCCCCTTCTCCGCCGCGGCCTTCAGCCCCTTCGTCCCTGCCTGGGACACATCATCCAGATAATTGTACTGAATCTGGCAGAAATCCCAGTCATAATCATTCAGGATCCGAATGAAGTTCTCGGTATTTCCGTGGTAGGAAAAGCCGATATTCCGGATCTGGCCTGATCTCTTCTTCTCTTCGATCCAGCTGAGGATCCCAACGGACTTCAGCTTCTCCCACATGGCCACATCCGTCAGGTGATGCATCAGATAGTAGTCCACATAGTTCGTACGCAGCCGCGTCAGTTCTTCATTGAAGTATTTGTCGATCGCTTTCCTGCTTGAGATCAGGTACTGCGGCAGCTTCGTTGCCACATTTACCTTCTCACGTAAATGATGTTTCTCCAGGATCTGGCCCAGCGCCGCCTCACTTCCCGGATAGATGTAAGCGGTATCGTAATAATTCACACCCGCTTTGTACGCCGTAAGGATCTCACGCTCCGCCTTCCTGAGGTCTATGCCGGTCCCCTTCTTCGTAAACCGCATACACCCGTAACCCAGCATGGATATCTTCTCACCGTGCCTGTCCGTTCTGTACTGCATATCCTGCGTCCCCCCTTTCGACTGGGATCAGTTCATCGTGATCTTTCGATAGTCAAACCCCTTCTCCGGTTCCTTCTCAATGGTCACATGGATCGCATCCTCCGGCAGGATCCCTTCGATCAGCTTCGACCATTCGATCAGACATACCGCGTCTGTCCGTCCGATAGCATCATAAAAGCCGATCTCTTCCATCTCGTCCTCGGATCCGATCCGATATACATCAAAATGATACAGGTTCAGTCTGCCTGTATGATATTCCTTCAAAATGGTAAATGTAGGGCTGGCCATGGGTTCGGTGATCCCCAGCCCCGCGCCGAAGCCCTGGGCGAAAACCGTCTTTCCCACACCCAGATCTCCGTCCAGGCAATAGACCTCGCCGCCTGCCGCAGACTCCGCCAGTCCCTTTGCAAAAAGAAATGTCTCACGGCTGCTTTCGGTTTCCGTATATCCTCTGTTCTCTCCCTGTGTCTCAGTCACTGTCAACTCCCTCTTTATGCCGCATCATTCCTGCGGCGTTCCCACGATCGATCCCTCTTCCGGCCGGCGGCGTTCCCGCGATCGATCCCTCTTCCGACCGGCGGCGTTCCCGCGATCGATCCCTCTTCCGACCGGTCAGGCTCATCCTTTCGCCCGGTATTTCTTAAGATTTCCGGAAAGGATCGGCTGATACTCCTGGGTATACTGCACCACCCTGGACAGAATGCTGGACTTCTCATTTCCCAGCTCCGATAAGGGCCACACAAATGCATTGATCTTGCTGGTATAAACCGCTACCATACTCTTTGTCATCTTGATCTTATAGATCAGTTCCCAGCCGACCTCCAGGTGTTCCTCTCCCTGGCAGACCTCCAGGTATTCCGGAAAAAGCGTATATTCGATCGGTTGCTGATAGGAGGGGCTGGTTTCCATCTGCCGCTTCGCCTTTCCCGGCAGGGACAGCGGATTCACCAAAAGGCAGAAGACTGCAATGATCACATAGACAGCAAGACTCGGCGCGTCAATGTGATCCCGGAAAAAGATCTCCCGCACAGCCATTGCCACGCCTCCGATGCCAAGAAGGATACTGAACACTCCTCCGAATCTGCTGTAATAGGATGTGAAAATGAAGCTGGAAAGTGCCTCCTTTGTCATATTTATCTTAAATTTCTTTTCCTGTGCCATAACTTCCTCTATCTGTTACTTCCCGAGCCTGCTTCCCGGATGATGTTCCCGGCCTGCTTTCTGCTTCTCCGGTACGGCTCCCGACCGGCATGTGACCCTTCTCTCACACTTCGAGTGTGATCTTTTTTCCCACCGGAGACAGCTGTCTGTAGCGTACTCCCGTGCGGTCAAACATCTGCTTGGATGCAATGGTGGACTCGGAATCCGCATATTTGTCTTCCCGATATACGACCTCTGTGATCCCGCTTTGAATGATGGCCTTCGCACATTCATTGCACGGGAACAGCGTCACATAGACTCTGGCCCCCTTCATGGAGCCGGTACCGCGATAATTCAGGATGGCATTCAGTTCCGCATGACATACAAACATATACTTGGAATCCAAAGCCGATCCGTCTCTTCCCCACGGCATGTTATCATCCTCACAGCCCTGGGGCATACCGTTATAACCCACGGAAAGGATGCGGTTATCTTCCCCGACGATACAGGCACCCACCTGTGTGTTGGGATCCTTGGACCGCTCCGAGGACAGCATGGCGATCCCCATAAAATACTGATCCCAGCTGATATAATCCGTGCGTTTCGAATCATTTCCCATTTTTATATCCCCCTATATAAGATCCTTCGCTTCGCTCAGGATGACACCGCTTCCGCCACAGGGATCCTTTGCTTCCGCCACAGGGATCCTTTGCTTCCGCCACAGGGATCCTTCGCTTCCGCCACAGGGATCCTTCGCTTCCGCCACAGGAATCCTTTGCTTCCGCCACAGGGATCCTTCGCTTCGCTCAGGATGACATGGCGCTCCTACAGGTCGAAGAATTCTATGGTTTCTTTTATGGCTTCATCCATTTTCTTCGGATCCTGGAACCGGTGGTCGGCTCCCTCTATCGTCATGCAAAGCAGCCCGTTCCGATCCGCAAAGGATGTAACCATCTCACAGGGAACGATCTCGTCCTTCGTACCCTGAAGGATCAGCATGCTGTCCGCCAGTCCGCTGTAATCAAAGGTCAGAAGATCGTGCTCCTCCAGTTCCCGAAGATAATCCGCCGTCACGCGGACCTTCCGGTCAAAGCCCACCATCGCCGGCCTTCCCTTGGATAACTCCTTTTTATGATCCTCCGTGATAAGACCGGTGAAGACCTTCTGCATTTCCACTGCAGGGCACCGGAGGACCACCGACCGGAAGGGATTTCCGTGCTGCCGGATATGATCCAGAAAGACATAGCCTCCGAAGCTTGTGGCATTTGCATAAAGCTCTTTCGCTCCGAACTTCTCCCGTAAATGCCGGATCACCAGATCCAGATATGCATCACAGTCCGAAAGGTGCAGCTCCCGCATGGCATCCTCACCATGTCCGGGCAGATCAAATGTTACCAGTACCACATCCTTCTTCTTGGACAGAAGCTTCTCCGCAAGCCTTTCAGCGGCTTTGGTATCCTTGTGGCCACCGAAACCATGTCCGTAGACCACCATACGACCGTACTCTCTTGCTCCGGTTCCGTACAGCTTGCAGCGGATACTGTATCCTCCCTCATTTATGCTGAAATATTTGCTGTTCATATGTATCTCCGTCCTTATGGGTCTCCTATGACCCGTACCTTTACCTATCATACAACAAGGAAAAAAGAATCGCAAGAAAAGCCTTCCCGCGCCGTCATCTTCCCTCATAACGACGAAGCCGGCATCTCCCAAAGGCAGATGCCGGCCCCCTTCCCGGAACAGATCCGGTGGTCGTCCCCAAGTCCGGGTGTTAGTTATTTCCCAGATCGAACTTGTCATGGATCGCATTCATGGCACGTTCGGTATTCTTCTCATTGATCAGTACCGTTACACGGATCTCGGATGTGGAGATCATACGGATATTGATATTCGCATCATAGAGTGCTTCAAACATTTTCGCTGCAACACCTGCATTTGTCTGCATTCCGGCACCTACGATGGATACCTTTGCAACTTCTTTATTTACATCGATGGACTGGCACTCCATATTATCGCCGATGATCTTTGCTGCATCGTCCGCATCTGCCGTATTGCAGGTGAAGGTAATATCCTTGGAGCCTTCACGTCCTACGGACTGGAGGATCATATCGATATTGATATTTGCCTTTGCCAGCGCATTGAACAGTTTAAATGCAACGCCCGGCTCATCCTTCAGACCGATCACTGCAACTCTTGCGGCATCCGTATCACAGGCTACACCGCTTACGATCATCTTCTCCATCTTATGTCCCTCCTTTACAACGGTTCCTTCATTTGTATTCAAACTGCTGCGTACCACAAGCTGTACGCCGTACTTCTTTGCCAGCTCCACGGAACGGTTATGCAGAACTCCTGCACCCAGCGTAGCCAGCTCCAGCATCTCATCATAGGTCACCTGATCCAGCTTCCTGGCATTCTTTACCACCCGCGGATCCGCAGTATATACGCCGTCCACGTCCGTGTAGATCTCACATTTATCCGCATGAAGCGCCGCTGCCAGAGCTACTGCCGTCGTATCGGAACCGCCACGGCCCAATGTGGTATAATCATCATACTTGTTCACGCCCTGGAATCCGGTGATGATCACGATCTTATGCTGTTCCAGTTCATTCCGGATACGCTCGCAGTCGATCCTCTTGATCCGGGCATTTCCGTATACCGAGGTGGTATGCATGGCTACCTGAAATGCATTCAGGGAAACCGCCGGAATTCCGAGATTTGCCATAGCCATGGACATCAGTGCTACCGACATCTGTTCCCCGATGGTGAAAAGCATATCCATCTCACGTTTCGGCGGATTCGGATTGATGTCCTGTGCCAGTGTGATCAACTCATCCGTATACTTTCCCATAGCGGAAAGTACAACAACCACATCATTACCCTTTTTGTATTCTTCGATACAGCGGTTTGCGACATTGTAGATCCTCTCCTTATTCGCAACCGAGGTACCTCCGAACTTCTTTACTACCAACATGGTTTCTCTATTCCTCCTTATCCACGCACACCCAGCGGTGGCGGAACTTACATTATAAGATCCTTCGCTTCGCTCAGGATGACATATGCTTCGCTCAGGATGACATATGCTTCGCTCAGGATGACAGGGACTTGTCATTCTGAGGAGCGTAGCGACGAAGAATCTTCATAGAGAAAGATCCTTCGCGTTGCTCAGGATGACAGCCTTCGCTCAGGATGACATCACCAGGACAGACGGATCCGTGAGATCACATTTACATCTGCAGCCTGAACTGCTGCCTGCAAAGCATTTTCCGTCATGGGCTTTGTAAGATATGCCGCTTCGCCGCTCACGCCCTCCGGTGCATCCAGCCGGTCTGCGTCTCCAAGTGCAGCTTGGAAGGATGCCAGCTTCTCCGCATCGCCGTCCTCCACCCGGACCAGGAAACGGAAGGGATATTCCATGATATCTCCCAATTCCTTCTGTTCTTTACTCCACAGGATCTCCCGATGGCTTCCCAGTCTGCGTACACAGTCCTGGATGTCCGATACGACAGCACTTGCCGTTGCTTCCTTTCCGGCGCCCTGGCCGTAGAACATCACATTTTCCAGCATATCGCCATGCAGCTTGATGGCATTGTATACGCCAACTACGGCGTAAAGCGGATCATTCTTCGGAACCATGAAGGGTGCAACCAGTGCATAGAGCTTCCCATCCTTCTTTCTTGCGGTTCCGAGCAGTTTGATCGAAACATCCAGCGAACGGGCATATGCAAAATCCGTTCCGGTGATCTTCGTGATCCCCTCCATTTTTACTTTCTCAAAGCTGACCTGCTTCTCACATGCAAGAGAGGCAAGGATCGCGATCTTCCGTCCGGCATCGTGGCCTTCCACGTCCGCCTCCGGATTCCGCTCTGCGTAACCCAGCGCCTGTGCCTCGGACAGAACCTCTTCGTAAGCCGCGCCTTCCTGATCCATCTTGGTCAGCATGAAATTCGTGGTACCGTTCAGGATCCCGGATATCTCATCAAAATGATCCGCCGTAAGGCATTCGATCATGGGACGAATGATGGGGATCCCGCCGCCTACGGAGGCCTCGAAGAAGAAATTTGCATTATGCTCCTTCGCAAGCTCGATCAGTTCGGCCCCCTTTGCTTCCACCAGAACCTTGTTGGAGGTGCAGAAGCTGATGCCCTTCTCCAGCGCCCGCTTTGCGAAAGTAAATGCGGGCTCCAGGCCGCCCATCGCCTCAGCGATCACACGGATCTCGGGATCATTTACGATGGTGTCAAAATCATGAACCAGAACCTTCTCAACCGGATCGCCGGGGAATTCCCGAAGATCCAGAACATATTTTACATTAATCTCCTCACCGGCTTTTCGGCTGACATGAGAATGATTCTTCTCCAGAATCTTCACTACGCCGCTGCCGACAGTGCCGTATCCGAGTACCGCTATATTAACCATGGAGTTTTCCTCCTTTTCCTTTCGATCGGTAAGACTCTTCGCCGCTTCGCTCCTGTCATCCGGAGCAGTTCGAAGGATCTTATCTCATGCTGCCTACTGTCCTGCGGACTTGATCGCCATATCTCTGAGATATGCGTTGATGAAAGGGTCGATCCCGCCATCCAGAACACGCTGTGCATCTCCCACCTCACAATTGGTCCGGTGATCCTTCACCAGCGTGTAGGGCTGAAGCACATAGGACCGGATCTGGCTTCCGAATGCATTGTCCGTCACTTCACCGCGGATACCCGACAGCTTCTCCATATTCTTCTGCTGTTCCAGAAGATAGAGCTTTGCCTTCAGCATCTTCATGGCCTTATCCCTGTTCTGGAACTGGGACCGCTCGTTCTGGCAGGCCACCACGATCCCGGTGGGAATGTGCGTCAGACGGACTGCCGATGAAGTCTTGTTGATATGCTGTCCGCCGGCCCCGCTGGACCGGTAGGTATCCATTTTCAGATCCGCTTCGTTGATCTCTATTTCAATATTATCATCCAGTTCCGGCATGACATCCAGAGATACGAAGGAGGTCTGCCGCTTGCCCACTGCGTTGAAGGGCGAGATCCGCACCAGACGGTGTACACCCTTCTCGGACTTCAGATAGCCGTAAGCATGATATCCGTTCACCTGAAATGTAACGGATTTCAGACCGGCTTCATCACCGTCCTGATAGTCCAGAACCTCTACTGTGAACTTATGCTTGTCCGCCCACCGGGTGTACATGCGGTAAAGCATGCTGGCCCAGTCACAGGATTCCGTCCCTCCGGAACCTGCGTGGATGGTAAGGACCGCATTATTCGTGTCAAATTCTCCGGACAGCAGGGTTGCGATACGGAAATCATCAAATGTGGAACTGAAGTCTTCCAGCATCTTGCCGGCTTCCTCCACCAGCTCGTCCTCTCCGGCTTCCTCTGCCATTTCCAGCATGGCGCCGATATCCTCGTAGGAACTGTAGAGCTTTTCGTAGTCCGCAATGGTGTCCTTCAGGTTCTTGATCTCCTTCATCACCTTGCCGCTCTCCTGGATATTCTCCCAGAAGCCCGGCTCCTCCGTCCGCTTCTCCAGCTCGGCGATCCTCGCTTCCTTCCCGGAGATATCCAGAGACTGGCGAACCTCCTCCAGAGGCTTTTCATATTCACTTAGTTTGAATTTATACTCATCGATCGCAAGCATGGGATCTCCAATCTCCTAATTCCGTCCGCAGCATTTCTTGAATTTCAGGCCGGAACCGCAGGGACACGGATCGTTCGGCATGATCTTCTTACTCTTCTTAACAGGACCCCTCTTCAGGGTTTCATCCTTATTGGTTCCGGTAACCTTTGCTACGGATTCCCGGCGTACCAGACGCTGAAGTGCCGCATTCTGCTTACGGGCATCTTCCGCCGTCATCCCGGGACCTTCACTGTCCGAGCCGTCTCCGTCCGGACCTTCGCCGTCCGGTACATCATCCCACGGTCCCTCCGGTCCTTCTTCTTCCTGCTCATCATTCCATGGTCCGTTCGGGCTGTCATTGTCCGGTCCGTCATTTGCAGGACCTTCCTCAGCAGGAGAAGCCGGTCCCTTCCTGGACGGTCTTCCCTGGGGAGCTCTGTGATCCCTTGCAGGTCCGCGGCCGGCACCTTCCTCTTCTTCCGGTCTCCGGATCGCGATGTGCATGAGGAAACGCGCTGTATCCTCCTTGATGGATTCCATCATGGCATTGAACATGTCATAACCCGCCAGCTTGTACTCAACTACCGGATCACGTCCGCCCATGGACTGGAGACCGATACCCTGTCTCAGCTGTGCCATGTCGTCGATGTTGTCCATCCACTTCATATCAACCACCTTCAGCAATGCCACACGCTCGATCTCGCGCATGTCACCTCCTGCCTCGGTGATCTCCTTTTCCTTTGCCTCATAGAGCTTCTGGGTCTCATCCAGCAGACGCTGCTTAAAGTCTTCGACCTTTCCGTTCTCCTTCTCCTCATCGGTAAGACTGATGGGTTCCAGCGGAACGATGGGACGAAGTGTATCATTCAGTTCGCGAAGATCCCATTCGGAAGGAGCCACTTCATCGGAAGCTACCTTATCTACATAGAGGGATACCGTATCCATTACCATCTTGTATACGGTTTCATGCATATCCTCGCCGTCCAGAACCTTCCGGCGCTCCGCATAGATCACCTCACGCTGATCATTATTTACCTGATCGTATTCCAGGAGGTTTTTACGGATCGCAAAGTTATTGGACTCGATCTTCTTCTGTGCCTTTTCCACGAAACGTGTAATGGTCTTATGCTGGATCTCCTGTCCTTCCGGGATCCGGAGTGCATCATAGACCTTCATGACACGTTCGGAACCGAAGAGACGCATCAGATCGTCCTCCAGTGACAGGTAGAACTTGGAATGACCCGGGTCTCCCTGACGTCCGGAACGTCCACGCAGCTGATTATCGATACGTCTGGACTCATGACGCTCGGTACCGATGACCTTCAGTCCGCCCAGCTCCTTAACGCCTTCACCCAGCTTGATATCCGTACCACGGCCGGCCATGTTCGTTGCGATGGTTACATGTCCCATCAGACCTGCATCCGCGATGATCTCAGCCTCGAGCTCATGGAACTTGGCATTCAGCACCTTATGCTCCACGCCCTGCTTCTGCAGCAGCTTGGACAGTTCTTCGGAAGAATCGATATTTACCGTACCGACCAGCACCGGCTGACCCTTCTTGTGGGTCTCAACCACATCCTCGATGATGGCATCCAGCTTCTCCTTCTTGGTCTTGAAGATCGCATCATCCTCATCGATACGTGCGATCGGAAGGTTTGTGGGAACTACAACAACGTCCATGCTGTAGATCTCACGGAACTCGTTCTCCTCCGTCTGTGCCGTACCGGTCATGCCGGCTTTCTTCTCGTATTTATTGAAGAAATTCTGGAAGGTAATGGTCGCCAGAGTCTTGGACTCGCGCTTTACCTTTACATTTTCCTTTGCTTCGATACACTGATGCAGACCGTCATTGAACCGACGTCCCGGCATGATACGTCCGGTGAACTCATCTACGATCAGTACTTCATCGTCCTTTACCACGTAATCCTGATCCCTGTGCATCAGTGCATGGGCCTTCAGAGCCTGCAGCATGGTATGCTGGATCTCGATATTCTCGGAATCCGCCAGGTTTTCGATATGGAAGAACTTCTCGATCTCGGCAACACCCTGTTCTGTAAGAACGACATACTTGTCTTTCTCATTTACAAGGAAATCACCGTCTTCCTTTACGGTATTTCCCATAATGGCATCCATCTTACTGATCTCGGTGGATGCGGTACCACGCTTCATCCTGCGGGCGATGTAGTCGCACATTTTATAGATATCCGTGGACTTTCCGCTCTGTCCGGAAATGATCAGCGGCGTACGCGCCTCATCGATCAGGACGGAGTCCACCTCGTCGATGATGCAGTAATGCAGCGAGCGCTGAACCAGCTGCTCCTTGTAGATGACCATGTTATCACGCAGGTAATCAAAGCCCAGCTCGTTATTTGTGATATAGGTGATATCGCAGTTGTAGGCTTCCCGGCGCTGATCATTGGTATCCGCATTCAGGATCACCCCGACCGTCAGGCCCAGCCAACGGTGAACCGCACCCATCCACTCAGCATCACGCTTAGCCAGATAGTCATTGACCGTGACAATATGTACACCTTTCCCGTCCAGCGCATTCAGGTAGGCCGGAAGGGTGGATACAAGGGTCTTACCTTCACCGGTACGCATCTCGGCGATACGACCCTGATGCAGGATCACGCCACCGATCAGCTGCACACGGAAGGGTTTCATGCCAAGTACACGATAATCCGCTTCACGCACTACCGCAAATGCCTCCGGAAGGATATCATCCAGAGTCTCGCCCTTTTCCAAACGTTCCTTGAATTCGACTGTTTTCGCCTTCAGTTCCTCATCGGAGAGCGCCTGCATCTCCTCATCCATTGACTCGATCTTCTTAATGATCGGCTCGATCCTCTTCAGCTCTCGCTCACTGTGCGTGCCGAAGATCGCTGTCCCAAGACCCATATGTGTCCTCCGTAATTCTTCTATATTTATGCAAATATTTCCAACTTAACCTAAATACTATATCATTTATCAGGTTGCAAGGCAAGCACTTGTTTCGATCAACGGAAAATCAATGGAAAATGCCTGAAATGACAAAAAGAAAAAGCCGGTAAAAAAACCGGCTTCCTCTTACGGTCCGAGCTCTAGAATTCAGGCTCGATCAGACCATAGGTATTTCCTTTTCTCTTATATACCACATTTACTTCATCTGTCTCTGCGTTGCGGAATACATAGAAGCTGTGGCCCAGGAGTTCCATCTGCACACATGCATCTTCCGGATACATGGGCTTTACAGCGAAACGCTTGCTTCGGATGATGCTGATGTCATCATCTATGTCATCCTCTTCCTCAAGGAACTGATTCTGGAAGAATGCTGCATCCTGCTCCTGATCAATGATCCTCTTTTTATAACGGGTTACCTGACGCTCTATGATCTCAACTACCATATCGATGGATACATACATATCATCACTTACCTGCTCCGCGCGGATGATGTGACCCTTCATGGGGATCGTAACCTCGATCTTCTGACGTTCCTTTTCTACGGAAAATGTAACCTGCGCATTTGTATCTTCGTTGAAGAACTTCTCCAACCTTCCTAATTTATCATATACAGCCTGCTTTAAACCTTCAGTAACATCAATGTTCTTTCCACTTATCATGTAATTCATGGCGTTCACTCCTTCTCCTCTGGATAATTCGACAGATCAACAGGAGGAGCATACTTCTTCCCCCGTATCATACTCCCGCCGATACAAAGATTATATCATAGAACGTGGGGTCTATCAACAAAAACGGGAGATTTTCTGTCTGACAATTTCAGGGGATCTGCCTTGGGAAAGCCAAAAATCCGTCAATCCTTTTTCCCGGATTTCCGAAAAAAAGTGACTTCTGACAAACTTTATCCTGCCGGCGGATCCCCTTGAAAATGTGTTATGTAAATCCATAATCCATGTTGACAATGTGGATAACTTTGTGAATAACGTAAATCTGTCTTTTTTTGAAGGTGAGTTATCAACAGCCCGGTTTACATCTTGCTACAAATTACAGTCAACCGAACATGGATTTGTTGTGCAATCTGCCCAGTAACATAATTTATGAACTGTCAGACAGTTTCCACAGCCCCACTTTTCCACAGCCTCATATTCCTACGGCCGTATACTTCGGCTTTACGCAAGGAAACCGCCTGCACTTTGCTTGCAGACGGCTTCCGGGAGGTGATTATGAGAAATTCAAAGATTAATAGGCGTCGATAATGTTTCTTGCGAACAGCGGTGTTCCGCTATAGGACAGGGATGAGATAATGATTCCCGTCCGCTCGCTGCTGGCGTGGATAACCTTTCCACCACCGATGTACATGGTTACGTGTCCGTCATAGAAGACCAGATCACCGGGCTGTGCCTCCGATACGGAGATCAGCTTACCAAATGTTCTCTGTCCGCCGGCACGCGGGATCTTGTATCCGAAGTGCTCATAGATCCTCATTGTGAATCCGGAGCAGTCGGTACCATTTGTAAGAGAAGTTCCGCCGTATACATACGGGTTACCAAGGAACTGCTTTGCATATGCGATCATGTCTGCACGAAGCTCTGCATGTGTGCTTGCCACTACCGGAGTGGATTCTTCCTTGCTTGCTTCGATGGACTTCTCATTTTCCTTCTTTATCTCCTCTGTCCGCTCGATACGCTCTGCTGAACGCTCTGCTGCGGAAGATCCGGAAGATTCGGAAGCATTTGAGGAGTTGGATTCCTCTTCTTCCTTTTCGGTATTTGTTGAAGCACTTCTTTCAGCCTCGGCAGCCTTTCTCTCAGCTTCCTCTGCTGCTGCCTTCGCCTCAGCTTCCTGACGTTCCTTCTCGCGGCGGGCATCCTCTTCCTCTGCCCTGCGCATCTCTTCGATCTCCTCCATGGTCTTTGCTCTCGGAGTTTCGAAGCGAACCTCAACATAATCGGTATTTACGAAACCAACGGTTCCGTCATACATTTCGATCTCAACCCAGTCATCCTCTTCACCCAGTACGGAATAGGTCTCATTCTCATATACTGCATCCAGGATGTCACTGTCGGTACTTGCTTCCTTACGAACACGAAGTCCGGAGCCCTGTACCTTGATATACTTGGGGATTCCGTTCTCCTCGGCCCATGCACCTGCCTCATCGCCGAACTTGATGAAATCATTCTTTACATAGCCTTCGCAGTTACCGGATCCGATCTTGGTCCAGCCGTCACCCTTCTCCTCAACCAGTGCGATACCTGCACGATCGATGGTTCCGACGATCTCTGCATCCGGTGATGCGGATTCACGGATATTCAGGACACCGTCATCAACTGTTACGATGACACGATCCTTGAACTGAGGATACTTAACCGGAGCTTCAACTACTTCTTCCTTCGTCTCCTCTGCTTCCTTAACTTCCTCCTGCTTCGGTGTCTCCTCGGCAGCTACCTTCGATGCAACGACTCCCTTATTGGAAGCTGCAAGTGCCTTCTCGGTAGTAACAGCCGGTGTCATGGGAGCTGCGGTTCCGACCAGCTCGGTTACCGGATCCTCGGATTTGGATTCTGCGATATACTCTTCAACCCTTGCAGAAATACTGATGCCGCCGAAATCCTCTGCTGCTGCAGCAGGGATTGCCATAGATGTAAGTAAAAGTGCTGTTGTCAGTCCTGTTACAAGGATTTTCTTAGAGCGCTTATACATGATTTGCCTCCTAATGATTAACATAACACAACATTTCGTGGTATTTATTAAGCAATCTTTAAATTTATTGCCTTATTTGTTACAATTTTGTTACAGGTTGATTATAACAACTCGTAACAAATATGTCAACACCTTTCTGATCAAATATTTATGTAATCCTGATCTTTTTCCTTTATTCCTCTCTTCCATCCGCAGAAAGCCTGCATTTTTATAGTAAGAAAAGCTCCCGGAAATGTCAATCATTTCCATAGAGAAAACACATTTTTCTTCATCTGCCCTTGTCAGAACTCCGTGAAAATGTTATATCTTTATAGGAACAAAACATAATCTATAGAAAGAACTGACTCAGATCATGGAAACGATCATAGAAAATTGTAACAATTCAGAGGCGATCGACACCGCTGCGAAGATCCTTCGGCAGGGCGGACTGGTAGCCTTCCCCACGGAAACTGTCTACGGTTTGGGCGGTGACGCATTGGATCCCTCGGCTTCCCGACGGATCTATGCTGCGAAGGGCCGTCCCTCCGACAACCCTCTGATCGTTCATATTGCTGATAAGAATGCCGTCCGGGAGCTGGCGGCAGAGGTTCCCGAAACCGCTGTCATCCTGATGGAAGCCTTCTGGCCCGGCCCCCTGACCATCATACTGAATAAGAAACCCATCGTTCCGGATGAAACAACCGGAGGGCTTCCGACGGTAGCCATCCGCATGCCCTCTCACCCGGCAGCCATGGAAATGATCCGCCGCTCCGGCGTATATGTGGCCGCCCCCAGCGCCAACCGTTCCGGGCGCCCGTCCCCTACGACAGCCGAGCATGTCGCCGAGGACCTGTCCGGAGAAATACAGATGATACTGGACGGAGGTCCTGTGGGGATCGGGATCGAATCCACCATCGTGGATCTGACCGGCCCGGTTCCGATGATCCTGCGTCCCGGCTTCATCACAAAAGAAATGCTGTCCGCGGTCGTAGGTCCTGTGGAGCTGGATCCTTCTCTGGTGGAGCTGGACCGGGAATCCTCCCGGAAGGACCATCCTGCGGACTTCACAAAAACAGAGAATCCGTCTTCAGGCCCCGCGCCGGACATGGCCATGCAGCACCCGAAAGCCCCCGGCATGCGTTACACGCATTACGCTCCCCGCGGAACCCTGTCCATCGTTTCGGATATCGCGCATCCGGAACAGGTCACGGAAGCCGTGACCGAACGGATCATAGTTCTTGCAAAGGAAGCGCTGGCAGCAGGAAAGGTGACAGCGGTCCTGACCACCGGAGAGAATTCCGGGGCATATGCCGCTCTGACGGAAGATCCGCATTTTCACAGGATCATACTTGGAAATACGGATGACGGGCAGACTGTCGCAGCGCACCTATATGCTGCTCTTCGCACCTGTGATTCACTGGGATGCGAAGTGATCTACACAGAAAGCTTTCGGCGTGACGCCCTTGGCTCCGCTATCATGAACCGGCTGATCAAGGCAGCCGGACACCGGGTGATCCCCGTCTGATGCCGCAGGAAAGGCTCCGCGCATCGTATATGTCGGGAAATCATAACTATTCCAAAGAAATAGAAGGAGGATGCAGAATGAAACTGGCAATCGGCTGTGACCACGGAGGATATGAACTGAAGCTTGAGGTAATGAAACACCTTCAGGCCCGCGGGTTTGAAGTAACGGATGCAGGATGCCACGACAGCAGTTCCTGCGATTATCCCGTCTACGCAAAAGAGGTAACCTCTCTGATACAAAAAGGTGAGGCCGAGCTCGGCATCCTGATCTGCGGTACCGGCATCGGCATGTCCATGGCCGCAAATAAAGAAGCCGGCATCCGCGCTGCTCTCTGCCATGATGTCTTCTCGGCAAAGGCCACGAGAGAACACAATAATGCAAATGTGCTCTGTATGGGTGCCCGCGTGATCGGCGCCGGTCTGGCACTGATGATCGTAGATACCTTTTTGGATACGGCCTTCTCCAATGATGAACGGCACATCCGAAGGATCTCCTACTATTCCTGATCCAGGGATGCTTTCACCGTCGTTCCTTCCTGAATGATCCGATATCGCAATCAAAAACGCGGGTTCTGACGATTTCTTTCGTCAGAATCCACGTCTTCTTCCGTCATCCGGATCCGGACTCCCCACGCTGCTGTCGCTTACGTAGGGCTCTCCGGCTCCCGTCTTCTCATCATATTCACGCATCAGCCGCTCTGCCTCCGTCTCCATATGATGTACCGCATTGGGGAATTCCAGCTGCATCCCCTTGGTCTGCATATAACGGAAGGCGATCATATAGGTTGCTTCATCAAAGAGCGTGAAGAAGGTCTTGTTCGTTTCCTCGATCGCGCTGTCGATCGTCATAAACTGTCCGGGCGGCAGTTCCCGGAAGATCTGTCGGAACGCATCCTCCACTACACGCCTCTGCATTTCAAAGTCCGAAGTGATATTCATCATCGGAAATGCGGACAGGTACGCCCTGAGCCACATGGTATCCGAACGATACCATTCCGCAGGATGATTATAACTCTTGGACATGTCATAGATCTCCCGTTCCCAGCTATAGGAGAAATAGGATGCATCCACGATCCTTTCGATCTGCTCATCCGTAAGATTCAGTTCATACTCCTTATTGAACTTACTTACGATCTTACGTCTCTTTGAAACCGTCTGTGTCAGCTTGAAGTTCTCCGGAATACTCCTGTACTCCGGGCTCTCCTCCCGTTTTGCATTCCTTGTAGCCGCCGAGATGACCTTTCCGATCAACAGTGCCGGAAGACCAAAGGCCAGCAACAGAATTGCGATGGACCTTCCGGTGAATCCGAGAATGGAAAGCACGATCAAAAATCCGATGATCCCTCCGATATTTGATTTTTTCTTAGGTGCTTGTACGGCACGGGATGTATTTGGGTTATTCTTGCCCCACAGCGCGTACCAGACTGCCACCAGAACGATCAGCGAAAACATAGTCTGTCCTTTCCGACTTTATACCGTAATACCGAGGATCTCCTTCGCCCTTGCGATCTGCTCGTCGGAAGGTGCCGTTACACCATCCAGCGTATATTTGATTCCCATTTTCTCATATTTAGGAACTCCGAGACTGTGGTACGGAAGTACCTCAACCCGGTCAACGGTCTTCAGTGTCTTAATAAAATCCGCCAGCTTCTGCAGATCTCCCTCATCCGTGGTGATCCCCGGCACGAGGACATGACGGATCCACATATGCCTGTCATGATCCGACAGGTACTGAGCCATCTGCAATACATTCTGATTGGTAAAACCGGTCAGACTCTTATGCTTCTCCTCATCGATCTGCTTGATATCCAGCAGGAACAGGTCGGTCACTGCTGCCAGCTTCTCGAATTTGGAGAAGAAAGGCTCCTCTGTCGTATAGGGTCCGCCCGATGTATCCAGGCAGGTATTGACTCCCTTCTCTTTTGCAAGTTCAAACAGCCGGGTCACAAATTCCATCTGCAGAAGTGCTTCACCTCCGCTTACCGTGATCCCGCCGTTCTGTCTCCAGTAGGATTTATAACGGAGCGCCTGCTCCAGAACGTCCTCCGGTGTACGCTCCTCTCCTCCGGTCAGTGCCCAGGTCTCAGGGTTGTGGCAATACCGGCAGCGATATCTGCAGCCCTGCATGAATACTATAAACCGGATCCCCGGCCCGTCTACCGCACCGAAGCTCTCCGTCTGATGAACCAATCCCGTGATCTTTTCTTCCATAATACTTTCTCCCTTTTATAAAACGATCAAAAAATCTATCAATACTATACACCAGGTCCGCTTTCCGGCACAAGTGAAATCGGTACAGGATACTCCGTATATCGTTCAATATCCGAACGTTACCTGTGTCGTTTCCCGTGCTTTCATCCGCGAGGCACCATCCGTAACATCGTTCTCGGCGCCATCTGCGCATCATTTTCCGGCCTTCTCAAGCGCCTGCTCCCACGAGGTTTTGGCCGGCCACCCCTTGGTATCAAAGCCCTTCCGCATCAGATCAAAGAAAAATGCACATTTTGCCTGAATATGCGGGCTTACGTAGTACGCCGGTGCTTCTTCCGATCCCATCAGGCAGGCAAAAAGGTCGGCCATATCCTCCGTCTCAAAGGTCTTGTTGTACGGTCCCACAAAATACACCTCATCATACGGACCATCCGGCCAGGCATCGGCAGTGTAATCGGAATCCGGGAGATCACTCTCATTATAGCTGTTGCTATAGGAAAATCCCGGCGGATTCAGAGCATCCCACTCAGGGGAAGACTCCGTAAGGAAGCCGTCCTCCATCAGTTTATTATAGACTGCATGGGTTGTCTCATGAAAGATCACACTTTTCTCCGCCCCATATCCGACAGTGGCAAGGATCAGGGCATCCCCCTTTTCATCAGCTGCCAGAAGACCATTTGCTTCCATTACCGTCTGATCATCTCCGTTTCCCTTAATACTCTGTACGATATTAATCCTGAGGGGGGACTCTTCGGTCCTTAACTGTTCGAAGAAGCCCTTCGGATACATCTGATAGCAGTCCCGAAGATTCATCAGCGTCCCATATATCGTGATGGGATTCTCCTCCGGAATTCCGATGTAGGTATCATAGTCCAGCCAGGCATCCTCTCCGTAGAAGATCAGGATCCCGAACTCCTTCTCCAGCTCCTCCTTCAGCTTCCGGTTCTCTTCCTCGGACACGTCCTTCATCTGGTAGGGTGAATGTGCCGGTTCGGTATAGTCCACCGGATCCGCGGATTCATAATTCCACAAAACCAGCTGGTCCGTATCCCCTCCGTCCGATCTTGCCTCAAAGAGGAGCCACCCGTCTTTTGCCCTGTACTGCCCGGCACCGAGGAAGGCCTCTCCTGAGGCCAGCTTCTTCATAAGATCATTTTGACCCGTGTACGCCAGGGAATACTCTTTTCCCCCGCTCCGGACCTGAAGCGCACTCGGTTTATAATCATCCAGGATATTCCGGACCACATATCCGTCTCCCACCGCCTGGAGTTCCACACCATCTTCCGCGTTAACCGTATAGGTCTCTTCCAGTTTCCCATCCGGAAGCGAGAGCCGGAAGAAGATCTGGCCCATACCGCTGTTCCATGCCGTGGCCGCCGTAAATACCACGTAGTCCGTACCGATCTCATTTAAAACAAGACTTGTATAGCCCGTCGGGAGCGTCCACAGTTTCTCCTTCTTCCCCTTCTCACCGGGGAGAACACGGTACAGTACATTTTGAAGATCCAGATAATACAGATTTCCGGCTGTGGTAAACTCCTGACAGTAATAATCCTTCTCATCCGAGAAAAGGACCGGTTCCGAATCCTTCTTCAGATCATAGAGCACAGCCCCGAACCGGTCAAAGAACTGTATGGAATCTGTCCGGACAAATGCGCATTCGTGATACCAGCCCTCGGCAGCCCGCATCTTCAGCTCCCTTTTTTCCATCACGGGACTGACCGTACCATCCGCAAGGGACATACGATAAACGGAGGCGTATGTGCTTTCCCCCGCCCCGGTTTCCGACATCGTATATAAGAGCAGGACCTGTTCCTTATCCTCCATGATATAATCCGTAAGGTACATGCCTTCCGGATCCGGAAGAAGCGCCGTAAGATCGTAGAATCGTCGTTCCCGGTCTATGGGAACCACCTTTGGGGAAAGAACCGGTTCCGTCTCCTGTTCTGCAGATCCGGTATGTCCTTCCGTTCCTTCGCTTCCCGGAGCCTCTGCAGCCGTCCCCGCTCCACTGTCACCTTCCGTAGTCTTTCCGCAGGCTGTCATGCCCAGGATCAGGATAAAAAGGAGAGGGAAGAGCCATGATCCGACTCTGTTTTTCTTATGTTGTTTTTGTTGTATCCGCTTTCGGTTTTTCATGTCTGAGGGTTCCTCTGCTTTTTTTCTAAATTATAGATTGCAACTTCCGTGAATACAACCCCGGATATAACGGAGCGAAAAATGCCGCCTCTCCTTCGTCGGGTCACGGCGTGAACCTATAGAAAAACAGAGAGCCATGCTCTCCGGCAAGCAAGCTTGCCTCGGGCATGACTCTCCGTTTTACTGTATAACTCAGTGAACGGGTTTACAGCTTATCATGGAAGGTTCTGGAGATAACGTCTCTCTGCTGCTCCGGTGTCAGGGAGATGAACTTAACAGCGTATCCGGATACACGGATCGTGAAGTTTGCATACTCCGGCTTCTCCGGATGAGCCATAGCGTCCTCAAGCTTCTCACGACCGAATACATTTACATTCAGGTGGTGAGCGCCGCGATCGAAGTAACCATCCATAGCACCAACCAGGTTGGAAACCTTCTCTTCATCATTGTTACCAAGTGCACTCGGGTTCATGGACTGGGTATTGGAGATACCATCCAGAGACCACTTGTACGGGATCTTGGATACGGAGTTCAGGGAAGCAAGCAGTCCGCTTGTCTCTGCACCGTAGCTCGGGTTTGCACCGGGTGCGAACGGTGTCCAAGCACGACGTCCATCCGGAAGGTTACCTGTGAACTTACCATATACTACGTTAGAAGTAATGGTCAGGATGGAGGTTGTCGGCTCAGCTCCACGATAGGTGTGGTTCTTCTTAACGTCTGTGATGAACTCCTTCAGAAGCCATACACCGATCTCATCAGCACGGTCATCATCATTACCATACTTCGGGAAGTCGCCTTCTGTCTCGAAATCAACTGCCAGGCCTGTCTCAGGATCACGAACAACCTTAACCTTTGCATACTTGATAGCGGACAGAGAGTCGATAACGTGTGAGAAACCTGCGATACCGGTTGCAAATGTACGTCTTGCATCGGAATCGATCAGAGCCATCAGAGCGCTCTCATAGTAATATTTGTCATGCATATAGTGGATCAGGTTCAGGATGTTTACATAGATGGATGCCAGCCAATTCAGCATAACCTTGTACTTTGCAAGAACCTCATCATAATCCAGATACTCGGAGGTGATCGGTGCATAAGCCGGAGCTACCTGAAGCGGCTTGCCGGTCTCCTTATCATTGAACTTCGGATTCTCATCCTTACCACCGTTGATCGCATACAGGAGAGCCTTAGCCAGGTTTGCACGAGCGCCGAAGAACTGCAGCTCCTTACCTGTCTGTGTAGCGGATACGCAGCAGCAGATGGAGTAATCATCACCCCAGATCGGCTTCATAACATCATCATTCTCATACTGGATAGAGGATGTCAGGATGGAGATCTTAGCAGCGTAACGACGGAAGGTTTCCGGAAGTGCGGAGCTGTAAAGAACTGTAAGGTTCGGCTCCGGAGACGGTCCCATGTTCTCAAGAGTATGCAGGAATCTGTAGTCTGTCTTGGTTACCATGTGACGTCCGTCTACACCGATACCACCAACCTCAAGTGTTGCCCAAACCGGATCACCGGAGAACAGCTGGTTGTAGGACTCGATACGAGCGAACTTAACCATACGGAACTTCATAACTACATGATCGATGAGCTCCTGAGCCTGCTCCTCTGTAAGGATACCGGCCTTCATATCTCTCTCCATGTAGATATCAAGGAATGTAGATACACGACCTACGGACATTGCAGCACCGTTCTGTGTCTTGATAGCTGCCAGATATCCGAAGTACAGCCACTGAACAGCTTCCTTTGCATTCTTAGCCGGCTGGGAGATATCGTAGCCATAGCTTGCTGCCATAGCCTTCATTCCCTTAAGAGCCTTAATCTGCTCAGCGATCTCCTCACGAAGACGGATCACATCATCTGTCATAACGCCGTTACCGGTGTTCTTCTTGTCCTCTTCCTTCCATGCGATCAGCTGATCGATACCGTAAAGAGCAACTCTTCTGTAGTCGCCGACGATACGTCCACGTCCGTATGTATCCGGAAGACCGGTTACGATGTGGGTCTTACGTGCTGCACGCATTTCCTCTGTATAGGCATCAAATACTGCCTGGTTGTGTGTCTTGTGATACTCTGTAAAGATCTTGTGGAACTCCGGATTCGGTGTGTAACCGTACATGGAGAGTGCTTCCTCTGCCATCTTGATACCACCGTAGGGCATAAATGCACGCTTCAGCGGCTTGTCTGTCTGAAGACCAACTACCTGCTCCAGGTCCTTCAGGCTCTCATCGATATATCCGGGGCCATAAGCGGTAAGGCCGGATACAACGTCTGCATCCTCCTCAAGAACGCCACCGTTCTCACGCTCTGCCTTCTGCAGCTCCTGCAGTCTTCCCCACAGCTTGTTCTGGATGAAGTCACGTACATCGCACTCTTCTCTCCAGATACGGCCTTCAAATGTGTTCCAAGCTTCGTTCTGTAACATATCCTATCTCCTTTTCTTATAATTTTCGGCTTTCGCCGTATTATGGTACTTTGGTTGCTTTGTGAGGTCATTATATGGCATAAAATAAGGAATTTCAACCGATTTGCCTCATGTTTTTTATTTAGTACAATCGGCTATGGTTTATCATTATTTATCACAGTTTTTTGACATACTACACAAATGCCGGAATCCCGCATAAATACAACGTTTCGTGGTTTATCTCTGCCCTTTGTCGTCCTGCTCCGTGTTACACAATATGGGGTAAAAAGTGGGGCAAAACAAAAAAGGACGGTTTCCCGTCCCTTTCGCATTCCTTATTCTATGCAGCAACTGCAAACTGTACCGAATCATAAATCTCATGGAAGGATTCAACGCCCTTTGCCTTCTGTTCGTCCCGGCATACAGACTGAAATACGTAGAATACATCTTTGATCTTTACAACGACAGTCTCACGGATCATGTCCACCAGTTCGCCTTCCTTTGTAAACGCTCTGTATGTGCAGGAGTAGGTATATGCCTTATTGCCGTCCATTGTTGTCTCACTGATATCGCTGTAGGTGCATGCATACGGTGATTCAACCTTCAGTCCGGACTTATATCTGTTCATAATGGCCTTTGCCATATCCTTGGCATTATACATATGAGATACTATCCAGCCGCGCTTGAACCAGCTGGCGGTGATCAGCATATGCTCTTCTTTGTTGATGATATTCCACATGGGAGCCTGTCCCTTGCATGTTGTCATTTCCTGTACCTCTTCTGCGGTGATCTCTGAGAAACCTTCGGGGATCATAAGATTCATTTCGTTGTTTAATACTGCATTTTTCATTTTATTTTCCTCCATGTCTATTGTTATTTTTCTTCGCCTTGTGTGTTTGGCTTTGTTGTTTGTTCTTTATGTGCCTATCATAAACCATAGACCCTTACAACTTCTTTACAGAAGATAAAAACTAAGAAACGCAACTATTCACGTACCCTCTTTTAGATCAGAAGTCATCCAGGAAAAACTCCGCCCGGGAATACTGACTCATATACTCGTTTTGATAGGAATTCATCCGGGACGATTGGGGACGGTTCTGGGACGCCCAGAACCGTCCCCAATCGTTCCACCCCGACCCCGGAACCGTCCCCAATCGTTCCAAAATCCGAAGGAGTATGATATACTTGTACGTGTATTTAGTGTCTTCTGGTCTAAGTGAACGGAGAAACGAAAATGACGAAAGTAATCGGCGGAAAAATCTGGACAGCGGTGTGCTTCCTCCTGATGTTCCTGATCCTGATCGGGCTGACCGTAAACGGGCTTCGGTACTACATCGGCGAGACGGGATATTCCACAACGCCTAAACTCCAGTCCGGTTCTTATTCTGTGGACGGAGGCGAATGGAAGGAGCTGAAACCCGGCACGCCCATCAAGGAAAAGTTTCACCGGATCACCCTCCGCTGGAAACCGGAGATCCTCAACCTGATAACCTACAGAGAACTGGGTATCCGGGGTAAAAATGTATGGTTCACCCTTTCTACGGCCGACGGGAGTCTGCTGATCGACCATACACATGAGCATCGTGTGGAAAACCTCGAGTGGTACGAGGATATGAAACGGCATTTTCCGGAATATGCAGAGGAAGACAGCGACGAGACGGATAGCGGCAGATCATATATACACGATTTTAATAACGAAGAAATGAGGCTGCCGGACACCCCCGGATATTATGTCGGAGGTATTCTTACGGCGGAAATCCTGGAAACCAAGGTCAATGCAGAATCAGTGAACATTCAGAACTTCGAACAATATCCGCAGCTTGAGGATCTGGAGCTGATCCTGGAGGTGGAAAATCCCTACGACAATATGCTGTCGACTTTTTCAGACTGCGTAACCCTCTCCATAAACGGAGAAAATGCATTCTACGCCGACTTCTATTACCAGGCCCTGCCTGTCGTCCTGATCTTCGTCCTGGTATGTTTCTTCGGCATCTTCCTCTTCCCCATCGCGGGATTCATCCTGGGTAAGGTAGATTATCGTTATCTCACCTTCGGTGCACTCTGCTTTCTCTGGGGTCTCTTTATGATCAGCCAGAGAGTCGGCGGGTACCTGAATCTGCTGATCGTGGATTCCACCGTATGCATGCTGATCGTTGTCCTGATCCAATATCTTATGATCAGCGCTTTCCTGTTCTATATGAAGGCCAACCTGAAACAGGACGTTCACCGGATGATCGGAAATATCATCGCGACCGTATTTCTCCTGATGGTGGCGACAGGACTGATCCTGCATAAAACCCATGTCATGGATCTCTATGCTTTCTCCTTTATCCTGAACATCGCAACTCTCATCGGAACCGTCGCCATGGGCATACTGCTGATCATAGAAAGAAAAAAAGAGAACAAGATCGGATACCTCCTGGTTGCCTGGACGCCTCTGATCCTGTCCATCCTGCTGGACGGACTGAACAACATTTTCTTCTTCACGGAGATCCATTTTTACTACTTCGGTCTGACCTTTACCATGCTGTATCAGATCTTCCGGATCATCGTGGATCTCAGGACACAGCACAAAGAGGCACTGCGTCATGAGAAAATGCAGAAGGAACTGTACGAAGCCCAGGTCGGCGTGATGGTAAGCCAGATCCAGCCGCATTTTATGTACAATGCCCTGTCCTCTATCGCCATGATGTGTACCCTCGATGGCAAAAAAGCGAAGGAGGCCACCATTACATTTGCCAAATATCTGCGGGGGAACATGGATTCCCTGAAGCAGAAAAAACCGGTTCCCTTCTCCCAGGAGCTGGAGCAACTGAAAAAATATCTTTATATCGAAAAAATGCGTTTTGAGGACGCACTGAATATCGTTTATGATATAGAAACAGAGGATTTCCTTCTCCCGCAGCTCAGTATCCAGCCATTGGTGGAAAATGCCGTAAAGCATGGTGTGGGGATGAAGGAAGACGGAGGAACCGTCACCATCGCCACCCGCGAAACGGAGGAGGATTTCCGGGTGATCATATCCGATGACGGCGTGGGCTTTGACATGGAAGAAGCGCAAAAGAAACAGGAGACACAGAGTGACGGCAGGTCCCACGTGGGAATGGAGAACACCAGAAGAAGGATCGCGGATCTCTGCGGTGGTTCGGTAACGATCGAGAGTACACCGGGTGAAGGAACCGTGGCCACGGTGATCCTGCCGAAGAGCGGACAGGATCTGTCTGCTGGGTTCACCGAATAACCGGAGCCTCTCCCCGGAATGTCATCCGGAACCTTCGGCTCGCGCTGCTCCCCTCAGGATGACAGGCCAGATTAACAAAATGTCATTGAGATCATAATATAAAGAAACGGAAGTGCAATATGCGTATTTTATGTCTGGACGACGAACCCCTTGCCCTGAAGCTGCTGGCAAGTACGGTAGAAACCGTGAAACCGGATGCGGAGGTACTGCCCTTCAGGAAACAGACGGAGCTGCTGGAGGAAGCCGAAAAAAACGGCTGTGATGTGGCTTTTCTCGATATCCATATGCGTGGAATGAATGGTGTGGAAGTGGCAAAGCGCCTGAAGGAGATCAATCCGAAGCTGAATATCATCTTCGTTACGGGCTTCTCCGACTATAAAGCAGATGCCATGGATATGCGTGCCAGCGGATACATTATGAAGCCTGTTTCCGAAGAAGAGGTGGAGAGGGAACTCTCGGATCTCCGTTTCCCCATCATTCCGAAGAACGATGCGCTGCTCCGGGTGCAGTGCTTCGGTAATTTTGATGTCTTCACACCGGATGGAACGCCGGTACATTTTGAACGAAAGAAGGCCAAGGAGATCTTCGCCTATCTGGTCCACCGGCACGGAAGCTCCTGTACCACACGGGAGATCGCCGCAGTTCTTTTTGAGGACGCTCCCTATGATACGACCAAGGAAAAATATCTCCAGACCCTTTACTCGGCCATGTTCAAAGCCCTGAAATCCGTCAAGGCGGAATCCGTCATCCACAAGACCCGCGACTCCCTGTCGGTCAACACGAAGCTTCTGGACTGCGATTATTATCGTTTCTCCGAGCTGGATGCCGGTGCTGTCAATTCATATGCAAATGAGTATATGAGCCAGTATTCCTGGGCGGAATTCATGTTTGACGATTATGATTATGACTGAGAAAATGCCTGACACCGCGGATGATGAAATGCCTGACGCTGTGCAGGCGCGGCACTGCTGATGATGAAATGCCTGACAACCTGCAGACACATCACTGCGTGAATGCCCTGTCGCGTAAATGTAGGTCTTACAGTCCCGGTGCCTTATTCCGGGTATTAAATGCCTCGTCATATACCATCAGGGTCTCACCTATGTTCAGGTCGGAGATGAATCTGTCCTTATCCGTCGGAAACATCTGATCATTTGACAGTTCATTGAATTTATCATCCCGGACCGTACGTACGGTCTTATTCCTGATCAGTTTTTTCAGGTCACTTAGTCTGTCCACTGCAGCAGTGACCTCTTCATCCGACAGCCCTCTCCCTCGAAGGGCAAAGCGCAGCATTTCCGGAGAAAGCTTCTTCACCTTGTCCGCCATGGTCTTGCTGATCACCTTAAGGGCTGAATTTTCCACCTGACCGCATCTGCGGCGGCCGAAGGATGAATCATTATCGATCCCCTGGATCCCGGTGATGATCCCTTCCTGGTTCACCTGGTACATAAGGTTGCCGGGATGCCGGTCCTCATTCAGGCAGAGATAATCGATGATCTGCAGATCCGCCACTACACTCATGGCAGAATTCCTGTGATCCAGCCTTGATCCTTCCGGAAGTTCAAGATTCGCGGTAAGGATATTATTTGCTGCATTTCCGATCAACTTGTTCAATCCCTCCGTAAGGACGTCGATGGCATTGTCCGGGATCCTTTCTTCCTTCACATTACAAAGCTTCAGCATCTGCCTGATCTCATTACCATGCAGCTTGCGGTTCCCCTTTTTTTCCCGCACGGAATAGCCAAAGACAAGAAAGGCGCCCAGGATCACTTCGGGCGGATCGTCGGGATCATCCTTTTCAGTTCTTCCGCCGCCCGCGGTGAACATCCCATAGCCGCCCTTCGTACGATGGCGTTATATTTTCCCAGCACTCCTGTCTTTACGGGCCTGGTGAAAACGCCGGTACGTTTCTTTCCGTTCACGCCGTAGATGGTCATGGGAATACGTGAAGAGGTCATATGTCCAAGGGTCTTGATATTGCGGTCCCGAAGATCGATGGTTATAACACGGCTGTCCTCCTGGATTGCCTTAAGACTCTGCGGCTTCTCAGGCTTATATTGCGATGTCTCCAAAAAAAAGCTCCGAACCCGTGTATTTGCGGGTTCGGAGCTTATCTGTCTCCGGTGTATAACAAATCAGGATGGTTTCTATTTCTCGCTCTCCCATTGATCCAGAAATTCGGTCAGACGCTTCCGTTCCTTCTCTATGATCCTTTTATCCTGTGTGGACAGGGCGAATTCAAACTTTCGGATCTCTTCCTCCAGGATGTCCCGGTCCTGACCAAGGCTTTCCTCATACAGTCTCTCACTCCGGAGGAGCACCAGGCTGTTCTCTTCCTGCTCCCTGGGCGGGATCTTAAGATAGGCCAGTTCCTTCAACCGGGCCTCGATCTCCTCATCCGTCATCTCCACATACTGCCCTTTGATGATGCAGCGTTCCTTCTTTCCTGTGGAAAGCGACTTCACCTCGACCTCGAGAATGGAGTTGATATCATAGGTATATGTGACATCCACCGCCTCTTGGCCTGCCTTCCCTTTCGGTACCTCGATCTCCAGCGTTCCGAGCAGCAGATTGTTCTTCGCGATCCGGCTCTCTCCCTGAAGTACATCCACCCGGATCTTGGTCTGATTATCATGTGCCGTATAGAATCGCTCGGTACGGCTGGCCGGTATAACGGTGTTTCTCTCAAGGATCGGACAGAAATGTCCTCCCTCCGAATGTCTCTCTCCGAGATCCACTACAACCTCCGTCCCCAACGTAAATGAGCAGACGTCCGTAAGGATCACCTCACGGATCGACTCTTTCCTCTCCTTGATCGCTCCCTGGATCGCCGCACCCAGTGCGACTGCTTCATCCGGATTGATGGAGGTGTCCGGAAATGTCTTAAAGAGCTTGCTTACAAAGGAGCGTACTGCCGGCGATTTCGTGGAACCTCCCACGAGGACGATCTTATCGATATCCGAGATCTTCAACATCGCATCCGTCAATGCTCTTTTCACGGGGATCCGGATCCTTTCGAAAAGGTCTTCGCAGTTTTTCTCGTATTCCCGGAGCGTGATCTCGGTTTCAACCAGACGGTCACCGATCTTCGGTGCCATCACTGCAGTCCCTTCATCCGAAAACTGAAGTTTCACCTTCTCGGCCTCTTTATTCACCATTGCCAGCTCCCTTACGGAAAGCTCATCCTTCCGGAGTTCCTTATTCTTTTGGAAGAACAGGTCTTCGATCACTTTCGTGAAGTCCTCTCCCCCAAGGAAATTATCACCGGCAACGGCCCGAACCTCGAGGATCGGAGGAAAATAATCCAGTATGGATACATCAAATGTGCCGCCTCCCAGGTCGAAGACCAGATTCTTCGCCGGCTTGTCCTCATTATAAAGCCCATAGGCAATGGCCGCGGCCGTGGGCTCGCTTATGATCCGCTCCACCTTGAGTCCGGCCAGCTCCCCGGCTCTCCGGGTGGCTTTCCGGCGCATGTCATTAAAGTAAGCCGGAACGCTGATCACGGCTTCCTCTACCTTCTCTCCCAGATACTCCTCGGCGTCCTCCTTCAGAGATCGGAGCACGAAGCTGGAAAGCTCCTCTGCTGTATATTCCTTTCCGGAAAGTGCGAACTTTCTGTCGCTTCCCATGTCCCTTTTAAATGTGGCCGCACAGCTGTCAGGGTACAGCTGTTTTCTCTCCTTCGCCGTACGTCCCACATATATGGTCCCGTCTTCATCAATACTTACGATCGACGGTGTCAGATTCTCCCCCAGTCGGTTGGGGATGATCTTCGGTCCGTCTTCCGTATAGACAGCTACAAGGCTGTTAGTAGTTCCCAGGTCAATACCGATTATCATATGTTACCTCTGTCATTTTTTTCATTTTTCGTCAATTCTTTATGTCCCGCTGCCATCCATCCCGGTCCGGTTTCCGCCCGTTTTGCAGCGTCCCCGCGGTATGGTTTCCGCTCACTCTGCAGCGCCCCTGCCGGTCAGCTCGGCGATCGCCACATACAGCTCTGCATCGCTGCTGTTTAATTCCAGGGCACGTCGGTAGTTCTCCAATGCCCCTTCCCTGTCCCCGTCGATCTCCTGCAGGTTCGCCATGGACAGGGGCTGGTCATAGCACTCCCTTTCATGGCAGAAGTTACAGAGCGGGTAATCCGTCATCTTTCCGAATAATTCCTTCACCTTCTCCCGCTGACCGATGAAGTAGAAGTACTTCGCCAGCTCTCCGTAACGGAACGGTCTGGAGTTCGGGAACCTCAGATAATCCTCGATGGTTCTGTTCGGCCAGATGAGATCCGGCATACACCTTTTTGCTGCCTCCACGGCTTCCTCTGTGCGTCCGTCTCTCATATAGATCTCAGCCAGTTCCAGCGGGATCTTCCCCATCAGATAGCTATGATCCCTTGCCCTGAGGGATGCTTCCATAAATGCCGCAGCCATTTCCATATGCTTCGCTGCAACCCCGTATTCTCTCCTGACATACAATTCATGCCTGCCGATCTCTCTCAGGATCTCAGCGATATACCGGTTCCTTCTCCTCTGCACCTTGCCGTTCCGGGACAGCTTGGGCATCACCGTGAACTCTTCCTGCTCCGCATACGCCTTAAGATCTGCATATTCCTTTTCATACGCATCCTTCTGTCCCATAATGTGCAGGGTCTCGATCTTCTTAACGAGATTGGCTGTCAGATATGACATTATGGAGATATCCGCATCGGGGTAAAGGCTGTTGATCCGACAGAGCCCTGCCCCTGCTTCACCCGATCCGTCCTGCGAGATCCGTGTCAGGTAGATCTCTGACACCTGGTCATATTCACGGATGGCTTCCTCGTAGTTTCGGTTTCTCTTATAGAGACGTGCCAGCACATCATGCGAGTTCGTGGAACTGATATGGAACTGCTCATAATAAGCCCGGGCATATTCGATCGCCTCACCGTATCTGCCCCGCATCTCCAGAAACCGGATATAATTCCGCTGGAGCGCCGTATTCTCCGGATTCTTCTTCAGGATCTCATTTCCCTTCCCGAACGCCTCTTCCGCCTCTTCAAATCTCTTCAGCATCATCAGCGCGTAGCCTGAAACATTATATGCATACACATTTTCCGGATCCTCTTCCGCAGCCTTCGCGCCGGCCTGAACTGCCTTCTCAAATTCATTTCCTTCCAGATAGACAAGTCCGGCAGCCACATAGTAATACGAACTTGCGTAGTTTCCGAGCTGCTTTTCGGCATGCTCCACCGCCATCCGGTAATCCTTCGTCTTCTCCATATCGAGGAACCGGTCCAGATAGTAATCCGACAGTTTTTCGTGGACAGCACGGTGTTCCGGATTCAGCTTCAGGGTGTTCCGATAGAGTTCGATCGCCTTCCACCTCTTCTTCATACGCTCCAGATACCGGCCGTACTCATAGTATACATCCGCGTCCTCAGCGAAAATGTCCAGCATGAGCTCATACTCGTCCGTCGCATCCTCGCCCATGGCTTCAAGGATGTCCGTCTTGATCCAGTGTGCGCGTCTGGATCCGTTGTTGATACGGATCCCTTCTTCGGTGATCCGAAGTGCCTGCTCAAGGATTTCCTTCCTTTCCTTCTGCTTGTCCGGGTCCCTCGCTATATAGTAAAGGACGGAACCGTATTCGGTGTAGAATCCGGCCTTGTCCTCGATGTCACATTTTTCCTCATTGATGTCCGGATACAGCCGGTTGAGGATCTCATACGCATCCTGGTAATTTCTGTCCTGTACGTAACGCTTCACCTGCTCAAAGGAAAGTGCCATACTGTCGATATCGTTCTGGTTCGCCACTTCCATCATCTCATCGAAGAGATCTCCCCTCTCATAGATGTTGAAGACCTGTGCAGCATAGATATAGGCTTTTGTATATTCGGGCATGTGTCCGACGATGGTCCAGAAATCATCGATCACCTGTCGTGCATTTCTCTCGTTAAATGCTGCCTCCTGACGCATGATATACGCCGGACCGTAATCCGGCCATTCCCCGATCATACCGCTCCAGAGCTCCATCGCTGCGTCATAACGCTCGAACTCATGCAGCATCTGCCCCTTTGCAAATGTGTATCTCACCCTTTCATCTTCCCGCAGGGAAGTTTCTATGGCTTTATCCATCATGGCCAGAGTTCCGTCGGGATCACCGGCTTCCTTTCTGCAGAGAGAAAGCAGGTAGTAACTGTAGCTGAGCCTGTCCAGCCGCTGCTTCTCCGTATCCGTCAGTGTTTCCTCAGAGCCGTTTTGCAGTTTCTCGTAAATGGGAAGCAGATAGCTCTGCCATTTCAGAAGATGCGGCTCGGCTTCCTTGAAATTCTCATCTCTTGCAAAGCATCTGGCATAGAGATTGTAATACGCATATTCATTCTCTTCGTCCGGAACGATCCCGGTCAGTAGCTCCATGGTCTTAGCGGTGTTGTTCTTTCGGAGATAACACCATCCGGCTTCTATCCGTGCCTTGATATCTCCCGGATCCTCCTCGTAACGCTTCCTGTAATAGTCGAGCAGTTTTTCATCTACGATGTCCGCAAAGTCCTCAATGGCCTGGCTCTGATCATTGAATTCAAATGCAAGAAGGATCTCCTCGTCTGCCTTCACATAGTCACCGGTCATAAAATGATAGATCGCCTTCCCGTAGTTCGCCAGTACATAATGCGGCTCATGCGAGAGTACCCGGTCAAATGCCGCAACCACGAATTCGATCTCATTTACATCCTTTTCCTCCCGCTTATAATACGTTCTGACGATGAAGTATGCAAGATTCGAGCTGGAAAAGTCATCCATTTCGGAAATGGATTCCGGAGTAAGAAAATGCAGTGCCACCGGAAGTCCTTCCTCATTTCTGTCCGTAAAGTCCAGATAACGTAAGAGACCGACGGCCTCGAAGGGATGGTAGAGTTTGGATTCCCTGAGACTGATGATCCGCGCCGCCAGCTCGTCCAGGAGCTGCGGTTTCTCCTCTTCCTGCGTATAGCGGCTCTGGAGACTTCCGTACAGCTGATAGAGTCCTGCCACATTCCGGATGTATTTATCCTCTTCCGAGATCTGAAACTCGTATTGATAGGTCATCTCCGCTTTGACCGGGATCTCTGTTACGGGCGCGTAGTCCAGCTCATCCCGACGGATCAGGGCATCATACGTAAAGTAATCATTTTCCCGGATGCACCGAATGACATACCGGATATAGTCCTCCGGAAATTCCTCGACAAGGGTTGCCGCCTCATCACAGATCCGGAATATGCGGTCGAACAACCGCCATACCTCTGTGGGGTACTGATAATGCATCTCGCAGAAGAGAAGAAATTCCCTGCGTACGGCATCTACCGTATCAAGCCCCTGGATCAGCGGGTCTCCTGCCCACTCCTCCCAGCAGCGAAGGTCCCTTCTGGTACGGATGTCCTGATAGATCTCCCCCGCCTTTCCGATCAGGATCTCCATCGGGGTCTCTTCCTTCTTCTCTGTCTCCGTATCTTCATCCCCGGCATGTGCCGCGATCTCCGTCGCTCTCTCATATGCGACACGAAGCGCCTTGAACCCCTCCGGATCATCCTCGGGATTTGTATGCAGAAGGGCCTGCCTGTAGGCATCCCTGATCACCGCTTCATCTGCCGTCTTCTCGATTCCGAGTACTTTCCAAACTTCCTTCTCGTCCATTCTGATCTCCCGTCATATGTATTCTTCTTTTTTGTCATCCTGAGGGCGCAGCCCGAAGGATCTTACCCCGCCGCATGTCATCCTGAGCGAAGCGGGCGCACGCGTGCCGGTGGCACGCGGTTTGTGCGCCGAGCATCGACCAAGCGGCAGCGCGAAGGATCTTATCCGGTAAGATTCTTCGTCGCTTCGCTCCTCAGAATGACACCGGTCTGTCATCCCGTGGGAAACGAAGGAGCTTCCTCCCCGCATGTCATCCTGAGGGCGCAGCCCGAAGGATCTTACCCCCGCAGCGAAGGCACACCCGTATCCTCTTCGAGCACCCGGTTCATACTGCCAGTCTGATACCCCTGAAGGTCCAGCGTCACATACCGGAACCCCAGCTCCCGGAATCTGCGGGAGAGTTCCTCCCTTACCGGCAAAGCCGCAAGCCTTCCGATCTCCTGCGGCTCCACTTCGATCCTGGCCAGTGTATCATGGATCCTGACGCGAAACTGCCGAAGCCCCAGCTCCTTCAGATATTCCTCCGCCTTTCCGACCATGATAAGCCGTTCCTCCGTGATCGCTTCTCCGTATACGAACCGGGATGCCAGGCATGCAAAGGACGGCCTGTTCCAGGTCGGAAGACCCGCCTCCCTGGACAGAGCCCGTATATCCGCTTTAGTAAGACCTGCTTCCTTCAGCGGACTCCTTATCCCCAGCTCTTCGATCGCCGCAAGTCCCGGTCGGTAATCCGTAAGATCATCCAGATTGGTTCCTTCCGCTACCACTGCGTAGCCATTCTCCTTCGCAAGTCTCCGGATCTCCCGGAATAAAACGGTCTTGCAATGATAGCAGCGATCCTTCGGATTCTCACGAAAGGCCGGCAGCTCCAGAGGCTGAAAAGGGATGGTGATATGCCGGATCCCGTGTGTCCTGCAGAACTCTTCCGATTCCTTCTGCTCTCCGGAAGAGAAAAGGGGAGAAAATGCGGTAATGGCCGCTGCCCGCTCTCCCAGTACATAAGCTGCCATATAGAGCAGATAGGTCGAATCCACCCCGGAGGAATAGGCCACCGCAACGTTTCCCATATCCCGGAGGATCTCCTCCAGTCGTTTTTTCTTACTTACCGGGATTTCCCCCTGAGCCGTCATACCCATGGATCTGCTCCTTTCTATCAGAGATCCGGTCATACCAGTTTCTTTCGGATCTCCTCCAGTGACATCCCGGTCTCCCTTGCGATCCTTGCAAGGTCATCGTATTCCCATTTGCTGCGCGTCACTCCATAGCCCGACGCCGTCTTTCTGCGTACCGGACCGTAGGGCGTATTTACGGTCTCGATCTGACGGGTCAGGGTGTAACGCCCCATCCTCTGCTCCCGTATACCAAGCGTCGTGGTATGAAGGAACAGACATTTTACCAGCGCATCCTTCTTCTCTTCCGTACAGATCACCTGCAGCAACGTTCCCGGCCGGTTCTTCTTCATCCCCACAGGAACCGTAAAGACTTCCCTTGCCCCTGCAGCATAGAGCTGCTCCATCGCATACCCCGTCGCCTCCGGGGTCATGTCATCCACATTGCAGGACAGGCACAGGATGGTATCCCGGCTCCCTTCCGATCCTCCCAGGATCGCCCGGATGCAGTTGGCCGCGGGAAAGTCTTTCTTTCCCATACCATAACCGATCCCTGTCACACGGAGCACCGGCATCTCTCCGAATCCGGTGGCAAAATGCCGTAGCAGTGCCGCCCCGGTGGGAGTACAGAGTTCTCCGCGGATCTTTCCGCCATAGATGGGGATGTCCCGAAGCAGGTACGCAGTCGCGGGTGCCGGTACGGGAAGGATCCCGTGGGCGCACTCCACCTGTCCGCTGCCCACATGAACCGGTGAAACGATGATCTCATCCGGATGCAGTTCGTGAATCAGCATGGAAACAGCCGTTACATCCGCAACCGCATCCCAGGTCCCGACCTCATGAAAATGTATCTCCTCCACCGGCTTCCCGTGCACGTGTCCCTCTGCCTCCGCAATGGAGGTATAGACCTGTATGATATCGTCACGGACCGGCTCTTCCAGAGGAAGCTGCATCACAAGATCCCGGATCTCTCCGAGCGTCCGATGAACATGATGGTGATGTCCATGGTGGGCATGATCGTGGTGATCGTGGGCATGATCGTGGTGGGCATGATCGTGTCCATGGTCGTGATGATCGTGGTCATGGTGATCATGATCGTGGTGGGCATGATCGTGGTGGGCATAGTCGTGATGATCATGATCATGGTGGGCATGATCGTGGTGATCGTGGTCGTGGTGATCATGATCATGGTGGTGGTGCTCACCCTCCTCCTCACCATGTACCAGCACCCGGACATGTGTCCCGGTGATCCCGCATTTCTCTGCGGGTTCCATCCGGTATTCCACATCCGGGATGCCCAGCCGGTTCAGTCGTTCGATCATCTTCTCCGGTTCCGGAAGAAGCTCCAGAAGTGCCGCCGTCAGCATGTCCCCGGCAGCTCCCATGCCGCAGTCAAGATACAGTGTTCTCATTGATCTTTCCTCCCCATATGATTGATGCGGCTCGCCGTAAATGCGGCACCGAACCCGTTATCGATATTTACCACCGTTACGCAGTTGGAACAGGAATTCAGCATGGACAGCAGGGCAGAAAGTCCATCAAACGAGGCCCCATAGCCCACGCTGGTGGGAACCGCAATGACGGGGCAGTCTGCCAGTCCGCCGATGACGCTGGCCAGTGCTCCCTCCATCCCCGCGATCGCTATGATCACCGAAGCCTGAAGAACATCCTCACTGTGACTGAGCAGCCGGTGCAATCCCGCTACCCCCACATCATAGAGACGTTTCACACGGTTTCCCAGATATTCCGCCGTAAGGGCCGCTTCCTCCGCGACCGGGATATCCCCGGTCCCGCCCGTGGCGATCAGGATGGTTCCTTCCGTCTCCGGCTGT
Source organism: uncultured Lachnospiraceae bacterium (assembly GCA_902775555.1). GTDB lineage: Bacteria > Bacillota > Clostridia > Lachnospirales > Lachnospiraceae > Eubacterium_Q. Next base: position 100,272 of record CACYMQ010000003.1, on the reverse strand, counting down.
GGCATTCCCCCCAGGATCCCCACGCGGGCCTCCCTATAGTAGGAAATGGGCATCGTCTCCGACACCTTCTTCGCGGATTCCTCGGACAGACGGGTTATAAGAACCCGGTCCTCTCCGCCTTCCTTCATGGCCTGCAGGATCCCGATGATCTGCTCCGGTGTCTTCCCCGCTCCGTAGATGATCTCCGGCACCCCCTGCCGGACCCTGCGGTGCAGATCCACCTTCGCATATCCGATATCGGCAAAGGGTTTCTGCTTAAATTCCAGACATGCATCCTCGACGGACAGTGTCCCGGCACGCACCTCCTCAAGTATGGTTCTTGTATCTCGATTCATCGCCATATCCTTCTCAATAATGGCGGTCCTCGTAAATGAGGGCCGCCATTTCATTACTGCGCCTTTTTAAACAGCATTCTGCGTACACGTCCCCTGGGATCCCTGATCAATAAAACTACCAGCCAGATGACCAGCGCAAGTGCGATCACCGAGAGTCCGAGAAAACTGTCATTCAGCATGTCCTTCAAAGATGGTGAGAAATACTCCGCTCCCAACTCCTTATATTCAAAGATCGCATCCACCAGCCACATGATGGACGCCCCCCAGAAGAGCCAGCAGAGTACACCAACCTTCATATCATCCCCGGGATCCCGCCGGTACCATACAACCGTACTGATCACCGCGGCAAAAACCGTCAAAAGCAACGTCATGTCTCTTCCCCCTATTCGTATTCCTATTCCTTCTCCGGCACCGGACCATCGATCAGCGCACGTTTCTCCATAAGCGAAGATACAGCAACCATTCCTCCCCAAACGGCAGTCACAAGGACTGCCATGGATACGCCCACCGTTGACATTTCATTCAGCATTTCCTGCAGACTGTCCGGATTCTCGGCTGCCGTAAGGAACGGGAACCATGGAACAACCTCTCCATGCCATACATGCTCGAATGCAAGCAGACCGGATCCGCCCCAAAGGAGCTTATTCAGCCATTTCATTTTTTCGGAAAACGGAATCTTCTCCCCTGTCTCAATGGTATTATCATCCAACTGAACCGTAACCGTTTCCGCATTCTTCTGGCTTTCCTTCTTTCGAAGGACCTTTGTAACCACTGTCGTAACCACAGCCTCTGCTGCCGGTACTAAAAAACAAGCCATTGTGTACCCTCCTTACTAAACTATATTCTCAAACTGCTCTGCCACTTCCTGCAAATGTTTTATGACAGGCAGATGCTGGGGACAGATCCCTTCGCATTGCCCGCACTGTATACAGTCGCTGGCCTTTCCGTTCTCCTTTGTCAGATTGTCATAATACTCACTCTGCGGTGTCCATCCCTTGCCGTCCACCTCCTGGAGTTCTGCATTCAGCAGAGCAAAATACTTCGGGATCGGAATCTGCATGGGGCATCCGTCTACACAGTAACTGCATCCGGTACACGGGATCGCAATTCCTTCCGAGAGGATATCGACCGCTTTTTTGATCCGTTTCAACTCCTCCTCATTTATAGGAACCATTTCCTGCATATAGGAGGTATTGTCTTCCACCTGTTCCAGGGTGCTCATGCCGGACAGTACAAATCTTACATTTGGCTGACTCGCGGCAAAACGGATCGCCCAGGACGGGATCGATGCATCCGGAGCATATTCCCTGAAGAGCCGCTCTACCTCCTTCGGCACCGCTGCCAGAGTTCCGCCCTTCACAGGTTCCATGACAGTAACCGGCTTCCCGTGTTTCGTTGCCACTTCATAACATTCTCTTGCCCGGATCCCTAAGGAATCCCAATCCAGATAATTGATCTGAAGCTGTACGAACTCCATCTCGGGATGTTCCGTCAGAACCCTGTCCAGAAGCTCCGGCCCGTCATGGAAGGAGAATCCGATCTCCCTTGCCAGACCTGCCTTCTTCTTGTCCTCCAGCCATTTCCATACATCCAGACGGTCATAGGTCTCTATGGAATGACTGTTTACATCGTGGATCAGGTAATAATCAAAGAAATCCACTCCCGTCTTTCTTCTCTGTTCGTTAAATACCTTATCACGGTCCGCTTCGGTCTGTATGAATTCGGAGTGAAGCTTTGTCGCCAATGTGAAGCTGTCGCGGTCATGCCGTGACACCAGCGCCTGCTTCGTAACCTCCTCACTGCGGAAATTACAGTACATCCAGGCCGTGTCAAAGTAGGTAAATCCCCTGTCCATAAAGAGATCGACCATCTGCTCTACCTGTTTCACATCGATCTCGCTTCCCTTCTCCGGAAGCCGCATCAGTCCGAACCCCAGTTTCTTTGCCATATGCACCTCCCCTTCTCTTTCTCGTGGATGCGTGCAGCATTTTCCTATCGGTTAAACCACCAATGACAATTATAGCAGAAGCAATCCGCTTCTGCTATATCATATCCATTATTTTCGCCATTATTTCGGAAATCATCTATCGTGGGATCCTTCCGGTGCCGGATTCCTTCCTCCGTAACCGGAAGCAAAGCTTCTTGCTTTTTTCCCACATGGAAAATATAATGAGAAAAAAGGGAAGGAGGGAATTGTCCATGAAGATCAGACCGAAGAAGGCCGCGCTCATCGGGCTTGCTGCCACCACGCTGTTTGCAGTGGTCGGGTGCAGTAATAATAAGAATGAAACTGTATACGGACCTCCCCCGGATCTCAAAACAGAAGAGAACGAGAACAGAGCCGTTTACGGACCGCCTCCGGATCTTGAGAAGGACTCCGGCACCACGGAGAAGAAGTCGAAGGGAACCGAGAAGAATACCGAAGCAGTAACCGAACCGCTTACGGTAGATCAAAATGAACCGGTGGATGTATACGGTCCCCCGGACAGCTTCTAGTATGACATCTCTCGAAGAACCGGACTGAATGCCTGCCGTTTCACCGGCAGCAAGACGGAGACCGCTATGACAAAATCGGAGATCAAAGAACAAAATCTGAATATTCTGGCGGACCATCAGGCGAAGCTGTGTCGGGAACCCAAACTGCGCCAGCTCTTCTTTGAGCTGACACTTCGATGCAACGAGGCCTGCTTCCACTGCGGAAGCAGCTGCTCCTCCGACCGGCCTGACGGACTGCCTCTGGAGAAATACAAAGAAATCCTGGATGAGGTACGGGAACATTTCGGTACCGGTGTGCGGATCGCGCTGACCGGCGGAGAACCCCTGCTCTATCCGGATTTCTTTGCATTGACGGAATATATCCACCGTCTTGGTTTCCACTGGGGTATGACCAGCAACGGAACCCTGATCACCGAAGAGGTGGCGAAACAACTCCACGATACCGGGATGACCGGGATCTCCATCAGTATCGACGGGCTTCCGGAGACACATGACCGTTACCGGAACTATCCCGGCGGTTATGAACAGGCCATGACCGGACTGTCACACCTGATCACCCACTGCAGTGACGCGGCGCTTATGGTGACGACGGTGGTAAACCATGAGAATATCCGGGAACTCCCGGCTTTGTTTGACATTTTCAATACGATTGATTTTAATGAATGGCGGCTTACGGGGATCGAACCCATCGGCCGTGCGCTTTCCTTCCCGCATATGCTCCTGACCCCTGAGGATCACCGGGCGCTTCTTGACTTCATCCGCGAGAAGCGGGACCAGAAGCTTCCCGTAGAGTATGGCTGCTGCCACTACCTCGGGCCGGAATATGAGGCAGAGGTACGGGACTGGTATTTCCTGTGCAACGCCGGGATCTATGTGGCATCCATCATGGAGAACGGTGATGTGGGCGCCTGCCTGGACATCCCCAGAAATGCCACCTCCATTCAGGGAAATGTGCTTCGTCAGTCCTTTACCGACATCTGGCAAAACGGCTTTTCGTTCTTCCGTACGCCTCTTTCGGAACGGAACGAACGCTGCAACGGCTGTCCCTCCGCCCGCTTCTGCAGGGGAGGCTCCTATCACAGCTGGAATTTCGAGAAAGACGAGCCCCGGATCTGCTTCCGGGATATCCTCTTCTGACCATACGTGTCATCCTGCGCGCCCCTGTCATCCTGCGCGCCCCTGTCATCCTGAGCGCAGCGAAGGATCTTTCCCCGTGCTACTTCAGCTCCTGCTGGATCTCCAGGCTGTTTCCTTCAGCCTTCACCTTCCCGTACGCACCGCAGATCAGCGGCATCATCGGCGGCAAATGTCCGATATCCGTATCCATAATGATAGGTACTCCCAGGTCCCCGATCATGGAAGTTACCGCATTATACATGTCGACTCCCATGCATTCCTCTCCGAAATGCAGCGGTCTTCCGATCAGAAAGCCCTTCACATAGCGGAACCATCCCGCCTGCTTCATCTGGAAGAAGGCCCTCCGCAGGGAAAGCGGATTCAGATCGCAGCATTCCAGGAACCATACGAAGCCATCTTCCTTATAACGCTCCAGGAAGTCCTTCGTCTGATCGAAGCGGGTCCCCAGCAGGACCGTGAGGATGTCCACGCATCCGCCGATCAGCCGTCCCTCAAATGCAGCACTCTCCCCTTCCTTCAAACCTTCCTCCCCGGGAACATAGATTTTCTGATCGTAAGGTTCCGTCAGATTGTAGGGCTGGAACGGATGCTCCTCATCCTTCAGGCTTTCCTTCTCCCATTTGGAGTAATTATGTACCGTCGTCCTGCCGTGAAGCAGTTGAAATGCATTCTCCAACGCCTCATCCTCCGGCTCCATACCGAAGCTGGGCGCGCAGGGTCCGTACACTGCGGCAGTATCGGCAAGGACTGCGGAAAGAAATGTAAAATTCGTATTATCGGAATACCCCATATACCACTTGGGCCGGGCCTTCCGGATCCCCTCCCAGTCGATATGGGGAACCACTTCACACATCAGCTCTCCGCCTCCGCAGGAAAGAAGAACATCCGTCTCGTCCGAGACATACATCTCACTAAGCTCCTTTCCGCAGAGCTCCGGCTTGTTGCTGATCCCTACCCCGTCCGAAGCAAAACAGTTCGGACCAAGTACTGTCCCATAGCCCTTCTTCCGGAATTTCTCCAATGCGTTCAGGAACGCACTGTGATATGGTTCTATGGCACATCCGAAGGACGGCGCCACAAACCCCAGGCTGCCGCCTTCTTTTAAAAATGCAGGATATCTCATACCAAAACCTCCGTTTCTCTTCTATACTCAGCCCGCTCACACCGGCTAATCTTCCCGACGTCTGTTCCCTTACAGCCCCGCCGGCTCATTTCCCGATGCGCCCGGATATCCATCAACCAAAATCATTCTACCACACGGATGACGTGAAATGACAGAAGAAAAACACAGACCGGGGAAGACGGGGAAAGCGCGGACGAAAATGACTGACAAAATCATATGCAGGCCGGGTATGTCACCTCATTTTCATCTTTCGGTTGACGAACAATGAAGTTTGTGTTACGATTTGCCGTGGCCTGCAAATGAGCCCTTCTGTATCCTTGCTGCAGGCATGAAACCCTTTTGAAAGCAGGAACTTTGATGAATATCACATTTTTGATCGCCATGGGCATCTATCTGCTGGGAATGATCCTGGTGGGAATCCTTGATTTTCGTAAAACCGAAGACTTCACAAGCTTTGCCGTTGCCGGGCGGACCCAGAAGACACTTACCGTCAGCATGAGTCTGCTTGCCACGGTCCTCGGGGCTTCCACCACCATCGGTATCACGGATACGGTTTATCAGATCGGTTTTCCCGGGATCTGGTGGCTGATGTTCGGTGCCCTGGGTCTGATCTTCCAGGCAATATTCCTCTCCGAACGGGTACGGCGCATCGGCGCTGACACCCTCCCGCACATGGTTGAGATCCTGGTAGGGAAGGAGGCATCCGTCCTTCTGGCCGTCATGATCTCCATTTCCTGGATCGGTGTCGTAGCGGGACAGCTGGTGGCTATGCATGGCCTGGTGACCTTTGCCACAGGAAGCAGCAGCAAGCTCCTTCTGATCCTGATCTCCGCGATCGTGATCCTGTATACCGTACTGGGCGGTCAGCTTTCTGTCGTAAAGACCGATCGTCTGCAGCTGATAGTGATCCTTGCAGGGATCCTGCTCTGCTTCGGTTATCTTTACTTCTTCCGGGATCAGCCCGCGGAACAGGCATCCACAGGCTTCGAACTTCTGAATGAGAACTACACCGGCTGGAATCTGCTCAACCAGTGCTTTATCATAGGAGGAGTCTACTTCCTCGGGCCGGATATCCTGTCCAGGAACTTCATATCGAAAAATGAAAAGACCGCGAAACGCGCTGCCTGGGTCTCCGGTCTGGTCCTTGCGGTCTTCGCCCTGGTGATCACCCTGATCGGTATGTGGGCACGTACCTATGTGACTCCGGAACAAATGGGGGATCATAAGGCCCTGTTATACATCACCGGTATCCTTCCGAAATGGATCGGCGTCATCCTGAGTCTCGGGCTTCTGTCTGCCATCCTGTCCTCCACGGATACCTGCCTCATCAATGCGGCTACCATTTTCAGCCGGGACATTCTGGGGAAAAAGGATGTCCGGATCATCCGGCTCGTGGTCCTGGGGATCGGTGTGATCGCAGCAACGATCGCCATCACAGGCAGTGGAAATATCATCAACATCCTTTCCGGGGCCTACTCGATCTACACCCCCGGTGTGATCTTCCCGCTGCTGGTCGCTATCCACAGCCACAGGAAATATACCATTCGAAAAGGGATCTGGTTCTCGGCGGTGATCGCCGGCGGTCTCTTCGGCCTGGTCTCCACCTTCCTGGGAGATTGGCTTCTGGAGCAGGGACTTCCCTCCGGACTTGTCTCGAATCTGTCTCTCATCGGAATGGGCGTATCTCTGATCATTTCCCTGGCCTCCATAAGGAGGGGAACCGAGCATTTCGGTTCCCATTTTACTTTTCTATTCCCTTGAAATATGGTATACTGTGGGTCGAATGCCCGTCCGATCGGGCCACATTTCAATCGTATACAGAAAGGATCCAGCCATGTCTAAATCTATCGATCAAAGATCTGTCGATGCCATTCGCATCCTGTCAGCAGACGCAATTCAGAAAGCAAATTCCGGACACCCGGGCCTTCCGCTGGGCGCAGCTCCCGCTGCCTATACCCTGTGGGCAAAGGTCATGAACCACAATCCGAAGGATCCCAAATGGGAGAACCGTGACCGTTTCATCCTGTCCGGCGGACATGGATCCATGCTTCTTTATTCCCTGCTCCACCTGTTCGGCTACGGTCTTACCAGGGAGGATCTCATGAACTTCCGTCAGCTGGGGTCCCTGACTCCCGGTCATCCGGAATACCGTCATACGACCGGCGTGGAAGCTACCACCGGCCCGCTGGGTGCCGGCATGGCGATGGCTGTCGGTATGGCGATGGCGGAGAAGCACCTCGCATCCGTATTTAATACCGCGGAGCATCCGGTGGTGGATCATTATACCTATGTACTTGGCGGCGACGGATGCATGATGGAAGGCATTTCCTACGAAGCCTTCTCTCTGGCCGGAACCCTGGGACTGTCCAAGCTGATCGTACTTTATGATTCCAATGACATTTCCATCGAGGGCGGGACCAATATCGCCTTCCGCGAATCCGTACAGAAGCGTTTTGAAGCCTTTGGTTTCCAGACTCTTCGTGTAGAGGACGGAAATGATACCGCTGCCATTCTCGCAGCCATTCAGGAGGCCAAGGCGGATACCACCCGTCCGTCCATGATCGAGATCAAGACGAAGATCGGTGCCGGCTGCCCTGCAAAGGAAGGGAAGGCAAGCGCACACGGCGAGCCTCTCGGCGTGGAAAATGTGGCAGCGCTCCGTGAGAACCTGGGCTGGGAGGATTCCACTCCCTTCATGGTTCCTCAGGATATCTATGATCACTATACCGCCGTTGCAGAGGAAAATGCCAGGAAAGAGGAGGCCTGGAACGCACTGTTCGCTGCATGGCGAAGCGCAAATCCCGACAAGGCCGCACTCTGGGATACCTATCATGATGAGGATTATGCTGAAAAGCTTTATGAGGATGAGGGCTTCTGGAGGATCACGGAGAAAGCGGAAGCAACCCGTAATGTCTCCGGTCAGCTCATCAACTATATGAAGGAACGGATCCCCAACTTCTTCGGAGGTGCTGCGGATCTTGCCCCCTCCACCAAGACTTACATGAAGGATCTGGGAGACTTCTCAAAGGAGACTCCGGAAGGAAGCAACCTGCACTTCGGTGTCAGAGAACTGGCTATGGCTGCCATCGGAAACGGCATCCGGCTTCACGGCGGTCTTCGCCCGTTTGTTTCCACCTTCTTTGTATTCAGTGACTACGTAAAACCCATGGCGCGGCTTTCCGCTCTGATGCAGGTTCCTCTCACTTATGTACTTACGCATGACAGCATCGGTGTCGGGGAAGACGGGCCCACCCATGAGCCCATCGAGCAACTGGCCATGTTCCGTGCGATGCCCAACTTCTATGCCTTCCGGCCTGCGGATGCCATGGAAACTGCAGCTGCATGGTATTTTGCAACGACCAGCAAGACCACACCCACCGCATTGGTGCTTTCCCGTCAGAATCTTCCCCAGCTGGAAGGCTCCTCCAAGGAAGCCCTGAAGGGTGCCTACATCCTGGAAGACAGTGCAAAGGACACACCGGACGCCATCATCATTGCAACCGGTTCCGAGGTTCAGCTTGCAGTGGAAGCAAGAAAGGCACTTCTGACCGAGGGCGTGGATGTTCGGGTTGTCAGCATGCCCTGTATGGATCTCTTCAACGACCAGCCGGCAGAGTACAGGGAGAAGGTGCTTCCCTCCTCCGTTACCCGCCGTGTATCCGTAGAGGCACTCACCACCTTCGGCTGGGAGCGCTACGTCGGACTGACCGGCAAGAGCATCGGCATGACAGGCTTCGGTGCCTCCGCTCCCGGCAGTGTGATCTTCGAGCATTTCGGTATCACCACAGATGCGGTGATCGCAGCAGTTAAGGAACAGCTGTAACATTCAAAAAACAGCTGTACATATGCGGATCCGGTGCCTCCGGGCACATCCACCAAAATATGCAAAAACCCACAGGACAACACCTGTGGGTTTTTTCGTATAACGGATCATCGGCTTGATCCACGCTGATCTTGATCGTTGATCCATGTTGATCTATGTTCCTACGGACGGATCACAGCTCCTCCAGCTGGATCAGCGCATCCTCCATCAACTTCACGGCATGCTCTTCAAAATACTCCTTTGACGCATAGGAAATCCTGCAGCGGCTGCCGAACTCGTTCATGACGGCGCAGAGCTGTGCGAATTCATCCAGTGAATTCCGCTCTCTGCCGAGGTACAGATAATATCTCTGATTGACCGGATTCTTATACAGCACATTTTCACTGTCATAATGATCACCCACCAGCTTCGCTGCCTGGATGATGCTCTGCAGATCCCGGAACTCATAGAGCACAAAGGGATCCGGCTCTCCCGGCTTCGGCTTCTCCTGCGCCTTCGGTGTCGGCCCGGAGGTACCGGAATTACCCGCGCCCTTAATCACCTGGGCGCCCACCTTCCCTGCAAGGCCGGATACGATATTGTCGATCATGCTCATGATATCCTGGGGATTGATCTCCGATGATTTCGGGATGCGGACCTCCGCACGGATCTCGGGACCCTGCTGGATCTGCACTCCGTCCGGTCCCTGCTTGTCATCCGCATCAAAATCCGGACCATCCGCGCTTCCCTCAGGAGGCTCTCCCTCATATTCCATCTCTTCGTCCGGTCCCTCCGGACCGAACCCCGGTCCGTCCTCATCATCCTCATCATCTGCGGGACCCGGACCGTCCGGGATCTCATGATCATACTCTATTCCGTTGGTGAATCTGGAGAATCTGGGATCAAGCTCATCCGGATTGTCCACCCGGCTGATATTTACCATCAGACCGCTGTTCGCCATGGGGATCGCTTCCACCATCAGGGGCTGGGGGCCGTCACTGAAGCCCAGCTCTTCCCTGGCCATCTCCATAAGGTCATCGAAAAGAGCCTTTGCCTTTTCGGAGCCGTATGCCAGCTCGGAAACCTGAAGGTCCCTTTCTTCCAGATCTTCCCGGTCCAGAATAAACCGTATTTTATTTTCATTTATGCGTTCCAGTCTCATACTGTCGCCTTTCTTCAGCCTGCCGCGCAAACGGTTCACGCGCTACAAACCTGCAACTTTTTTTTCTTGCCATTTGAGGTTCCCAAACGTATGATAGAAGGGAACATCCCCGATCAAAGTCTGCCGCCGGCTTTCGGTGCCCTCGAACCGCACCTTCAGACTGCAGGCAGGTTCCCGACCTTCGCTTTGATCCCATCATATCTGTTGGCAGGGGATAACTATCACAATCAGCTTACCTCCCCTTTGCCAAAGAGGAAAGGAGGTCAACCGATCGATACCCGCGATCGATCACATACCGAATACACAGAATGGGACATGCTCCGCGGAGTATGCCCCATTCGCTTTTCCGGTTTGCTAAGTGTTAACCCTCGGAGATAGCTCCTACCGGGCAACCGCCTGCACAGGCACCACAGCTGATGCACATGTTCTCATCGATCACGAAGGTACCGCCGTTATCGGAAATTGCTCCAACAGGACAGGTTCCTGCACAAGCACCGCAGCCGATGCATGCATCACCAATTACATATGCCATAGTGTCATCCCTCCTTTATAGAAATGATATAACGATTGTGAACTCATTTTACACCATATCTCCATATTTCACAAGAAAATTTGTAGCATTTTACGAGGGATGATCTGTGAAACTTTTATTAAATGTGAAGATCCGCATCGAATCTGCTTCTTAATCCTTCATGGGAATTGATAAAGGCTTTGATGCTCTTTATATTTTCCGAAACCTCGTTCATGGCCCGAAGGACCTTGTGGAAGTTCTCATATTCCTCCTCGGTCACCTGTCCGTCCATGGAGATATTGACCAGTTTTCTGGAAATGTCATCGATCGACTGTACGCTGTTCAGGAAGCGCAGCGACAGACGTTCCAGCGAATCATGCTTTATCTGCTTTTTATTCTTCCCAAGTGCCAGGTCGATGCCGATCGGACAGATATTGTTGCAGTAATCCTTGCAAAGATAAGGGGCGTTATACTCCTTTGCCATGATCAGAACTTCTTCCGCATAGGGTTCGATCTTGTCCAACTCGATACGGGCAAGCCTGCTTCTTTCAATCCCAAGCTGTAGAGCGGCTTTTTCGCGACTGGAAAACACCCCATTCTTCTCGGCTGCCCGAATACGGGCTATATAATAAATATTTCCGGTTGCCTTAGATGCTTTCCTTCCCATCTTTTGTACCTCCAATAAGCGCACAAACAGCAGTGATTTTTGTTATGTTATCATAGTAACATCGGAAAATCCAGTTGTTTTTTTCGAAATTTAAGGAAAACACCTTGTATTATCCTTAAATTCAGCTATTTTAGACTAAGTATTAACAATATTTAATCTTTCTCATCCAGCCATGCCCGGTAAACCTCTCTTTTGGAGATCCCCCGGTCTGCTGCAACTGCCTTCATTGCCTCCTTTTCTTCTTTTCCCTCTGCGAGATATTTACGCATATGATCCGCCAGGCTGAGCCCTTCGTATTGCATCGCCCGTTCGGCTTCCAGCTCCTCTTCGGGTTTTCCCGCAATGACCAGTACGTACTCTCCGCGGGGCTCCGTCTCACGGTACATGGAAAGCGCTCCCTGCAGGCTCGTCATATGAAATGTCTCATGCTTTTTCGTAAGCTCCTTGCAGATCGTCAGCGGCCGGTCTCCCAGGACCCCCGCAAGCTCTTCCAGTGTCCGCACCAGCCGGTGGGGTGCCTCATAGATCACCATGGTCCTTGTCTCGCGGCCCAGCTCCTCCAGCCGCTGCTTCCTCTCCTTCTTATCCGCCGGAAGAAATGCCTCAAAAGCGAATCTCCCGGTTCGCTGCCCGGAAGCAACCAAAGCATTTACGGCCGCACAGGCTCCGGGAACCGGGACCACCGGGATCCCCGCCTCAAAGCACCTTTGCACCAGGACCTCTCCCGGGTCGGATATGCCGGGTGTCCCCGCATCCGTGATCAGTGCGATGGTTTTCCCTTCCAGCATATGACCCACCAGGATCTCTGCCTTATCATATTTATTGAACTCATGGTAACTGGTCATAGGCGTATGGATATCAAAATGCGTCAGCAGCTTTCGGCTGTTTCTGGTATCCTCCGCTGCGATCTCGTCCGCCTCCTTCAGGATCCGGACAGCCCGGAAGGTCATATCCTCCAGATTCCCTATGGGGGTTGCCACCAGGTATAAGATTCCCTCCATGTCTGTCTCCTCCTCAATTTCCCCGCTCACCCGGATGCTTCTTTGCCTATGGTTTCCCGTACATCTCCAGCAACCGCTCTGTGTAACTTCCGTCTCTGTTGTATACCACCAGGGTCGGAAGGATCGTCAGCTGTTGTCCGCCTCCCTGCACCGCCTCAAGCAGCACCATATTCGGTTCCTGATCCTCATGCGGCTGGACAAGCTGCATTCTCTTCGGTTCCAGCCGATATGCCTGCAGGGTCTGCATCAGCTCCGGCAGTCGGAACGGCTTGTGGACCAGAAAGAATCTGCCTCCCGGTCGCAATACGTATGCAGCTGCCTTCACCACATCCTCCCAGTTCACTGCTATCTCGTGTCTGGCAAGATTATAGGCAGCCGTATCATTATGTAAACCACTTGTTTCTTTGATATAAGGCGGATTACAGGTAACTGCGTCAAATGTTCCTCTGGCATAAACCTCTTCGATCTGACGGATATCTCCCTGTCGGATCCGGCACCGGTCCTCCGCATGATTTAGCTCCACGCTCCGTCCTGCCATTTCCGCCACTTCCTCCTGAAGCTCCAGGCCTTCCGTATAAGAAGCCTTTTCCTTTGCCGTAAGGAGCAGTGGGATGATCCCTGTCCCCGTTCCCAGATCCAGAACCCGGTCCTTCCTCCCGGTCCGTGCGAAGTTCGCCAGAAGGACCGCATCCATACCGAAACAGAAAAAGGATGGGTTCTGGATGATCCGGAACCCATTTACCTCTAAGTCGTCAATTCGTTCCCCCTTTCGGAGTCGCGTCATTTCCATGTGAACCTCTTTCGCCTTTACGATTCGGCCGGTGATTTCGCCGATGATTCTGCTTACATTCCTGTCCTTTATCCTCCGGATGCTGTCTGCCCTTCTGGGATCTGTCCCGTCCGGCTGCAGCATCTTCCTGCTTCTTTCCGCCGTCTCTCCGGTTACGGTTTCCGCGGTTGTCACGATTTCCGCGCTCGTTGCCGTCACGTCCTCCGCGCTCACTGCCGTCGCGTCCTCCGCGTTCGCTGCCGTCGCGTCCTCCGCGTTCGCTGCCGTCGCGTCCTCCGCGCTCACTGCCGTCGCGTCCTCCGCGTTCGCTGCCGTCGCGTCCTCCGCGTTCACCACGGCCTCTTCCTCCGCGGTTTCCTCTTTCTCTTCCGGAACCGCCGTCCCCGTCTCCGGCGCCTTCCTTCCTGCGCCGTCTGGACTGGGATCTTTCTTCCTTCTCCTCTTCTCCGGACTCATCCATCAGCTTGCTGAGTTCCGGATCCAGAAGGGATTCATCGGTATCGAACTTGCGTCCCCGGGGACCGGAGACCAGCTCCTCCACCCGGTATTCCACCAGTTCCTTATTGTCCTCATCATCCGTCACGTAGATCTTTACACGCTGACGAAGCACATTTACGGAAGCCACATCACCCGTTACCCCGTCATAGGCTGTCACCCGGTCTCCTACATTCGGAAGCTTGGAGTTCAGGTATTCATAGGTATCCTGCTCATGCTTCAGGCAGCACATCAGGCGCCCGCAGACACCGGAGATCTTGGTGGGATTCAGGGACAGATTCTGTTCTTTGGCCATCTTAATGGATACGGGAATGAAATCCGACAGATAGGAATGACAGCAGAGCTCTCGTCCGCAGATCCCGATCCCGCCGCACATTTTTGACTCATCCCGTACGCCGATCTGGCGAAGTTCGATCCTGGTCCGGAATACGGAAGCCAGGTCCTTTACCAGTTCACGGAAATCCACACGACCGTCTGCCGTAAAGTAAAACATGATCTTATTGTTGTCAAATGCATATTCTGCCGAGATCAGCTTCATTTTCAGATCATGCTCTCTGATCTTCTCCACACAGATCTCATACGCGCGCCTGGACTTCTCCCGGTTGGTCTCATACCGCCTGTCGTCCTGCTCGGATGCCAGACGCTGGATGGGCTTCAGTCCGCCCTGGACTCTCTCCTCATCCACCTCCCGCCGGCCGAGAACGACCCAGCCGTACTCAAGGCCCTTTGCTGTCTCCACAACTACTCTGGTTCCCACCTCAACCTCATTGTCTATGGGGTCGAAGTAGTAAATGCGTCCGTTCCTCCGAAAGCGAACGCCTATCACTTCTTTCATGCTATATCTCCTTCAGTGTCAGGATCAGAAGCCGCATCACGTCTTCCATCCTGGCATTTGCTGCGATTCTTTTCTTTGCATTTTCGATGGCCCGGGCCTTGTCCTCCAACTCATTGTAGGACAGGTACTTTGCCTGCTCCCGGATCGTGGAATACTCTTCCCCGAAAATGATCTTGTCCGGCTTCCCGGTCACCTTCAGCATGAGGATATCCCGGTACCATACCATCATGAGATCCAGGTATTCGCCGATATTCATCTTATATAAGGAACACGCCTCGATGGCATCGGCGACATCCTCCATATCCATGTCATAGATATTCTTTTCCAGACGGATCACCGACTGTACCAGCGCCTCATACTCCTCGTTGGTGGCAAGCAGGATCGCTTTCCCGAGATTCCCCTGCGCATACTCTACGCAGAATCTGGCCTTCTTGTCATCCAACTCATAATGTTCCTTCAGGTACTCCTCTACATCCCGCTCCTTCACCGGTTTGGTTGTCAGGGTAATGCATCGGGAAATGATGGTGGGAAGCAGCTTCTCCAGCGAATTGGTGATGAGGATCACGATGCCGTATGCCGGCGGCTCCTCTATCGTCTTCAGAAGCGCATTCTGTGCCTGAGCATTCATAAGCTGCGCATCATTGATAATGTAGATCTTATAGTTCCCGCTGTAAGGCCGGATCTCCATGGTCTGAACCACCTGCTCCCGGATCTCGTCAACAGAGATCACATTCGGCTTCTCATGGTTCACCATGATGATGTCGGGATGATTGCCGCTCTCCGTCTTCTTACAGGACGGGCATTCATTGCAGGGATCCGTTCCCCCGGCTTCACACTGCAGGGTCTTCGCAAAAGAGAACGCCAGTGAACTTCTTCCGCTTTCGTCTTCGCCGCAAAGGATATATGCATGACCGACTCTACCCGTCTCTATGCTGCTTTTGAAATGCCGGATGATATCTTCATGTCCGATGATCTGATGAAAATCCATATGGTGTCCTCCTTTCCTTACCATGTCCATATCATGACAACAGCGCCTGAACCTTATCCTTTATCATATCACAAATCGTATCTACTGGTAAAGTAGCATCTATGGTTTTTATCCGCTCCGGATCTCTCTTGGCCAGTGTACGATAGCCCTCTGCTACCTTTCTGTGGAAATCCAGCGATTCCTGCTCCATTCGGTCCAGCTCCGCCTGATCCTTCTTTCTGGCGATCCCCACCTCTGCGGGAAGGTCCAGTAGAAATGTGACATCCGGCATGTACTCGCCGATCGCCGGCCGGTTCACCTCATACACGGTTTCCACACCCAGTTCCCGGGCGATTCCCTGATATACCACGGAGGAATCCACAAAGCGGTCACTTATTACGGCCTTTCCAGCTTCAATGGCCGGTCCGATGACCTCACCCACCAGCTGGGCCCGCGCAGCCGCATACAGCAGCAGCTCCGTCTCGGGTTTCATTTCCTTATGCTTCGGATCCAGAAGAAGCTCTCTTACCGCTTCGCTGATGACGGTCCCCCCGGGTTCCCGGGTGATCAGCACCTCGTATCCCTTCTGCGCCAGATACTCCTTCAATCTCTCGATCTGCGTGGACTTCCCGGCTCCGTCCGGTCCCTCCACCGAGATAAATATTCCTTTCACCTTTACTGCCCTCCTGTTTCAACCATGATCATCTGTATGATCCGTTGCTGCTGGTCGTAGATATGTCCGCGCATGGCCTGCTGCGCCTTGACGACATCTCCCTCAAGGATCGCCTCCATGATACGGGCGTGCTCACGGGACAGCTTGTCATGGGAGCTGAAATCCTTTACATATTCATAGCGATAGCGGTAAACCTGCTCCCGAAGACTATGGGCAAGGCTGATCAGCCGGCGGTTCTTCGTGGTCTCAAAGATCACATCATGGAACCGTTCGTCCTTATCCACGATCTTCACCACATCCTTCTCTTCCAAGGCAGCGTCAAATGCGGCAGCGGCCTTCTTCAGCTTCTCCTTACCATCCTCATCGATCCGCAGGCTTGCCAGTCTGACGGCCAGATCCTCTATGGCCATGCGGACCTCCAGCGCCTCTTCCAGATCCTCTACCGTGATCCGGGCAACCTCGGCGCCCTTTCGGGGAAGCATGACCACCAGCCCCTCCAGCTCCAGCATACGGATCGCCTCCCGGACCGGTGTCCGGCTGACCTCCAGGTTCTTTGCCAGTTTTTCCTCCATCAGACGTTCACCGGGCGTTAACTCACCACGTATGATCGCATTTCTTAAGGTTTTAAATACTACTTCACGTAGAGGCAGATACTCTGCAGGATCAAATTCAAGCTTCATACGCACGTCCTCCTATCCCACCGGCCACATATACATCCGAGACGATCCCTTCTTCTTCAAGCTTCTTCTTCAGCTTCTCCGTATCCGGTGCCGCATCCCCTTTCAGGATACCGAATACCGTAGGTCCGCTCCCCGTCATAATGGAAGCTTCCGCTCCGGCTTCCTGCACCAGTTCCCGGATCCTCAGGATCTCGGGGTGCTGCTCTCTGGTCACGATCTCCAGCACATTTCCAAGCCGGTGGATCACCCCGTCCAGATCCCCCTTTGTAACCGCATCCGTCATTCCGTCGATATCCGGATGATCGATCACCGCTTCTCCCGCTCTCTCCCGGTCCTCAAGCCCGTCATAGGCGGTATATACCTCCTTCGTGGACATGCCGAAACGGGGTTTCACGATCAGGAACCGGCAATCGGGAAGATCGGCAAGCGGTGTCAGTACCTCACCGATTCCTTCGGACAGAGCCGTTCCTCCCAACAGGCAGTAAGGAACATCCGCTCCCAGGCGGACTCCCAGCTCCGCCAGATCCTCCGGGGCAGCTCCCGTCTCAAAAAGCTCCGCTGTACCGGCAAGTGCCGCTGCGCAGTCCGTACTGCCTCCGGCCATACCTGCCGCCATGGGAATGTGTTTCTCCAGCGTGATCCGGATCCCCTCCGTGATCCCATACCGTTCCATCACCGCTGCCGCTGCGCGGACGATCAGATTCCGGTCATCCACCGGCATATCCGAAAGATCCGGCAGGGTACTCGCCCCGGAAACCTGCAGTTCGATCCCCGGCGTATCCTTCCTTTCAAATGTAAGACGGTCCGAGATTCCCACGCTCTGCATGATCATCCGTACCAGGTGATATCCGTCTTCTCTTCGTCCCACGATATCCAGGCCAAGGTTCACCTTCGCATATGCGGTTTTCTCAACACATTTCTCCATCATTCACCCACCACCTGTAAAATTGTATGCATGTATACATGTACTTTGTATACAATATCCCCATATCTTCATCATACGCAAAAAGAGCGGGAAATGCAAGATTTTCCCGCATTTCCCGCTCTTTTCATGCCCTGTCCGGCTGTCTTATTTTGCTTTCCAGGCGTTGCAGAGTGTTTCAAAGCTTTCCTTCGTTGAAGCCGTAACCGTGATCGTGCCCGCTGTTCCTTCTATGAAGATATAATACTGACGCATATACAGATTGACACCGGCGTCTTCATAGATCATATCACAGTAATATGTGGAACCGATAGGACTTCCTTCCTTTACCTCCACATTTGCCTGCGTTCCCAAAGCCTTTGCGGTGGCTTCGATCTGATCCTTCTCCGAGACCCCTGCCTGACTGGCTGACAGGATGAAGGAGACAGACTCTCCGCTGCTCATGTTCGTGCACATCATAGCAGGGAACACCTTTCCGCCTTTTACATCCTCAAATGTCATGCTGTTTACCTCGTCGGAAGTCTTTCCGACACGTGACGCCAACTCAGACGGCTCGGCATAGATCCACTGTCCCTCCGGCGATGTGAAGGTGATCCCGTAAACATCATTTGTGTAGGTCTTTCCGGCGGAAGAGCCTTTGAAATAATTGGCTGCCTCCGATGTGTTTCCGGCTTCCCCGTCCGCCTTGGCTGCCTCACTTGCTGCCGTTGTATTATCTTCCTTTTTCTCCGATCCACATCCGACTGACGCTATCGCCAGTGCAAGCACCATGGTCACTACAAGAATCTTCTTCATTTTCTATCCCTGCTTTCCGGCTTTCGGTTTGATCCTCAGGCCTTGTTCCTTTTTTGTCCGATCATCTGCAGCACATCGCAGACATCATGCGCAACATTCTATCACAGCACTTCCCGAACCGCAAGGACCATTCTACCGGAACCATCCCTGTGATCACATTCCAAAAGATCCTCTTCGTCGAGCGCCTGCGCCCATTGTTGTATCAATGCTAAAAACCCTATCAAGCCTATTATTCAGAAATGCAAAAAAGAATATTGTCCTTCTTTCGGATCTAACGGGCACCGCCCTGCCGGATCACGCCGGATCAGAGGCCGTAGATTCTTCTTCCGGCGGCCTGCTCTTCCTCCAGCCGCTTTCTTGCAGCTTCCGTCACACGTTCCCCGCTCCGGAGGATCGGCACACCGGGAGGATATACATAAATGTCCCGCTGAACGAAGTCCCCGACCTGTGGCAGTACCTGCACGGATGCCGAAACAGCCCCTTCCTCCTGCGGATCCTCAATCTTCCCTACCGGGTGTGATGTTTCACTTGGATGATTTCCTTCTCCCGAAGAGTTCTCCTCTCCCGAAGGGCGTTTTTCTTCCCGATGTTTCTCCTCTCTTTTTTTTCTTCCGGCTCTTGAACGCCGTACCCGGTCTCGTTCTCTTTTTACTGCCCGGTCCAGCTTAAGGAGCGCTTCCTTCAACTCATCCAGATCAGCCTCCTCATCACAGACAGTGGAAATCAGGATCAGTTCTCTGCTTCCGGAGAGTTCCGCCACGATCCCACACTCTTCTTCCAGCCACTTTGCCATGCCGGTTCCGGTAGTAAGAGCCGCTTCATCCTTACCCTCCTGCCGATCCTTCCCTTTCACTCTCAGCATCAGTCTGGAAGGGTCCTGCACCCCGGGCAGCTCCGCAAGCTCGAGCTGCTTCAGATCCCGGGCGAGTTCCTCCCGGAAGCTCCGCATCCCTTCAATATAGGAATCGAAGCGATCCCTGTTTCGTTCTGCCCACGAGACCGCCTGCTCCGCAGAAAGCATAAGGAGATAGGACGGGGAACTGGATTGAAATACTGCCAGTTCTTCCCCGATCACTTCCTCCAGAATCTCCGGAGTATATCCGTCCGTCTCTGTAAACTCAAAATCGTCCTCGTCTCTTCTCCCGCCTACATAAAGAACCGCCGTCTGAGTCAGGGCCGGGAGGGTCTTATGCAGACTCTGGATCACATACTCCGCTCCGCAAGCCACTCCGCTTTCCTGCTCCAGCTCGCTGCAGAAGGGCAAATGTGCTCCATGCGCCTCATCCACGATCATGGGGATCCCATAAACCTGCAGCACCGCATGCAGTTCACCCAGCGGAGAGATCGCACCCGCGTAGGTAGGAGATGTAAGGATACAACCTGCCACCATTCCGGTATCATCCACGTCCTCGCTGAGAACCGAAAGGAGCCGGTCCGCCAGCACCGATCCATAAACAGGATCCCCGGAGGGTTCCAGGAGCAAGGTCTTTGCCCCCACCAGCCGGAGCCCGTTCCATACGGACTTATGACAGTTGGCACCAACAAGAAATATCGGGGATTCCCCCGTGATTTCCCTTCCTTCACGCCACAGCTTTGTAAGCGCGGAAACGGCTGCGAGGATTCCCGCAGTGGAACCACCTACCAGATAGTGGCTATATGCTGCTCCCACTGCCTCCGCCGCAGCTTCCTGGGAACGTCGTATGGCTCCCGTTGCATGATGCAGATCGTCCGTTCCCGGAACCTCGGTTACATCCCGCCGGAACATTTCCGACCACATACCGGGAAAAACCGGCTTCCTTTTATGTCCGGGCATGTGCCAGGGTTTCAGTTCCCGGCCGGTATACTCTTCCAGCATTTTTCTGATCTCGTCCAACGCTTTCCCCCTCTTGCCTTTTTCTGTTCCTTCTTATATAATAACCTTCAAAATGTAATCTCGTCAATGACGACCTCCGCGGGGGAAAGTCATGACGACCGAAAGGAGCGCCCTATGGCTCAGGTAACCACTGTAAACTCAAAAAAACAACAAAAACGCACTCAGATCCTTTGCTTTGTACTTGCCGGTTTTTTCATCGCTTTGGCAGCCCTGCTCGTGGTGATGGACTGGAATTATATGATCAAAGGCGAAACGAAGGATCTTACCACTGAGATCGCCAACGGAAATGCACCCGTCAAGGGTGACTATGTCTCACTGAACGTAAGCTATGTTCTGGGCAATTATGCAGAAACAAAGCACAAACGCTATTTTATTACCACCGGTACCGACCAGCACTACGCCGTGCTTCTCAGAGGCGCCGATCAGACGATGTGCGTCATGTCGGTCAAGCTCAAGGACAAAACCGACATCGAAAGACTTGAATCCATGGTGGATCCCACCTGGAACTTCATATCCGGCCAGACAGATGTCATGCCCATGGACACCATCACTCTGACAGGGTGCGTCTCTACCATGGACTCCCAGATCAAGGGCTTCTATAATGAGGCTCTTTCCGGTGCCGGAGTTACTACTGCCGATGGTGTGACCGTATATGATCTCACATTGGATGCCACAGAGACCCGGCTGTCCAAATTCCTCATTGTTTTCGGATTGCTGGCTATCGGAGGTCTCTCAATACTCGCTGCATTTATGATCCGGTCCAAGATCAAAAAGATCGATCAGCTGCAGAATATCGCCCGTGAAAATGCAGCAGATCCTTCCCTGAACCCATTCCTTCAGGGTGGTGCTGCTCCCCAGAGTCCCTATGCCGGCGTTACAGGTGCTGCTCCCCAAAGTCCCTATGCCGGCGTTGCAGGTTCTGCTCCCCAGAGCCCCTACGCAGGCGCTGCAGGTACCGCTTCGCCAAATGTACCCACCGGGCCCTCTGTGAACCCGTATACCACAGGCTCCACAACCGGTTCTGCTGCGGATTCCGCTGCGAACTCCGCCGCGAACCCGTATACCGCAGGCTCCACAACCGGTTCCGCAGAATCCGACGGTGTTCTCAGCCAGTATACGACTGCGGATAGAACGAACGTTTCCGATCTCGCCGATACAGGTATTGATTTCCCCGGAACCGGCAGCACCTCCTCCGATTCCATTCCGGATTCCTATCCGGATACCTCCATTGATGACTATTCCCGTGAATGACAATTTCTGTGAATGACAATTCCCGGCAGTTGCATCTGCCAACCGGTCATGACGGAAGAAATCATATAAAAGAGAAAGACTGCGACTCCAACGGAGGTGGGTTATGCTCGAGCGATTATTTCATCTGAAGGAACACAATACGGATGTCAAAACGGAGATCATTGCAGGGATTACCACATTTGTTTCCATGGCATATATCCTGGCCGTAAATCCGAACATCCTCGGAAAGGTAATGAACAGCAACGGCGTTTTCATGGCAACTGCCATCGCATCGGCCGTAGCTACCCTGATCATGGGCTTTCTGGCGAACTACCCGCTCGCCCTGTCCGCAGGCATGGGCCTGAATGCATACTTTGCCTTTACGGTCTGTCTCGGAGAACTGAAGGGGGTTGAGGATCCTTTCCGGATCGCCCTTACCGCCGTGCTGGTTGAAGGTGTCATCTTCATCATCATGTCACTCTTCAAATTCCGTGAAGCCGTCGTAAACGGGATCCCTCAGAATCTGAAATACGGGATCACCGCGGGACTCGGGCTTTTCATCGCACTGCTCGGTCTCGAAGGAGCCAATATCGTTGTTGCGGATGAATCCACCCTTGTCACCATGGGATCGCTCAAATCTCTGCCCGTCTTCCTCTCACTCCTCGGACTGATGATCATCGTTGTTCTCGATCATTATAAAATAAAAGGAGCTGTACTTTGGGGAGTCCTGATCACCTGGGGCATAGGGATCATCGCTGAGCTTACAGGCTTTTACATCGTAGATCCGGCTGCCGGACAGCCTTCCCTGATCCCGGATTTCACAAATACATTTAATTTCTCGGGACTCGGCGAAACCGCATTCAAGTTTGACTTCCAATGGGCAGGCGAGCATTTTGTCCGTTTCCTCGCCGTGGTCTTCAGCTTTCTTTTCCTGGATTTCTTCGATACGGTCGGAACGGTTGTCGGTGTAGCCGACCGCGCAAACCTCATGGATAAAAACGGAAAACTCCCGAAAGCAGGAAGGGTATTCATGTCAGATGCCATCGGAACGACCGTCGGCGCCTGCCTGGGAACCTCTACGGTCACAACATACCTGGAATCCACCACAGGAGTGGGGGCCGGAGGAAGGACCGGACTAACCGCCATCACCACCGGCATTCTCTTTCTGCTCTCCATCTTCCTCTCTCCGATCTTCATTGCGATCCCTTCCTTTGCGACAGCTCCCTGCCTGATCTATGTAGGAATGCTGATGTTCGGAGCCTGCAAAAATATCGAGTTCGGAAAGGATGCCGCGGATACCATCGGCGCCTTCCTTACCATCTCCATCATGGTTCTGACTTACTCCATTTCCAACGGCCTCATGTATGGTGTCCTCTCCTGGGTGCTCGTAAAGGTCTTTACAAAAAAGGCAAAGGACATCAACAAAATCATGCTGGTCATCTTCGTTCTGTTCGGACTGAGAGTCGTGGCACTGATCACCGGCTTCATGTAAGGCATGAGCAGGAAATATACCGGAAAGAAAATAGGGAGGAGCATCCGGATATCCGGCATGTTCCTCCCTATTTGTTTATGATTCAGTTCTTATGATTCCGTTCTTACTCTCAGTTGCCTGCCGTTCCATCCGCATTTCCAACGTTCGGATCTCCGGCTACATTTCCCTGATCCACGGTTCCACCGGTTCCGGCATCCTGACCCGTTCCACCGGCTCCAGCATCCTGGCCGGTTCCTCCGGTTCCCGCATCCTGGCCGGTTCCTCCCGTTCCGGCATCCTGGCCGGTTCCTCCCGTTCCTCCGGCATTATTTCCCTGACCCGTTCCCTGATCTTTTCCGGGAAGATCGGTGGTCGGGGTATACTGCTTCATTCCCTTATTCTTTGTATAATCATACTCTTTCTTGATCTCAGGGAAGACACCCAGATTATACAGATGTCCGAAGTAGTCGGTCTCAAGTACTTTGTAGCAGTAGTTGATCTTATTCGATACCAGTGAGCTCATCTGATCCACATAATCATCCGGCAGCTTCTCTGCAGCATTGTTCGGAACGAACTCTCCGCCCACATAAAGACCCTTATCCGTCTTCCAGTTGTAATTCAGGTTGAACGCGATCGGTGTTGCTGAGGAGAAGACGTCTCTACCGGGCAGCAATCTGGAATCCCACTCGGTACCGAAAAGGTTTGAAAGTGTCGGCAGGATATCAATGGAACTTACCGGTGTATCCACAATGATGGGATCCATCTTCTCCAGGCATCCGCTCCAGATGATCAGTCGGTTATGATCTCTCTGCATGTAGTTGGTTACGTTGTAGCCATACAGCTCGGACAGATACGGCATCTCGCCCAGCGCTGCATCATTATCCAGACCATACGGGAAATGATCCGCTGCCAGAACGATAACGGTATCATCCGCGATTCCGGCCTTCTCCAGGTTGTCCACCAGGTACGTCAGAGCATCTTCCAGCTCCAGGTTCGCTGCGATATATCCCTTAACCGGTTCGGAGTAAGGCATATTCTCAACCTGTGACCAGTGCTTCTTGGACATGGCATTTACATCTCTTCCGTAGATGGAATGTCCGCTGACGGTCATGTAGTATACATTGAAGGGCTGCTTGTTGATGTACTGACCAATCGTACCCTTGATCATCTCCACATCACTTTCCGGCCAGCCTCCGGAGATATACTCCTCGGCACCGTTACCTACGCCCTCGAAACCATCGCTGTAACCCAGATTGATGTGAGTCATCTGACGGCTGTAATACGTATAATCATTGTTGTGGTAGCTCTTACCATAGTAACCCAGCCGGTTCAGCTGACTGCCCATGGTGAAGTAGTTGTTGTAATCCGCGGTCTGCTTCATGGACTGACCACCCATGGTCGGAAGCATACCCATGATATTCTGGTACTCACCGCCGGTGGTACCTGCAGTTGCCTGCTGATAATAATCCGTAAAGTTGATACCCTTTGTCGACAGTCTGTAAAGTGTCGGGGTCAGCTTCGGATCAATGATATCTCCGCTAAATGCCTCGGCGGAAAGGAAGATCAGGTTCTTACCTTTGAAGATACCTGTGTAATCATTCTGCATGGTCGCATTCAGAGAAGCCACATAGTCATCCAGATCCGCATAGGTTCCTTCATCCTTCTGTGCAAGTTCGGAGAAGGAAATGGGATAACGGTTCGGCATGTAGGTCTTCTTCTGTTCCGTCGTTGCAACCTCGGAAGCCTGTGCACTGCCACTGGTTCCCTCTGTCGGAGTATTTCCTCCCGGCGCCGGTTCACCCGTGGTGCTGTCATCCACCTTTGCAACATCGAAGCCTCTCTTCTGATCCGCATTTGTCATCTTCCTCCAGACTTCTTTACGAAGACCGGTCATGAAACCAAAGTCGGTTACTGCGGATTCGAAATAGTACTTATCGGTATATACCTCACGGTAAGACTTGATGCACATGATCAGGATCAGTGCGACCAGATAGCTGGCGATGGTCACGACACCCATCTTGACCTTACGTCGCCATCCGGTCTTCAGGGAAAGCAGATGCTTCTTATCGATCTTCAGCTCGAAAATGATAAATGCAACTGTGGGCAGAAGATACAGGATGATATGGGTGATACCCTGGAAGGACGTGATCAGACGGAAGATGTCTGCCTTAAATCCCCCGGCTGCATCTGCTGCACCATGAATGACCGTGTTCAGATCATAGAATACCTTAAACTGCAGGTAAACAAAATATTCTACCAGGAACGGGATCACCGGAAGGAAGATCACAACTGCCTTCACGATCATATTTACCTTACGACTCCTGGATATGGAAGACAGGATCGATCCGATCATTCCGAAGAATATGGAAAAGAGCAGGATGAAGATCGCATGCATTCCGAAGAAATCCCGGACTGTGGTAAGATTGAAGATCACCTCGTAATAGAAGAAAATGAAGGGGATCATCGCCCTTGAGATCAGGAAAAACAGAGGCTTATTTTTCTGAAATGCCGTATCAAACTTATTGGAAAGACTCTTCTTTCCTCCCCGGCCACCGGAAGGTCTTCTTCTCGGAGCACCTTCCCCTCCGGCAGAACCACCCTCGGCGGCTGCCCTCTCCGGACGTGCCGGACGAACCTGCCCGTTTCTCGAAGGGCGGGTGGGGCGGGTCGGACGGGCCTCTGCCATAACGGTCCTGTGCTTCCTCGTACCCGGCATTCTGAGACCGCTTTCACTTCCCTGTACGGCAGCAGCACTTCGTTCTGTAGTTCTTCCCGAAGCTGTGTAGGACCGACTCCGGTATGTATCGTCCATATTTCGGAGCGCCTTCAGCTCCGGGACCACTTCTCTGGTCACATGGCGATTACGATATCCATGTCCGGTCAGGATTTCTTCCTCTTCTGCTTCCAGCTCACGTATAAAGTCCAGGTCCTCTGCATCCATTTCCGGATAATCATCGTATTGTCTTAATTCTGCTCCCATCTGGTCATCTCCATAGATTTCACATTGGCCATTCAGCTACAAATAGATAGTTTTTAACCATTGTATTTTACACTATATTTTGTAGCATTGCAATCTTTTTCAACAATATTTATTCGTTTTCAGATCCGCTTCGGGATCGTTCAACAGCTGCTTTGCCTTCTCGCGGATCGCCATGGTTCCTGCTCTTTCTGCCACAAGCTGCAGATTCTCCCTGGCACGATCCTTCTTTCCCTGGGAGAGTTCTACCCATGCCAGCTGGAAGGTGAAGTCCATCCAGAAGACCGGATGCTTTCCTTTACGGAGTTCATCCTGAATATAGGGCAGCGCTCTTTCCGGTTCCGGTCCCGAGAGGTCGATCCGTCCCTGCCAGTCTCTTCGGACCTCCTGCAGATAATTTCTCGTTACCGTCAGAGTACCGGGTGCGGTCTCCAAACGCGCAAGTGCATCCGAACAGGCCCGGAATCTCTCGGGCTGCTGCAGATCCAGCGCTGCAAGACCCTGAAGCAGGATCTTCTGCGCCTCCTGTATCACCATCGGTTTCCCCTCGAGTTGATCCAGCTTCCGGTTCATTTCGAAATAATCCTGAAGATAAAAGCATGCGATTGCCTGTTTGATCCGTATGGAATTTCGCATGAGCCTCGATTCCGCATCCAGCCGGAACATTTCAAAAATATCAAAATAAAGTAACGGATCACAATCTTCCAGCAGGATCCGCTCCCGGTTCGCATCTTCCTTTTTTTTCGCACTTCGACTTAGGGGATTTAATGCAGAAAGGATGCAGACAAGCCAGACCAGCAGGATATACTGATCCGCACTTCCGCCCTTTACGATGAAGATCATGATCAGGATGGCCAAAAGAAGTTCCATGATCGCCTGATTCAGGATATTGATCCGTCTGACCCTCTTTTTGTACGCCTGATAGAACCTGACAGCCGTCTGATCTTCCATGGAACTCTTGCGGATCGCTATGAACCGTTCATGGTCCAGGATCCACTTCACACCATCCGAAAAGGAATAACTGACCAGCGTCATGCAAAGCAGGAAGATAAAGAAGCACAGGATCACATAACCCGCTTTGCCTCCGGAGGACAGCTCATTCAGAGCCTTCGCCAGCTGATAACGGTATACGACCTCCCTGAAGATAAAGAAAAGGCAGACACCCAGAATGCCCAACAATACGGTAATCAAAGGATGCATCCGGTACTTTTTCACGGTTATTGTTTCATGCATTCTGTAATCCCCCTTTCGGATTAAGAAAAAAGGTTCTCACGACATGCTGTCATAAGAACCTTTCAGAGGTGCTGAACGGATTTGAACCGATGATCAGGGAGTTGCAGTCCCACGCCTTACCACTTGGCTACAGCACCACATTTCGCTATTTTGCGGAGCAAAATCGCGCCGCTTTGCGGAGCAGGATCGCGCCGCTTTTGGAGCACCGGTTTTATAATAAAAACCATGCTCAGCTCCCCGAGTAGGGCTCGAACCTACAACCCCGCGGTTAACAGCCGCGTGCTCTACCATTGAGCTATCGAGGAAGGTATAAGGAGGGGCCCGCACACGAAGTGTGTGGGAAGATCCCTTATATCCGAACGAAGTGAGGACACATCGTGCGAAGCACGATACTTCGGCGAAGCCGAAGGAAGACCGCGCAGCGGGCTTCGTGCCAAGGTATAAGGAGGGGCCCGCACACGAAGTGTGTGGGGATTTGAACCCTCGCGCCGGTTCCCCGACCTACACCCTTAGCAGGGGCGCCTCTTCAGCCACTTGAGTACATCTCCAGTGCCTGAATCCCTCACCAAGGTTTCGTATGCCACGAAACCAGTGACTTCATCAGTTTGCATTTTAATCAAAACGCTTATCTATAATAGCAAATACCGCCCAAACTGTCAAGTGTGGGTTTATATATGGAACGCCGGATAACCTACTGGTCATCCAGTGCCATGTCCACCAGAAGCAGGGTATCCGCCAGGTAGTACCATTTCCCATGGTATTTGTATACGTAACGGGTCTTAACCTCACTGTCATACTGGACTTCCTCGCCCTTTGACATATAGCTGATCTTCATTTTGAAATATACCCTGCAGACACGGGAGATGGACAGATCCACGTCATACAGCTCCTTGATCTTGTCCTGTATCCGTTTTACGAAAACGTCCTCCAGTTCTTCCTCATGGGTGATCTCTATATCCTTTACCGTCGTTCCGGACTGACGCAGGAAGACATCCTCCACCAGGCCTTCAAGAACTACGTCATTTCCCTGTGGATGATAGTTATCGGACCATGCAGAGGGATAGCAGTTCCTGATATAGGCATCCGCGTCCTTCTTCTCAATGGCTTTGAAATATCCCTTCACGGCACCCGATATCGTTGCACTTCCTCTCGCGAGAAAGAAGAACCATCCGGCGAAAAGAAGGATGATCAGCAGGATCCCCGCCAATGTACATAGCAGGATCAGCTTGTTTTTATTTATTTTTTTCTTTCCCTTCTTTTCCTTCTGTGCCATCTTCTATCCCTGAATTCCTTCATATTTCCGCAGATATTCGGACACTGCGGATTCGTACAGGTTGTTCCCGCTGCTGTCCATCACCACGATCACCGGCAGCCGCTCCACCGTCAGCTTTCGGATCGCTTCCGTCCCAAGATCCTCGTAGGCCACCACCTCTGCGGACTTGATACATTTTGAAAGGAGAGCTCCCGCACCGCCTACGGCAGCGAAATAAACCGCTCCCTGCTCCATCATGGTACGGCGTACCTCTTCCGAGCGTTTTCCCTTACCGATCATTCCCGCCAGCCCCTTACGAAGCAGTAACGGGGTATATTTATCCATGCGGCTGGATGTCGTCGGTCCGGCGGATCCGATCACCTGACCTTCTCTGGCCGGCGTAGGGCCCAGATAATAGATAAATGTGCCTTCCAGCGAGATCGGAAGATCTTCTCCCTGTGTCAGACTTTCATACAGGCGTTTATGCGCTGCGTCGCGGGCTGTATAGATGGTTCCGCTGATATATACATAGTCACCGGCCCTTAGTTCACGAAGTTCTTCTTTCGGTGCCGGTACCTGCAGTACTGTTTCCATATATTTTCTCCAATCTTTCTCCGGGTCTTCGGAGGGGTAAGAGGGTTAAGATCCTTCGCGCTGCCGCTTGGTCGATGCTCGGCGCACAAACCGCGTGCCACCGGCACGCGTGCGCCCGCTTCGCTCAGGATGACATGGCTATTCCGGGGACATGGCTGCTCCGGGGGCATGGCGACCGGGAAATGCTTATAATTCCATGGTCCGGTGCCGGTTTACGTGGCAGCACATATTGACTGCCACCGGAAGTCCGGCGATATGCGTGGCATATGTCTCGATATTTACGGCCAGAGCGGTATTTCTTCCACCCAGTCCGGCAGGACCGATCCCCAGCTTATTGATCATGAACAGAAGCTCCTCCTCCAGCTGACGGATATGCGGAAGCTCGCTCCTTTTGTCCGCGGGGCGGGTCAGTGCCTTCTTTGCCAAAATGGCTGACAGTTCAAAATCTCCGCCGATCCCTACACCTACCACAAAAGGCGGACAGGCATTGGGTCCTGCCTCACTGACGGTCTTTATGACCGCATTCTTTACGCCATCCACGCCGTCTGCGGGTTTCAGCATATACTGCTTGCTCATATTCTCGCTTCCGAAGCCTTTGGGTGCGATGGTGATACTCAGCTCCTCACCCGGAACCACGTCATAGTGGATGATGGCCGGCGTATTATCCTTCGTATTCAGTCTCTTCAGAGGATCTCCTACCACGGATTTACGAAGATAACCCTCCGTATAACCCTGACGAACGCCTTCATTTATCGCCTCCGTGAGCCCTCCGTCCACATGGACCTCCTGCCCCAGGCGCACAAAAAACACCGCCATTCCGGTATCCTGACAGATGGGGATCTGTTCTTCCTTTGCAAGAACCAGATTCTCCTGCAGCTGACCAAGGATCTTCTTCCCGAGCGGTGATACTTCCGTGTCCCGGGCATTATCCAGCGCCCGCACCATATCCGGTGCGAGCGCGAGATTTGCCTCGATACATATGTTTCTTACGGCGGCTGTTACATCCGCTGCCGAAATCTCTCTCATGTTTCCTCTCCTCATTTACCCTTCCGTACCGGGGACATTCCTCCTATGACAGGAAGTCGTCTCTCCCCTTAAAGGGCTTTTTGGATTTCTTCTGCTGAACGTAATTGTTGATCTTGATCACAACGTAGAAGATAAAAAGCACTATGGCGATCACACCGATCCAGTAAGCCAATGCGATCAGGAGATCCTCCAGCCCCTTTGTATTTGTAAGATTCTCTATATTCTCCTTGAGTCCGCCCATACTGCGTGCCTCCCTGTCCTTCCTTACGTTTTCTGCAGGTTATATAATGGCTTCTTTCCTCGTGGAAGATTCTTCGCGTTGCTCAGAATGACACGACGGCGAAGGATTATTCCTGTTCGTCCTCCGCAGTGGATTCATCCGCCTCGTCCTCCGCAGTGGATTCATCCGCCTCGTCCTCCGCAGTGGATTCATCCGCCTCGTCCTCCGCAGTGGATTCATCCGCCTCATCTTCCGCGATGGATTCATCCGCCTCGTCTTCCGCGATGGATTCATCCGCCTCATCTTCCGTGATGGATTCTTCCGAATCGTTCTCCGCAAAGAGTTCTTCCGGTTCTCCGTCGGTTCCTTCCTCCATCTCCAGACGGCGAAGGGCTTCCTCGGTCTGAGCTACTGCGTCTCTCACTTTCGCGATACTTGCTACGGTGATATCCTCCCGGTTATTCAGATTGATCAGCTTTACACCGGAGGTAACACGTCCATAGGTTGAAATGTCATTACATTTCAGCTGGATGATGATACCCTGTGTCGTGATCATCATGATCTCATGATCATCATTTACAGCCTTAACACCGATGATGGATCCGGTCTTCTCCGTGATCTTGTAGCATTTTACACCCTTGCCGCCACGCTTCTGTACCGTAAATTCATCGATGCTCGTCCGCTTGCCCATACCGCGCTCGGACACGATCAGCAGGGATCCGCCCTGCGTATTCATCTGCATGCCGACCACTTCATCCCCGTATCCCAGGTTCATGCCGCGAACACCCATGGAGCTTCTTCCTGTGCTTCGTACATCCCGGTCATTGAAACGGATGCACATACCATTTTTGGATACCATAAAGATATCCCGGGTATTGTCTGTGGTCTTGACCTCGATCAGCTCATCTCCGTCCTTCAGTGTCATGGCAATGATACCGTTCTTACGGATATTTGCATACTCCGTCTCGGGTGTCTTCTTGATCATACCATGTTTTGTCACCATCAGGAGATACTTCTTCGGATCATATTCCTTGATCGGAATGATGGCCGTGATCTTCTCATCCCCGTCCAGCTGCAGCAGATTTACGATGGCCATACCTCTCGCTGTCCGCCCTGCTTCCGGTATCTGATAAGCCCTGAGCCTGTATCCGCGTCCTTTATTGGTAAAGAACAGGATATAATGCAGGGTCGTGGTCATAAGCAGTTCTTCGATGCAGTCATCTTCTATGGTCTGCATCCCCTTGATCCCTTTGCCGCCTCTGTTCTGGGCACGGAAATTCGTGACGCTCATCCGCTTGATATAGCCCAGATGCGTCATGGCGATCACGGTATTCTCCCTCTTGATCAGATCCTCATCCATGATCTCACCGACAGCCGCACCGATCCGGGTCCTGCGGTCATCGCCGAACTTCATGGCTATGATCTGCAGTTCTTCACGGATCACTGCCAGCAGTTTCTTGGGATCTGCAAGAATTGCCTTATACTCGGCGATCTTCTCCATCAGGTCCTTATATTCCGCTTCCAGTTTCTCTCTTTCCAGTCCGGTCAGCTGGCGGAGACGCATCTCCACGATAGCACCTGCCTGGACATCCGTCAATCCGAATCGTTCGGTCAGGGCGATCTTCGCCGCTGCCACATTTTCGGAACCGCGGATGATCTTTATCACTTCGTCGATATTATCTATGGCGATCAGAAGGCCTTCTACGATATGAGCCCTCTCCTCCGCCTTGTTCAGATCATATTTCGTACGCCGTGTTACCACATCCTCCTGATGCAGGATGTAATACTTCAGCATATCCGGAAGGCTGAGCACCTTCGGCTGGTTATCTACCAGCGCAAGCATATTTACACCGAAGGTATCCTCCAGCTGCGTATGCTTGTACAGATTATTCAGCAGAACGTTCGGATTACAGTCCTTACGGAGCTCGATCACGATACGCATTCCCTCACGGGAAGACTCGTCACGAAGGTCCGTAATGCCGTCCACACGCTTATTCTTTACGAGGTCTGCGATCTTTGCGATCAGCATGGCCTTATTTACCATATACGGCAGCTCCGTCACCACGATCCGCTGCTTTCCGTTCCCCATGGGTTCGATATCGGAAATGGCACGGACCTTGATCTTGCCGCGTCCCGTCCGGTAGGCCTCCTCTATGCCGGCGCGTCCCAGGATCTCTGCACCTGTGGGGAAATCCGGTCCCTTTACGATCTCCAGAAGCTCTTCGATCTCTGTCTCCCGGTCCTCATTGATCCGGTTATCAATGATCTTTACGACCGCATCCGTAACCTCCCGAAGATTGTGAGGGGGAATATTGGTAGCCATACCGACAGCGATACCGGTGGTTCCGTTGACCAGCAGGTTGGGATACCGGCTGGGAAGCACCATAGGCTCCTTCTCGGTCTCGTCAAAGTTCGGTACGAAATCCACCGTGTCCTTGTTGATGTCGGACAGCATTTCGATGGACATCCTTGTCAGACGGGCTTCCGTATATCGCATGGCTGCGGCGCCGTCTCCGTCCACGGATCCGAAATTCCCATGTCCGTCGACCAGAGGATATCTGGTATTCCACTCCTGAGCCAGCTTTACCAGCGCATCGTAAATGGAACTGTCACCGTGGGGATGATATTTACCCATGGTATCACCGACGATACGGGCGCATTTACGGTGAGGCTTGTCCGGTCCGTTATTCAATTCGATCATGGAATACAGGATCCTTCTCTGCACGGGCTTCAGTCCGTCACGAACATCCGGAAGCGCCCGGGCTGCGATCACGCTCATCGCGTAATCAATATATGATGTTTCCATGGTCTTTTTCAGATCTACTTCCCGCACATCGTCAAAGATCTTATCGTCATCCATTTCAGGTTACTCCTTTCGGGATTCTAGATATCCAGGTTCTTAACAAACTTCGCATTTTCCTCGATGAATTTCTTCCGTGGCTCGACCTTGTCACCCATAAGGATGTTAAATGTTACATCGACCTCGGACTCATCCTGATCATCGATTCCCACGCGGAGAAGGAGCCGCTTCTCGGGATCCATGGTGGTATCCCAGAGCTGGTCCGCATCCATCTCACCCAGACCCTTATAGCGCTGAACCTTGTTGTTCTGATCCCTTCCTACCTGATCAATGATATTGGAAAGCTCCTCATCACTGTAGGCATACCACACCTTCTTATTCTTCTCCAGACGATAGAGCGGAGGCTGTGCCAGATATACATGACCCTGCCGGATCAGCTCCGGCATGAACCGGTAGAAGAAGGTGAGCAGCAAAGTTGCTATATGCGCACCGTCCACGTCGGCATCCGTCATGATGATGATCTTGTCATATCTCAGTTTTTCGATATCGAAATTGTCATGGATCCCCGTACCGAAGGCTGTGATCATGGCCTTAATCTCTGCATTTTCCAGAATATGATCCAGTCTGGCCTTCTCCACATTCAGGATCTTTCCGCGGAGCGGAAGGATTGCCTGTGTTGCACGGTTTCTTGCGGTCTTTGCGGATCCACCCGCAGAGTCTCCCTCCACGATGTAGATCTCACATTTTTTAGGATCCTTATCCGAGCAGTCAGCCAGCTTGCCCGGCAGTGCCAGACTCTGGGACAGTTCGGTCTTTCTTATCATTTCCTTTGCTTTTCTTGCGGCATTTCTGGCCTTCTGCGCCTTCAGTGCCTTATCGATGATACTCTTTGCCACCTGAGGATTCTGCTCAAGGAAATATACCAGCTGCTCGCTCATAACAGACTCAACTGCCGTTCTTGCCGGAGCATTTCCCAGCTTCTGCTTGGTCTGACCCTCGAACTGCGGATCTTCGATCTTCACGGAAATGATGGCTGTCAGGCCTTCTCTTAAGTCTTCTCCCGTCAGATTCTCATCCTTTTCCTTCAGATACTTGAAATTCCGGGCATAATCATTAAACACCTTCGTGATAGCAGCGCGGAAGCCCGTCATATGCATGCCGCCCTCAGGTGTCACGATATTATTTACAAAGCTGTAAACCGTTTCATTGTAGGTATCATTATGCTGCAGGGCAACCTCCACATAGATGTCATCCCTGGTCCCCTCGCAGTAGATCACCTTATCATAAAGAGCCGTCTTATGACGGTTCAGATATTCCACGAATTCCTTGATACCGCCCTCATAGTGGAAGGTATCGCTGCGCCTCTCCTCTTCGGGGCCTCTCAGATCCTGAAGGGAGATCTTCAGATTCTTCGTCAGAAATGCCGTCTCTCTGAGACGGATCCGGAGCACATCATAATCATAGATCACATCATCAAAGATCGTTGCATCCGGCTTAAAGGTAACCTTGGTTCCGGTTCCCTCCGCCTCACCGATGCATTTCAGATCATACATGACCGTTCCGCGCTCATATCTTTGCTTATATACCTTTCCGTCTCTGGAAACCTCTACCTCCAGCCAGTCGGAAAGTGCATTTACGACAGAGGAACCTACACCATGAAGACCTCCGGATACCTTATATCCTCCGCCTCCGAACTTACCTCCTGCATGAAGCACCGTGAAAACGACTTCAACCGCAGGACGTCCTGCCTTCTTCTGTATATCCACCGGAATGCCGCGTCCGTTATCAATGACCGTAATGGAATTGTCCTCATTGATGGTCACGCGGATCTCACTGCAGAAACCTGCCAATGCTTCATCTACCGCATTGTCAACGATCTCATATACCAAATGATGCAGACCGCGGGAGGATGTACTTCCGATGTACATTCCCGGACGCTTTCTTACAGCCTCCAGACCCTCAAGGATCTGTATCTGCTCCGCACCATAGTCCTGATTCTCTGCCATGATCTACTCCTTTTCTTCAATCGTTCCCTT
Organism: uncultured Lachnospiraceae bacterium; assembly: GCA_902775555.1. Classification (GTDB taxonomy): domain Bacteria; phylum Bacillota; class Clostridia; order Lachnospirales; family Lachnospiraceae; genus Eubacterium_Q. The sequence goes on along the minus strand of CACYMQ010000003.1, from coordinate 65,169 downwards.
TACTACCCGGTAAATACGGTCTGTCTCCTGTCTCTCCCTGATGAAATCATCATATCCCGTACAGGTAATGATGGTCTGGATGTCACTGATGCTTTCCAGAAGCGCATTTCTTCTCTTTGCATCCAGTTCGGACATCACATCATCCAGAAGAAGGATCGGCTGATCACTTATCATACGCTGGACCAGTTCGATCTCCGCGAGCTTCATTGTCAGTGCCGCCGTCCTCTGCTGTCCCTGTGAACCATAGACCCTTACATCATTTCCTTCGATGTAAACACCTATATCATCCCTCTGGGGACCTGTCATGGTCGCATTATATTTCAGATCCACCTCCCTCTTCCTTCGAAGGGTATCGGCGAATTCTTCAGCCGTTACATTCGGCTCATATTTTACTTCGATCTCTTCCCTGCCGCCTGTGATCTTCCCATGAACACGAAGAACCACTTCCCTGAGCATTTCTATAAAATTCTTTCGTTCGCTTATGATCCTTTTCCCGTACTGAACCAGCTGTTCGTCCCATACATCCAGGGTATCGATCAGCTTCCGGTTAAAGGAAATGCTCCTGAGAAGATTATTTCTCTGATTGATCACCTTATTATAGCCTGCCAGATTGCCGTAATAGATCCTGCTAAGCTGGCACAGCTCCATATCCATGAATCTTCTTCTTTCACCCGGCCCATCCTTGATGATGGACAGATCCTCCGGTGAGAAGAAAATGATATTGATCAGACCGAAAAGCTCTGAACTGCGGCGGATTGGTAAACCGTCGATATTTACCAGTTTCGGTTTATTCCTCCGAAGATGCATATCGATCCGGTGTGAAACCTCTCTCTTTTTGACCTGCAGACGGATATGCGCTTCTTCTTCACCGAAGCGGATCATATCCTTGTCACGGGCCATCCTGTGGGATCTGGTCGTAGCTCCTACATAGGCAGCCTCCAGGATATTGGTCTTTCCCTGGGCATTATCTCCGTACAGGATATTGGTATTCTCACTGAATCCCAGCTCCAGCGTCCCGTAATTTCTGAAATTCTGTAAGGCCACAGATTCTATATACATCTACGATTCTACCTGTACGGTCTTTCCTTCGAAGGAAAATGTATCACCGGGATAAAGCTTCCTTCCCCTTCTGGTATCCGTCTCTCCGTTTACACTTACCCGGCCGTCCTGGATCACTTCCTTAGCTTCCAGGCCGGAATCAACCAGTCCCGCCAGCTTCAGCGCCTGTCCGAGTTTTATAAATTCATCTTTTATCCTGATACTTTCCATAATGATCCCTTATGCATAAATGCTGGTATTGATGCTGATAGGCAGAATGATATATACATAGCTTTCTTCCTCATCCTTGATCATACAGGGATTCTTGGAATCCGTCATATAGATACATACATCATCATCGTCGATCACACGGAGTGCATCCATAAGGAATTTGGGATTGAAACCGATGATGATCTCCTCCCCTTCCTTCTCGATCTCCATTTCTTCCTTCATGGATCCGAGGTTCGTATCCAGTCTTACATACAGATTGTTATCATTCTTTACACTGACGATGATAGGCTTCTTATCCGTCTCCTGGATCAGAAGCGTCGCACGATCGATGATACCCATAAGGTCCTTCTTGTTGGCCTTTACGGACAGACTGTGACCCATGGACATCATATTTGCTATCTTGAAATATTCACCGTCGATCAGCCGGGTCACAACTCTTGTATCCTCAAATTCAAACAGCATATGTCTGTCAGAGAAGAATATATCCACCATATCATCACTGTCACCGTTTATGATCTTACTGAGTTCCTGAAGTGTCTTTCCGGGAACAACCACATGAACCTCCGGATTATCTCCCCGAAGGTCGATCTTTCTTCTTGAGATCCGATGCCCGTCCAGAGAGATAACGATCAGCTGATTATTGATCACCTCAAAGGATTCACCTGTCATCATTTTCGTATTCTCATTATCGGAAATGGAGAAAATGGTCTGCCGGATGATATCTCTGAGAGCCATCTGTGAAATCTGTATGCTCTTCTCCTTCTCAATATCGGGAAGCATGGAGAACTCATCCCCGTTTCTGCAGGGAATGGTGAATTTTGACTTTTCGCACTTTATCTCCACTCTGATATCGGAACTGGTCTCCAGATCGATCTCACTGTCGGGAAGCTTTCTTATGATATCCGAGAAGAGCTTTGCTTCCAGAGCAACCTGACCTTCTTCCAGGATCGTTGCATCTATCACTGTTTCTATACCAAGCTCCAGATTGTTTGCTACCAGACGCAGCTTTCCTCCTTCAGCGATCAGAAGGATACATTCCAGGATAGGCATGGTGGTCTTAGTAGAAACAGCCTTTGATACGATACTGATTCCTGCAGTCAGCAGATTCTTTTTACATTTGATTCTCATTCGTTTATGGTTCCTTCCTGCCTTCCCGGCGATAAATATAATATATAATAATAATAGTAGTAGTTATAGTAATAGGTGCTGTTGATATGTTGAAAAGTGTGTTTATCCCTTATATATAAAGGGGTTTTGATGTTGGTATCCTTTTATGTACTCTTTCAGTTTCCGGTGGACTCGTGTGGATTGATCTTCTTCTTTATGATCTCAACCGTTGTCACAAACTGAGGATCCTCATCCATTTTCTTGGAAATGCGGTCGATACCGGCATAAACAGTGGAATGATCCTTGCCTCCCACCACGTCACCGATGGCCTGAAGGCTCTTATCCGTGAGATTTCTGGAAAGATACATGACCAGCTGTCTTGCAAGGGCGATATCCGCACTTCGTTTCTTGGATTTGATGTCGTCCACGGATACATTTAAATGTTCCGCTACCACATTTAATATATATTCCGGTGTAATGGTGGTATTTGTGTCCTTTGAAACCAGATCTTTCAGCATGTCCTTTGCCATATCAAGGTTGATGGCTTCGTGGGACAGCTTTGCATATACCAGAATCTTATTAAGGGCACCTTCCAGTTCCCGGACATTTGATACGATATTTTCGGCAATGTACTTGAATACCTCTTCCGGTATGGAATACATCCCCGCAAACTCAGCCTTATTCTTAAGGATCGCCATACGGGTCTCATAGTCGGGAGCATGGATATCGATGGGAACACCCCATTCAAACCTGGAACGAAGTCTTTCATCGAGGGATGTGATCTCTCTTGGAGGACGGTCCGAGGATATGATGATCTGCTTTCCGGCTTCATACAGGAAGTTAAAGGTATTGAAGAATTCCTGCTGCGTACTTTCTCTTCCTATGATTTCCTGAATATCGTCTACGATCAGTACATCGACCTGACGGTATTTCTCACGGAATTCATCCATGGTCTTATTTCGAATGGAGCTGATGATATCGTTGGTAAGAACCTCGGATGTAACATAGAGTACATGCGCATCCGGGTTGTGCTGCAGGATATAATGCGCTATGGACTGGATGAGATGTGTCTTACCCAGACCGGAACCGCCGTACAGAAAAAGAGGATTGAAATTGTCCTGGCTCGGTTCATCCGCTACTGCAACACAGGTGGCAAATGCGTGCTTGTTTCCGTCACCTACGATAAAATTCTCAAATGTATATTTATGGTTCAGATTTCCTTTTTTTATTGCATCATAATAAGCAGGACTGTAAGGAAGATCCTCCTTATGGTCCGTCCTGTTGTCGTCATTATTTTTCTTATTAATATAGGAAGACTTTTCATCGATGACAATCTCGATATTGGAATCGTTCAAAATCTCTCGAATAGATGAAAGAAGAAAACTGTCATAGCCTTTCTTATGAAGATATTCAACTCCGTGAGATCCTCTCTTTTCATCTACGTAGAAATATACGACATTATCCTTTACCTCGTAGATCTCAAGAGGGCGGATCCATGTATTTATAATGATCTTGGAAACATCATACTGCGTTTCCAATAATTGAAGAATGCTCTCCCATTTCTCACTGATCTGGTTTTTCATGCTTAAAAATCCGTCCTTTAACCCCAAAAATCCCATAAAAACATACAGTAATACTATACTACAAATTGACGCAAATAACAAGGTTTTATGGCTTTTTAAGCCCTTAATGTTATGTAAATAAGGAAATTTAATCTGTCGATAATTTAAAGCGCTTAAAAAGCAAATAAATGCGTCATTTTTTGAATTAGTAAAAAGATAATCAACAGACTTTTCAAAAGTTATCAACATTTTTTCCACAAATAGTGGATAATTACGTAAACTAATAATTATCCACAAAAATTTTGTGGATAACCAGGGTCATACAAAACTTGACTTTTTGCATGGTTTTTAATAGAATATTGTAGGTTTTCCCTCATTTCGAGGGAATAAATATAAGAAGAAAGGAGATATCTGTTATGAAGATGACATTTCAGCCGAAGAAGAGATCCAGATCCAAGGTACACGGATTCCGCAAGAGGATGAGCACAGCCAACGGACGTAAGGTTCTTGCAGCAAGAAGAGCTAAGGGAAGAAAAGTACTTTCTGCTTAGTGGAGGCAAAGTGAAGAATATCATTTCACTGAAAAACTACAGAGATTTTGGCAGGGTGTATAACCACAAAGAATCGTTTGCCAACAAGTTATTAGTGATGTACATTGCCGACAACCTGACAATGTGCAGTAGAATCGGGATCTCTGTAAGTAAAAAGGTTGGAAACAGTGTCGTAAGACACAGAATTACCCGTTTGATCAGAGAAAGCTATCGTTTGCATAAAGATGAGATCAAAACAGGTGTTGACATCGTTGTAGTTGCAAGAGTTACTGCAAAGGGAAAGAACTATCAGGATATTGAAAGTGCCTTTCTCCATTTATGTCGTTTACACCATATTTATGTTGGTGATCGATCTGACAGGTGATCATAATGAAAAAAATATGCATTCGACTGATCAAATTCTACAGAAAGCGCTTGTCCCCTTTAAAGGGACACGGAACCTGTATCTTCTATCCCACCTGCTCGGAGTATGCACTCCAGGCTTATGAAAAATACGGATTCTTCAAGGCAACAGGACTGACTGTCTGGAGGATCCTGCGTTGCAATCCATTCGGAAAAGGTGGGTATGATCCGGTTCCCTAGAGGAGAAAAAAATGATATTAACACAGTCAGGAGGTTTTCTGCTCGGAAATCTGGCGAAGCTGCTGGGATGGATCATGAACGGAATCTATAATATGTTCAACGGCATGGGCGTTGTGTCCATTGCTCTCAGTATTATAGTATTCACGGTCGTGGTTCGTCTCCTGATGTTTCCTCTTTCCATCCGTACGACCCGGTCCTCCAAGATTCAGGCTTATCTGCAGCCGGAATTCCAGAAGATCAACAAGAAGTACAAGGGAAAGAAGGATAACAACTCTCTTCTTGCCAAGCAAAAGGAAACCAGTGCCCTTCAGAAGAAGTATGGTATCAAGACCAGTACAGGATGTCTTACTGCGCTGATCCAGTTACCTATCTTCCTCTCACTTTACAATGTTATCCAGAATGTTCCTGCTTACGTTGATAAGATCAAGGATATGTATCAGCCCATCGCCGATGCGATCATGAAGGTTTCGGGAGCGAAGGATACCCTTGTAAAGTTCATTACAGACAATTCTATCCAGAGAGCACCTGATCTTTCCGGTATATCGGAGCTTACATCGAATAATGTAATTGATGTTCTTGCAAAATGTAATGGTGATGCTTTAGATAAGATAGGTTCCGTATTCAGCAGCAGTCCGGATGTTGCATCCGCAATTGCCGCAAATAAGGAAAATATCGTTGCATCCAATGATTTCATTCTTGGCATCAACCTCTCCGAAGCACCCGGATGGGCATGGACCTGGGCACTTATCATTCCTATTTCCGCATTCCTGTTCCAGTTCCTTTCCATGAAGGTTGCACCGGTGCAGTCATCAGGTGATCCGCAGCAGGATCAGCAGATGAAGTCCATGAGAAGGTTCCTTATGATCATGCCGATCATGTCCTTCTTCGTAACCATCGGCGTACCTGCCGGTCTGGGTCTTTACTGGGCAGTCAGTGCGGCAGTCAGCGTAATCATCACGCTTTGCACGAACTTCTACTATAGCCGTGCCGATATGGAAGCAATCACAGAGAAGGCAAGGTTAAAAGCGGAAGCGAAGCTCGAGCGGCAAAAAGCAAGAAACGGCGGTAAGGAAAAGAGAGGATTCCTGGAGAAAATGCAGGATGCTGCAACCGGCCAGAATGAATCCGAGAAGCGGTCTCAGGATGCAGAAGGTATGCAGAAGTTTGGCGGAGCCAGACTGAAGAGCTATACTTCTTCCACATCCTATAAGAATGACGGCGAAGAGAAAAAGAACGTACAGTATAAGCCCGGAAGTATCGCATCAAAAGCAAATGCACTTCGGGACTATTATAACAAGAGTAATAAGGATTAAGGAGTTCGAAATGGAGTTTAAAGAATTTCGTGCCAAGACCGTAGAGGACGCTGAGATCGATGCTGCCCGTGCTTTTGGGGTAGTAACATCAGACCTTGAGGTAGAAGTGATTGAAAAAGGAAGCGCAGGATTTCTCGGAATCGGCTCCAAGCAGGCAGTGATCCGTGTAAGGGTTAAGGAGGACAGCAAAGAAGCTCCTGCTGCTCCTGCCGCTGAAAGCACAGCACCTGCAAAAGAAACCGATACGGTAAAGGAAAAGGTGATCGATACAAATCCGGTTGATAACGGAGATCTGATCGGTGATACAAAGGCTTATCTGGACAAACTGTTTGCAGCTATGGAGCTTGAGGCTGCCGTAACGGTTCAGATGGAAGAGGCAGAGGATGTTCTTTCTATCGATGTTGAGGGTCCGGATATGGGAGTTCTCATCGGAAAGAGAGGACAGACACTGGATGCGCTGCAGTATCTGATCAGCCTGTATGTAAATAAGAAGAGCAAGGATAAATATATCCGTGTAAAGCTTGATACTGAGAATTATCGCGCAAGAAGAAAGGAAACTCTGGAGAATCTTGCAAAGAATATCGCTTTCAAGGTTAAAAGATCCAGAAGATCCTTCACACTGGAACCCATGAATCCGTATGAAAGAAGGATCATCCATTCTACACTTCAGAATGATAAATTCGTTGCAACCCGCAGTGAGGGTGAGGAACCCTATCGTAAGGTTGTGGTATACCTGAAGAAGAAGGATTCTTACGGACATGGTTCTCATTACGAAGGCTCAGATGCTGAGTAGAACCTGTTAAGGAATAATAAAGAAGAGGAACGGCTTGTCCGCTCCTCTTCTTTTTTACTCTGTCGCATGACAGGATCTATGTTCTGTCAGAAATATTACTGGAATTTTTTGAAGACTGTCATTTCCACAACGTCACCGTCGATGCTGATCGTTACCTCGTCGGCAATCTTGGCAACTATGGATTTCTCCAGTTCATCCCATTCTTCTTCCGTTTCCTTAATGGATTCCTTATACTGGTTAAAGGACCATACATTCGGAGTGGTTGCGATCATGGTTGTGGGATCCATGGCGGAATAGGTCCAGCCTGCCGGATAGTAATTAACGATGGTATCATTTGCGGGCTCCAGTGAACGCTCCAACAGATCTCTCAGTTTGCCCAGAACACCCTTTGCCGATGAATTCTTGCCACTGGTTGATGTGGCAAGCAACTGGGAACGCTTCTCGGAATTCATGATGGTGATGGTTTTCAGATGAAGCATATACTCATCTTTCTTTGTTTCGATCCAGAAATCTGCTTCCTTTTCACCGGTCAGAGCCTGAACAAGACTCATCATTTCCTCTGTAAGAAGGCGGATATGCATGGACTGCTTTTTATCCAGTCCTTTAAATGCTGCGGTTGCATCTGCCTGATTCAGGGCATCCTCAGTTCCTTCTCCCTTGCTGGTAACATGTATGATATCTGATTTCATTTAGAACCTCCGAACAGAATCGTTATTGATAGACATTTGTGAGTGCTCCCGCCGGGAATCGAACCCGGAGCTAGCGCTTAGGAGGCGCTTGTTTTATCCGTTAAACTACGAGAACAAAGGGACATGAAATGCCCCAAATCATTTTATCTGAATTTATACCAACCTGTCAAGGGAAACTATCCCCTGGAGCCAGGTGATACCCCGGAATCGTCGTCCGATCATGGGCTCTCCGATCAGGTCGTCCCGATGTATGGCAACCCGGATCACATAGTAGAGACAGGCTACATCCAGAAGCAGGATATGCTCACCGGTCTGGGAATTCTCAGTCTCCGTCAGATTGACGATCGTCCCCAGTATATCGTAGGTATCGGTTTCCAGACCATAAGGGATCATGCTGCTGTCTACGATGGACATGACATCTTCGGAGATCATCCGATGATCCAGCGTATCCTTCACATCCATTTCCTGCATCATCATGCGTTCCAGCAATTCGTTGTCACCGCGACGCACCATACGGATATTGGTGAGCTCTTCCATCCTTCGGTCGGATTCATACTGAAGGTCCGTCTCCGATTTCTGAATGGGAAGAAGGATCCTTCCGGAAAGGGAAAGCCCCGATAAACGTGTGATAAGCGTAAGCGGAAGGGCACCCCTCCACAGAGCGCCTGTGATCTCGGCTATATTTTGCAGTGTGAAGATAACGGAGAGATTGATATTGTCGATCACTCCGTAGTAGCCTGAGCGTCCGCTGATCCTTTCGACCTGGATCTCATCCATATACACATAGTTGCCGGGAAGGATATAGGGATATGCATATTCCACCAGAAGATTTCCTTCCGAATCCATCTCACCGATCAGCGAGATACCCAGTCCTTCCGGAGAATAGCTTCGGTCCAGCTGGACTAAGGAATGGCTCAGAGAATGACTGACTACATTTCTCCGGTCGGGATTACGAAGGATATCTTTATGGATCCGGTCCAGCTGATGCAGAGATTTAATTGTACTGAAACCGATGGCCCGGTAATACTGGTTCATAAAATATCTCCGATACTATTGCTTGGGGGTGATCTTACTCATTCCACCCATATAAGGGCGAAGTGCCTCGGGAATGTTGACGGAACCGTCTTCATTCAGGTTGTTCTCCAAAAATGCGATGAGCATACGCGGAGGAGCAACGACGGTATTGTTCAGGGTATGGGCGAGATACTTCTTACCGTCTTCACCCTTTACACGGATCTTCAGTCTGCGTGCCTGTGCATCTCCCAGGTTGGAGCAGCTTCCTACTTCAAAATACTTCTTCTGTCTGGGAGACCATGCTTCCACGTCGATAGATTTTACCTTCAGATCGGCAAGATCGCCGGAACAGCATTCCAGTGTACGAACGGGGATATCCAATGTGCGGAACAGCTCTACGGTATAGCTGTAAAGCTTGTGGAACCAATCCATGGAATCCTCCGGCTTACAGATCACGATCATCTCCTGCTTCTCGAACTGATGGATCCGGTATACGCCTCTCTCTTCAATTCCGTGTGCACCCTTTTCTTTACGGAAACAGGGGGAATAACTGGTAAGTGTAAGAGGAAGTGTGGGTTCGTCGATCATGGAATCGATGAATCGTCCGATCATGGAATGCTCGCTCGTACCGATGAGGTAGAGATCCTCTCCTTCAATCTTGTACATCATGGATTCCATTTCATCAAAACTCATAACGCCCGTTACCACATCACTGCGGATCATGAAGGGAGGAACACAGTAGGTAAAGCCCTTTCCGATCATGAAATCTCTTGCATAGGAGATCACTGCAGAGTGAAGGCGTGCGATATCTCCGATCAGATAATAGAAACCGTTTCCGGCTACCTTTCTGGCTGCGTCCAGATCGATCCCGGCCAGTTTCTCCATGATATCCGTATGATAGGGGATCTCGAAATCGGGAACCACCGGATCCCCAAATTTCTCAACCTCCACATTTTCGCTGTCATCCTTTCCAATGGGAACGGAAGGATCGATGATATTCGGGATCACAAGCATGATCTTGCGGAGTGCCTCCTCAATCTCGGGGGCTTCCTTTTCAAGTGCAGCCAGACGCTGGGAGAATTCCGCTACCTTCTTCTTTGCTTCTTCGGCAGCTTCCTTATTTCCCTCGGCCATATATTTCCCGATCTCTTTGGAGATCTTATTCTTGTCCGCACGAAGCTGATCTGCCTCAGCCTGGTTGTCTCTTCTCTTCTGATCCAGTTCGATGGCTTCATCTACCATGGGAAGCTTACGATCCTGGAATTTCTTCTTGATGTTCTCTTTTACCAGATCTGCATTTTCACGTAAAAAACGTATGTCTAACATAGATTCCTCCAATTGTGCTTATTGTATGTTTTATATCTATACGAATCTGATTGATATTTCTGTTTTAATCGATATTTCTGATCTGCCCGACATCTCTGATCTAATCGATATCAAATGTTTCATCCGGAGAGGTCAGTGCTTCGATCTCCTCTTCTACGGTCATGGCCTTCTTGATGGCTTCCTTTTCTTCTTCGGAAAGAGAGATATAGGATTCGCCCTTGATGATCTCCTTTGCGTATGTATAGCATCCGTCTCTGGAATGCATGGTATTTAGTACCACACCGGAGTTGTCCTGATTCAGAAGTGCCAGGGAGAAACTCAGTTTTCCGGCCAGATTGTCAAATGCATCATATTTTACCAGGCCGATCTTATCAATACAGGAGTCCAGCTGTCCTTTGAATTTTTTATGTTCGGATGTGACTCTTCGTGCATTGGCCTTGACCTTGTCCATTTCCTTGAACCGGGTAAGGATCACCTTCTCCAGGTCCTTCCCTTTCTTGCCACTCATGATGACATAGTATTTCCGGTTCACGAATTCCAGTCGACGGATCACAAGAACCAGCGCCACGATCAGACCAAGTATGATCACGATCATTATGATCAGGACGATCTCAATCTGAATCCCAAATGCCGTTGTTGTCAGAAGCATGAGTTCCTCCTATTTCTGAATACTGTAGATTAGATGAAGGATACGCTCCATATCATCCGTGGAATAATACTCTATTTCGATCTTACCGCGATCCTTGGAACGTGCCTTGATGGAAGCCTTGGTACCGAGAACATTCTTCAGGTTCTCCTCGATCTCCTTGTAAATGGGAGTAAGATCCTTCTCCTCTTCCTTCTTCTCTTTATCCTCCGGTTTTTCCGAAAGGGCCTGAATGACCTTCTTTACAAAGGATTCTGCTTCGCGGACGGTCATCTTGCGATCAAAGATCATAAGTGCGGTTTCATACTGAACATCCGGATCCTCGATCATGATGAGGGAACGTGCATGTCCGGTGGTAAGCATTTCATCGATCACCATCTGCTGCACTTTGTCGCAGAGCTTTAACAGTCGAAGGGAATTCGTTATGGTAGTACGGCCTTTGGATACGCGATCCGCAACCTCATCCTGCTTCAGATGAAACTCCTCTATCAGACGCTGGTAAGCGTGAGCCTCTTCAATGGGGTTCAGATTCTCTCTCTGGATATTTTCGATCAGAGCGATTTCAACCTGCTGCTGCTTCGAATACTCACGTACGATAACAGGAACCTCTTTCAGACCTGCGATACGGGCAGCGCGCCAGCGGCGTTCACCGGCGATGATCTGATAATACTTACTCTTCTTTACAACCACAATAGGTTCGATGACACCGAACTGCCGGATGGAGTCCGCCAGCTCATTTAATGCATCTTCATTAAAATGTCTTCTCGGCTGATCCTTATTCGGCTCTATATCTGAAATCTTCAGCTTCTTCTCTACTTCCTTTGTGACTGTCTTCGTAACAGTTTTGGTAACTGTCTTTGTTGCCGCCTTTCCTTTGGCTGCAGCGGGTTCATCGGTGGGAATCAATTCATTGATCCCGCGTCCCAAACCTCTCTTTACTGCCATGGTTCCCTCCTTATGATTGCGCTTCTACTATATTTATTACAATGTATGGAAATTGTTCATTGTTATTTGGATATTGTTTATTGTTATATGGAAATGTTCATTGTTCGTTCGGTACAGATAATTACTGGTTTACATAATATATTGAAATGATTTCTTTCCTAATCCAAAAACAATTTATTATTAATTACTTCATCTGCCAGTGCCCTATATGCATCTGCTCCGGCAGAACGACTGTCATATAGATTGATCGGAAGCCCGAAACTTGGTGCTTCGGCAAGTCGGACATTTCTTGGAACCAGTGTATTATAGATCAACTCGTCCAGATTTGCTTTTACATTCTCTACAACCTGCTGAGACAGGTTGGTTCTGGAATCATACATGGTAAATACGACACCTTCAATGGCCAGAGGCTTATTTAACTTCTTTTTGATCAAATTGATGGTGTACATGAGCTGTGTCAGACCATCCAAGGCATAAAACTCACACTGGATCGGAACGATCACGGTATCTGCAGCAGTCATGGAGTTTATAGTAAGGATACCAAGTGCCGGCGGACAGTCTATGATGATGAAATCGTATTTTTTTCTTAGAGGTCGAACCAGTTTTTTTAATATAAACTGTTTATCCTCTGTTTCGAGAAAATCTACTTCTGCTCCTGCAAGCTCCCGACTGGAAGGCAATATACTGATATTCAACTTCGGATTTGCAAAAATATTCATCCGAAGTGCTTCTCCCAGGTTGCAGTTTCCACACATGGCATCATAGATGGAATATTCCAGATCATTCTTATCGATTCCAAGTCCACTGGTCATGTTTCCCTGAGGATCCATATCAATGGCAAGAACTTTCTTTCCTTTTTCAGCAAGACATGATGCAAGATTGATCGCTGTCGTTGTCTTACCTACTCCGCCTTTTTGGTTTGCAATTGCGATGATTCTTCCCATTTGTTCTCTCCAATCAGTATGAGCTGCCTGATTCCTGCCTGAAAACCGGCGCTTTCAAACACATACAGCAAGTATTATACCACTTTTTTTACTCCCATTCTATCACTAGATATAGTACACTCTTTTCTTTGAAGCGCAAGATATTTTGCTTTTCAATCTATGATGCTGATTTTTGCCTGATTTTGCCGTTTTTTTGGATGTTTCACGTGAAACATTTCGATTGTGGATGCTTTTAGACGTCATATTGATTACTTTTCCTTATTTGTTACTGATGTTTCACGTGAAACATCCTGTGACCAGGAGATAATTAAGTATATTACACTTCCGAATCGTACGACTTATGTTTCACGTGAAACAATTATCTTGTAGAACGTATCATTTTAAATATATGGAAATCATAGAAATAATAAAAATAATATAAATAATATAGATAATATAAACAATGCATGATGTAAGGATTTCAGTATTATTTTCAGAATTTCTTTGTCCGGAAAATCCATACCAGGTGTAATAGGATCTGTCTGCTATTTTTTCAATTATTGTGACCAGGACGTTGAAACAATGTTTCACGTGAAACATTATTGTTGAATGAATTTAGATGATTATACTTGGAACGCATGCATCCTTGATCTACTCTTCTGCCACAATGAGAGTACAATCAGATGGGTTTTGATATGATATTAACGAATTCATATTATATTTGCTTAATATTTTCTGTGGATAACTGAAGAATTATCTGATGATTTTGGCTGGAATGTAATATATCATCCTTAGCATTCATATTCCAAATATTGGATCGATTACATGATCATTTTCTGTAAGAACGAGAAAATAATCCCTTCAGGTACAATGTAAAAAATGCCGGTTAGGTACTTCCATTCTAGAATGACTCTGTTCCATTATCTTATATGGTATATCAATGATAATGAGATATTTTTATTACAATGTTTCACGTGAAACATTGATACTATATTCGATAGATAATACTCTCCGATTTTATTTATCAATCTAAGTGGTTATGTTGAGGATCGAGCATAATATAAAGGCAGTTATATTAAGCCTTAGCAACTAAAATTATATTAAATTTATGCGTAATAATTAATGATTTATATACATATATTCAGACTTTGTATATTGTTAACAAAATCCTCAAATATCGGCAAAAGTACAAGGGCTATATTTCTGATTAATAGTTTAGATATGATTATAAAGAAATTGAAACGAAATCTTTTATGCATTATATGTGTTGGTTTAGCTATATCAGGTGCTGGTATTTTATTGCCGGTAATTGTTACTGTAATAATGCATGTATATCGATTAGAGATATTTGATATAAATCCATTGAATTATATGGTCAATAGATGATCCAAATAACAGGTTTAGAAAGCTTATAAATAAAATATGATATTGTTCCGGATATGGAATTATTATTCATAATAAATAGTTGAATAGAAAGTATGTATGACTACTTCTCTGTAAGTTTTGTATCAGTCCAGATGTTTCACGTGAAACATAACTCTGAGAACAAACTTTCATATTAGGATTCATCAATTTATCTGTTATATAAGTATAACATCACCTATATTTAAATATCTTATCAATACATTATACATTGTAGGGTATTAGATAGAATCGGGTCGGAAACAGGATATTAGGACGTTTATCAGAATGTTGATCATATACTATTTGTACGGTATTTTGTGTTATATATTGCATATCCGGTGTTCGTAAATGATTTGGTTTGGATAAAGACTAGTTGTAATCATGTAAAAGCATATAATTCTCGTATCCCCTAGTGCAGGATATAAATATAGTGATTAAACAGAATTAGCATGTACTAAAAAAGATAGAAGTGTAGATGCTAAGATTGAATTGATCTATATAGTAGTACATTACAACTCTGAATGCCTCCAGGTAAGCTGCTTATAGAAATTGATCGATATTAGATAGATGAATAATTATATGTTTCACGTGAAACATTAACTGATATAGAAAATAATAAATATCAAGTTTTGAATAAAGGGTTTCCGTGGCCCCCAATAGAGAATGAGAAGAATTCCGGACAGAATAGAGCCAGAAGAAGGACGGGGAATGAGTGTAAAAGAATGGAAATGGAATAGAAGAACAGTTGACAACTGTGGGTTATCAACAGATTTATTAACACTATCAACAAAAACGGGATATAGATCTGTTGAAAACGTATCCAGCAAAACACAAATTATGTAAACCACAATTCTATAAACATAGAGCATGAACCGCGAAGGATAAGGATGATTCTGAAATCAACGGTAGATATAAGCCGCAGCAGCATACAGAGATTCCATGATGTAGCTATCATATTGAGTAAGCAACAGGGTGTTTGCAGGAAAAAAGCAGCATGCAAAAACCCCGCCGGGATATTCCGGCAGGGTTTATCACTAGAATTATATTTCAGTATTATTCATCAGAATTTTTAACAGGATAAAACGTCAAAATTATTCATCAGAATTTGTCATCAGTATCAGACTACATCTGCTCAACACATGTGATACCCAAAAGGTCCATGGCATCTCGAAGTACCCGTCTTGTGATATCTACCAGTGAAACCCGGGCATTTCTTTCTGCCGGATCCTCGACGTTGATACGGTTGACGGTGTAATAATGGTTAAAGGCCTGTGCCACAGCGATGGAGAACCGGGCTACAACAGAGGGCTCATACCGATTTGCGGCTTCCTTTACAACGGCCGGGAAACGGCTCAGCTCCTTCAGAAGTCCCAGAGAGGCTTCGTCTGTAAGGAAGCGGATATCCACCGGAGCGGCCGGATCATAGTCGTCTACCTTACGCAGGATACTGGAGCACCGTGCATAGGTATACTGTACATAGGGACCGGTCTCACCGTCAAAATTCAGGAGATGTTCCCAACGGAAGGATACATCCTTGATCCGCTGATTATAGAGATCGTTGAAGATCACGGCACCGACACCGATATATCTTGCCACGGTATCCTTATCCTCGAGATCCGGATTCTTCTGTTCAATGATGTCGCGGATCTTAGAAATGGCTTCCAGAAGGATATCCTCGGCATAGATCACATTTCCGTCCCGGGAGGAAAGCTTTTCTCCACCCAGACTTACCAGTCCGTAGGGGATATGTACAAGGCCGTCCTTCGCCCATTCATTTCCGAGGAGTTCAACAACCTTAAATACCTGTTGGAAATGTAGACGCTGTTCCTGGCCGGTTACATACAGACATTTATCGAAGTGATAATTTTCCTTGCGGTAGAAGATAGCAGCCAGATCTCTGGTGGCATAGATGGAGCTTCCGTCATTTTTCAGGATCAGACAGGGTGCCATATCGTAGGCTTCCAGATCTACGATCTTTGCTCCTTCACTTTCCGTAAGGAGTCCGGCGGAAGAGAGGCGGTTTACAACATCCTCGGTCTTGTCGCGGTAGAAGCTTTCACCCATGTAGTGATCGAAATCCATGCCCAGCAGGCGGTAGGTACGTTTGAACTCTTCCAGACTGATCTCCACAAACCATTGCCAGATATGAAGCGCCTCTTCATTTCCGCGCTCCATTTCCGCAAACCAGTGACGGGCCTCATCTTCAAGGGCAGGATCCTTGTCGGCTTCCTGATGGAAGAGGACATAGAGACGCATCAGCTCTTCAATCCCTTTTTCCTTTACGGATTCTTCGGAACCCCATTTCTTATAGGCTACGATCAGCTTGCCAAACTGGGTTCCCCAGTCACCGAGGTGATTGATCCGTTCTACATGATATCCGAGCTTGCTGTATATTTTATAAAGAGAATTTCCGATAATGGTAGTCCGAAGATGTCCGACGTGGAAATTCTTGGCAACATTCGGAGAGGAATAATCGATGCAGATCGTATGTCCTTTCCCTTCTCCGGAAGCTCCGAAATCTTCGGCCTTAACGGCAGAGAGAAGAGTATCCGCGAAAACGTCCTTTTTAATAAAGAAGTTCAGATATGCACCTACGACCCGGAGTTCTTCCACGAAGTCGGGGACGGTTATCGCATCATGCAGTTCCTGTGCGATCATAGGCGGAGCCTTGCGAAGGGTCTTGGCCAGGCGGAAGCAGGGAAATGCGAAATCACCCATTTCCGGATTCGGGGGGATTTCGATCAGTTCGCTGATCTCGGCTTCTGTCAGTGAAGGCAGCTTTTCCGCAAGGAGTTTGATGATCTGTTCTTTCATATATATAACCTCCGATTATTGATCAATTTAGTAGGGCAGTGAGAACCGTATGGTAGTGCCATGATCGGCCGAACCTGTCATCTGAAGACGTCCGTCCAGCAGGAACAGCATTTTGTCGGCTTTATGGAGACTGCTGTACCAGGGGGATTCAGAGAGCACATTTTCATGGATCCCTATGCCGTTGTCACTGAGATGTACATCCACGTCCGCACCGCTGATCTGTATCCGGATCCGGATCTGGTTGGCACCGGAATGTCGTATGATGTTATCAAAAAAGATATCCAGCAGACGGATCAGGGTCAGAGAACGGATATAAGGGATCACCTGGGTTTCATCCTTTTGCTGTATGGAAGAGTCCAGGACATATTCCGGATGTTTGTCACGAAAATTCATGATCCATTCGTCCAGTATGGTGCCGATGGGCCGCTTTTCGTCAAATGTATGATGCAGCCGTTCCAGATGCGCCTGAAGTGTAGTTTCGATCCCGTTGTTCTGGGATTCAAATTCATCCAGGATGAGACGGGCCTGCTGGGGGTCGGTGGAGATCAGATGACGAAGCGTACTCAGTCGATGGGTCTGACTGGAAAGAGGTGTTCGTACCTTTCGATCCAGGATCGTTGCAAGATAAGCTTTCTCAAATGCGTCCAGGAGCAAGATCTGCTCGCCCTGTTCGCGGATGTCCGGAGCAGCTTCCTCTTCTTCCACGAATTCAAAGCCATCGGAGTCATCCTCCTCTTCGAAGGTAATGTCACGGACGAGACGCAGTACGGAATGATGTGCAGCACGCAGAAGCCGGATCTGATCCTCTGTTTCGCGGATCCGTTCCTGTTCTTCACTCTGGCGGGTTTCCAGGAGCTGCTTACGCTCCGTGAGATTGCGGATCGTTTCTTCCACCTCGTTCTCTTTTTGTGTAGCGGCGCTGTCTGCCTGGATGGGCCGGAATACATTTTTACGATGATTTGCATTCATGGCATACAGGTTCTTCGTCCGGTTCTGTTCATCCAGGCGGATGTTCAGCTCGAAAAGCTCTGTCTTCACATCCTGAAGCCGGGCCATGGCGTCTGCATGAACACGATTGAAATGTTTCAGCATTTCATTATTTGCCTTGATGATAGGAGAGAGTACTTCCTTTTTGTCCATGATCGTTCCTTTCTGTCGGGCAGATCAACCCTCGTCAACGTACGGATCTTCGGAGTCCCGGGCTGTCTTCTTCCTGCGGGAAGCGGAGCCTGTGTCTTCCTGTGTATCGTCCGTATCCTTCACCTTTGTGACGTCCTTCTGCCGGGTGGCTGCCGTCTTACGAGGCTCGGGGATGCCGGTATCTTCGTATTCGTCCGCCGGTTCTTCCTTTTTGCGGGCGGGATTCTTCCGGGGAGAAGCTGCGCCGGTATCCTCATATCCGTCGCTGCCCGTATCTTCATGTTCCTGTGTCTTCAGACGTTCGGGAACCCGAAGCTTCGGCAGTTCGCTTTCATCCTCAATGGTGGCCAGATATTCTCTTTGGGCTTTCTGCTTCCGGATCTCTTCCATGACCTCGGGTCCGTCCCTTGCAGGAACCGGCCCGTCACCGAAATACCGGTGTACGGTAACACGCTTCTTTTTTCGGTGCTGCACCACAAGGATCGTTCCGAGACACAGGCCGATGGCCAGGGTGAGACAGATCACGAATCTCGGCATGGATTCCTTTAAGACATCCCGAAAGATCTCGGACCGGGTGGGCGCCGGCGTTGTCGTAATGGAGGAATTGTTCCTTTTGTTAAGATTCAGCGTGGACAGATCCTCCGCCATATGCGTCTGGTCGGAGACGATGGGTACCGTTGCAAGGGTCTGGCCCTTGTAGCTCAGGGTGACATTTCCCACCTCCGTCTGACTCTTGTTTACATTGTATGTGACCGTTTTTTCGATATCATCCGCAGAAACGGATGTCCTTGTATACAGGATGAGAGAGGTATCCAGGGTGAACTCGGGAAGGGAATGAGGAAGTCTTGCATAATAATTCTCCAAAACCGGATTCTCTGTTTCCTCAGCCTCTGACAGTTTGAAATCCGAAAGGGGCGCGATCTTATGATATGCCGTGAAACCGAATTCCAGAAGCGTGGCGGAATCGGTATAACGATCCCCGGCGGTAGGGCAGCCAAAGCATACGGACACCAGTCTGCGTCCGTCCTTCTCGGCAAATGCCACCATGGTATTCCCGGCGGATTCGGTATAGCCGGTTTTCCCTCCGGTACAGGGCTCATAATAGTAATCGGTAATGCTGTACAGCATCTGATTGGTAGTCCAGAGTTCACGTTCTCCCACCAGATTCGTGGCGGGGATCCAGTGGCTTTCCTGACAGATGATGTCCCGGATCCTGGACTTCCCGTAAGCGGCTCTTGCGATCAGAGCCATGTCATATACGGTGGTGTAATGCTCCGGATCCGGAAGTCCGTTCGCATTTGCAAAATGTGTCTCCGTACAACCCAGGGACTCGGCAGTGCTGTTCATTTCCTTCACGAAGCTTCCGACGGTGTTGGAAACCCCCATGGCCAGAACATTTGCGGCATCATTTGCTGAGGGAAGGAGCATCGCAAAAAGAAGATCCTCAACGGACATGGTCTCTCCCGGGGAAAGCCCGATGGTAACGGCATCATAGGAAATGCCGTCCAGCGCTCCGTCGCTTACCGTCAGCTTATCCTTAAAGGACAGATGGTCCACCACCAGAAGGGCGGTCATAAGCTTCGTGGTACTTGCGGGCTCAGACCTTTTGTGAGGATTCTTTTCGTACAGTATATCGCCGGTGTCCATATCCATAAGGATCGCGGAATTTGCTGTGAGCGTCGGGGCATCGGCCGGAATATAGGTACCGTCTTCTTCGCTCCCTCCGGTGGAGGACTCATTTCCGGGGATCTGCGCCGGTTCGGCTGCAAAGACCGGAAGATCGAAGAGTAGTACCGCTATAATAAAAAATAAGAAGATACGTTTCTTCATATATATAATCTCCAGATAGAATACCTTACTATTTTGCCACAAATGTACCGAAATGACAAGAGGGACTGCCCGTCACGACGGCCCGGATCGCTTGCTTTTTCAGGGGGACTGTCGTATAATGAACGGGCTTTTGAGGCAGGAGCACCACGGAGCCCCAACCTTCGTGAAAAAAATGAGTAGGGGTAGTTCGCCCCGGAAAATGGGAGGATATCCTGTATGCGTCTTAGAAATATACCGGGTTCACGGGAAGTGATCGCGGAGAATGAATATGTGGTCCATGAAGAGCAGAGCCACCGGGGACAGTGGAAGGAAGTGTTCGGAAATGATCATCCGATCCGGGTTGAGATCGGGATGGGAAAAGGAAGCTTCCTTATGGAAATGGCACGGAGAAACCCTGAGATTAATTTCCTCGGGATAGAGAAATACTCCAGTGTCCTGCTTCGCGCCATCGAGAAGCATGAAGAAGCGCCGGAGCTTACGAATCTGAAGTTTATCCGTATGGATGCGGAGGAGATCGAGGCGGTATTTGCCCCGGGAGAGATCGATTATATCTATCTGAATTTCTCAGACCCGTGGCCGAAGGACCGGCATGCGAAGCGAAGACTCACGTCCGACCGGTTCCTTGCCCGTTATGAGAAGCTGCTTGCACCGGAGGGCGGCGTGACATTTAAGACGGATAACCGTGATCTGTTCGAATTCTCCGTGGAGATGGCAAAGGAATGTGGCTGGAATCTGCAGGTAGTCACCCGGGATCTGCACGGAAGTGAGTTTGCAGAAGGAAATATAATGACCGAATATGAGAGAAAATTCTCCGAATTGGGGAATAAAATCTGTATGATGAGGATCTTTCCGCCGGAAAAGAGAGAAAATCAAGAGGTATAATTGTGAAATATTTAAGAAAACTTTTGTGAAATTTGTGCAAATTCCCAAAATTGCGAAACCTCACAAAATATCGTTGCAAAACCAAAAATGATGTAATATAATCAACTAGTGTTTTCGGTAGAGACACCGATCGATACGGGCCGCTAGCTCATTTGGTAGAGCACCTGACTCTTAATCAGGGTGTGCGGGGTTCGAGCCCCCGGCGGCCCACTACAGGAGGGCT
This sequence comes from uncultured Lachnospiraceae bacterium, assembly GCA_902775555.1. Taxonomy (GTDB): domain Bacteria; phylum Bacillota; class Clostridia; order Lachnospirales; family Lachnospiraceae; genus Eubacterium_Q. The sequence continues at coordinate 44,156 of CACYMQ010000003.1, read as the reverse complement.
GAGGACTTAGCTTCATGCTAGGCCTTTGGCTCTTTTTTTATGCCCGGAAAAAGAAAGATCGCAGGGAAAGGTTTCGGATGATCCGAATCGATCCCTGCGGTCTTTTTTCGTTTTATTTCATGATCGGCAAAAAACGTCTTATCCTTTACGATCTACCTTCCCTTGACCAGATCCACGATCGGGGATACAAAGGTAAGAAGGATGCCGAGGAGGGTAAGCCACCATCCCCATCCGACGCTTGCGCTTCCTCCGGAATGAGCAAAGGTTCCGAGGATGAAGTTCAGTACACAGAATGCGGGAATATAAAATCTCGCATAAGGCAGGGCGTGGAACGCTCCCTGTGCGTTGCGGATCGGCGGGAAGTCGATCTCAAAGAACAGGAGTGCAAGGCCTGCAAGAAGGAATAATACACCCCAAAGAGCGAGGATCCCTCCGCCGGTTGCGAAGAAACCGACACCCTGATACATGCCGGATCCATAGTATGCACCGAACCATGCCGGTAGTATGGAACAGATGGTGATAAGTGAAGCACCGACCACCCGGCACATGGACGGCTTTACATATTTCGGCACCCGGATCATCTTCGGGCGCGGCATATAACCCGGTTGATACATACCCGGCTGAGGCTGCTGATACATACCCGGCTGGGGCTGCTGATACATACCCGGCTGAGGCTGCTGCATGCCCGGCTGGGGCTGCTGGTACATGCCCGGCTGAGCCTGCTGATACATCTGCTGACCAAGCTGGGTACCGCAGACGCTGCAGAAGGACGCGCCATCTGGAAGCATTGTGCCACATTTAGGACAATTCATAACCTGATACCTCCTTTTTGAGAACAAGTTTCTCTGCCTTACAGAATATCATAAAATGAAAAATGCCACAATATATAATTCGGTCAGATCATACAGAAATGCCGACCGTGGATCGAAGATCGGTCAGTGAAGAAACCGGACGGATCTTCAGTCAATTGTCGGTTGCAATCTTTTTGGTTTTATGTTAAGTTATATATTGGTAAAGGATTGTCTGTTAGTAATGGACGATCTGGGGAGCTTTAGGTTGATTAAAGGAGGTTTACTATGAATTGTCCATTTTGTGGGGCACAGATACCGGATGGTGCAGCGTTTTGCCCGAATTGTGGAGCACCGTCTACACCGCAGCAGGCCGAACAGCAGCAGACCGTATTAAACGGGCAGCCGCAGGCAGCGCCGGATCCGCAGTATCAGCAGCAGCCGTATGGAGCGCCGGGTCCGCAGTATCAGCAGCAGCCGTATGGGGCGGCAGGACAGCCGCAGCCCGCAGCGAATCAGCAGTGGCAGCAGAAGAAGCAGTCATTCGCAGCGGCAGGGCAGCAGAGTTTTGTGGACTCCGTTAAGGGGGATCCCATAAAGATCTGTACCCTCGTTGGTTTCTTTTTCACTTTTCTGGGTTCATTTTTACCTGCATGGGTGTCCGCAGGCGGAATCGGTGTAGGACTTTTTGCAGGAGACGGCGGTATCCTGAAGCTGTACGGTATCCTGTTCCTCTTCGGATCGATCTTCGGTATCCTGCTGGAGTTCAGTTCCCATGCACAGGGACTCAAGGCACTGTCGGATGCGGTTAAGAAGCTGCCTTACTCTCAGTTCTATATTCCGGGACTCTTCTTCATCGTATATCTGCTTGCCAGATTTAACGGAAACTTCCGTTTAGTAGTCAGCTTCGGAGCCAGCTGGGGATTTGCAAAGTGGATCTGCCTGATCGGTGTGCTCCTTCTCTTTGTTCGTCCGGTTATGAAGCTGGTCAAGAAAGAGGAATACTGGGCATAGGACCCCGGGAAGCTTACGGATGATATAGCATCAAACAGAATGGTTCAATAAATCAGATCCAACATAGGGAGACATGAGATGGAATGACATTTCATGTCTCTTTATTTTTTTCGTTCATATTTTGAACGAAAAATCAAATAACAAGGAAAGCTTTTTCTTTACAGAACCGTAAAAATCGTGTAAGTTTATATGCATACGGAGGGTCACGGAGCCGCGGCCGGGCACCCGATATCGGACGGGGATCGGACACGGCAGATGTGAATACGAAAATGAGTAAGATGGATCCTTTGGGAACGGGAGGAACCCCGAACCTGTATGACCAAACTAAATATTCGGCGGTCCTGGATCAGAACAACGGAATACCTCCGGGAGCAGGTCAGAATTATGGAGGAGCGATCCCGCAGGGCTACGGAGGAGCGATTCCGCAGGGCTATGGCAGCGCCGCACCGCAGGGCTACGGGAATCCGGTGGACCCTTCCGGCAGCTACGGAGGCGAATTCCGTCAGGGAATGCCGCAGGGCTACGGCGGAGGAATGCCGCAGGGCTATGGCGGAGGAATGCCACGGGGTGCCGTACCGCCTGGCAGGGGTGCATCACCGGGCGGAGGAACGAGCAGTCAGAGCATCTCCGCTACACTGGCAGAGATGGAGAGGCTGAGGAAGAGCGTCAATACCCGGAATTTCTGGTGCGCATTCGGATTCATAGGACTGATGGTCTTTATCGGTATCTTTCGGATCCGCGGACCTGCACAGACATCGGCGTTACATAATCTGGCGCCCCTCATTCCCTTTGTAATTATCGGACTGATCACGCTTACCATCATTGCAATGAAGGGGAACGGCACAAATCAGAAGAAGCTGAAGGCACTCTACAAGGAAACCTTTGTATACCAGCTTCTCAATCAGCATTTCCAGGACGTGTATTACAACTGGGAGCAGGGAATGGATCAGATGCTCATCAGGAACAGCGGAGTCTGCCGGCTGGGAAACCGCTATCATTCGGAGGATTATCTGAATGCGGTATATCACGGGATCCGGTTCCAGCAGGCGGATGTTACGATCCAGTATCATACCAGCAGCGGAAGAAGTTCCCATACAACGACCTACTTTCAGGGAAGGATGTTCTGCTTCGAATATCCCATGAAGCAGAGTATGGCGGTTCAGATCTACTCAAAGAATTTTCCTTATGCAGGGGAACCGGCGAGCGGGGTACAGCATAGAAAGCTGCAGCTGGAAAGTGTGGACTTCAATAAAGCATTTGCGGTACGTGCACTTTCCGACCATGATGCTTTCTACATCCTGACACCGCAGATGATGGAACGGCTTCAGATGCTGAGATCGAAATACGGAAGTATAACACTGGTCTTTGACCGGGGCTATGTAATGGTCGGTCTGAATACAAAAATGGATTCCTTCGACGCAAAGCTGTCGAGGCCCATTGATTATCAGGCCGAGGTCATGAGGATGCGGAACGATGTGGCGGTGATCGAGGAACTGATCCAGCTGCTGAGCTGCATCCGGGCATGATGGAAGATAGATAGTTTTTGTTCTGTAAGTTAAAGAGAACAGAAAGGAGAATGAATTATGTTATGGGCAATTGGAATCGTGGTTGGTGTGCTGCTGATCTTTATCATTGCATGGATCAGCATGTCGAATGGTATTAAGGTTGCCAATCTTAAGTGTAATGAAGCGCTGTCGGGCATCGATGTGGCACTGACCAAAAGATATGATGTGCTTACCAAGATGGTGGATGTGGTAAAGGGTTATCAGAGACATGAGATCTCGACCCTGACACAGATCGTTCAGATGCGTAGCGGAATGAGCATGGCGGAAAGACAGAATGCGAATAACCGGATGGACGCCCTCAGCGGACAGATCCGTATCCTGGCAGAGAACTATCCGGAGCTTCGTTCCAGCCAGAATTTTGCCGAGCTGCAGCGCAGCATCGTGGATGTTGAAGAGCATCTGCAGGCCGCACGCCGTCTGTACAACGCAAATGTAACGGCTTACAATACCAAGATCGTTTCCTTCCCGAGCAGTATGGTGGCAGGAAGCATCGGTGCAACACAGAGAGAATTCTTTGTTGCGGATGATGTAAGACGTCAGGACGTACCGATGAATTTTCAATAACGGGTAAGATACGTAAGGGGAGGTTCCCGGGAACCTCCCCTTTTCTCATGGGAAAAGGACCCTGTCATACAGAAAAACAGGGTTTTATTCCGACCTTTTTTCTGTTATACTGAAGAACAGGGATTGTGGCAATTTTGACCTGTATCGGTGGTTATGGAAACTAAGAAGGAATACAAGTTACAAACTGTAAAAATGCTGTTGATCTGTATCGCCTGTATACTGATCAACATGGGCGGTGTACGCTTAATGGGAGCGTTGGGGTGGCCGCTTTATATGGACTCGGTGGGAACAGTTATCGCAGCTGCGATGAGCGGATATCTGCCGGGTGTTATTGTCGGGCTTTTTACAAATCTCATAAAGGGCATTTCCGATACGGAGTCCCTCTACTATGTCGTGATCAATGCGCTGATCGCACTGATCACATACTGGTATACAAAAAAAGAATATATAAAGAAACCGCTGGGGATCCTGGCACTGATCTTCAGTCTGGCGGCTGTCGGATGGATCTACTGGATCCTGATCGGTATCGTGATGAACGATCCGCTGACCGGAGCGGGTGTTATGGAAGGCCTTGTGACAGAGCTGGCGGACAAAGGGATCACGGTTCTGATCGTCCTATGTCTTCTCTTCCTTCTTCCCGTGAGATTCCGGCAGTTTATGGAATTCAGGGGATGGCAGCAGAAACCGCTCACGGATGAGCAGAACAGGGTCGTCAAGAAGGGAATGAACCGGAAAATGTCCCTTCGTACTAAGATCATGCTGCTGCTGATCGCGGTCTTCGTCGTTATGGGATTTGCGTCATTGATGATCAGCGCGTATCTTCACAGGAATTATACGCGTAGCGAGAAGACGGAGTTCGCAGAGGGCATCAGCCGGATGGCTTCGACACTGGTGGATCCGGAGATGGTGGACCGGTACCTGGAGGAGGGAGAGTCTGCTCCGGGATATTTGGAGACCAAGCAGCATCTGATCAATCTGAAGGAAAGCAATCCGGTCATCATCTTCATTTATGTTTATAAACCGGAGCAGGACGGGTTCCATGTCGTTTTCGATGTAGACAGCGGGGATATTCCCGGAGATCCGCCCGGGTTTGTGACCATGATCTCCCATGACTATGATCACTGCAAAGCCGAGCTTCTCGCGGGTGAGCCCATCGATCCGGTTGAGACCAATGATGAGTATGGAAGGCTGATCACCACATTTACACAGATAAAGAATTCGGAGGGCGTCACGGTATGTTACGCGTGTGCGGACATTTCCCTGGATGCGATCTATGAGAATGAAACGGATTTCCTGACGAAGCTGATCCTTCTTTTTGTGGGATTCTTCATCCTCTCCATGGCGGTGGCTCTGTGGATCTCCGATTACAATATCATCCTGCCCATCAACTCCATGGCGATCAGTGCGAGCAAGTTCGCATACGATGATGAGGATGCGCTGGAGGATAATGTAGAGCGGATCCGGGAGCTGGATATCCATACCGGAGATGAGATCGAGAACATGTACCAGGCGCTTTCCAAGACCACGGAGGACAGTGAGCATTATGTAAGCGCCCTGAAGCATAAAACGGAAACCATATCCCTGATGCAGAACGCACTGATCATGGTGCTGGCGGATATGGTGGAGAGCCGGGATGAGAGTACCGGCGACCATGTACGGAAGACGGCTGCCTATACCAGGATCATCATGGAGCATCTGAAGAAGCTGGGGTATTATACGGATCAGCTTACGGATGAGTTTATGTATGATGTGGAGAATTCTGCACCGCTTCATGATATCGGAAAGATTGCCGTATCGGATGTGATCCTGAATAAGCCGGGAAAACTCACGGATGAAGAGTTCGAGAAGATGAAGACACATACGACGGCGGGTGCGGAGATCCTGGACCAGGTTATCTCCACGATACCGGATTCGGCTTATCTGAAAGAAGCGAAGAACCTGGCGGAGTACCACCATGAGAAATGGAACGGCAAGGGTTATCCCCACGGACTGGCCGGAGAGGATATCCCGTTATCAGCCAGGATCATGGCGGTAGCGGATGTATTTGACGCATTGGTATCGGAACGCTGTTATAAAAAGGCATTTAAATTTGAAGATGCCATTGAGATCATAAGAAAGGATTCCGGAACACATTTTGATCCGAAGGTGGCAGAGGCTTTTCTGTCGGCAGAAGATGAGGTGCGGCAGGTTGCGGAACATTTTACGGTATACAAAGTAACAAAGGGACAGACGGAAACCCTGAGAAAGCGGAGCTGAGATACCGGGGAGTTATACAGAGGAGGAAACATATGAAGAAGCGGTTGGTTACAAGAAGTGATTTTGACGGACTGGTATGCGCCATGCTCCTGAAGGAGCTTGATCTTATCGGGGATATCAAGTTCGTACATCCCAAGGATGTACAGGATGGGAAGATCGAGCTTACGGAGAATGACATAACCACGAATCTTCCTTTTGACAAGCGGGTCGGTCTGGCCTTTGATCATCATGAGAGTGAGTTGATCCGGAATAAGAAAGAGGATTATGAAGGGAAATATATCATAGACGGAGACGCAAAGTCCGCCGCACGGGTGGTCTATGATTATTACGGTGGTGCAGAGAGGTTCACCCGGGTCTCGGAGGAGATCATGTGGGCGGTGGATAAGGGTGACAGCGCCGATTTCACCGAGGAAGAGATCCTGAATCCCACGGGTTGGGTGCTGATGAATTTTCTGATGGATGCACGTACCGGTCTGGGACGTTTTCATGACTTCCGTATCTCCAACTACGATCTCATGATGGAGCTGATCGATTATTGCGTGGATCATACCATCGATCAGGTCCTGGAGCTGCCGGATGTGAAGGAACGTGTGGATATGTATTTTGATCAGCAGGAGAAGTTCGTGGCCCAGCTTAAGGAAGTGACAACCATTCATGACCGGGTTGCCGTCATCGATCTTCGGGAGCAGGATCCTATCTATACGGGAAACCGCTTCATGGTTTATGCACTCTGGCCGCAGGTTGAAGTATCCGTACATGTGGCATGGGGCTTCCGGAAGCAGAATACGGCAGTGATGATCGGACGTTCCATCATCAACCGGAATTCAAAGGTGGATATCGGAGAACTCTGCCTCTCCTACGGCGGAGGAGGACACAGAAAGGCCGGAACCTGTCAGCTGGATAATGACAAGGTAGATGCTGAGCTTCCGGTGATCGTGGAGAAGCTGAACGGCTGATCCGTGTCCGCTACGACCGTAATGGAAATACTGACTGGGAGAAACGATGATGATTTATGATAATATCCTTGCTGCCATCGGCCAAACGCCGATGATCCGTCTGAATCACATGACGGGACCGCAGGATGCAGAAGTTTTGGTTAAGTACGAGGGGATGAATATCGGAGGGTCCATCAAGACCCGGACAGCTTTAAGGATGATCGAGGCCGCGGAGGAAGCGGGGATCCTGAAACCGGACTCCGTGATCGTAGAGCCGACCAGCGGAAACCAGGGGATCGGTCTGGCGCTGGTAGGTGCAGTGAAGGGATATCGCGTGGTGATCATCATGCCCGATTCCGTGAGTGAGGAGCGCCGGCTCCTGATCCGACATTACGGGGCGGAGCTTAAGCTGATCCATGATGACAATAATATCGGAGAATGTATCGACCGTTGTATACAAACAGCAAAGCAAATGTGCGAAGAAGACCCCAGATGTTATATGCCTGACCAGTTCTCCAATCCGGAGAATGTGAAGGTGCATCTGCTGTATACCGGAAGGGAGATCCTGGAGCAGGTAGGCGGTCGGATCGACGGATTCTGCTCAGGCATCGGAACCGGAGGGACCATCACCGGATTGGGAACGGTTCTGAAGGAAGCAAATCCGGATGTCCTGATCTGGGCAGCGGAGCCTGAACATGCGGCGATCCTGTCGGGAGGCTCCATCGGTTCCCACCTGCAGATGGGGATCGGTGACGGACTGATCCCACCGATCCTGAACCGTGATCTGATCGGACAGATCGAACTGGTATCGGATGAGGAAGCCATTAAGACCACCAGGGAACTTACGATGAAGGAAGGGATCCTCTGCGGTATTTCCAGCGGAACGAATGTATGCGTGGCACTGCGAATGGCGAAAATGCTGGGAAAAGGAAAGCGCGTGGTAACGGTACTGCCGGATACGGGCGAGCGGTATTTCAGTACGGAGCTGTTTTTGCGATAGGGATCCGGTCCATCGGCGGGTCCTCCTATACGGATACAACGGGGAGTGACCATGTGGCCGCTCCCTTATTGTTTCAGGTTCCCTGCCGGTAAAGGAGACGTAAGAGAGGACGATGAAGATGTTATCGGGATTTGATTTTAAAGAAATATTTGATACAAGCCATTGGGGCGGTAAGCTGTTGGAATTTCTGATCTATGCGGCGATCGCTGTCGTGGTCACTTCGATCATCCTGAAGGTGGAGGGCAGACTCTTTGCAAAGCGCCTTCGTGCAAAGAAGGATATACAAGCGAGATTTATCTCGAATCTGATCCGCTGGGTCATCATCGTGATCGCCATCGTCTGGGTACTGGTCAGCGCGGAAGCTACATCCAGCTTCGGAACGGTTCTTTTCCAGGGAACAGCCATCATCGGTGCGGTGGTAGGTCTTGCTGCGCAGCCTGTGATCAGCGACCTTTTCTGCGGACTTATGATCAGCATCAATCGTCCCTTTGAGATCGGCGACCGCATCGAACTGGATAACGGGACCCGGGGTGTCGTAATGGATATCACCGCGCGGCACGTGGTCATTCGGACCATTGATACCATCGACGCGATCATTCCCAACAGTAAGGTGAATGCAAGTATTATAACGAATATGAGTCATAATACGAAGATCCGGTCGGTACATTTGCGGTTCCATGTAGCATATGGAACGGATGTGAAGAAGGCCATGGAGGCGATCCGTCAGGTGGTAAGGGATTCAGATCATGCGATCCCCGCCTGGAAGGATACGGAGGATTACGGACCGGTGTATTTTATCGCTTATGCGGACAGCAGCCTGGAACTGGCCACTACGGTCTACTATCAGCCTACGGTGGCAACGGAGGTTGTGATCAGTGATATCAATCTCCGGGTGCAGGACGCCTTCGAAAAGGCAGGTATCGAGATCCCGTATCAGTATGTAAATGTAGTGATGAAGAAATAAATCGATATCCGGCGGAGAATGCAAAAAGTGTAGAAAAAAAAATTTCTACATGGTATCATTTTTATGGGGAAATGGTGCGAAAGGGGGCTGTTTATGGAAGACTTGACAAATCGGATGATAGAACCGGAACTGGTTGGATGTTTTGAGGATGCACTGACCTTCGGACATATTTATGCAGTGTATCAGCCTCAGATCAATCACTCCACGGGCAGAATGGTGGGTGCGGAAGCCCTGATGCGCTGGAAGCATCCTATTTACGGCATACAGATGCCGGGAGATTTTATTCCCGTACTTGAGAAGAATAACCTGATCTACCGGGCCGATCTGCACATCTTTGAGACGGTCTGCAGATTCCAGAGGAAGTGCCTGGATGAAGGGATCTCCATCATTCCCATTTCCGTGAATATGTCCCGTTATGATATCTATAATACGAATTACGTAGAGGAGATCGAAGCGATCCGGAAGAAATATGACATACCGGTGAAGTTCCTCAGGCTGGAGATCACCGAGTCCTCTGCCATCGGCGGTCGTGAACTGATCACAAAGGTGCTGCGGCAGCTGCATGATCATGGATATACCGTGGAAATGGATGACTTCGGCAGCGGCTACTCCTCCCTGAATATCCTGAAGGATCTGGATGTGGATGTGATCAAGCTGGATATGGCATTTCTGGCCGGAGATATCGGAGGCAGGGGAGGTACCATCCTGGGCTCCATCGTGCAGATGACCAAATGGCTGAACACGCCGGTCATAGCCGAAGGTGTGGAGACCATGGAGCAGGCGGATTATATGCTGAGTACCGGCTGTAAATACATTCAGGGATACCTGTACTACAAGCCGCTTCCCGAGGAGGAATTCCTGGAGAAGATGATACAGCTGGATCATGAACCGCTGACACCGGGCATGCATCTGATCAAGACACTGGATGCGGGCAAGTTCTGGGATCCGAATTCCATGGAGACGCTGATCTTCAATAACTTCGTGGGAGGCGCTGCGATCTTTACCTATGATGAGGATTCGAAGGAACTGAAGATCCTTCGGGTCAACCGAAAGTACGTGAAGGAACTCGGTATGAACATGAGTGAGCATGACATCATAGGAAAGGATGCCTGGACCGGTTTCGATGAGAAGAATAAGGAAAAATACCTTGCATTGCTGAAGAGGACCGTTGAAAGCGGTGATGAGGAAATGGGTGAGACCTGGCGGACGGTCTATTCGGATTGCTGCGGAGAAGACAGGATCTGCATCCGCACCTATGTCCGTGAGATCGGGGAAGCGGAGAAACAGCACCTCTTCTATGCCATGGTGCATAATATCACTGCTGAGAAGAAGATACATGAACAGATGGCCGAGGATGAGGCGAGATACAAGTTCGCTTTCGAACAGGCAAATGTCTATGCCTGGGAGTATACGATCGCTACGAAAGAGATGAGACCCTGCTTCCGCTGTATGCGGGATCTCGGACTTCCGCCGCTCATCAAGAATTATCCCGAGCCTGTGATCGAGAACGGAGTCTTTCCCCCGGACTATGCGGATCAATACAGAGACTGGCATAAACAGCTTGAGCAGGGAGTGGAATCCATCGAAGGCATTATCCCCCTGACGGTAGGACGTGTGCCGTTCCATGTAAGATATACCCTTGAAAAGGATGAGAACGGCAGGCCCCTTAAAGCCTATGGCTCCGCGACACTGGTTGTGGACAGGAAGGAATGATCTGCGGGAGAAAGAAGGACAGACCGGAGTCCGGTCAAATGCATCACCTGTGTTGATGGACAGAAGATTTTCGGGCATATTTTGGAGGTGACAGCGTGGCATTTCGGATCGTCAGAAATGACATAACCAAAGTGAAAGCAGATGCGATAGTGAATACGGCGAACCCGGAACCGACCTATGCGGATGGTACGGACCGGGCGATCTACGAGGCAGCGGGAGCCGAACTGCTCCTTGCGGAGAGAACCAGGATCGGAAGACTGAATGTAGGTCAGGCCGCAGCCACACCGGCTTTCGCACTTCATGCAAGATACATCATTCATACGGTAGGACCTTCCTGGTCCGGAGGAGATCACGGGGAACTGGAGAACCTTCGGGCATGCTACCAAAACAGCCTGGAGGAGGCGGAGAAGCTGGGATGTGAAAGCGTGGCATTTCCCCTGATCGCTACGGGTGTTTACGGATTTCCAAGGGCGGAGGCACTGAATATCGCCGTTTCGGTCTTCACGGAATATCTGAAGGATCATGAAATGAAGATCATCCTGGTGGTCTTTGATTCCGATTCCTTTGTCCTGTCCGGCAGGATCTTCTCGGAGATCGACGCATATATCGATGAGAAGACGGTAGAGGCAAAGAAGAAGGAGGAGTACGGAAAGACACATCACGCCAAATATTCGGGGAGGCATTCGGGAATAGGAATGGCGTCCGCTCCGATGCAGAGGCCGACAGAAGACAGCATGCGGATGGAGGATGACGTCTACACGGCTGCGATGCCCATGCCGACGCCCGGTATTTCCGTAAACGAACAGGAAGAAGAAAAAGCTGTCCTTGCCCTTGAAGATGCGGCGGCTTCCGATACGCTGGAGGAGCGGATGAAGCACATCGATGATACCTGGCAGGAGGCACTGCTCTGGTGGATTGATGAAAAGGGATACACGGATGTGGAAGTCTATAAGCGCGCAAATGTGGACAGGAAGCTCTTCTCCAAGATCCGGGGTAAGGAAGAATATCAGCCCAAGAAGATGACGGCCGTGGCCTTCGCTCTGGCGCTCCGTCTGAATCTGGATGAAACGCAGGATTTCCTGAAGCGTGCAGGATTTGCCCTGTCCCACAGCAACAAGTTTGATCTGATCATAGAGTATTTTATCGAGCATGGAGTCTATGATACCTATACCATTAACCTTGCGCTTTTTGATCATAGGCAGCCGCTTCTGGGTGAGTAAGGATCCCTCCCGGAAATGTGCCTGCACAGGTGGCAGGGGAAGAAATAAAATAGAAATAATGAAGAGAGAACCGGACTTCGCTGCCCGGTTCTCTCTCTTTTGACTCTCTCTTTTGACTCTCATGCCTTGTGGCGCTTTTTATAATCCTCCTGGATGGGGGCGAGAAGCTCGTCCGCCTCGAAGTATTCTTCCATTTTCGCAGCGGTGGGAGCGCTTCTTGCGCAGGAGACCATTTTCGACATAACCTGGAAGTTCAGGGCAGTCCCTTCGCTGTCACATTCATAGCGGACAGCCCGGTTGGAAGCTACGCCAAAACGTCCGGCTACTTCAACGGCATCGATATTTGCTCCGAGGAAAATGAATTCCCAGTGATATTTTTTCTTCTGACGTTCCACCATTTTTTTCACCTTGTCGTAGGTGTAATTCCGGCTGGCATTTTCCATGCCGTCCGTGGTGATGATAAACAGGGTCTTCTCGGGAACATCCTCTTTTCTGGCATATTTATGAATGTTTCCGATATGGTGGATGGCTCCGCCGACGGCGTCCAGAAGGGCAGTGCAGCCACGGACGAAGTATTCCTTATCCGTAATGGGCGACACCTGATCCAGAGGCTTGCGGTCATGCAGGATCTCGACCTTGTCATCAAAAAGGACTGTGGAGATCAGTGCTTCTCCGGCTTCCCTCTGCTGCTTTTTCAGCATGGAGTTGTACCCGCCGATGGTATCAGCTTCCAGCCCGGACATGGATCCGCTTCGGTCAAGGATAAAAACGATTTCGGTAAGACCTTTCTTCATAATGAGTTCCTCCTCTTCTTATTGGCCGGGGTTCCCGGTTGTTTTCTTTGTTGAGCTTATTATAGGCCGGACGGGAGAGGAGATGGTCGCATGACATGCGACATTTGCGGGGAGAGAAGAAAGGGCAAAAAAAGCAATAAAAAAGGGCTGTCGTTCAGGACAGCCCCGTTCTGCAGCAGCTTATGATTCTGCTTCCTTATTCATGATCTTTGCAACCTCAGCACGAATGGATTCCAGCATTTCAGGGGTGAAGGGACCCTCCTTCAGCATCTCCCAGGCTTTTCTTGCCGAAGCGGAGATTTCGGGATCCAGCATGTCTTCATGGTCCATGTAATGACCATAACCACGATACTTATCGGTAAAATGTGCTACTTCATTTCCTTTCTTGCTGACCCAGACCTTTCTGTCAGGCTCACCTGCGTGTGTCAGGTTTCTGGGCCGAAGAGTGATTGACCAGATTGCATCCTCATAGACTGTGCTTTCATTCGTGTTTCCCATATAGTAATACCCTCCTCTTGTGTAGTACAATAGAAATACAAATCTATTGTACCACATCCCCGAATATAAAGAAAGAAGGGAATCATCGGATTTGCAAAATAAGACATGCCGGAAAGGATAACCTATGGATGTTCCTTATGGCGATATATCGGGAAATAAGGTATAATGGAAGAGACAGAGATTCCGGGATGACCCGGAGGAGGAAGAAGGGGGAAATTCCAATGGCACAAAGGACCGATACGGAAGATGCTTCCGGATTTGTTATGCTGTCGGATCATGTTCCGGGTATCATTCAGGAGATCAGATATCATTCCACATTTAATTTTATAGGTGAACGGATCGACGGTTATGAAGAGCCGGTGGCGCTTCTGACGAAGGAGGCGGCCCGTGCCCTGAAGGCTGTCAGCAATGAACTCATTGTTAGCGGTTACCGGCTGAAGGTTTTTGATGCCTATCGACCGGCCTGTGCGGTAAAGCAGTTCGTATTCTGGGGGATCGAGGACCAGGATATACGGATGAAACCGTATTTCTATCCGGAACTGCAGAAGCAGGATCTGTTCAGCAAAGGCTATATCGCAAAACAGTCGAGCCACAGCCGGGGAAGCGCTATCGATCTGACACTGCTGGATATGAATTCGGGAAAGGAAGTGGATATGGGAGGACCCTTTGATCTCTTCAGTGAGGTGTCCCATCCGACTTACCGCGGGATCACGGAGGAACAGTATGAGAACCGGATGTTCCTTCAACGGGTGATGGTGAGAAACGGGTTTCTGCCGCTGGAATGTGAGTGGTGGCATTTCATGCTGGCGGATGAACCCTATCCGGATACTTATTTTACCTTTCCGAATGCTGCGTCATCATTGAAACGCGGTTAAATTATCAAGAAAGGAGACGGCATCGGGTAATGTTAGAAGAACGTATAGAGCTGATCAAGCTCAGAAAATATCAGGATAATCTGGTGATCGGCGGAACTGCGGTCATTGCATTTGGCTTATGGTCACTGATCCGGCTCATTCTTTTCTTTGTGATCAACAAGGGAATGCTGCGGCAGTTTTTGGAGGATTTTTCCCTCCTGGAAGATGATATGGCTACAGTCAAGATAATCACAGTGCTGATCTCCATGCTGGTGGTCGTGGGACTCTATATCTATGTCGGCCTGTCCGCAAGAGCGGACGGAAAGGAACAGGGAAATAAAAAGCGATACGGATATCGTATCCTGATCGTTCTCCTGGTCCTGTCCAATCTTCTGGAGGGTGTGGGAACAGCAGCTGACAGTATAAACACAGGTGACACGGAGGCCTGGGATACGATGTTGTCTTCGGGTCTTGTGGATCTTACTGTTTTTATTCTTTTAATACATTTATTCGTTTCGTCTATCCGTGTCGGAAAGCTTAAGAAGGTTCTGGCGGCAGAGGATTTGGGATCGGAGGCAGTATGCAGGTAGATTTTCATTATTATGCAACATACGCAGCTGCCGGATTTGCGGGCTTTACACCGGCGGAGATGAGAGAGATCGCTGAAGGAGCGGCCCTCATAGACTTCTTTAATGCGGCATATCTGGTGAAGATCGGCGGTCCGACTGAGGCAGCCACCACCCAGTTCCAGCTGGATCTTGCGGATATGACCCTGAACCGTCAGGGGATCCAGGAGATCACACAGATATGGTCATCCTTCCATTTCCTTCCCGGGGATCTGTATGCAGAGGTGAAGGGAACGAGGTGGTACCGGAGAAAATACCGATTGATCTGCAATACCAACAGTGATCTGCTGGTGAAGACCGTGGAACTGGCAAAGGGAAGAGCGCCCATGGTCATGGGTATTGCCATGCATGTGCTGGCGGATACCTGGGCACACCGTTATTTTGCGGGCACGCCGTCGCTGGTGATCAATAATACAAACCGGTATTTCTATGAGGAAATGCCGGACGGAACCCAGAAGCAGGTGAAATTCAAGCATGCTCTCGGAGTTCCGGATGATCCGGACCGTGGATTCTATATCAACAGTCCCTATCAGTCAAATGAGCGTTCCATAATGAACCTAGGACATGGGCGGGCAGGACATTTTCCGGATTACAGTTTTGCGGTATACAGTTATCTCCCGGCATGGGGAGGCTATGGGAAGATACGGAAGGACAATCCTTCGGATTTTTATCATGCCTTTGGCCAGATGATCCATGCATTGAAATATTTAAGAGGGGAAATTCCCGAATTTAAAAAGGATACCTACGATTTTGAAGCATTCGCACCCTACGACCAGCGGATCAGGGAGATCATCCGTCGTCGTCAGCTGTGGGCAAGTGATGACTGGAAGCAGCTTGGGGAGGAAGTATTCGGGGAAGAGATCCCGGATTTTCAGGCAGACAGGCATCAGGAGGAATACATGACCTCCCGGGATCACGGGAACACCTGGCTCGGTCAGTTTATTCTGGGGGCTCTCAGGCAGAAACGTATGGTGACGGAGGAGATCGCTGCTTCCGGAAATCCGCTGGCAGGGAAAACACTCTATCTGACCGGAAGCAGTGTACAGCTGCAGAGGGATGCTTTATCGAAGGCTGACGCTGAGGACGTCCGGAAAGCCGGATCCGCCGAACAGGGAAAGGGGGCGAAGGATCAATGAGAAAACTGCAGTTGATCGGAAATACCGTGATCAGTATCATCCTGATCTTTCTTGCACTGGTACTGATCCTTGAACCGAAGAACAATTATTGGATTGTGGTCGGGGTCCTTTCATTTGCACTGGTGATCTTCGGATTCAGATATCTGATCTTTTACTTTTTTCTGGGACGAAAGATGGTGGGTGGGAAAAGCCTGCTGTACCGGGGGATCATTGCCGTTGATTTCGCCGCATTCACCATGTCTCTGAATGATATCCCCATTACATATGTGATGCTGTATCTGTTGGTGGTTCATGCCATATACGGTGTGATCTCACTGCTTCACGCCAGGGAGATGAAACGCAGCGGTTCTCCGGGATGGCGGATCGGGATGGTTTATGCGATAGGGAATCTCATTCTCTCTGTCCTCTGTCTTATCTTCCTTGGAAAGATCGAAACAGCGGTTTATATCTATGCCGTCAGCATCATCTATTCCGCCCTGCACAGGATCGTGACGGCATTACAGCCGCGTGAAATGGTGGCGATACAGCCGTGAGGCAACATGGAATCTGATAATGAAGAGAAGGGTGATTTTCGCTTTCTGACAACGAAATGCGCTTTTCGTGACAAATTGGCGCCATTGGTGCCAATTTGTCTTTTTACGCCACCTTTTGGAAGAAAGTGCCAAAAATGTTGAAATTCGCACGGTTCTGTGTAAAATGAACTCGTTACCAAAAAAAACATTTATGGAGGTAAAGGATGATGAAGAAAGTAACTAAGAAACTGGTCCTTGTACTTGTGGCCGCAATGTTGATGGGACTGTGTCTCGTGGGCTGTGGTGTTGAGAAGGATGTTCAGGGAGAATGGAAGGTAACCAAGATCAACGGACAGACACCGGAAGAAGTAGCTGCCACAATGGGAGTTACGGTTGATGACCTGATGATGGTTTTCAAGTTTGATGGTGACAAGGCGACACTTACAGGTAAGTCAGGAACTCAGGAGTATAAGCCGGCATACAAGTCCGACGGAGTTGAGCTCAAGAAGGATGACAACATTGTTATGAGCATGCTGTACAACAAGGATGCCAAGACTCTTACATTCAAGTTTGATAATGGTTCCGAGTATGTGGCAGAAAAAGGCTCCTATACCTTTGGTCAGGCTGCACCGGCAGAGGGTGGCGAAGCAGCACCGGCAGAGGGTGGCGAAGCAGCACCGGCAGACGGAGCTGAGCAGCCTGCAGAGGGCGGCGAAGCAGCACCGGCAGACGGAGCTGAGCAGCCTGCAGAAGGCGGCGAAGCAGCTGAGTAATATCAGCATATAGTTTCATATATCAAATATGAAAATGGGCGTGGAGTCGATGGGTTCCACGCCCTTTTAAGAAAACTGATATGAAACAGGTGTATGAAAAAAGGAAAAGAGGGAAAATATTTAATGAAAAAGGGGTATTCTATCAGGAAAAAGATCGCCGCAGCCGTAATGGCCGGCGTTATGACGATTGGTATGGCTGCCTGCGGAAGTTCGGATTCCGGCACGGAGTCCAAGGATAAAGCCGCAACGGGAGACAGTACGGCTGCTTCTTCCGAAGCGGATACGGAGGATGGAACGGCGGTGAAAAAAGCCGCTGAAGTGACTCCCATGCAGATGTCCGTAAATAAGGAAAGCGGTGAGATGACCATTTCCCGGCCGGAACTGGACGGCACCTCCATGGGAGCGGACGGTACATGGACCATTTTCCTTTATATCTGCGGTTCGGATCTGGAGTCCGGCAGTGGAGCTGCATTCTCTGACATTACCGAGATGACACAGGCCACTCCGAGCGACAAGGTTCGTTTTGTAGTTCAAACCGGTGGGGCATCCCAGTGGTCATCGGAGCTGGTTGATGCATCCAAAACCCAGCGTTTTGTGATCGAGAACGGAGAGGTTAAGGAAGTTCATTCCGAAGATGTGACAAATATGGGTGATCCGTCTACATTGATGGATTATCTTACCTGGGGCGTTGAGAATTATCCGGCTGATAAGATGGGTGTGATCTTCTGGGATCACGGCGGAGGATCCATAACAGGTGTCTGCTTTGATGAACTGAATGACTCGAATGCACTGACACTCCGTGAGATCAATGATGCGATGCTCAGCACGCAGCAGTTCATGTCTGAGAAGTTCGAGTTCATCGGATTTGATGCATGCCTTATGGGAAATATCGAGGGCGCCAATATCATGGCGAACTACGCAAATTATATGTTCGGTTCGGAGGAGCTTGAGCCCGGTGCAGGCTGGAGCTATACGGATATCGGAAACTTCCTGGCGGAGAATCCCGGAGCATCCGGAGGCGACCTGGGTAAGGTCGTATGTGATTCCTTCCTTCAGGGCTGCACCGATGCAGGAGATTACCAGTGCTGTACTCTGGCTGTCACGGATCTTTCAAAACTGAATGACGTGATCACGTCCTTCAATACATTTGCCAAGGATATCTACGAGAAGGGTGAGGATGCAGACTCCCTGTCCACCATGATCCGTGAGATCACCGGATCGGAGTCCTTCGGTTCCAACAACGGAAATGAGGGATATACCAATATGGTGGATCTCGGAGGCCTGGTGGATGCCTGCAGTGCATATTCCGAGAACGGTGAGGCTGTCAAGAATGCCATAAATGAAGCAGTCCTCTATAAGATCCAGGGAGGAGATCATCCGAATGCATGTGGTCTTTCGATCTTCTATCCCTTCGGGATCAACGGATCCGAGGAGCTGAAGACCTTTAATGATATCTGTATCAGTCCCTACTACATGTCCTTCATTGACCGGCATGAATTCGGAGCATCCTATTACAGCAACGAAGAGAATAACAAGCAGGCAGATGAGCAGTC
Organism: uncultured Lachnospiraceae bacterium; assembly: GCA_902775555.1. Taxonomy (GTDB): domain Bacteria; phylum Bacillota; class Clostridia; order Lachnospirales; family Lachnospiraceae; genus Eubacterium_Q. The sequence goes on along the minus strand of CACYMQ010000003.1, from coordinate 25,391 downwards.
TAACTTCTACAAGGATGAGAATACGGGAACCTGTTATTTCGTAAAGGATGATGTTCAGTACAGCTACACCGAGAGCGATCAGAAGTATTATCGCTATAACGCTGAGACCGAGGAATGGGAAGCTGTAGACGGTGAGGCGGAAGGGCTGGATATCACCCAGTATCAGTATGCTTCCTCTAATTCTGCAAGCGGTGGTTATGAAGATACCGAGCTCTATGATGACAACGGAAACTGGAATTACAATTCCGATTATGACTATGACCAGACCACAAAGAGTTTTAAGACCAAGCGGTCTGCTACCAAGCATTTTGATTATGCGGATTCTTATGAGAAGAGCGGAGAGAGCAAACATATCAAGTTCCTTCGGAAACCGGCCATGGACAAGGATGGCGTCTTCCGTTTCACGCTGACCAAGTATTCCCTGGATCATACTTCGGATGTCTATGCAAATGTATATCAGGTATTAGGTGAAAATGAGATCCTCCTTCTGGGCGACACCTATGATGTGGACTGTGACTGGGAGAAGGGTATCTTCAAGGATCAGTTCGACGGATACTGGCTGTCCCTTCCGGACGGACAGAATCTGGCAACGGTCATCGTGGACAAGAACGATGAACATGTGATCTACTCGGCACCCATCAAACTGAACGGAAAGGAGACCAATCTCCGTATCCGCCAGACCCTGAGTGACGGAAAGATCACCATCGACGGTGCATGGGATGGTCTGGATTCCCATGGTGCCGCAGCAAGAGAGTTCAAGAAACTGAAAGAGGGCGACAAGATCGTTCCGCAGTACAAGAGTATCACACTGGATGACAAGATGACGGAAACCGACTATGAAGGTCAGGAATATACCGTCGGAGCAGATATGGAGATCGTATACGGTCTGATGAGTGAGGGTGACTTCATGTATGCCTTCATCATCGAAGATATGTACAGTGATTATCTGATGACCGACCTTACGGCATTTAACGTAGATGATAAGGGAAATGTATCTTTCTATGAAGAGTAAGACCGGGTCGGTATAGTTTGCTTCATCATTCTTTAACTATGGGGGTTGTTTCATCTGTTGCACAGGTGGCAGCCCCCGCTTTTTTTGTATGAAAACCGCTTTGAATGAAAACCGGGTTTTGTTGCACATTTGTTGCACCGGGTGTTATAAAATAAAAAAAAAGAAGGATCATAAGGGGTGATAGGTAAAAATGAAGGAACCTGACAGACCGGACGGGGATCAGAATATGAAACAAATACATCATTTTCCGGCGGAGTATGAACGTGCAACGGGGAAGCGCTCCGATCACTGGCTCGCGGCATGTGCCATTACGGCTGCCCTTATGATCATTGGAGGCGGGCTGCCACAGCTCGGCTATATGGCGTTTGGTATCGTTACCGATACGGATGATATGAAACAGGCGGTGGAAGCATCGGGGATATCTCCGCAGCTTTATATATTCCTGATGTATGCTTCCTTTGCAGGGATATGGATCCTTACACTGCTGCGGATGGCCTGTTGGAAGGAAGACCGTCCCCTGTTTCGCTTTCTCAGGATGAAGACCGGATGGAGGGAGCTCCTCCTGATCTTTACATGTCTTATCCTTGGAACCGCGGCAAATACCATCTGTGTTCTGGGTGCCGTGCAGACCGGAGAGGTGACACTTGAACCGGGGTCATGGGATGCAGGATGGGTATTCCTTCTCTTCGTGGCGGTGGTGATCCAGTCCGGTGCGGAGGAGCTTGCCTGCAGAGGATATCTCTTTCAGAAGCTCCGCCGGAGATACAGGAGCCCCCTTGTGGCAGTTCTCATTAATACGGGGCTTTTTGCCGTCCTCCATATCTTTAACGGAGGGATGAACCTGTGGGCTTTCCTGAATCTTCTTGCGGTGGGACTCCTCTTATCCCTGCTGGTCCTGTATTTTGACTGTTTCTGGGGAGCGGTGCTCCTTCATGCCGGATGGAACTTCACGCAGAATATCCTCTTCGGTTTAAAGAACAGCGGAAACGAAGCCGTATATTCCGTTTTCCGGGAAAAGGGTGAGAGTCACAGCGGATTCTTCCATGATACCGGCTTTGGGGTGGAGGGATCTCCGGGAGCGGTACTTGTACTTATCATGCTGATCCTGATCATTCTGTTCATCATACGCCGGAAGCAGATCAAAGCCGTGGATCACTGGGGGGAAACGTCGGGTATCTCTTCTTGAAAAGGCCGGATTTATGATGTAAAATTATCCTGTCTATCTGCGCAGAATGCGGGTTGACATAAGATAGAAATGTTGGGAGGGTGCCATGGCGAAGATCCGCAGATTTTTTAATAAGCTGTCGGTGAAGATCATTACATCGATCATTATCATGTTGACTCTTCTTACAGTGCTGATCGGTGTATTCAGCTATCAGGTCTTTACACAGACCATGTTGAAGGAAACGACGTCCATCGTGAAGCAGATCGCCGATTCTCTTGTGTCGGATGCGGAGGTATGGGATGCAGCCCTTTATCTGGAGGTCGGATCGGATCGGATGAAGGAGCTGAAGCGTCTGGATTCGGATGGAGGAGGAAGCAAAAGCGACAGCAAGACGGATAGCGACATAACGGGAGATTATATGACATTTGGCGCTTTCACGAATATTGCGATGCGTTTTAATACAGTCATTCATGCCCAAAACATCGATCAGATCGGGATGATCATTCCGGATCCGGCATCGAACTATTCGAAGGCTGTGGTCGTCATGTATCAAAATAATGAATTGAAAGAAAATGAGGTGGATTACGGGGTTGTCGGAAATACCCTGAATATCGACAGGGCGGAAGACAGAGATGAGTTGAGGAAGATCTGGGAGGGCAGCGAGGCGGAGGCGGTTACCATCGATTATCTGGACAACGGAGAAGCGATGGTAAGCATGATGAAGATATTGAAAAAAGACGGGGAGAAGAACGCAGTACTCGTTGTCAACCGCTCCATAAAGAACATGGTGAATACCTCGGGGCGTTACGTGATAGGTATTACGATCATGGGGCTCAGCATGATCCTGATCGCTACACTGATCATCGGATTATATCTCCGCAGCCGGGTAGTGAAGCCTGTAGGTGCCATTACAAGAGAGGCGGAACGATTTGCCGGGGAAAATAAGAGATCGGAACAGGAACTGGCCGAGACAGTGGGAGGGATCACGGAGATCCGTGTTCTGGCCGAATCCATCGACAAGATGGAGGAGGATACGGTTGCAAATATGGAAGAGATCGCGCGGATGTCCAGGGAAAGTGAACGTCTGGAGACGGAGCTTTCCTTCGCTGCGGATCTTCAGCGAAACGTACTGCCGGACGGGGAACTCCTTTCCAACCGCGGGGAATTTGTTGTTGCAGCCTTTATGGAACCCGCAAGGGAGGTCGGCGGGGATTTCTATGATTTCTTCCTGATCGATGATACACACCTGGTGCTTCTGATCGCGGATGTATCCGACAAGGGTGTGGGAGCGGCGTTCTTCATGGCGGTTTCCAAGACCCTCATCAAGGCCCGTGCCGGAATGGGCGGAAGTGCGTCAAAGATCATAGCCTATGCCGAAGAGAAACTGTCCGAGGAGAATAAAGCCGGAATGTTTGTAACGGCCTGGCTGGGTATCGTGGATCTGGCCACAGGAGAAGTAAATGCCTGCAATGCCGGACACAATTTCCCTGCGATCCTGAAGAAGGATATGAAAGGGGGATACCGGATCGAGAAGACGGCACATGGTTCGCCGATGTGCTTCCTTCCCGGAATGGAACATGTGGAATACAACTTCCGTCTGGCTCCGGGAGAACGGATCTTCCTTTATACGGACGGCGTGACAGAAGCGAAGGCTCCGGATGGGGAACGATTCGGAAATGACAGGCTGGTGGAAGCCCTGAACGAAGATCCCGCCATCCGGGATGAGTCACTGATCAGATGTGTGAAAGAGGCTGTCGACCGTTTTGCCGGAGAAGAGCCCCAGTATGATGACATGACCATGGTCAGTTTCACTTATCTGGGGAAGGAAAAAGCATAGACAGGGCATCGCTTATTTTCTTTTGTTGCTCTTTTGTTGCCCTTATCGTGATAATATGGGATAAAAAACGGGATATCTGTGCCATTTCGCGGTATTTGAGATGGTTTTTTATAATATGGAACGGATCAATGAACATGTGAGGAATTGATATGACAGGATTCGACAAGTATAAGAAAGTGATAGCGAGGGTGCTGCTTGCGGCGTTCTTCTTCGCGTACTATCCTTTTGTCGGTACGGGGACCGTGTATGCCGCACCGGATGAGGACAGTTCGGGAGTAGCAACGCCGGCACCGAATGACGGGCAGAAGTCCTCCATGCCCCTGTCCGGAGATTCGGATGAGAAGAAAACCGGGGCAGCGACGGGAAATGCCGGTCAGAGTCAGGGCAGCAGTCAGGGCCAGGGGAACGGCAATGCCGATGCGGCAGCACTGGAGGTGACGCCGTATAAGGTGAGTGCGGATCCGGCTCCGTCCTATACTGCATTTAAGAATATGACCGCCTGGTCGGGACGGACTACGATCACCGCACCGGAGAATACCTATGTCCTTACGGCATCAACCGGAGCATCCGCGGGAGACACCGTGCTTTATTTCTCCGTGAAATATGTCGATACCGACGGGATCTCCAGATCGCAGTATGTCTTTCCGGGAATTGATGCTGCAAGCAGAAGCAGGGCGCTCCTGAATTACTATGCGAAGAAGGCGGGCGTTTCTGATATTACTGCCACATACGGCGGCGAGCAGCTGAAGAAGACGGGTTACAGCGAAGCGGGTCCGACGGATTCCAAGCTTGCAGCCTGGAGTGTTCAGGATTTTGCATTCCGGACCGATGCCGAGATCAAAACCGTTAACAGTATCGATGTCTATCTGGCCAAGGGTCAGTGGACGGTGCAGGGGCTTTCGCTCTACAAAATGAACAGCTATAAGGGTTATGAAGAGTATGGTCTTGTATCAGGCTCATATTTCCTTGATTTTGAAGGGTATCAGATCGCCGAACTGATCAAGAAGAATCAGGGAACGCTGACCCTGCAGGCTTCAAAGAATGACACAATGATCAGTATCGGGGGAACGGAATCCCTGTACTTTGATATTCAGAATTATGATACACAGGATCATAAAAAGGGATTTGCGGTAAATGATGACCTCTATTCCTTCCGCTTTGATTTTACGGATCAGATCGGGTCCGGGATCAGCTCATTCCTGAATTCCAGCGGAGTGAATCTGAAGGGTGATATGGGGATCGTCGAGGATATCGTTCTGGAGATCCAGTATCGTGATGTGCATGGCTGGAACCGAAAGGTTTCACTTCCCGTGGTCCTCAGCAGTTACATTATGGCAAGAGCTGCGGAGGGTGATTCGGAACTGTACGGGTTTGCCCAGAAAGGGGACACCATTGCTTTCCAGGGAGTCCTTCCGGAATTCGAGGCAGTGAGCGCTTCCGCAGTGATCAGGGTCGGAGGAGCCGCAGACAAGGCACTGGAAGCAAACGGGATCAAGATGTCTTCTCCGACGGCAAAGATGCAGACAAATCTCAGCGGAGTTTCCAAGCAGGTGATCCGTCTGTCCGGATGCTCCATGTATAAAGGCGGATGTATGCCGTTTGTCAGGGGTGGTACCGACAGCAACGGCAAGCATCTCGCAGGCGCAACGCTGGAGTACGTTTTTGCGTCGCAGCAGCCGATGCTCTATTATACCACCACGGTTGGCGGAAAGATGTTCGAACCGGGGAGTTCCGTGAAGGTCGATCTGGTTAAGTATAAGAGCGGAAGTCCGATCATTGCCACAAAGGCCCTGAACGATGTCTATATGGTAACGATCTATACGACGGACAAGAAAAATGCGGGAACCTCAGGTGACGTAAATGTCAGATTCTCCTACCTGGATGCAGACGGGGATGCAGGACATACCGAAACCTATAATGTAAAGACAGCGGCGGAGGATTTCCTCGGTCCCTGGCCGTCAACAACGGGTGGCAGCTACATTTCTGAAAACGGGCTGCAAAGGGGAGGAAGCATATCCTTCCTGATCGAGGCCAAGAGCCTTCAGGAGTTCACGAAGGCCGAGATTACCCATTCCGGAAGTGATTTCTGGGAGATGAAGAATCTTACCATAGATTATGTGGAAAAATATACCGGGCGTAAGGCCTATATCGCGCCCGATACCATCAAGGGGACCAGATACTGGATCACCAGAGAGATGCTCTCGGCGGAGGTATTCAATCTGGCCAGGACCTCATCCAGGATCACCGATGAGAACGGAAAGAACGTGAACGGTGACGGAACAAAGGAAGGTGATAAGAAGCCGGTCAAGGACGAGCAGGGAAATATCTATTATGGTCCTGACGGGCAGCCGATCTATGAAGATACAGGCAAAGAGAGCGATGTGGATTATTGGAAATACGGCGGTCAGCTATTCCTGCAGGATCAGACCCTGAATATCGATTTCGGCAAGGGTTCGGTCACTGACGGAAAGGATGTGGATTATTCTGCAGTCCGTTATAAGATGACGCATGCCCAGACGCAGACAGACTGGGGCTTCTTTAAAAAGAGAAAGACCTACAATGTGGCGGTTAAAGTGGCGAAGGATTCTGATGTGGATACCGGAAACGGTGATGCGGGATCCGTAAACTACTTCTACTTCCAGCTGGTATTCAGTAACGGAAAAAGCGCCTATGTTCAGGCGAACCAGCAGCTGGCAGGTGACGCATTCCGCTCCGGAAATACGGAGAATTTCACGATCTCGACGAACCGGGATTATGGTGATGTGGAGAAGATCAATATCGTTCCGGAGGATCTTGCGTCGGATTCAAAGCCGTTTGATAAGTTGAATATAGACACCATCACGGTTACCGAGCAGACAACCGGTGGCACCCATATATCCTATGTATTTGATCAGGTCGGCTGGATTGAGATTGATTACAGGGATGAGGCGGAGAATTCATCCATCCGCGGACTTCGTGCAAGAAGCAGTGAGGAACTGGCGCAGTCATTTACCAACCCGTATAAGGAGCGTTCGGTCAAGCTTCTCTGTGAGGTTTCCACGCTTCCGTGGGAAGGAGATTATCATCAGTTCCAGGGATCGGTATGGGCGTCGGTTACCTATATCAAGGCGTCGGACAATTCCGTAGCAACAACGGATTTTGATGTGGTTCAGTGCCTTGCGGCATACCAGAATAAATCCGCAGCCACGATGGAGGCAGCGACGAATCCGGCTGTACAGGCCGTAAGTTCGGCAGGGCAGGGCTCCATCTCCGATCCGGACCTTATGTTCCGGCCGGGAAAACAGGATCGATTCATCATGCCTTCGATCTCGGATCTGAAGAGTCTCAAGTCGATCACATTTACGGCACAGACCAAGAACAATGAAGGTGCATATCTGAATATCGGTAAGGTCAGTGTGTCCCAGATCCTGGAGGACGGACCGGTCCAGCTTACGGACAGCGGAGAACTCTACCGGAACTTCAAGACCAAGAAGCTTGCCCTCAACAGCGAGAGTAAGGTGTATTCCAAGTATCTGCCGATGGGAACGGCTACGAAGATCGGACCGATCAATTTCACGGATAATGAGCTTGTATGGAGCTCCGAGCAGTGGGCAACACCTGTGGCCCGCATCCCGGATTCCAGCGATGATACGGTAAATATCTATGTATACCCGACCGTTTCAGGCGGAAATGCAGATAGTTTCTTTGACACACTTGAGGATTCCGTGGATCAGAATGATGATGCCGGTGTCGTACACGCAAATCTGGCCTATAGTATCCCTTACGCCCAGAAGATGGCGGCGGCATGTGACCTGAAGACCGGCAAGGACGGAATGGGGCACAGACTCTATTACGCAACCGGTGTGAAGGCCCCGAATTTTGTCAGCATGGATAAGCTGTCCATTCAGTGTACCAGTTCACAGATCTCCTTCAATCATGCGATCATACAGCATGTGAAGGGTGACGTGATCCTGTCCAGCAGTACGTGTAATTTCTTCGATACGACTGCGGCACTGCGGCTGTCGGCTGATCTGGATTACTTCAACCAATATGAAGATTCGACGGAGGAGAGTATCCTGCTTGCTTTCGGAGGCAAGACCAAGCCGATCAATCTTCAAAGTGTTAATAATGATGTTGCGGTGGCATTTACCTATACCTCGTCCATAGACGGAGGCTCCAAGGAGTATATCTCACCCTATGTATACCTTACGGATCAGGAGTATAAATCGATCCGTGAAGGACTGGTGGCAGAGGTGAAGTTTGATGTTCCCTATGTTCGTGCGATCACCGGATACCGGATCGCTGCATACGGAAATGTCAAGGGAAATATCTATGCTTCCGCGGGAGTGGTATACAGTGTGAAGTCCGTGGCCAGTGATACGCCGGGAGAAGAGCCGGTCAAAACAAAGACGCTGCGGTCGTATGCTTCCTTTGCGGATAATTATGAACTGTCCGACAAAGTCACACGACATAAAACAACAACCTTTGCGATGAAGGGTGAGAAGAGCGTTACGCCGGTATCCCTTACATTTACATCCAAGAATCCGCCCAAGACTTCGGACGGAACCAAGGATGCGGCAGTACGTATGAAACTGTCCTATACGGACGTGATCGGACAGCCCCGCGTCGTATGGTTCAATGATATCAGGAATTATATACAGGGCGATGCCCAGACCTTTGCATCCGAGAAGCCGGTAACGATACAGTTCTTCCTGGCGGATATGGATACGGATATGGGCATACAGAATCTGGAACTCTGTCCGTATGATCCGGATGTGGAGATCCCGGTTCCGGGTACTGACGGAATGTCGCGTGGCGGAGCTTCCGCGGTCGACAGTCTGGTGAAACAGTTAAGAGAAGGTACCGGTATGTTCGCAGACGGTCTTACCACGAGTGAACTGGCTACGACACTGTATAAAGCAAGAAGCGCTACCTGGACCATATCCAAGGTGGAATATGATGCAGGCTTCCACACCAATTATCTGCCGAGGGAAATGGAACAGACATTTGACGGCATGGAGAACGGCGGGGTGCTTCGCCTGAATTCCGTAGAATTTACGACCTATATCTCAAAGAATAATACTGCAAATCAACAGGTCAAGAATCATAATATGCAGATGGTTGCCGTTCCCGGTGATATCATCGCAGGTACGGTGACACTAAAGGCTACCACGGCCGGATTTACTGCAAAGGCGTACCGGATGGTTGGAGAAGCGGGAGAAGAGGTACCGCCGGAAACCCTTGTGTTACCGCCGGATTCCAGGATCTTCTACTTCTACGTACCGAAGAATCCGACTGCCGATATCGCGATCTACCGGATCGATGTATCCCCGGTAGATGCGCCGGATCTTGTAGATTCCATCTATGTATCGGTGGAGGGCCGGGAGATCACCATGGCTTCGACCTACGCCGTGAACGACGGGGCTGAGGCACCGGTACGGGATCATAACAGTATTCTGGTCGCGAAGGCGGGAGATGTTCTGAAGACAAAGGCTGCACTTACGAATTCCACGGAAGGTGTCACGGTCAATGCTTATCGTATGGTCGGAGATGCCGGCGAGGATGTGACAAGTGCTACGGTTACCAAGCAGAGCGCTACGGACTACAGCTTCAAGGTGCCCGAGAACACCAGCGGCAATGTGGTTCAATACAAGGTAGAGATCACTTCGGTGGAGAATCCGGAATTGAAAGATACGATCTACATTTCGGTAGAAAGCACGCCGAAGCCGGAAACAACTGAGCAGACGACGACCAGTGAGGAGAATAACACGGAAGCACCGGCAACGGATGCGGGAGGAGGTCAGACTCCGGCAGACCAGGGAGAAACGCCCTAGCAGCCGTAACAGGCCGTGTCATTCCGGGCGGGGAGACCGGCGCATTGCATGAAGTCTGCGCAAAGGATCGAACTGCCATATGAGATGCCGGCCTTCTGGCCGGCATTTTCTGTAAGAGAAAGACCGAAACCATGACTCCATGGTTTGGAATGTATCATCCTTTAGTACTTGGACAGGAGGTACGTGAGAATGGGAAATAAGAAAACAGATGCAAAGAAACTGATGGACACCATTGATAAGACGATCCGTCAGTTGGAACAGCGTATGGCCGAACTGCAGGGAGAAACCGATCCGGAAACGGGGAAGCTCACCCAGCGGGCAAAGAAGGAACTGTCCTGGGTAAGCCGGCACCTCAGCCTGGTGAAGTCCGCAAGGGATGAGGTTCAGGAGACCATGGAACGCGCAAAGACAGAGGAGGAAAAGAAGCGGATTATGAACGTTGTGGCACTGGCTATGCTGGTGGGTGCCATAAATGAGAATCTCCGGCTGTCGGAGGAACGTATGAGAAGGGAGAATGGTCTGATCGCTTTCATTACTCCGTTCTTTGAAGAGGTAAAAGAGGCTCTTTTCGCTTCCCATGATTTCCGCTTTGTAACGGAGAATGACGTAAAGGAGATCCTGGCAGATGAAGAACTCCGTCAGATGGCGGAAGAGGATCCTGACCGGCTGGAGCGGGAAGAACAGGATTACAGAGAAGAATACAAGTCCATGATCTCACATGCGCTAGATAATGCAGCCATCACCGAAGGGGAGGATTTCGAAGAGAATGAGGAACGTTTCCGTGAGTTCCTGCGAAAGAACAACGGATATGAGTTCGTACTGAACCGCTCGGGGCAGTTTATACGGGAAAATATCCTGGCTGAGAACGGGATCGCTCCGGAAGAGGACCGGATCTTCTTTGCTGAGGTCATGGAGGAACTGGAGGATCTGAGAAAGACCACACGGGAACTGCAGGAGCAGTATATCCTGGAGGATGACAGTTACGAAAGGGGAAACGGATTTACCAAGGAGCTTGTGGACCGGGAGATGGATCTGGTAAACAAGCTGGAAGCCTACAGTAAGAAGAAACTGGATGAGGCCATGCAGATGGATCCCAACGATCCCGCTACCATGAGGACCATGACTCTCTATGAGCGTGCAAGAATGCTGGTAACACCGGTCATGGAACAGCAGAAGAGGGATCGCGTGCTGCAGAGGAATAATGATCTTCGCCGCAGAATGGAACGCTGGACCGTATATCAGCAGCTTCCGGGGGACGACCGCCCGGAGGTCATTCAGGAGACCATAGAGATCAGAAACCGCAAGGCTGCCGTCGCCAAACTGCGAAGGATCGAGCGGATGGCGGTAAAGAGGAGCATGGAAGAGGAAAAGGAACTGACGGACATCGAGCTGAAGGAACGGGCAAATGCGCTTCGTGAAGGACACGGAAGTCTTCATTCCATTACCGCGACATGGGCGGTAGAAGAGACGGAAACCCTGTTGGAACGCCTGGAAGAGGACCGGCCCCTGACGAAGGATGATCTGCCGGAGATCCGGAAGGCATTGGCAGCGCTGGTGCTGCAACAGCTGATCCTGGATGACGTGAAGCGTCCGGAGGGAGAGCCACGCTGCTATTATGACGCTGTGAGACGATCCATGAGTCATGAAAACTTCCTGGAGGTTACCGGAGAACTTGCCCGGTCGGCTGAATTCAAAAAGGCGCTGGATCCCCTGATCAAAGGGAAGAATATGAAAGAGAATGTCTATCGTTTCCTGGCAAATGATTTTGAACGGATCACGGCGAAGCGGACCTACGAAGGCAGAAAGGTGAAGAAGGTAAAGCCGGCAAAGGGGAAAGAAGCAAAGCCGGCAAAGGGGAAAGAAACAAAGCCGGCAAAAGAGGGAAAAGCAGGGAAGGTTATAAAAGGGCATCATTAACAGGATGCGTTGCCGGATAAGGAGCCGGCTCCGTAGAAGGTTGTTTATACGGAGGAATGGACTATGGATTTTTATCGTGAACTGGAAGCGTATAAGAAGCTGGAGAATCAGATCGATCAGATCAATGCGTATGCGAGGAGTCTGACAACTGCCGATGCGAAAAGAAGAACCGGAAAAGGGAATGCAGATAAGCCGGATCCGGTCCTGCAGGAGAAACTCATGCAGATCGACGGAACCGTTCAGCTGCTCCGCGCCCTGCAGTCGAAGCTTCGAACATTTTACACGCAGTTACCGAATTCCCAGAAGAAATTCAGAAAACTGCAGGGGACGGATGTGGCCGAACTGAAGAATCTGTATCAACTCTCCGCGGAATCGGTGAACGCACTTATCGAGACGCTTTTCCCGGGAGAGAATGACAGAAACAGTAAACAGGCGCGTGCCTTGGTAAATACGAAGGAGACCCTGGAACGGGATCGGCAGCTGGTCAACAGGATCAGCGAGAAGGACGGTCTGTCGCTTCCTGCGTCTGTATTTAAGGCGAATGCGGAAACGGTCTCCGGTCAGTATAACAACCCGGAGGTACAGTTCAAATGGCCGGGATTCTTTGAGTACGAGACCCTGTATCTTACCAATAAGAATGTGTCGCATGAGGATGTTCTCCGGATGTATATCCGTAAGACACCGCAGGAAGTGCGTCAGGAATATATGAGCAGGGTATCGACGGAGCCCCGTTTTTATGAGTATCCGAGGACACGGAACCGTCTCGATCCCAAGATCCGGAATACCGGAAATATACAGGAGATCGATCAGTATCTGGCGGAGGATGATGCGAAGCAGAATGAAGCGGAGAAAATGTCCTTCCGTGAGCGCCAGATGCTTCTACATCATAAGGCGGCGACGGAGAAGGTCAATTCCATTGAAAATGCCGCTGCGGAGGCTATGCAGGCAGGGAACGAACTCGGCGCAAAGCCCGCGTTCCTACGGAATACGGAAAATGCGGCGGAACTGGACGTCCACCTTCCGTCTTTTCAGACCAGTGCAAACGGCTGCTGGTCCTGCTCGGGTGCCCTGATGGTCGGGAGCCGCGGCATGGCTCAGGTAACGCAGGAGGATATCCGAAACTACCGGCCGGATCTGTCCGGGGAAGAGAATGTTCCGGAGAACGGAGTGATAGACGAGAATTACAACTATGATAACGGAAAGTCCCTGTCGGACAATGCGGACTCTATCCTGAAGCATGCACCCAATTCCATGATGCATACCCTGGAGATCCTGCCATTTTCCGCTGATAATGAAAAGGACGGATATACATCCGCCACCTATATAGCAAATGCGGTCAGCCTGCTGAAGAAGCAGATCAACCATGCGATCCGCGTGGATCATTCCCCCGTGGGCTTCTATGTTCCCGGGCACTATATCACGATCACGGGGATCGAAGGGGATCAGGTAATGTATAAAGATTCCTACAGATGGAGAGGAAGGACAGAGCCTGCGGATCATACCTTCAAGGCGTCTTTGGAGTCTCTGGTGGCGGGCTCCTTCTTCAACGTACCGCCTTTTTCCGTTGAGATCAACTGGCTCTCCGATATCAGGCTTGCGAAGGACAATAAAAAGATCCACGGAGTCCCCAGTGAGTATGTGTACATGAACCAGGACGGTACGGTGACCGAACAGCCGTCGGCGCTCCAGGAGGCCACCGGGATTATGTTTCAAAAGTCCCTGAACCGGACGGGAGTGCTTGTTACACGGCCGGCGGAAGATGAGGATCAGGCTTTTGCAGCCCCGGGTGTGAATGCATATGGTTCCGGTGTCCAGATGATGGAGAAGGTATATCTTCCGAAGCGGCTGAATGCGGATTACCTACGTACCATGGCCCAAAAACGAAGCGAAGCGGACGAGGACCGATTGGAGGATTCCGATCGTGAGATCTATCATATCAAGCCCGGGAAGAAGGATCCGGCTGTGGCAGAGGCGGAGCTGCGCCGCCGTCTTGCAGCGTTGCAGAATCAGGCCGCACCCGGTCATTACGATGTGGCAGAGGATGAGCCAAAGCCCGGAAGAGGGATCGATACCGATCATACGGACGAGAATACCATTGATACCCGGAGTGAGGAGACCAAAAGGAAAGAGCAGGATCAGAATACCCGGGAGAAAAATGATAAGAAGTTCTTCAGTAATGCGGAACGTATAAAGAATGAAAAACTCAGCCGGCTGAACCGGCCGTATCTTGATGATACACGTCTGTTCCGGCCGGAAGAGACAAAGAGTGTATTCCGGCAGGTATTTGAGAAGCAGGCCAAAGAAGAAAGCCGGAAGAAGCAGACGGACCGGCAGAAGAAGCAGATGGAGGATCAGGAGAAGGCCTATGCAAAAACGCTGAAGGACAAGTACACCTTCGCCCGGATCCGACAGGATGCAAATGAACTTCTTGAGGATATGAGGCGGCACAAGCTCTATCTGTGGAGGACGAATCCGTCCTATAAGCTTCTGATCGGCCAGCTGGAACAGATAAAAGCACTGGCGGAGAAGGCGGTGGATCCGAACCGGAAGGATACCTTTAACCAGGAGGACGCAAAGAATCTGGTGACGGCCATCGATAAAGCGGCGAAGGAATCGAGAAAGTATCTCTCCGATAAACAGAGGGAGATGGAGAAGGATCCGTATCGCAGAAATGATAAGGGAAGGCAGAAGTATGAACAGCCGAGGATCGAGGCGGTTCTGGACTGTTATAATACCCTTTCGGAAATGTCTCTTGCCATGAAGGGAAGAGAGAACCCCAGGGATATCCTGCGGGAGGAGGAAGAACGGCAGAAGGAGTTCAATCATTTTCTCCGGGAGCTCACTTCGGATCATAACTATCCGAAGGAAGCCCAGGAAAGAAGCATAGAGAACCGGCTTTATGTTCCCGAGAAGAACAGGGCTGAGCTGGAGCGGCTGGAGACACTGTTTGGGATCCGGTTCAAGAGCATAAAGGAATTCTCAAACGTGAAGGCGATGGGCGCTCTCGCATCCATCGGTGAAGGCTTTAACGGGATCGGAGGTAAAAAGGGTGTAGACCGTCTGTCCAATAAGGATTTTGTTGCGCTTGCGATAGCAGCCTCCACGACGCCGGATGCAATGAGGGATTCCCAAAAGAATGCAGATCCCGAGAGACGTTTTACGGCAGCAGAGAGACAGGCGTACTATGCAGGAGAGACCCTGCATAGCGCACTTCGCGCCACAGCAGAGAATATCGCAGAGACAGTGCCCCTGATCCAGCGGTCCAGAGTAATCGCCAGGCAGGCCATGACGGAATATGCTTCCGGAAACCGGGAACCCCTGGCAAGACTGATCGCAAACGGGATACGAAATCTCACCGGGATCAGTGACAGCGGCCGGTATACCGGTGAAAAGAATATGGAATTCTTTTCCGTAGAGATGGGACTCCGGATGAAGGCCATGCTGGAGAGAGACCCGAAACTGCTGGAGAAGGCCATGGGATACGGTGTCACTTCCGGTATGCTCAAGGACCTGAAAAACCGGGGTGTGGAGGCAGGCTGTGGTATCGTTGCCACACGCTGGAGTTCGGAAGGGATCAAGAGTGACAAGGAGAGATGGGGACTCCGTGAAAAAGAGCGAAACTATGTGGAAATGCTCCTGAACCGCTGCCTGGAGGAAGAAAGGCGGGGGGCTCTTTATGATACCGAAAACACGGAAGCCTATCAGCTGCAGGCACGCAGGATCGCACAAAGACGTGAGAGGGAGATTGACGAGGCGAGAAAGATACAACGTGAAGAAATACTTGAGGCCCTGAAGCAGACGGATTCCTACAGAGGCGTTGAAAAGTTCCTGCGGCAGACACTGCAGGAAACGCTGACGAACGGTACAACTGCCGAGAAGGCACGGAGTGAACAGGATATCCTGAAGGGCATTTATGCCAAACGAAAGGATATAAAGAAGCAGATAGAGACAAATATCAAAACATTCGAGGATCATATGATCTGGAAATATGAAGAGGAGCTTCAGGGTTCCCAAAAAGAAGGACCGGTCGGGAATCCGGAAGTTACGGACCGGTCGGTGCTCCTGACAAGAGCGCTGGAGAAGGAGAGAAGAAGGATCGGAGCTGCTCTTCCGAAGATGCCGAAAGCTGCGCCCGGTCAGGAGAAAGACCCGGCTGCGCTCAAAAAGTACGAAGAGGCGATCCTCGAACGCCAGAGCGCGCAGGAAGCGATCAGAAGATATACGGAGGACTGCAAGGCCCTGCGGAAACTGGATAAGATCAGCAAAAGGTATGAGAAGAAGAAGGCGGCGATCGATGAAGCAAGGACCATTGGTCTCTATACCGCAAGATCGAAGCAGATGCGGGGTACGCCCTTATTGGATTCCATAAGTGATGCCGGGAAGGAGAGAGAACTTCGCGGGCGTCTGCGGGAATATATCCGCGGCAACGGATATCTGGATCTGCCGCCCAGGACATTTATCGAGAATATCGTGGGTACTGCGCAGAAAAGTCCGGGGAAACGAAAGCTTCCGCTGATGATCGACCTGGTCTGCTATGAGGAAAAGGATGAAGCCGTCCGGAAGCACGGAAAAGACGGCCTTTCCGCAGACTTGGGTGAGACGAAGGAAATAAAAAAGGGCAAAAAGAAAGAAGATCCGAAGGCCGGTACAAAAGGCGGCGGGAAGGATAGTCCCGAAAAGAACGCAGGAAAGAACGGCAAAGGAAAACCTCAGGGAAAACAATTCGGATAAAACCGGATGAATAAAGTGTAGTAAAACTCTTTCATTTATGCTATTATCTTAATAGTTATGTCTACTCACCGGAGGAAAAAGGGCTCGAAAAATTTTTTTTAAAAAAAAGAAAAAAACAATTTCTTTGTTGCGCTTTTGTTGCACCCCACATGCTATACTCAACTCATAGCAAACGACAAAACAGTCGAGAGCAGGCAATAATTAAAATAATATTTATAGAAGGAGAGACAATTATGAATGAAATGATCATGGAAAAGAGAAGCAAGCTGACAGAGATGCTGATCCGCATCTCCGGTAATAAGAAGGCCGTTCTGGGTCTGAAGATCGGCGTGGTAGCCCTCCTGGCAATCGCAACTGTACTTTCTTTCACAAATCCGTCCTACGCAGCGGCAGTTGATATCAACCTGGATCCGGCAGTTCACCCGGTTCTGAACCTGATCAACAAGCTGGTAAATCCGCTTATGCTTCTTGTAGGTGCCGGCGGCGTTGTATTCTGCATCGTTATGGGTGTTAAGTATGCAACAGCTGAAGAGCCGCAGGAGAGAGAGAAGAGAAAGCAGGCACTGAAGACAGCCATCATCGGATACCTCCTGATCTTCGTACTGGTAGTTATCCTGAAACTTTCCATCGGACCTCTGACTCAGTGGATGGTAGGCAACACAACAGCTACAACAACAAAGACAAAGTAAGAACAGATAAAAAAGAAACCGGAGTCTGGAGAGGATACAAATGGGAATATGGTCTACGCCATATTCCTATTTGTGGGTATATGGGGATATGAAAAAGCTTTCAAAAAAGAAAAAGATCATACTGAATATCGTGATTTTTCTTCTGCTCACGGTCGTTTCCGGCTTTGTGATCCGGGCTGTGGTCCAGTCGGTCCCGAAGCTCCTGAAGGGCGAGGACTGGGAGATCAGTATGGGAATGCTCCTGGAGATCCGTACATATCTGTACGGACTGGTGGGCACGCTCGGGATCGGTCTCATCTGGCTGCTATCCGGTAACAATCTGGATTATTTCATCTTTGAAAAGACCGGAAAGCTTCTGAAGGGCAAGCGGGATGTGGACGTGGTGGAGGGATCCCTGGAGAACAGCCGGTTCCTCACCGAACAGGAACGGGATAAATATTTCCCCGAGCACGTCTACGAGGAGCTGAACAAGGTCGAAAAGGACGGTATCCCCGTTCGGGCGGTCCTGGACAAGAAGAATCATCTGCAGGTGAATTTCTATCCGGGGGCACATTCCCTTGTTATCGGTGCTACCGGTTCCGGTAAAACGACGACCTTTATCAATCCCATGATCCAGCTTCTTGCTTCGACAGCTGCCGGAAGCTCCATGATCATGACGGACCCGAAGGGCGAGCTTTTTGATCTGCACTCCGCATATCTGGAATCCAGAGGTTATAAGGTACTTCTTCTCGATCTTCGTGATACGTATTCCTCATCCCGCTGGAATCCTTTGGAAGGGATCTGGGATCTGTATCAGGAGTATGTGAAGGCAGGAAAGGAGATCCGGCTTCACAGAGATTCCATGGACAGTTATCCGGATCTGGTACGGCCGGACGGAGATGCCGAGGAAGACGAGCCCTGGGCGGAATGGCGTGGAAAGGCCTACGCGGATCTGACACATTGCCGGGATGATGTGGCGGTCACACGCCAGAAATTCTACGATGAGATGTATGTGGGAGAAGGGTGCCCGGTCCATTATCATGGCCACCTGCCTTGCCATGCTGGAAGATTCCGAGGATGAACAGCTCGGAATGACGAAGGAGAAGTTCAATTTCTTCAACATCAACAAGGCGCTGACGAATTCGGAGGATGAGTTCTCTGCACTGAAGGCATATTTCGACGGACGGAGCAAGCTGTCCCAGGCCTTCACCCTGTCCAGACAGGTTATGTCCGCTGCGGACACGACGCTTTCCTCCTATATGTCCATCACCTTTGACAAGCTTAATATGTTCAATGACCGGGGACTCTGCGGTCTGACCTCCGCAACCGATGTGGAAGCGGAGAAGTTTGCGGATCAGCCCACAGCCCTCTTCATGAAGATCCCGGATGAGAAGGATACCCGCCACGGACTGGCGGCGGTCTTTGTACTCTGTATGTACAAGGCCCTGATCAAGGTTGCCTCTGCGAGAGAGGATCTGTCTCTTCCGCGAAATGTGTACTTTATCCTTGATGAGTTTGGAAATATGCCGAGGATCGAGAAGTTCGACAAGATGATCACCGTCGGACGTTCACGTAAGATCTGGTTCAATATGGTGGTACAGTCGTACTCCCAGCTGAACAATGTATACGGTGAGAAGGTCGCGGATATCGTGAAATCCAACTGTGGTATGAAGATGTTCATCGGATCCAATGATATCGGAACCTGCGAAGAGTTCTCGAAGCTCTGCGGTAATATGACCGTGCGGACCACCTCCACATCCTCCTCCATCGGAGCGAAGGCCGGTGACCTGAACCTGTCCACACAGACCCAGGTACGTCCGCTGATCTATCCGTCCGAGCTGCAGATGCTGAACAACAAGGAAAGTACGGGAAATGCCATCATCGTAACCTTCGGTAACTTCCCGTTAAAAACACAGTATACACCGAGTTATAAATGTCCCTTCTACCATATGGGACGGATGAATATGGATGAGCTTCGAAGCCATATGTTCCGGGCGGATGAAGTATACTATGATCTGGAGGAGAGGAATCGTCTGATACTGGGAGAATCCGAAGAAGAGGAGGAACCCGCCTGACATTTCCCCCTGAGTGATAGGAGCAGGTCATGAGGAAGAGAATTCTTACCACAATTTTAATAATACTCGGAGCCCTGCTTCCCGGAACCTCCGCTCTTGCCGCACCGGAGGATGAGGAAGCCTCCACCGGGACAACTGAGGAAACAACGCAGGATGCCGGAGGCTACGATATCGGATATACCGGTCCCATCGATTACGTCACCGGAGCTCCCCTGCAGGAGGATGACGGGAGTTCGGAAGGGGCGATCGTCCATATCGCCGATGGAGTGAACTACGACCGTTATTCCCAGCAGTATATGTATTCCGTTGGGAACTCCCGTGTTCTCTGCAGCGTGGCGGACGGAATGATCGTAACGGACGGGGTGGTCCTTTCCAAGGACGGGGAGATGAATCTTGCCGTATATAAGGACGGCGAACCCATGACGGAGATCCCCTCCAAGATCACGGATGTTGCAAACTACGTCGTTACGACCTGGACGGACAACAGTAAGACACAGTTACTGTCCTTTCAGATCGTGAATTCTACTACCGGAAGGCTGACGCAGTACAATCTTCCTTCCGGCTTTGTAGTCAAGAATGTACAGAAGGACGGGCAGACCCTGTCTCACGGGAATTCTTCGGTAGAGTTTAAAGATGAGGGAGAATATATCGTAGATTATATCTGCTCCGCCAGTTCGGTGGATTATACACTGAAGGTCCGGATCGACCACACACCGCCGAAGATCTCCTTCATCGGTCTGGATGAGAATGATGAAGCCAGAGGACCGGTCACCATCGACGGCGTTTCGGAAGGAGATTCGGTCAGCATCATTTACGGAGAAGAGGAAGAGGTAACTCTGGATGATGAAAATCAGGTATCTGAGACCGGCTACTACCATGTAGTGATAACGGACGCAGCCGGGAACAGCATAGAGAAGGATTTCCGGATCCTTCTGTATCTGAATTTCAATGCAACACTTTTTATCGTTTTCTTTGTGCTTGTTGTGGCAGGCGTCATCATAGCTCTGAAGGTGTCCAGAAAACGCCTCAGGGTACGGTGACTTCGGAACTTTTGGGTATTGGGGTTTCAGGTTTTCATTGTAAGTCGTTTTCCGCGTTTAATGAAGAATTGGAGAGTATAAAATGTACAGTGTCCTGTCCGATGTAATGGACTCAATTAAAGGATGGTTTCAGTCTCTTCTCGAGAATCTGATCTACTGGCTGCTTTATCTGCTGGAGTCCCTGATTCTTCGTTTTGTTGCGCTGGTCGAAGACATGATGATGATCTTCACGGGAGAGAGAGAGGTATCCTACAATACAAAGAAAACCACACTGATCGATGTATTCTTTAACCATGAAAGTATCCGGGGGATCTATACCGGTATCGCCATAATAGGTATCATATTTGCATTTGCCTTTGCAGTCATAGCCGTGATCCGGAAGATCGGTGATCTTCGCGGAAAGCAGCAGGGAGTAACACTTGGCACGATCATCGGAAATCTTCTGAAATCCATACTTCTGATCGTGGGAATGAATGCCATCATACTGCTTTCCATCGGAACCGCAAATATTCTGACGAATTCCGTGAGTGATGCGATCAGGAGCGGACGAAGGTATCTGCCGGACAATAACTCCATTGTATTCACGGATGAACAATACGCATCCATGGGGCGGATCATAAATACACTGGGGAATTACTCACTGAATCCATCCTATCGATCGCGATACAATCTAAATGCCTGTTACAATGACATACGAGCGGATCTGCAAAAACTGGGAGATCAGGGAGTCTTCAATTTCCACTATGTTACAAAGGATGCGAAGAACCGGGATGAAGTCACCTGGCAAAGCCTGATGGAAGAGCTGGGGACGGCATATGATTATACCAGGGAAGCACCGTTGGATTCCTATGATGACGGTCTTACAAATGCCATCCTTGACTGTATGGAGATCCTGAAGGCAAATAAGACTCTGCGGGTACTGGAATCCTACAATGTGAATGTGGAGCTTACGGAGAAGGAATCCGGAACCGTTCCCATGGACCGGATCGTATTTCTGGTGGGTACCATGGGAACCATTGGAAATGAAGCGGCAGCACGAAATGATGCTTTCAATGTGAATCCGAGCTTCTTTGACAGTGTGCGTCAGCCGTTCTATACCGGTGAGAAGAGCATCTACAGCTGGGATCAGGTGAAGACCTCCTTCAATCCGAGCCCGGCCAAGATGAACTACATTCTGGTCTATGCCATTGCCATCGCTTTGCTGATGGAGATGCTGGTCATCATCCTCACCTGTGCGGTACGTATCTTCAACCTGCTGGCGCTTTACATCGCTTCGCCTCTTGCGATTGCGGCTATGCCGCTGGATGACGGTGGAAAGTTCAGACAGTGGATCACCGCCTTTGTTGTCCAGTTGCTCGGGGTTGTAGGTATGGTCCTTTCCATGCGGCTGTTGCTGATGTTCCTTCCCATCATTTGGAGTCCTTCACTCAGCATATCGAAGTATTCGATCCTGGATTGTATCGTGAAGGCGGTCATCACCTATGGCGGTATGACCGGCGTGAATAAGGTTAACGGTATCTTTACCGGTATCCTGGCAGACAATGCCGGATATCAGGCGATCCTGGCCGGAGACGTACGCGATAAGGTTCAGAACAGCGGAGTCGGAAGAGCACTCAATTCCGTAAGTGCAGGTAATATCGGTTCCAAGGTCGCCGGTAAGGTTGGCGGAGCAGTCGGTGCAGTCGGCACTGCGTCCAAGAACTTTGCAGGAAAATGGGCCGGCAAGGCTGCTGAAGCAACCGGCCTGGCTTCCGTAGGCCGTTCGATCAGGGGCGTGGCAGAGGCTGCCGGATTTGTTAAAGAGCATGATAAGAGCACGGATCCCGAACATGTACAGCATGCGAGAGAAAGAGGCCGTCAGAGAGACATGAGATCTCTTCAGGCAGATATCGATTATGCCGGTACGCATGGAACGCATCGTGACGGATCCGAGTTGAAGAAGGGCGAGCTGAGGCAGATGCAGCATACACTGCATCATATGCAGAATGGGAATCATACTCTGAGCCAGGCCAAGAAGCTGGCAAAGGTGGATATGGCACAGGATCTGAAGGATGCCGAAAGAGAAGGACGGGAGAGAGCAAGTGAACTCCCGAACAATCAGAGGAATAATCAGAATAATCCCGGAGGCCAGAATCCGCCGCCACCGAATAATCAGAATAATAATCAGCAGAATAATAACCAGCGGAATCAGAATAACCGGCAGAATCAGAATAACCGGCAGAATCAGAATAACCAGCAAGATCAGAATAACCAGCGGAACCAGAATAACCGACAGAATCAGAATCCGCTGCCGAATAATCAGAGGATGCAGGCTCCGCCGCCGCAGCAGGGTGGCGCAGGCGGACAGAATCCTCCGCAGCAGGGTGGTGTAAACCAGAATCCGCAGAATCAGAATAACCAGCGGAATGAACAGAACCCGTTGCCGAACAATCAGAATCAGGGTATGCAGGCTCCGCCGCAGCAGCAGGGTATGCAACAGGGTGGTGCAAACCCGCAGCAACAGGGCGGCGCAAACCGGAATCCGCAGAATCAGAATAACCAGCGGAATAATCAGAACCCACTGCCGAATAATCAGAGGGATCAGGGAGATAATAATCCGCAACAGTAAACAAGGAAGTTACACACTATGCGATTGATACCAGGTAAAACGAAAGTAAAGATCGAACTATTTCGTGGCATTACCCTGGCCGACGTGGCGGTTGCGCTGGTCGGCCTGGGGATTGCCGCGCTGTGTGCGGTATCATCGCTGCCGTTCCGATGGATCATTGCGGCCATAGTGATCGGTATCTTCGGCATGCTGCTCATCCGGGTCAATGATGAGCCGCTCTACATTTTCTTCTGGCACATGCTCCGATACAGGGCATTCCCCAGACGTTTCTACCGTGTCTTCAATGATAAGGCTCTTGTGAAAATGGCCAGGAAGAATCGTCAGGATGAAGCAGAGGGTGCCGCTGATGAAGCGGGACCCGGAGCTGAAGCAGAAGAGGGCGCATCAGCAGAAGGAATCACAGAAGAAGGAAGCGGGGAAGAAGAAACAGGAGAAGAGGGAGCAGAAGGAGAGGAAGCCTACGATCCGGCGGAAGAGAAGAGACGTCTGAAGGAGATCATCAAAGCCGAGAACAGGATCCTGAAAAGCAAGACGGCCACGGAGGAGGAGAAAAACGAAGTCTGGATGGCCAGAGCGAAGCGGAGCGCGGAGAAGAAGAAGCGCAGAGCATCGGAAAAGAGTGAAAATTCCTCCTACGAAGATGTCAGTGATTTTATCCCATTCACCGGAATCAAGGATGACTTTATCGAGTATGCCGGCGAGTATGTGGGTGCGGTCATCGAGATCGATCCGGTGGAATTCCGGTTCTTCTCGCAACACCGTCGGGACAACTCAATTGAGGCATGTTTTGGAAAAATACTCCGGAGTATGGCCGGAGATTTTGGCGTTAATATCGTAAAACTCCAAAGACCCATCATGTATGACCGTTACCTGGAGGCGGAGTATCGCAAACTCGCGAGTCTGAAGAAATCCTATGAGAGCGGGCTGATCTCCGAGGACGAGCTGAAGGCGCGTGTGGAGATCGAATACGAGAGGATCAGTGAGATCGATGATCTCTGCACGGATAACCGGGTGGTAGAGTCCTTCTTCTATGTCGTTCTGTATGAGAAGGACAGACGGAGGCTGAATTCTCTGATGAATCAGGCTCTGGATGTGCTGGAGCAGGGCGAACTTCCCTGCCGCAGACTTGACAGCCGCGGACTGGCCATCTTCCTGAAATATTCAAATGCGCTGGATTTCGACGAGAAACAGGTGGATGAGATCGAGCCGGAGCACTGGGTTGACTGGGCGATGCCGGAGTGGGTAAGGTTTACAAGCCGAAGGATCGAGGTCAACAAGATCATCACACATAACCTTCGCGTGATCAGTTACCCCTCTACGGTTGGGGATGCCTGGCTGGCAGGTGTCATGTCCTTCCCGGGAACGAAGGTCGTGGTAAAATGCACGCCCATGGATCGTGTAAAGTCCATCCGCGCCATCGACCGTTCTCTGGCGGAACTGCGTGGACGTTACAATGCCACGGGAATCGATTCCAGGAGACTGGAACTCCAGTCACATATCGAAACCCTGTCTTCCCTGCTGGTTACGCTGCAGCAGGAAAATGAAGCGCTTTTATCCGTAAATATCTATATTACGGCCTATGATGCACTTGCTACCAAGGAAGACCCGCTGCTTGGCGAGAATCTGAAAACCAGGGTTCCTTTTGTTCCCGAGATGAAGAAGTCCATCCGTCACAGCTGGGCAGAGGCCGGAATGAAGTTGAGTGGTATGGATTTCCTTCAGGTACAGGCTTTTATCGGTTCCCAGATCTCTGCATATGATCCGATGGTAAAGGAGGCACGGGGGATCCCGTCCAATACCATCGCCGGCATGTATCCCTGGATCTTTGCCCACATTTCCGATGAAGGCGGTGTCAAGCTGGGTTACTCCGAAGGCGTACCCGTATTTATCAATTTCTTCCGCCGGGATTCCGAGCGTGTAAACTCCAACATGGTGATCGTAGGTAAGTCCGGTTCCGGTAAATCCTATACCACCAAATCATTGCTTATGAACCTGGCCTCCGAGGATTCCAAGATATTCATCCTGGACCCGGAGAACGAGTATTCCGAGCTGGCCCATAACCTGCATGGAAAGATCATAAACGTAGGTAATGCCAAGTTCGGGCGTCTGAATCCCTTCCACATCATCACTGCACTGGATGATGACGAGGCCGGTGAGGGCGGCGGCGGTCCTGCAGGAAGCTTTGCTACCCACCTGCAGTTCCTGGAAGAGTTCTTCCGACAGATCCTTCCGGATATTGACAAGGACGCGCTGGAGTACCTGAACTCCCTGGTAGAGCGGATGTACCTGAATTTCGGGATCACCCCGGATACGGATCTTTCCTCCTTCCATGCGGAGGATTACCCGGTATTCGATGATCTCTACGATATCGTCCTGGCGGAATTTGAGCGAACGAATAATGATTACCTGCGGCAGCTTCTGCGTTCCCTGGTGAACTACATCTCCAAGTTCTCCACCGGCGGCAGGAATGCAAATATCTGGAATGGCCCGTCCACCATTACCACGGATGAGAACTTCTCGGTATT
>CACYMQ010000002.1 GCA_902775555.1 uncultured Lachnospiraceae bacterium | reverse complement strand
ATAATGAATGTCATCCTGAGGAACGAAGTGACGAAGGATCTTTAAGGATCTTTAAGGATCTTCAAGGATCCTCATATAGAAGGGTATATGAGCAAGAAAACGATAAATGTACAAGGAGGGAAGGAACACATGAGAAATCTAACGATGCTGATGGATTTCTACGAACTGACCATGGCAAATGGTTACTACGTAACAGGAAACAAGGACAAGGTCGCAGTATTCGATATGTTCTACCGTAAAAACCCGGACGGCGGAGGATTTGTCGTCAGCGCAGGTCTCGGTATGCTGATCGATTATGTAAAGGAACTGCATTTTACAGAGGACGATATCGCATATCTCCGGGGAAGAAATATGTTCGATGAGGGCTTCCTTCAGTATCTGGCGGACTTTAAGTTCACCGGTACCATCGAGGCTGTTCCCGAGGGGACCATTGTGTATCCCAATACTCCCATAGTTACCGTGACTGCTCCGATCATAGAGGCGCAGCTTCTGGAGACGATGCTCCTGATCTGCATCAACTTCCAGTCCCTGATCGCTACCAAGGCTAACCGTATCGCCCGCGCGGCAGGTGCCGGAAATGCCGTTGTCATGGAGTTCGGCGCGAGACGTGCCCAGGGTCCGGATGCTGCGGTCTGGGGAACCAGGGCATGCTTCATTGGTGGAGTGAACACCACGGCCACCGTGCTTGCAGACCAGCAGTTCGGTATCAAGGCTGTAGGAACCATGGCACACAGCTGGATCGAGTTCTTCCCTTCCGAATTTGATGCCTTTAAGGCGTATGCAGAGGTATATCCCGATGCCTGCGTGCTTCTCATTGATACCTATGATATCTTAAAGAGCGGTCTCCCGAATGCGATCCGCGTGGCACATGAGGTTCTGGAACCTATGGGCAAGCGTCTGGCCGGGATCCGTATCGACAGCGGTGACCTTGCTTACTTCTCCAAGAAGATCCGGAAGATCCTGGATGCGGAAGGTCTTACCGACTGTTCCATCGTTGTTTCCAACAGCGTGGATGAGTACCTGATCGACTCACTGAATAAGCAGAAGGCGAAGATCAATTCCTACGGCGTGGGAGAGCGGATGATCACATCCAAGTCCGATCCGGTCTTCGGCGGTGTATATAAGCTGGTGGCCGTGAAGGAAGGCGATGAGTTCATTCCGAAGATCAAGGTGTCCGAAAATGTGGAGAAGATCACCAACCCCGGTAAGAAGACACTGTGGCGTATCTTCAGCAACGAAACGGGATTCGGATATGCGGATCTTCTGGCCCTTGACGGAGAAGAGGTGGATGTGACGGAGCCTTACAGATTTATCGATCCGACACGCCCCTGGAAGAAAATGCATTTCAAGAACAGCACGGCAAGACCGCTGCAGGTTACGATCTTCAAGGACGGTGAACTGGTATATGATCAGCCATCACTGCAGGAGATCCAGGATTACGTGAAGAAACAGTTGAAGGAAGAGGTATGGGAGGAGGAACAGCGTTTCGCAAATCCCCATATTCATTATCTGGATCTCTCCAAGAAACTGTATGAGACCAAGGAGCGTCTGCTGTCAGAAGCTACCAATATTGAAGGCTGATCATCTTTGATCTTCCTTACAGGAACCGGGCGCCGGGACTGACCGATACAGGTCGGACCGGCGCCCCCGGTTTGTAAAAAGTATACATACATTTTCTATAGATCGGTCATCAAAGTTCTATCTGAAAAAGATTGAAGAAGCATCTGAAAAATGGTATGATTAGGTGTAATGTTTGGGAGGTAAGGCAGCATGTCAGATACAAATGCAAGTTATGATGAATTTACACTGAATTTCCGTTTGGAAGAGGATGTTCCGGTAGATCAGAGAGAGCTTACAATCTTTAATTATGAGTTCGTAGGGAATCGTACGACCTGTTCCGTTGTGGCGGTTGACGAGCAAAGAGCCCTTCAGTTCAAGATCCCGGCAACCCTCCCGTTGGAGCAGTTTCTTCGGAAGCAGCTTTATAAGGGAGAGTTTCTTTCCATTCTTTCGAATATTCTGAATCAGCTGATCTATTTTGAAGAGAATCAGATGTCATTCAACAAACTTCTGTTAAATGTGCATTATATGTACATAGAGCTTGCATCTCTGGATATCCAGCTGATCTTCATGCCGGTTACAAAGAAGTTCGCTGACTGTAATGTGACGGAGTTCATCCAGACCTTTATCAGCAAGGTTCGTTTTGCGAATATGGCCTGTGTAGAGTGCGTTGAAAAGCTTCTGAAGTACCTTGACAGTAAGCTGATGTTCGACCTCAGCGACTTCTATCATTATGTGCTTTCACTGGAAGAGGAGACGATCCTGGAGGATTCCATGGATAAGGATTCTTCGGAGTCGGATACCACCGTTCTCAGTCCCACATCTTCCGACTACAATAATCCGATCCCGTATCTGGTACGGATCAAGACCAATGAGCTGATCCCCATCATCAAGGCAGAGTTCCTGATCGGGAAGTCCCCGGATGCGGATTATCAGATCACGGATAACCGCCGTGTCAGCAGAAAGCATGCAACCTTCCGTATCAGTAACGGAGAGTGTTATGTCAGGGATCATAATTCTACGAACCACACCTTCATCAACGGAAAGCTGATCCAGCCTGAATTCGAGATCATGCTGGCCAACAACGATTATATCCGCCTTGGAGATGAAGAATTCAAATACTGGGTACGATAGACCGACGACAATAAGAAGGCCGCCTTGCGGGTACGCAAGGCGGCCTTCTTTCTTCTTGTTTCTGTTGTTCCTGTGCAAATAGTACTTTTAGTTATCCAGTCCCATCATGGCGCGGTGATCCTGGATCTCATCCCGCATTTCGAACTTCAGCTTATTCACTTCCTCCTCGCTGAGGCCGGACATCAGTACAACCTCCTCTACGGGGATATTGCCCTTCAGCATACGGGCTGCCAGATCATACTTTGCTTTTGTCGTATTATTCATAACTTACATTCCTCCGTTTCTTCTTACTTACAAAACTTCCCATTTGGGGATCAGCATGTCCGTGTCATCCTGAGGGCTTTCGCCCGAAGGATCTTATCGTCGGACCGGAACTAAGTCCGGATGAAAACACCCCTGCCTACGCGGGATCAACGGACAGTTCCTTCAGGAAGCTTTCATTCCGGTCGATCACCTTCTGCATCGGGACCGGACCGGGTGCTCCTATGGTATTTCTTGCCTCTACACAGGTTTTCAGTGAGATGGCATCATAGATATCGTCTTCGAAATGCGGGTCGATCCCTTTCAGTTCATCCAGTGAGAGATCATCGATCGCAGCATTTTTGTCCAGGCAGTAAAGCACAAGACGGCCGATGATACCATGCGCATCCCGGAAGGGAACTCCCTTCTTAACCAGATAGTCAGCCGCATCCGTGGCATTTGTAAAGCCCTTCATGGCACTCACTGCCATGGTGTCTGCATGCAGCTGCATGGTGGAGATCATACCATTGAACAGGGTAAGACAGTTTTTCGTCGTATCGACTGCATCGAAGGTAAGCTCCTTATCCTCCTGCATATCCTTATTATATGCAAGGGGGATTCCCTTCATGGTCGTGAGAAGAGAAGTGAGGGCACCATAGACACGGCCGGTTTTTCCTCTGACCAGTTCGGCGATATCCGGATTCTTCTTCTGCGGCATGATGGAGCTTCCGGTGCTGTAGGCGTCGTCCAGCTCTATGAAGCCGTATTCGTTGGAGTTCCAGAGAATGATCTCCTCAGAGAAACGGGAGAGATGCATCATCATGGTAGCACAGGCGGATAGAAGCTCGATGCAGTAATCCCGGTCGGAGACCGAATCCATGGAGTTCAGGGTGGGACCGTCGAATCCCAGCAGCTCCGCAGTCATTTCCCGGTCCAGAGGATAGGTGGTTCCTGCCAGTGCGCCTGCACCCAGAGGGCAGTAGTTTAATCGACGGTAGATATCCTTAAGACGGCTGAAGTCCCGTTTGAACATTTCCATATAGGCGCCGATGTGATGGGAGAAACTGACGGGCTGTGCTTTCTGTAAATGGGTAAAACCGGGCATATAGGTGTGCAGATTCTCCTTCATGAGATCCTGCAGGGTTTTCATCAGAAGGAGGACCCGTTCCTCCAGATCGGAGACCTCGCCGCGGATATACAGACGCATGTCCAAAGCCACCTGATCGTTCCTGCTGCGTCCGGTATGCAGCTTCTTACCGGCATCTCCGATCCGGTCGATCAGATTTGCCTCTACAAAACTGTGAACATCCTCATATTCCGTCGTAACGACCAGCCTGCCATCCGTGACATCGGCTAGGATATCATCCAGTCCCTGCAGTATGGAATCTCTTTCCTCATTGGTGATCACACCTACTGCCGCCAGCATGGTGGCATGCGCTTTGCTTCCGCGGATGTCCTGGGGGAGCAGGCGCTGATCGAAGGAAATGGATGCATTAAAATCATATACAAGCTTGTCGGTTTCTTTGGTGAAACGACCGCCCCAAAGCTGAGCCATAGAGTACCTCTCTTTCGCGGATCCGATATCCGCATGATCATCTTATTTGTAAGGACCGGGCATGCCCCGGTCTCACGGAATGATTATAAATCAAAAGAGTCTCTTGGGCAAGGGTGGAAATAATCTGCAAAATGGAGTAGAATGAGAGTCATGAAGAAATGGACGAAAATCTTAATCGAAATCGTGGCGGGCCTGATCTTTATTCTGATCGCCCTGAAACTTGTGGAATACTGGACAGGGGTCAATCCTTTGGATAACCTGAAGCACCGTGGCGACGCTCTTGAAAATATCAATGAGGTGGCTGCCGCACTGACTCAGGAGATGGAAGAAGGAAAGGAAGGAGAGGTCATTCTTTTTGTCAAGGAGATCCCTGAGAAGGAGTTGCTGAATATCAACTATATCATGAGCAACCTGAACGGAAGTGTGGATTCCTTCCAGCTTCATCCCAAGATCTTCGGAGTGCGTCGGATCGACTTCAAGATCATCCGGTCGGACAACAGCTACGTCTATGACGCGTACAAGAACGGAACCGCGATCCCGGCAGACCGAAAGGAGGCGGCTGCGCTTTATAAGGTTGTCAGGAGAGTGATCGATGTGGAGATCGGAGACCGGCCCATGACGGAGTTCCAGAAGGAGCTGATCCTCCATGACTATCTGGTAGAGAATTGTCGTTACAGTTATGGGAGCGAAACGAACGATAATGAATTCCGGGCTTACGGTGCATTGGTAGAGGGTCAGGCTGTCTGCAACGGTTATGCAGAGGCAATGGCACTTCTTCTTTCCTGTGCCGGAGTGGAGAACCGGTATGTGGTGGGGACCGCAAATTCCGGCAGTCGTTCCTCCGGTCAGCAGACCGATGCGGCAGACCAGAACAAGAAGGAGAATCATGCCTGGAATCTGGTGAAGCTGAACGGGACCTGGTATCACCTGGATTCCACCTGGGATGATCCGGTAGGAGAGAAGGAGATCGTATCCCATGCCTATTTCAATATGAGTGATGAACTGATGGAGCGGGATCACACCTGGAATAAGGAGAAATATGAGCAGTGTCCGGACATGTCCTGGAATTATTATGTGAGAAACAAATGTTATTTCGAGGATTCCAATTCCCTGAGTGATTATGTGACCCATACTGTGATGTCACACCCCTACGGCACCATGGAATGCGCTTTCTCAAAATTCGAGATTACGAATACGACGCTCCAGGGACTGTCCACGGTTCCCGGGCTGACGTCCGTATCCTACTCGACGGTCGGAAACTTTACATACTCCGTGCTGACCCTGTATATCAACCCGTGATGGAATAATTTGGAACGATTGGGGACGGTTCTGGGACGCCCAGAACCGTCCCCAATCGTTCCAGTTTGTGAAAAATGCCACTTAGATATAGGATTGCAGGGAATTGTCAGACAAATCTTTGTGCAATTTTATTGAAAAAAATTGTTGATTTTCACGAAAAGATATGTTATATTTGTTACAGATTTATTAAGAAAAACCATCCTTTACCAAATGAGATGCCGGATTCCCCAAAGTCCGGCATCTTTTATTTGTATCCTGCCGGGATTCAAATCCGGCGTAATCTCTTGATCCATCGATATTTTTACATCTCAGGCCGGAATGATTAGCACTCGGATTTAGTGAGTGCTAATTTTTTCTTGACATTTTCAGTCGGGAGTTCTAATATATATCTGGTGAAAGAAAGGGTCTGCTTCATTCGAAGAACCACATTTTCACCGATTTGATAGGAGGTAGAAGATAATCATGGCAGCTAAGAAGAACAAAGGAAGCTTAACGATCAACAGTGAGAATATATTTCCCATTATCAAGAAGTGGTTGTATTCGGACCACGATATCTTCATCCGTGAGCTGATCTCCAACGGCGTAGATGCAGTGACCAAGATGAAGCGGCTGGTGTCTCTCGGGGAAGCCGAGGTACCGGAGGGAGAAACCTACCGGGTGACGGTCTATGCGTCGCCGAAGGATAAGACGCTGACCTTTGAGGACAACGGGATCGGTATGACTGCCGAGGAGGTTGATAAGTATATCAATCAGATCGCATTCTCCGGAGCAACGGATTTCCTGGAGAAGTATAAGGACAAGGATCAAAATGATCAGATCATCGGACACTTCGGTCTGGGATTCTACAGTGCGTTTATGGTAGCCGATAAGGTAGAGATCGAGACCATGTCCTATCAGGAGGGTGCTAAGGGCGTCCGCTGGGAGTGTGACGGTGGTACGGAATATACCATGTCCGAGGTTTCGGGTCTATCCAGAGGAACCAGGATCACGCTTTACATGGCGGAGGACAGCCTGGAGTTCTGTAACGAATACAAATGCCGTGAGGTCATCGGCAAGTATTGTTCCTTCATGCCGGTAGAGATCTACTTCGTAAATGAAGATAAGGCAAAGGAGAAGGCAGAGGCAAAGGAC
This sequence comes from uncultured Lachnospiraceae bacterium, assembly GCA_902775555.1. Taxonomy (GTDB): domain Bacteria; phylum Bacillota; class Clostridia; order Lachnospirales; family Lachnospiraceae; genus Eubacterium_Q. The sequence goes on along the minus strand of CACYMQ010000002.1, from coordinate 132,719 downwards.
CAGAAGAAAGCCGAGAAGGAATCGAAGAAGAAGGAAGCCAGGAAGAAAGCGGCTGCCAAGGATGAGGATGATCTGATCGGAGATGCTCCCGCAGAAGAGTCCAAGACCGCAGAGGAGGAAGCTGCTCCCGAGGCCATTGAGACGGACGAAGAGGAAGAGAAGGAAGTCCCCATCAATGATATCCATCCCCTTTGGATGAAGACGCCCGGTGATTGTAAGGATGAGGAATATAAGGACTTCTACCAGAAGGTATTCTATGATTTCAAGGAACCCCTGTTCTGGATCCATTTGAATATGGATTACCCCTTTAATCTTAAGGGGATCCTCTATTTCCCGCGGATCAATCCGAATGTGGACCAGCTGGAGGGCATGGTAAAGCTCTACAACAATCAGGTCTTCGTGGCGGATAATATCAAAGAAGTGATCCCGGAATTCCTTCTTGTATTAAAAGGAGTGATCGACTGCCCGGATCTTCCGCTGAACGTATCCCGAAGCGCATTGCAGAATGACGGTTTTGTAAAGAAGATATCCGATCATATCACCAAGAAGGTGGCGGACAAGCTGATCGGCATGTTCAAGAATCATCGGGAAGATTATGAGAAGCTTTGGGATGATCTGTCACCTTTCGTTAAGTTCGGATGCCTCCGGGATGATAAGTTTAACGAGAAGATGAAGGATCATATCATATACAAGAACCTGGAAGGTAAGTATGTATCCCTTGCCGAGTATCTGGAGGCTGCGAAGGAGACCCATGAGAATCAGGTATTCTATGTAACGGACGAACAGCTGCAGGCACAGTATATCGAGCTCTTCAAGTCACAGGGCATGGATGCGCTGTATATGACACATAATATCGACAGCCCCTTCATCACCAGCCTGGAAGCGCGGGATGACAAGGTGAAGTTCCGCAGGATCGATGCAGAGCTTTCGGATACTCTGAAGGGTGAAAAACTGTCGGAGGAAGATGAAAAGGCATATACGGACAAACTGACGGATATTTTCCGGAAGGCACTGGACAATAAAGACCTGAAGGTGAAGGTTGACAGCCTGAAGGATGCTTCCGTTTCGAGTATGCTTCTTCAGTCCGAAGAGGCCCGCCGTATGGCCGAGATGATGAAGATGTACAGCATGGCAGGTATGGGCATGGGAGATCTGGGAAAAACAGATGAAACGCTCGTGCTGAATGCGAATAATGAGCTGGTGAAGTATGTCTTTGAGAATCCGGACGGTGAAATGACAGAGACGGTCTGCCGTCAGCTGTATGATCTGGCTGTACTGGCCAATCGTCCGCTTTCCGCAGAGGAGCTGACACGCTTCGTACAGAGAAGTAATGAGATCCTGTCGAAGCTGACAAAATAAAAGAAGGCGTAATTTTGACATTTGCCTGCTGTATCCTGTGGCGGGAGCATGGAAAAAGCATGAAAAAAGAGGGTGGCACACCACATAAGTGACCATCCTCTTTTTTATGATCCCGGGGTACATAATACAGGATCTATTTGATTTTTGTTATTATACTTTGGGAATAACTGGTTGTGGTATCGATACCCTGGGATTTCAGCCAGAGCTTTGTGAGGACAGCCAGAATGATTACGCATATGACCATGACCCCGATGCTGATTAATACTCTTTTTTTATCCATGGTTTACCTCGCTTCCTTTTCTTTCGTGTTTTCATAGGAAGTTATATCAGAACAAAGTGACAATAATGTGACAGGTGATCCATAAATTCAAAGATCACACCCGCAGGAGTTGTGGTATAATGAGGCTGTTGTAACCGTGGCAGGATCAAAAGGGAGGATGCATCTCCCGGGATAAGGCTGTGGCAAAGACCGGAAATAAAGAAAATGCGCACAGAGCCGGCAGCCTTGGACGTAGAGTATAGATAGAGAGGCACAGGAAATGAAAGAGATAACCTATGAGGAATTAAGAACACTTCCTAAGGATTCCTATACCCTGATCGACATACGGGATGAAGGACTCACGTTGTATGGCATGATCCCCGGAGCTCTGAATATCTATATCGAGGATCTGGAAAACAGTGAGCTGCTGCGGTCTGTCCCACGGGAGAAGAAGCTTGTCTTTTACTGCGAGATCGGCCGTATGTCCCTTGAGATCGACGATACGGCAGAATATCTGGAGGGCAGGGACTGTTACAGCCTTGCGGAAGGGTATGTGGGTTTTGTGCAGGCCGGTATGAAGAGCGAAGAGGATCAGGAAGAGAGAAGGATCCGCGCGGAGAAGAGTATTCAGAAGAAGTTCCATAAGCAGCTCTTTTCCCCGTTTGCCAAGGCATGTAAGAGTTACCGCCTGATCGAAGAAGGGGATCACATCGCAGTATGTATCTCCGGCGGAAAGGATTCCATGCTCATGGCGAAGCTGTTCCAGGAGATACAGAGGCACAGGGTTGTGCAGTTTGATCTTACATTTCTCGTCATGGATCCCGGATATAATAAGGAGAATCGTGCATTGATCGAAAGCAACGCAAAGATGCTCGGGATTCCCATTACCATATTTGAAAGTACGATTTTTGATACGGTTGATACGATAGAGAAAAGTCCATGCTATCTATGTGCCAGGATGAGGCGGGGATATCTTTACAGTAAGGCAAAGGAACTGGGCTGTAACAAGATCGCCCTAGGGCATCATTATGACGATGTGATCGAGACCATACTGATGGGGATGCTGCACGGAGCGCAGATCCAGACCATGATGCCGAAGCTGCACAGCATCAATTTTGAGGGCATGGAACTGATCCGGCCGCTGTATCTGGTTCGGGAGAGCGATATATGTGCATGGAGAGATTATAACGAGCTTCATTTTCTGCAATGCGCGTGTCATTTTACGGATACCTGTACGACCTGCCATGCAGATGGGACCACGTCATCCAAGAGGCTTGAGACCAAGAAACTGATCGCGGAATTAAAGAAGACGAATCCCTTTGTGGAATCCAATATTTTCAAAAGTATGGAGAATGTAAATCTGGATACGGTGATCGAATATAAGCAAAAGGGGATACGGCATCATTTTCTGGATACGTATAAAGACGGTGCGGAATGAGGATGGACGGAATAAGGATGGAAAGAAACGAACAGGGTGCCCGGCGGTAGTGTCGGACACCCTGTGTTTTATATTTTCTCTTCCCGATGGGTTTTTCCTTGCCGGTTTTCCTTTTTGCCATGGTCTTCATCGGATCGGAGGAGTATTTGCCGGACCGAAATGCGTGTTTTCATATGGAAAATGTGCTAAAATAAACGTAAAACAGCAGAAAAAGGAGGCACTATGGATCAAAAGGAACGAATGCTTGCGGGACTGCCGTATAAAGCGTGGATGGACGGGCTCAGTGAGGATCGTCTGGAGGCGAAAAGAAAGCTGTATGAATACAATCATCTGCCACCCGAAAAGTGGGATATGCAGACGGAGTTGCTGAAAAATATCCTGGGAAAGACGGGGAAGGTCATTCATATAGAAGCCCCGTTTCATTGTGATTACGGATATAATATAGAGGTGGGTGAAAACTTCTTTGCCAACTATAACCTGATCATTCTGGATGTGGGAAAGGTCGTGATCGGAGACAATGCGCAGATCGCGCCGAATGTTGCCATCTATACGGCGGGACATCCGATCCATCCGGATTCGAGAAACTCAGGGTATGAGTACGGGATCGGTATAACCATCGGGGATAATGTATGGATCGGCGGGAATTCCTGTATCATGCCGGGTGTGACCATCGGAAACAATGTGGTGATCGGAGGAGGGAGTGTCGTTACAAAGGATATTCCGGACAATGTGCTCGCAGTGGGAAATCCCTGCAGGGTCATAAGAGAGATCACGGAAGCGGACAGGGATTACTATTTCCGGGACCGGCGATTCGATGTGGAGGATTACAGGTAATAAGCCGCTTCGGAGACCCGGGTCAGGCCAGAGGCTCTTCGCCGTACTGGTCCAGCAGAAGATTCGTATCGATCAGGGAGGCCTTCTGATTAAGAGCCACCGTAAGTATGATATCCCGTCGGTTCTTGGGATAAAGGGGTGCAGAGCCGTTCAGCTCCAAAGCCCTGGTGGTCTCACGCAGGGACAGATGCCCTCCGATGCAAAGCCGAAGGACCTTATCGCGGCTGGGATGTCTTGTTCCCTTACGAATCTGGTAGTAATAGGATTTTTCCAGGCCGCTTCTTTCGATCAGATCCGTATCCGTAAGATTCTGTGTGGATGGAAGGGAAAGATAATAAGAGATAAAATCCCGGTAGGAGTCGGAAACCTTCGGGTGTTCCATGAATTTCTCCATCTGTTTTTCATCCTGAATATGGGACAGGATCTCTTCTAACTGTTTCGTAGTGGATGCATCCATATGACATTTGTACTCCCTGGAAAATGAAACCATAACACTATTTGAATTATACAGGATTCCTTTTGGGGATTCAATCTTAATACGGAGAACCGGGAGATATGGGAGAACTGGAGGATATCGTTCGGGGCGCGTTGTTATCAGAGGTGCGTGAGCTTTCGGACGGAAAAAGCATAGTGATGGATCCGGAAACGGAACACATGTATTACAGGAAGGAGTTATCTGTATACAGCGTTCCGGTTTTTCGGTTTCTGAAAGAGCATAATCACAGGAATCTTCCGGTCATACATCTCTTCTGGCAGGAGGAAGGAAAACTGATAGTCATCGAGGAACTGATCCAGGGCAGGACATTGGATCAGCTTCTGGATAAGAATGAGCTGACATTTGAAGAGAAGAAGAGGATCCTGCTGGAGATCTGTGACGGACTACAATATCTCCATTCAGCCAGACCGCCCATTATTCACAGAGATATAAAGGCGGCAAATATCATGGTGACCGAAGACGGTACCGTGAAGATCATCGATTATGATGCGGCAAAACAGAATATCGGCGAAAAATCAAGGGATACGGTTTTGATCGGAACCCAGGGAATTGCAGCACCGGAACAGTATGGGTTTGGCCAGTCGGATGAAAGAACGGACATTTTCGCGCTGGGGAAGCTGATCGAACGGATGCTTCCGGATTCAAAACATGCCATGGAGATCGTAAATAAGGCAACCAGGCTTGAGCCGGACCGGCGGTATGGAAGCGTTAAGGAGATCCGGGAGAAGATCGGACATCTCTGGGATCCGTCGATCCCGGACAGTGTCCACAGGAAGGAGAAGATCAGATCCGGACTGAAAAGCAAATGGTTCCGGCGGGTCGTGGCCGGTCTTGCAGCTGCTGTGCTAATCACGGGGGGAGCAGTCTTCTTTAAAGAGAAGATCTATCCAAAGCATTTTGTACAGAATCTCGCCTACGAAAAAGGCCTGGAACTGATGGAGGGAGGAGAGTATGAGGAGGCCATAAAACAGTTTGAGATATGCGGTCAGGAGTATCAGGATACGAAGGATCAGGTGATCAAATGCAAGAGGGAGCTCAACAAAAAACAGCACCAATCGGAAGCAGAAGCCCTGGTACAGAAGTGGAGAAATTCCCCGAACAACGCTTATATGAAGAATTCGATCCTGGCCTGCATCACGGTTCTGAATGATGGGAACGGGGATATGCTGTCCGGGTACTGCCAGGAGCTGCTCCGGTCTGTGAAGGATATGATGAAAGCAGGGAAAAAGGAACAGGCGGTATCGATCATGGTCTCCATGTCTGAGATCATGAAAGCCAAGGGCGGTGAGATCGAGACGATACGGAAGGATACGGTGGATTCTTTTGTGGCCTATGCAAATGAACTGCAGGACTATGATGCGGTGGCGAAGTTCTACACGGGTTTGGGAGAAAAGGGCGGAGATTATACGGAAGAGATCAACAGCAGCAACTACCGGCAGGGAATGAAACTGATGGAAAACGGCTACTATGATGCCGCATGTGATCTCTTCCTCACGATCCTGGACTATAAAGATGCCGGGGCACAAAGAAAGAAATGCTATTATCTTTCGGGGAAGGAACTGATGAAGAACGGAAAGTATGCGGAGGCCGCCAGGCAGTTCGGATTCTCCGACGGATATGAAGATGCAAAGCAGTTGGAAAACAACTGTAAATATGAGTATTGCCGTGAGCATGTGAATTCTCCGGATGATACGACACGCAGGTACCTGGATGACCTTCGGAAGGCCGGGTATGCAGGAATTGAGGACCTGGGTTCCCGGGTGGAATCCTGGAAGGTTGATTTTGATGTATCGGAGATCAGCCACGATGAGGTGGATATCAGACTGACATTTACCGGGGGGCCTGCAGAGGGTATGAAGGGATATAAGGCAGTCTGTTTGCAAAAAGAAGGAAACTCCATGACTCATACGGGGCGCGGGCTGATCCGGTCCGGATCCACGGACAGTCTCAGATATACACACAACGGGACCCGCAGTGCCTTCAGCAATATCGCCGGCATCAGGATCTATGATACCGACGGAAATCTGATCGGGTCATATTCAAAGTAGTGGGCAGTATGCCCACCAAATGGAAATCCACAATCATTATAATACACTTTGAAACATGAATTGAGTGTGTATGTTTCAATGGTGTATCGGGAAGGTTGTGGATTTCTTTATGTTAAATGAAAGAAAAGACGGATTTGATTCATTTACAAAAAAGTTAATGGTAAAAGAGGACACCCGGACTTTTTGCTCGTTTTTTCTTTCCCTGGATAAAGTCCGTCATACTTCCAATGCAGAGATCATACGGAACAGTGATGTGGAAAAGTCCTATTATTACCAGATCATAAAAGGAAACCGCATTCCCAGCAGAGATAAAGTGATCCGCCTCTGCATAGGAGCGGGGCTTTCAACGGAAGAAACCTCCCAGGCGCTGATCTTAAATGAAAATGCTCCGCTGTATATGAATCGGAAAAGGGACCGTGCCATCGCCTATGCCATTGTAAGAAGACTGAGCGTGACGGAAACAAATCTGCTGCTGGTGGAACTTGGGGTAAGGATCATATGAGTGATTCAATGAAAGGAGATCGTAGTATGAAAAAAAACACTTGCATTTTCCCTTATGCTCTGATATAATAACGCAGGTACTGACACTGAGTTGCAGGAGAACTCCGACCGCTACCCGGTGATCAGCGAATCATATTATAGGAGGAATCAAAAATGATTACCAAAGAGCAGAAGGCAGAGATCATTGCCAAGTACGGAAACGGCGAAGGTGATACAGGTTCACCGGAGGTTCAGGTTGCGATCCTTACAGCACGGATCAATGATCTGAATGCACATTTCAAGGATCATCCGCATGATCATCATTCCAGAAGAGGACTTCTGAAGATGGTCGGTCAGCGTCGTAACATGCTTGCATACCTGAAGAGCAAGGATATTGAGCGTTACAGAGCGATCGTACAGAAGCTTGGTCTTAGAAAATAATCACCGAAGGGTGGAAGAAGAAATTTCCCCGTGTCATGAAAATGTGGCACGGGGATTTCTTTTTGCTGCTTCTTTTCAGAGGGCTTCAATCGTGGTATTCTATAGAGGAGTATTTAGGTTTTCCAGGAAGCAATAAGGAGAATGAAATGAGTCTAGATCTGATCACCGGAACCACAGGCGTACTTGGCCTGATCGGTAATCCGGTTCGACATACACTTTCCCCGCTGATCCATAACACCCTTTCGGAGGAACTGGGACAGGACTTAAGATACCTCCCTTTTCCGGTGGAGGAGGATGTGGCTGCTGCGGTCCGCGGCGCGTACCGGCTGGGAATACGGGGCCTTAATGTGACGGTTCCGCATAAAACCGCTGTGATGGAGGCGCTGGTTGATATCGATGAGAAGGCGAGGATCATCGGTGCGGTGAACACCCTGGTGCGCACGGAGGGAGGCTTCAAAGGCTACAATACGGATATGCCCGGGCTTGGACGGGCCCTTACCCAAAGGGGGATTCATCTGGCAGGTCAGCAGGTGATTGTACTGGGGGCGGGAGGAGCATCCCGTGCGGTGTGCACCCTGGCTCTTTCAGAGGGCGCGGAGAGTGTCTACCTTCTGAACCGCACCATCGAGAACGCGAAGGCCCTGGCGGATGACCTGAACCCACATTTTCCGGGAAATCGTCTGAAACCGCTGGCGGCTTCGGACTATGCAAAGGTTCCCCGCATACCCTCTATAATGATCCAGTGCACGTCCCTGGGGCTGCATGAGGGCGACGGGCTGCTGATCGATGACGACGATTTTTATCATCTGGCCACCTACGGCTATGATCTGGTTTACAATCCTGCCGTTACGCCCTTCCTTCGTAAATGCGAAGGCTTCGGGATCCCTGCGGACAACGGGCTTTCCATGCTGCTGTATCAGGGCATCATCGCCTATGAACTCTGGACGGGAATCTCCGTTTCGGAGCAGCTTGCAGAGCGGGTGCTCACTCGCCTGAAGAGAAGACTTTACGGTGAAAATGTGGTTCTTGTGGGTTATATGGGCTGCGGAAAATCCACGGTGGGACAGGCTCTGGCCGAGAAGACGGGAAGAACCTTCCTGGATACGGATGCAGCCATCGAAGAGGCAGAGGACTGCAGTATCCGTGAGATCTTTGAGTCTGAGGGGGAGGAAACATTCCGCCGTATGGAGACGGAACTGCTGCGGAGACTGGCTGATACGGCTGTAAATACGGTGATCGCCACCGGCGGGGGCATCGTTCTCCGGGAGGAAAACCGGAAACTCCTTACAAAAATCGGAAAGGTGATTTGGCTGTCCGCATCCCCGGAAACCACCCTGGAACGGGTGAAGTCCGATAGCGCAAGGCCACTTCTGGACAGCGCGTCGGTACAGGAGCTGGATGACAAGATCCGGAGCATGCTTACGAGCCGCGGACCCGCATACTCAGCGGCGTCAGGCTGTAAGATTGATACGGACGGAAAGAGCGTAGAGGAAATAGTCAGAATACTGACTGATTAGATTATGGGGCATAAATTGAGGGGGAAGGAATATGAAGAAAAGACTGTTGTTCAGAGTGCTGCTGGGTGTGTTTCTTTTGGCCGGTGTTCTTTCGGTGACGTCCTATAAATCCTATGCAGCTGATGTGGTGATCAATGAGGAAAACTTTCCTGATGAAATGTTTCGGGCATATCTGACGTATACGTTTTATGCTGAATGTGAGGATGGGATTCTTATGGAGAATGAAATAGATTCGATCACTCATATAGTTCTGCCCGATGGATATAATTTCAAAAGCCTTAACGGAATTAAGCTTTTTAGAAAACTGAAATACCTGGATTGCCACGGGAAGCATATCGGGTCATTGGATCTCGGTGGGATGACTAATCTGGAGGAGTTGTTTTGTTTTGACTGCAATCTCACAGAATTAAACCTGTCGGGTCTGGAAAAGCTATACACTCTATCCTGTTCTGAAAATAAACTAACCACATTGGATATTCATGGGTTAACCCAGCTCAACACTGTCAATTGTGAAAAAAATGATCTAAAAAAGCTGAATGCCAACGGATGTATCAATTTAAGGAAGCTTACTTTTGATAAGGATGACCCGGTGGATCTGGATCTTGGCAATTGTCCTCAACTGGCAGTGCTGAATTATCCCGGGTATGCTATTCGGAGTATCAACCTTAGCGGGACATATGTGACTGAATTGTACTTTCCAAATTGTTCCAATCTGACGAGTATTAACCTTTCGGGGTGCGGTTCCCTCAGTGTATTGAATTGCAGTTATTGTAATCTGTCTGCGCTGGACATATCGTCCTGTATCGTCCTTCGTGATCTTCAGTGTACGAATAATCAGATCACTACCCTGGATATTTCAAAAAATGAGTTACTCCGGGAAGCGTATTATCTCGGAGATATAAGCGGACTGTCATATGTATTGCCATTAAGAAATCTTTCGGTAGATAAGAAGGTTCAGCTCCAGTATAAACCGGAGTTTTGGTATAAAAAGAACGGGAAGAAGTACTGCTATTACGAACGTAAGAAGTTTTATAACAACGGGATACAGAAGGTGGGGGATGAAACCTATTATTTCAGCCTGATTGACGGGTCGATGCAGTATGGCTGGAAGAGGTACAACGATGACTGGTATTACTTTGATCCGGGCAGTGGGACCATGAAAAAAGGGTGGCTTAAGATGGTGAAGGGGATAAAATTCATCTGGTATTATCTGGATCCTTCGACGGGTGTTATGGCCATCGGATTGAAAAAAATAGGCAATTCCATTGATTGTTTCAACGGGAACGGAGAGCTGGTAAAGGAAAATATCAAAGACGGCTGGAGCTTCATCGAAGGCAAGTGGTATTTGGTGGAGAATGATAATATCGTAACCGGCTGGAAGGAGTTGAAGAATAAATGGTACTATCTGGATCCGAAGACCGGAGCAATGCTTACGGGCTGGGGAAGTATAGATGGTAAGTGGTATTATTTCAACGCTAATGGCGCAATGGTTACCGGTTGGATCCGGCTTAATAAAAAATGGTATTATCTGGATCCGAAGAGCGGGATCATGGCCACGGGCTGGAGGAAGCTCGGATCCGTGTGGTATTACTTCAAAAACAGTGGCGCAATGGCTACCGGCTGGGCTAAGATTGGTGCTAAATGGTACTTCTTTAAGCAGAGCGGGGCCATGTGTATAGGGTGGGTACAGGACGGTAAGGACTGGTATTATCTGGACAAAAACGGAGCTATGGTAACGGGCTGGGTATGGATCGACAAAAAAAGGCATTTCTTCAGAAACAGCGGCAGATGGGACAAAGATACTTCGAAGTACGGCGCGTCCTATGCGGATGTTTCCACTCCGAGAGGTGCAGGATTCTTCTCCCAATGGTATGAATCGGACGGTTTGTATTCGGACGGTATTTATCCGGAAGGTCAGGATACCCTGTATTTTGATGAGGATGGAACCTTCCATGGAAGCTTCATAGGTGCGGACGGAACCGGCTGTAAGTATAGCGGACGTTTCTCGGAGCTGAAAATGGTCGACGGTCAGTTTTATGACGGAGGAGGGGCAAATGTCACTTTTGTTGCTACATTAACGGAATTCTATCCGTCTTACTCAAACGGAACCAGGTACTGGGTAGAAACCGGGAAAACGAAAAAAGGGTCCACAGGGAAATACGTCTATGCAGTGGATCATCCTGTGTTTAAGGTGGGCAAAACCTATTATTTCAATATCATTCATAATCCTGGCAGCGGTGTTTCAGGCGCAGGCGCCGGAAGTAAATATGAAATATGGGATTCCAATAAAAAGCCTACAGGCTATTGGGATGCCAGCGGAGCTTTTTAATTAAGGAGGGGTGAAATGAGAGTAACTAAGAAACGTGCACTGGTTTTCGTGCTTCCGCTGCTGGTGATTGCACTTATGCTTCTGTGTTTTAACGTTGATGCGGATGCGAAGACCGGCAAGTGGAAGAAGGACAAGGGCGGATGGTACTATTCCTACGGAGGAAAGTCCTATGCCAAGAATGCATGGGTGAAGACCGGCAGCAAGTGGTATTACTGCAATGCCAAGGGCTACATGGTGACGAGCTGGAAGAAGATCAAGAAGAGATGGTATTACTTCGCGGCAGACGGTGCCATGCAGACAGGATGGAAGAAGCTCAGCGGTAAATGGTATTACTTCGGAAATGACGGTATGATGGTTTCCGGCTGGAAGAAGATCAGCGGCAAGAGCGGATCCTTCTGGTATTTCTTCAAGGACGGCGTTATGCTTACCGGATGGAATAAGATCCAGAATAAATGGTACTACATGAAACCAGCTGACGGAGCAGTTGTGACTGGCCTTACAAAGATTGGAAAAAAAACATATATGTTCAATTCCAGTGGCGCGATGCAGACCGGCTGGATGATGGCTGATGATGTTTATACGTATTTTGATCCGAAGTCAGGAGCCAGAGCAAATGGCTGGCAGCAGATCAATGATAATTGGTACTATTTTGAGGCTAATGGTAGAAACGCAACCGGTTTCAAGTATGTGGGCAAGAAATTGTATTATTTCGATGACGTAACCTTTGTAATGCGGAAGAATGAAAACTGGGGCGGTGTTGTCTTTGGTAAGGACGGGTCTGTTCAGTACATTAAGAGCGAGTTCGATAGTTTCTATTCCAGTTATTCGGTTGTATTGTATCCTGATGGAAGAGTTTATGGATATCGTAAGGATCAATACCACACGTCAAGCTCCGGACCGGACGGGGAATATATATTCTACGCATCGGATTTCTCGTTCCATGGAACTTATGATTCCATAAAGTCCTTTAGCAATAAAACGTATTCCTTCACTCTCAAGTCCTTTGCATATGATACACGTGTAAGTAAAAAAGGGTGCAAGTATCCCAATGATGCGGACATTACATGGACAAATGTTGATAACAATGCAACTGATTCACTTATCTCCGAAGAGTGGGTTGTAGGTTCTGAATTCTTACTGTACCTGCCGGGAGTCTCAAAATCATACATGACGTATCGTTCAGATATGTATTTGGCAAACGGGGGTAATGAATGGGCAGAATATCTGGGGGATGCATATCAGTTTGATGCAAATGAAAATGTTAAGCAGTGTGTGATTGACAATCCCAAGTATAGTCGTTCATTTTACATAAACCCGGGATACAAATAAAATACGTACGACCATAAATGGGGGAAATGCATAAGAGGTAATAATGGTATTGTGAAATGCAGTAAGTAAGGGGGTGTAATATGAGTTCAGTAAAGAAACGCACATGGTGGTTCGTACTTCCGCTGCTGGTGATGGTGCTCATGCTTCTCTGTTTTAACTTTGATGCTGACGCAAAGACCGGCACGTGGAAGAAGGACAAGGGGGGATGGTATTATTCCTATGGCGGAAAGTCCTATGCCAAGAATGAATGGGTGAAGACCGGTGGCAAGTGGTTTTACTGCAATGCCAAGGGCTACATGGTAAAGGGCTGGAAGAAGATCAAAAATAAGTGGTATCATTTTGCGGCAAGCGGTGCCATGCAGACCGGTTGGAAGAAGATCAGCGGCAAGTGGTATCATTTTACAGCAGGCGGCGAGATGCAGACCGGCTGGAAGAAGCTCGGCGGCAAGTGGTATCATTTTACGGTGAACGGAGATATGCAGACCGGCTGGAAGAAGATCTCCGGTAACTGGTATTACTTTATGTCTGACGGGTCCATGGTTACCGGAAAAGCAACCATCGGAAACAAGAGTTATGAGTTTGATAAGAATGGTGCATGGGTCTCGGACAGCAGTAAGCTGAAGAAGGCCAAGGTCGGTGATGTTGTCACCTTCGGTAAATATGAGCAGGATAATAATAAGTCAAACGGAAAGGAAGACATCAGCTGGCTGGTCATTGATAAGAAATCGGATGGCAGTGTCCTGCTGATGAGCAGGTATGTCATTGACTGTAAGCCGTACAATTCCACCGATTCTTCAGTATCGTGGAAGACATGCTCTCTTCGGAGCTGGTTGAACGGGTCGTTTTATAATACCGCATTCAGATCAAATGAAGCCGCTGTTATTCTGAACACAAAGCATTCGGATCAGGATGATTGGAGTGATAAGGTGTTCCTGCTCGATTTCGATGAGGGGACTAAATATTTTGGAGAACCTCATAGGGCAAGCGGAATAGAGGTGTATAGAAATGAAAAATATGCCACAAGGCCTACGGCATATGCAATCGCTCAGGGCTGTGAGACGTTCCGAAGTGATGGCAATTTCCAGGCGGACTATGAGGTGACATATAAGGGATGCGCTGAATTCTGGTACAGAAGTGACAGCGAAAGCAATTCTGCTTCGCTTATTGACGGAATGGGAAGCGTGCATTCCGGCAGCGGTCGCTTGCATTCAGTTCCTGTAAACTATGCAGGGATTGGCGTTCGCCCGGCAATATGGATCAAGCCTTAGGTGATAAGGAGGAATTGGTATGGTTACAAAGAGAAAATGTGGTTTTATGTTTCTCGCAGCGGTGGTTATATTTGCCGCATTCATGGCTTTCTCAACCCTCTCGGCTGATGCGAAGACCGGTACATGGAAGAAGGACAAGGGTGGATGGTACTATTCCTACGGCGGAAAGTCCTATGCCAAGAACGCATGGGTGAAAACCGGTGGCAAGTGGTATTACTGCAATGCCAAGGGCTACATGGTAAAGGGCTGGAAGAAGATCAGCAAGAAGTGGTATCATTTTGCTTCCGACGGCGCTATGCAGACCAAGTGGAAGAAGATCAGCGGGAAATGGTATTTTTTCAATGCAGAAGGTGTGATGCAGACCGGCTGGAAGAAGCTGGGCGGCAAATGGTATCATTTTACGGCAAGCGGTGACATGCAGACCGGCTGGAAGAAGCTCAGCGGTAACTGGTATTACTTCAAGGCAGATGGCAGCATGGCTACCGGAAAGCAGACCATCAGTGGGAAGTCCTACACCTTTAATTCCGAAGGTGTATGGCAGGAAAGCTCGTCGTCTATGCCCACAGCGGCACAGAAGAAGGAACTGGACAAATTCATGGGTTATTTTGTCGCCGGGTTCCATGACAGCAGTAAATATAGAGAAATGGACTGTTACCTGGATGATGAGTACGAAGTTTTGAGCTGTGTTTTCCAGATGCGGGCGTTTGACAAGGGCATTTTCCCGGTCAGCGGCCTTGTGATCGATGATTACAGCAGCGATCCCAAGGGACGGTTTGCATATCCTGCATATCAGGTTGATGCTGCAAAGATGGACATCATCCTCAAGAACGTATTTAATCTTACGGATGCACAGGTAAGGAATCTGAAGAGCGGCAGCGGTTCCACCGCATATTACTACAACGGGTATTATTACGGTGTGCATTGGGACGGCGGTGGCGGAGCAACTGCCAGTGTGTTCAGATATGACACCTTTAAGGACAAGCTCAATGTTGCATTTGATTACACCGTCTACGGATCCGACGGACGGGGAAGAGAGAGTGGTGCATATGGTTTTCACCCCGCCACTCAGGCGGGGTGTTTTTTTCTTGCTTATAATAGTAAGATATGGTAAAATTACAGAGATTGTTTCGAGGTAAAACCGAGACTACTGAAAAGCAGATTGCGGGGCATTTTCGGAGTCGGTTTTTCAGTCGTTTCGGACCCTTGAAATGATCGAAATCATATCGAAAAGGAGATAGAAAATGTACAAGAAGTTTGAAATGGAGCTTGCCGGTCGTACCCTCCGGGTAGATGTAGATCGTGTGGCTAAGCAGGCGAATGGAGCAGTGCTGATCCACTATGGAGATACCGTAGTCCTTTCCACGGCAACCGCATCCAAGGAGCCGAGAGAAGGGATCGATTTCTTCCCGCTTTCCGTAGAGTACAACGAGAAGATGTATGCCGTGGGCAAGATCCCGGGCGGATTCAACAAGAGAGAGGCAAAGCCCTCCGAGAATGCAATCCTGACAGACCGTGTCATCGACCGTCCCATGCGGCCGCTGTTCCCGAAGGATTACCGGAATGATGTGACACTGGATAATCTGGTGCTTTCCGTTGATCCGGAGTGCGCACCGGAGCTTACCGCCATGATCGGTACCGCCATCGCAGTATCCATCTCCGATATCCCCTTTGACGGACCCTGTGCCACAACACAGGTAGGACTGGTGGACGGAGAGCTGATCTTTAACCCCAACAGTACCCAGAATCTGAACTCCGATCTGAAGCTGACCGTTGCTTCCACCCGGGAGAAGGTCATCATGATCGAGGCCGGTGCCAATGAGGTGCCGGAGGCCAAGATGCTGGAAGCGATCTTCGCCGCACATAAGGTAAATCAGGAAGTGATCGCATTTATCGACAAGATCGTAGCTGAGGTAGGAAAGCCGAAGCACAGCTACAACAGCTATGCGATCCCCGAGGATCTCTTCGAAGCGATCAAGGAAGTGGTTCCGCCGGAGGAGATGGAAGTGGCAGTCTTCACGGATGACAAGCAGACCCGTGAAAAGAATATCGACGACATCAAGGAGAGACTGAAGGAGAAGTTTGCAGACAATGAAGAGTGGCTTGCACTTCTCGGTGATGCACTGTATCAGTATCAGAAGAAGACCGTACGTAAGATGATCCTGAAGGACCACAAGCGTCCGGACGGACGTGCCATCAACCAGATCCGTCCTCTGGCAGCAGAGGTAGATCTGATCCCGAGAGTTCATGGTTCTGCCATGTTCACCAGAGGACAGACTCAGATCTGCGATATCGTTACACTGGCTCCGCTTTCCGAAGCACAGAAGATCGACGGACTGGATCCGAATGTGACATCCAAGCGTTATATGCATCATTACAACTTCCCGGCTTATTCCGTAGGTGAGACAAGAGTATCCCGCGGACCGGGACGTCGTGAGATCGGTCATGGAGCACTGGCTGAGAGAGCCCTGCTTCCGGTGATCCCGTCTGAGGATGAATTCCCGTATGCGATCCGTGCCGTATCCGAGACCTTCGAGTCCAACGGATCCACATCCATGGGTTCCACCTGTGCATCCTGTATGTCCCTTATGGCAGCAGGTGTTCCCATCAAGGCACCCGTAGCAGGTATCTCCTGCGGTCTTGTAACAGGTGAGACGGATGATGATTATGTAGTACTGACGGATATCCAGGGCCTTGAGGATTTCTTCGGTGATATGGACTTCAAGGTAGCAGGTACCGAGAAGGGTATCACGGCGATCCAGATGGATATCAAGATCCATGGTCTGACGGATGATATCATCCGTGAGGCGATCGCAAGGACCAGAGAAGCCCGTATGTATATCCTGAATGAGGTTATGCTGAAGGCGATCCCCGAGCCGCGTAAGGAACTTTCCAAGTACGCTCCGAAGATCGTATCCATGAACATCGATCCGGACAAGATCGGTGAGGTCATCGGTCAGAAGGGTAAGACCATCAACGGTATCATCGAGGAGACCGGCGTTAAGATCGACATCGATGATTCCGGACGTATCGATATCTGCGGCGTAGAGCAGGAGGGTATCGATCAGGCTCTGAAGATCATTCACTCCATCGTAGACCCGATCGAGGTAGGTACAACCTATGAAGGAACCGTTGTACGGATCATGCCTTACGGCGCATTTGTACAGCTGTCTCCGAACAAGGACGGTATGATCCATATCTCAAAGCTGGCTCCTCACCGCGTGGCAAAGGTAGAGGATGTGGTAAATATCGGAGATAAGGTACGTGTAAAGGTGCTTGAGATCGATCGTATGGGGAAGATCAGTCTCAGCCTGAAGGATGCAGATAACTAGTCTGTTCTGACAAAATGTTCCCGGGGCGGGTACGCCCGCTTCGGGAACAGGGGTGTCAGCAGAAAACTTATAGAAATAAAAAAGGAGTTACAGCCTATGCGTTACGGTTTTTTTGACGAATCCGCGAAAGAGTATGTGATCGAGAGACCGGATACACCGGCTCCCTGGGCCAACTATCTGGGATCTCCGGAGTATGGTGCCATCATATCCAACAATGCGGGAGGTTACAGTTTCGCAAAGTCCGGTGCAAACGGACGTATCCTTCGCTATGTATTTAATCAGTTTGATCAGCCGGGACGTTATATCTATCTTCGCGACGATGAGTCCGGGGATTACTGGTCTCTGTCCTGGCAGCCGGTTGGAAAGGACCTTTCCACCTACAAAAATGTGGTCCGCCACGGAACTGCCTATTCCAAGTTTGAGACCGAGTATGCAGATATCCGTTCGGACGTAATGTATTATGTTCCGCTGGATGCAACGCATGAGGTCTGGTATACGAAGGTGACAAATACCTCCGACAAGCCAAGACAGCTCACGCTTACCGGCTATGCGGAGTTTACGAATGACTGCAATTATGAGCAGGATCAGGTTAACCTTCAGTATACATTATTTATCACAAGAACCTATTTCATGGGCAATCGCATCAAGCAGGTGGCAAATGAATTCGTGAAGAAGGACGCTGCGGTCAACGGAAGTGTGGCACAGTCCAAGTTCCTTGGTCTGGCGGGAGCAGATATCAGTTCCTACTGCGGAGATAAGGAAGCCTTCCTGGGTGCTTATCACGGTTATGGAAATCCGGTGGGTGTTGAGAAGGGTGATCTCGGGAATGCCCTGAACTTCAATGCCAACGGATGCGGTGCGCTTTCCACGAAGATCACTCTGGCTCCGGGTGAGTCGAAATCCGTAGCCTTCATCGTAGGCATGAAGGAGGATCCGGAAGCCTGATGTGGAAGCTGCCGTGGCAAAGGAATATGAGACACTTGTAGGATACTGGCATGAGAAGCTGTCACATTTCCAGGTAAAGACACCGAGCGAGCCTTTCAATGCCATGATCAATACATGGAATGCATACAACTGCTTTATGACATTTATTTGGTCCAGAGCTGCATCCTTTATCTACTGCGGATTGCGGAACGGCTACGGCTACCGCGATACCGTACAGGATATCCAGGGTGTGATCCATCTGGCGCCGGAGATGGCAGTGGAGAAGATCCGTTTCATGCTCTCCGCGCAGGTGGACAACGGCGGCGGACTTCCGCTGGTTAAGTTCACGCACAATGCGGGTCATGAGGATACACCGGATGATGAATCCTATGTCAGGGAGACCGGACATCCCGCCTATCGTGCGGATGATGCGCTGTGGCTCTTCCCAACGATCTACAAGTATATTTCGGAGTCCGGCAATCTGGACTTCATAGATGAAGTGATCGTATATGCCAACAAGGATGACGGAACCGTATATGATCATCTGAAGAGAGCCATTGATTTCTCCATGAACCGTCTCGGAAATCACGGCATGCCGGCCGGTCTGCATGCAGACTGGAACGACTGTCTCAGACTGGGTAAGGAGGGTGAGTCCACATTTGTGGCATTCCAGCTTTACTACGCGATGACCATCATCCGGAAATTTGCCGAATACAAGAAGGATGATATCTATCTCGGATACCTGGATGAGGTTCAGCCGAAGCTGGGTGAGACCATTCAGAAACTGTGTTGGAATGAGGATCGTTATATCCGCGGATTCAAGGATGACGGCCTTGTGATCGGGCAGAGGACCGATCCGGAGGCATCCATGTGGCTGAATCCGCAGAGCTGGTCCGTTATCTCCGGACTGGCAACTCCGGAGCAGGCTGATCTGGCACTGGACAGTGTATTCCGTGAGCTGAATACGGATTACGGTGCGATGGTCATGTATCCGCCTTATAAGGAGCACGCATTTGACGGAGCGCTCATGCTTCTCTTTAATGCCTGCACCAAGGAAAATGCCGGGATCTTCTCACAGCCCCAGGGCTGGATCATTCTGGCGGAAGCACTCCGGGGACATGGAGAGAGAGCATTTACCTACTTTATGGAATCCGCACCGGCTGCCATGAATGACAAGGCAGAGATCCGGAAACTGGAACCCTATTCACACGGACAGTTCACTGAAGGTAAGGACAGCCCGTTCCACGGACGCAGTCATGTGCATTGGCTGACAGGAACCGCATCTACCGTTATGGTAGGCTGTGTAGAGGGTATCCTGGGCATGCGGCCTGATTTCTTCGGACTCCGCATCGCACCGGCAGTTTCACCGGAATGGAAGGAGTTTGAGATCGATAAGCTGTTCCGGGGAAAGAAGCTTCATATCACGGTGAAGAATCCGGAGGGCAGGGAGTCAGGCTTCACATCCATGACCGTAAACGGAAAGGCATACGAAGACAATTATATCCCGGCAGAGGATCTGCAGGATGAGAATGAGATCATATTTGTTATGTGATCAAATAAGAAACCCGAAACAATGAGAATCGGAGCAGTGTGAAAAACTGCTCCGTTTCGACAGTAAAGGAGTAACAATGGCTGCAGCAAAGAAAACGTCTGCAAATCAAAAAAGATCCGGTACCGCAGGCCGAAGCAATGCGGCAAAGGCACAACCGAAGGAGAGGACCTCGCGCATTATCAACGATGATGAAGAAAAGGCGCTGAGCCCGGAACGTCAGAGAGAGATCTGGCTCTTTGTGTATCTTGCGGTAGGTATTTTTATGCTATGCAGTAATTTCGGTATCTGCGGAGCACTGGGCAGAGGGATCAGCGGATTCTTCTTCGGACTCTTCGGATGGTCCCAGTATCTGCTTCCGATCTTTGTATTTCTTGCTGCTGCTTTCATCCTCTCAAACGGACCGAAGAAGAGTATCCTGCGTAAGATCATATGGATCGGCGTACTGTTGATGGTTTTTTCCTTTATCGCACAGCTGATCCACGGCATGGACGGGGCCAGTGCAAAATCGCTTTATATGGATGGATATACGGACCATGCAGGGGGCGGATTCTTCTTCGGGGGTCTGATCTCGATTCTTTACAATATGGTAGGCAAGGTGGGAGTCGTGATCCTTGTGGTCCTGCTTTCCATCGTAGCCGTTATTCAGATCACCGGGATCTCGGTGATCCAGGCGGTGAAGAAGATCTTCACCTACAATTACAATGATGTATACAGCTATGACGGAGACGGAGAGGAAGACGATGACGTGGATATGGATGCGGCCCCGGTCAGAACCCGCCGCAGGAGTCCGCTGAACCTGAAGGAGCTTGAAGTCCGTACTCCGGAGAAGAAGTCCGGGAAGGGCAGGAAAGATAAGAAGGAAGAGCTTCCTGCAGAGGAAATGCAGGAGCTGATCCCGGATCCCTACCAGAACGAGATGGAGGATCTGAAGGCCGCTGCCCGGAAAAAGGTGGCTGACAAGAAGAACCGGGGAGTGGAGGAATCCGTTTTTTCGACGAAGGAAGAGATACCGGCTAAGACGGGTACCGTTCCGGTCACACCGGACCGTGGGTTATCTGTCCCCAGCGATGAATCCTTCCGCTATGGAGCAGTATCCCGGAATGCGGCAGTGGAGGAACCGGTTACGAAAGCTCCGGCTTCCATGGATTTCTTCGACCTGAAGCCTTCCAGGGAGTCCTATATCGACGAGGTAGGAGGCAGCTGGAACGACGAGGACCTCTATGACAGACAGGAGGAGACGGATCCGTCGGCAGAGGATACGGAGGAAGACGGATATGATGCTTCCGCGGATCCGGAGTTTGATTCGGCATTCTCACCGGCTGCCATCAGAGCGGAAAACGTACGAAGAACCGGTACGGGAAATGCAGGCAGAGGAAACACAGGCACCGGAAACACAGGTAGCGGAAATGCAGGTGCTGCAAATGCGGGTACTGCAAATGCAGGCGCGGGAATGACGGCTGCGGATGAGATGCCGGAGGAGACGAAAGTCACCCATCAGGATACCCTGCGTGAAACCGGTCAGATCACCATGGAGATGCAGCAGGCCGCACAGAAGCCGAAGCAGAAGCCCTACAGGATACCGCCTGTCAATCTTCTGAATCCGGTGAAAAAGAGCGGACACAAGGGAGATGCGGATGTTCGTGAGACAGCCATCAAACTGAAGCAGACCATGGAAAGCTTCGGAGTAAATGTGACCATCACGGATTATAGCAGAGGACCTGCGGTCACCCGTTATGAGATCACACCGGAGCAGGGCGTCAAGGTCAGCAAGATCCTTTCCCTTACAGATGATATCAAGCTGAATCTTGCGGCGGCGGATATCCGTATCGAGGCTCCGATCCCGGGGAAATCCGCCATCGGTATCGAGGTTCCGAATAAAGAGAATCAGATGGTTTCCTTCCGGGAACTCATCGACAATGATACATTTAAACAGGCAAAATCCAGGATATCCTTTGCCATCGGTAAGGATATCGGAGGCCAGATCATTATCGGGGACATCGCGAAGATGCCGCATATGCTGATCGCCGGTGCTACAGGTTCCGGTAAATCGGTATGTATCAATACCATAATCATGAGTATCCTCTATAAGGCGAAACCGGAAGAGGTGCGTCTGATCATGGTGGACCCCAAACAGGTGGAGCTGGCTGCATATAACGGGATCCCGCACATGCTGATCCCCGTTGTTACCGATCCGAAGAAAGCTGCAGGAGCCCTGAACTGGGCGGTGCAGGAGATGGAGAGAAGATATAAGCTCTTCGCCCGGTATAATGTACGAAATCTGGAGGGCTTTAACAAGAAGGTGGAGGAGGACCCGGCGGATCCCGAGGATCTGTCCCGGGCCGACTTCCGATTCCTGCCGCAGATCGTGGTTATTGTAGACGAGCTTGCCGATCTGATGATGGTGGCGCATGGCGAGGTGGAGGATGCGATCGTCCGCCTGTCCCAGCTGGCCCGTGCAGCCGGAATCCATCTGATCATAGCGACACAGAGACCTTCCGTGGATGTCATTACGGGACTGATCAAGGCAAATGTGCCTTCCCGGATCGCATTTGCCGTTTCCAGCGGAACCGATTCCAGGACCATCCTGGATATGGTGGGAGCCGAGAAGCTCCTTGGCAAGGGCGATATGCTGTATTATCCCACGGGTATCCCGAAACCGCTTCGTGTACAGGGTGCATTTGTATCCGATGAGGAAGTGGTGGCAGTTACGGATTATATCAAAAAGCAGACCGGGGAAGTGGAATATGACAGTTCGATCGCTGATTCCATAGCCTCCGGCGCGGTATCCACCGACAGCGGCGATGCTTCTTCCGGTGAGGAAGGAGATCGTTACGATGAATATTTCGAGGATGCCGGACGTCTTGTGATCGAGAAGGATAAGGCTTCCATCGGTTATCTTCAGAGGATGTTCCGCATCGGCTTTAACCGGGCGGCGCGGATCATGGACCAGCTGGCGGAGGCCGGCGTGGTCGGACCGGAGGAGGGTACCAAGGCCAGAAAGGTGCTGATGACCATGGATCAGTTCGAGGAGTTTATGCAGGCCTAGACCTGCCATCACGAACGATATGCCGGATCCGAATGAGGGAAATGAAAGATTCTTCGAAGGGATCATCGGTCACGTGTCATCCTGAACGCGGGACGCGTGAAGGATCTTAGAATAAAAATGATAAAAAGGAGTTTATGATGCTCACAGACATTGAGATCGCCCAGGCGGCGGAAATGAAGAAGATCAGAGAGATCGCAGAAGATATGGGGCTTTCGGAGGATGAACTGGAATCCTACGGTTCCTATATGGGAAAGTTCTCGGATGAATACCTGAAGAAGATCGAAGAGAAGCCCTTCGGAAAACTGATCCTGGTAACTGCCATCAATCCGACTCCGGCCGGAGAAGGAAAGACCACGGTTACCATCGGACTCGGTGATGCTCTTCGCCGTGCGGGGAAAAAGACCATGATCGCGCTCCGCGAGCCGTCTCTCGGTCCCTGCTTCGGTATAAAGGGTGGTGCAGCCGGGGGAGGTTACTCCCAGGTGGTTCCCATGGAGAAACTGAACCTTCATTTTACGGGGGATTTTCATGCCATCACCAGTGCAAATAATCTTCTTGCCGCAGCGCTGGACAACCATCTGCAGCAGGGAAACCAGCTTGGGATCGATCCGAAGCGTATCATACTGAAACGCTGTCTTGATATGAATGACCGTGCTCTCAGAAATATCGTGATCGGTATGGGGAAGAGAGTGGATGGTGTAGTCCGGGAGGATCATTTCATCATTACGGTAGCGACCGAGGTGATGGCCATCCTTTGCCTGGCAGAGGATATCAATGACCTGTCCCGCCGTCTGTCCCGTATCATAGTTGCCTATAATTATAAGGGCGAACCCGTGACTGCCGAGGATCTGAAGGTGGTGGGAGCGATGACCGTTCTTCTGAAGGACGCCATCCGTCCGAACCTGATCCAGACACTGGAGCACACACCGGCCATCGTTCACGGAGGTCCATTCGCAAATATCGCACACGGCTGCAATTCCGTACGCGCGACCAAGACCGCACTTCGGAGTGCTGATTACGTAGTGACGGAAGCCGGTTTCGGTGCGGATCTCGGAGCTGAGAAGTTCCTGGATATCAAATGTCGTATGGCCGGACTGAAACCGGACGCGGCAGTCCTTGTGGCTACGGTCCGTGCCCTGAAGTATAACGGCGGTGTACCGAAGGACCAGCTGTCCGACGAGAACCTGGATGCCCTCGGTAAGGGGATCTGTAATCTCGGAAAGCATATAGAGAATCTTCAGAAGTTCGGTTTGCCGCTGGTTGTGACACTGAACCGTTTTGTCTCCGATACGGATGCTGAGATCGAGTTTGTCCGTGCGTATTGTGCGGAGCGTGGCGTGAAGCTGACGGTGTCCGAAGTATGGGCAAAGGGCGGCGAAGGCGGCAGGGAACTGGCAGATGAGGTGCTTCGCCTGCTGGAGGAAGAGGAGAGTCAGTACCATCCGATCTACGATACGGAGCTTCCCCTGGAGGAGAAGATTCGCACCATTGCAACGGAGATCTATGGAGCAAAGGGTGTGGAGTATACCGCGGAAGCAAAGAAGGCCCTTGCGGACATCACGAAGCTTGGCTTTGGCAATCTTCCGGTCTGCATGGCAAAGACCCAGTATTCCCTGTCGGATGATCCGAAGCTTCTGGGCCGTCCGGAGGATTTTACGGTAAGCATCCGTGAGGTTTATGTATCTGCAGGAGCCGGATTTGTAGTGGCCATCGCCGGGTCCATCATGACCATGCCCGGCCTTCCCAAGGTTCCAGCTGCAGAGAGGATCGGAATCGATGAGAACGGAATGACAGTCGGTCTCTTCTAAATGTCATCCTGAGGAACGAAGAGACGAAGGATCCCCCGGCACGATGTCATCCTGAGGAGCGAAGTGACGAAGGATCCCCCGGCACGATGTCATCCTGAGGAACGAAGAGACGAAGGATCTTATTGATCATACACAGAAAAAAGGAGTATCACTATGGCAGAGATCATTGACGGAAAGAAGATATCCCAGGATATCAAGGATGAAGTGAAGGATAAGGTGGCAACCCTGAAGGAAGACGGCATCGAGGTGACGCTTGCCGTGATCCTGGTGGGAAATGACCCTGCGTCCGGAGTCTATGTAAGCAACAAGAAGAAAGCATGCGAGTATACGGGGATCAAATCCCTGTCCTACGAAATGCCGGAAAATACGAGTGAAGAGGAACTGCTTTCCCTGATCGATGATCTGAATCGGGACAATACCGTGGACGGTATCCTGGTCCAGCTTCCGCTTCCGAAGCAGATCAATGAGGACCGTGTGATCCGCCGGATCTCCCCGGATAAGGATGTGGACGGATTCCATCCGGAAAGCGTGGGAAGACTCTCCATCGGTGAACGCGGTTTTGTATCCTGTACACCGGCCGGTATCATCGAACTTTTAAAGAGAAGTGATGTGGAGATCGACGGAAAGGAATGTGTCGTGATCGGGCGCAGCAATATCGTGGGCAAGCCTATGGGTATGCTTCTTCTGAGGGAGAGCGGCACCGTGACCATCTGTCATTCCCACACCAGAGACCTGAAGGAGGTCACAAAGAGAGCGGATATCCTGGTGGTTGCCATCGGCAAGCCGAAGATGATCGATGCTTCCTACATTAAGGAAGGAGCAACGGTGATCGATGTCGGCATCCACAGACTGGAAGGCAAGAAGCTTTGCGGTGACTGTGATTATGATTCCTGTGCCGGGGTTGCGGGCAAGATCACTCCGGTACCCGGAGGCGTAGGCCCCATGACCATCGCGATGCTTATGGTGAATACTTATCAGGCATCCCTGATGCACCATGGCCGTATCTGATCCGGAGGGCGGATTCAGAACAGGGCGTAATAAATCGTTACAGATACAGATATAAGTGAGATTTGGAAATGACGCAGGAAAAACGCATAATTGAAAATGCAGCGGATGATGCGGGGAAAAAGGATTTCAGCGTCGCTCTTGTCACGCTGGGGTGTGACAAGAATACCGTTGACAGTGAGGAAATGCTCGGAATACTTACGGAACACGGGTACCGGCTGACGGAGCTGCCGGAGGATGCAGATGCGGCCATCGTCAATACCTGCTGTTTCATCGGAGATGCGCTGGAGGAGAGCATATCGACCCTGTTTGAAATCGCTTCCCTGAAGAAGGATGCGCATCTGAAATACCTGATCGTCACAGGCTGCATGTCCCAGCGATATAAGGAACAGATCTCTGCCGAGATCCCGGAAGCAGATGCTTTTTTAGGAACCACGGGATTTACTGAGATCGCATCGGTCCTTGACCGTCTGCGGCAGGGGGAAAGCGGGATCGCGGTTTTCCCTGATGTGAACCGGACAACGGAGGAAAGCCCCCGCAGGATCACAAACCGTCCGTATACCGAATATCTGAAGATCGCTGAGGGCTGTGACAAGAGATGTACATACTGTGCCATCCCGCAGTTTCGCGGAACTTATCGGAGCATTCCCATGAACCGCCTGGTAAAGACGGCGAGGGAGCTTGTATCCGATGGCGTCCGGGAACTGATATTGGTTGCACAGGAGACGACGGTTTACGGGACGGATCTATATGGAGAGAAGAAGCTTCCGGAGCTGCTGCATCGTCTGGCTGAGATTGAAGAATTGCAGTGGATCCGCCTGCTTTATTGTTATCCGGAGGAGATCACGGATGAACTGATCGAAACCATTGCTGTGGAGCCGAAGGTTCTTTCCTATATCGATATGCCTCTGCAGCATACGGAGGATCATGTGCTTCAGCGTATGGGCAGAAGACTTACGAAGGAGGGGCTGAAGGACCTGGTAAGAAGGCTCCGTGACAGGATCCCGGATATCGTACTTCGTACCACGCTGATCGCCGGATTCCCCGGAGAAACGGAGGAAGAGCATCAGGCTCTGATGGAGACGCTGGATGAACTGGAATTTGACAGGGTCGGAGTATTTCCTTATTCCAAGGAAGAGGGAACCATTGCGGCAGAGATGCCGGACCAGATCGATCCTGAGGTAAAGGAACGATACAGAGACGAGATCATGGAGCTTCAGCAGGAGATCTCATTTGATAAAAATGAAGCGCTGGTAGGGAGCGATATGGATGTACTGATCGAGGGATACCTTCCCGAGGAGGACGTCTATGTGGCAAGAACCTACAGAGATGCCCCGGATGTGGACGGTTTGGTCTTTGTGAGTGCCGATCGCGAGCTGATCTCGGGGGAGATCCTTCCCGCAAGGATCACCGGAGCTGCAGAGTATGACCTGACGGCGGAAATCTTATAGTGGTTGCAATACCCGGTCAAAAGGGGTATAATCCAATTTATGTCTTAAGGACTGCAAAGGAGTAGCGGTTATGAATCTTCCAAATAAACTGACGGTATTTCGGGTTATCCTGATCCCCGTCTTTGTATTCTTCATGCTGGTGAATGACATCCCGGGAGCAAAGTGGTATGCGCTTACATTTTTCTGTCTCGCATCGCTGACGGACTTTTTCGACGGGTATCTGGCCAGAAAGAATGATCTGGTTACGGATTTCGGTAAGTTCATGGATCCGCTGGCCGATAAACTGTTGATCTGTTCCGCACTCATCGCACTCTGCAGTAATCAAAGATTCCCGGCATGGATCGTGATCATCATCATAGCAAGGGAGTTCACAATCAGCGGTTTCCGCCTGATAGCGGCTGACAACGGAAGAGTGATCTCCGCCAGTATGTGGGGCAAGGTGAAAACGGTTGTTCAGATGTTTACGGTGATCATGCTGATCTGTGATTTCAATGATGTCACCGGAAAGGGGATCCCGGGAGACGGAGCGGTTTATGTGATCGAGCAGTGTCTGATCTACCTGGCAATGGCGCTTACGGTCATTTCCCTGATCGATTATATCGCGAAAAACCGGGACGTGATCTCATCGTTCAAATAATCAACATTTCAACCTCTGTGTAAGATGTAGTAGTACACAGAGGTTTTTTGTGCAGGAATTCTTCCGATTTGCTTCATTTTCAAGTTGAAAAGAAGAAGGAAAAGTAATACAATATATTGGGCGAAAATGGGTTTGTTATAGAAAAAACCTTAATATTTAACAAATGGAGGACTAGAAATGAGCGAGAAACTTAAGTACTCTGCAAGTGAACGTATCGCTGCGCTCCTTGACGACTCAAGCTTCGTTGAGATCGGTGCTTATGTCACAGCCAGAAATACGGACTTCAACCTGAAGGAGTTCGATACTCCGAAGGACGGTGTTCTTACCGGCTATGGCGTGATCGACGGGAAACTTGTATATGTGTACAGTCAGGATGCTTCCGTACTGGGAGGCTCCATCGGTGAGATGCATGCAAAGAAGATCGCAAATCTTTACAATCTTGCCATGAAATGCGGAGCTCCGGTGATCGGCCTGGTAGATTGTGCCGGTCTGCGTCTTCAGGAGGCAACCGATGCGCTGACTGCCTTCGGAAGGATCTTCCGCAAGATGACAGCAGCATCCGGCGTGATCCCTCAGATCACGGCAATCTTCGGAACCTGCGGCGGAGGAACCGCCATGATCCCGTCTCTGACGGATTTTACCTTTATGACAGCGCAGGATTCCAAACTGTTCGTTAATAGTCCGAATGCATTAGACGGAAACTACGAAGGCAAGGTTGACACTTCGGCAGCTTCCTATATCAGTGAGAATACCGGTCTGGTGGATGCAGTCTGCGATACGGAGGCTGAAGTCCTGTCCGAGATCCGCAAGCTGGTGAGTATGCTTCCTTCCAATAATGAAGATATCGCAATGACCACATGCGGCGATGAACTGAACCGCACGATCCCCGGGATCGAGACCATGGATGCGGAAGCAATCATCACCAATATTGCGGATGATCTCCAGTTTGTAGAAGTTAAAAAAGCATATGCAAAGGATGTTAAGATCGGATTTATCCGGCTGAACGGTGCAACCGTCGGATGCGTGGCAAATGCCGAGAAGACGCTTACATCCGCCGGTCTTACCAAGGCTGCAAAGTTCGTGAATTTCTGCGATGCCTTCAGCATCCCGGTCCTTACGCTTGTAAATGTTAAGAATTTTGCCGCAACGATAGAAGAGGAGAAGACCATTTCCGCAGCAGCGGCAGCTCTTTCCTTTGCTTATGCGGGAGCAACGGTTGAAACCGTGACCGTGATCACAGGCGAGGCTTACGGTTCCGCATATATTACCATGAATTCCAAGTCTCTGGGAGCTGACATGGTTTATGCCTGGCCGTCCGCCAAGATCGGCATGATGGAATCCGTGATGGCTGCCCGGATCATGTATCCGAATGAGATCGCAGCGGCGGATGACAAGGCCGGCAAGGAGAAGGAGATCGCAGCAAAGATCGACGAGCTTCAGGGCAGTGCGCTCGCAGCCGCAAAGCGCGGTTATGTGGACGATATCATTGAGCCGGATGCAACAAGGAAGAGAGTGATCGCAGCATTTGAAATGCTGTCAACCAAGCAGGAAGAGGGCCCGGCAAAGAAACATGCCAGCCTGTAAAAGGAGAGGACAAGTATGAAGAAAAAGCTATTACCGATTCTGAGTCTGCTTCTTCTCTTTTGCCTGTGTGCCTGCTCCACAAAGCCGGAAAAGAACTTCGAATACGACGAGGGCATGATGATCAACATGACCAAGGCGGTAGTCAATAAGTGCTATAACGTTTCCGGAGCGCAGGCGGAATACATCCTGAAAGATGGTGAAAATGTTGAGAAGACGGCAGTTGCCGGATTCCAACAGGCTCAGACGACGGATAAGGTCGGCGAGTTCCAGGGATATGATACCTCGGAAGATGTCACGACCTTTGAAAACGGAGCGAAGGGCGATGTGCTCTGCTCCATCATAGTCAAGTTCGACAAGCGTGATGTAAGAGTCACGGTTTCCTTTGAAAAGAATCTTCTGTATGACGCATGGGTGGAGACTCCCAGTTATCAGCAGTCATATGAGCAGGAGATGGGAGGACTTCAGCAGTATGCTGAAAACGCCGGTTATTCATCTGCAGATGAGTTCGTAAAGAATGAAGCCAGCTTCCAGCAGTTTGGGTATCGTACCACAAGTGCCGAGGATTTCATAAAGGATTATCTCTGCCAGAACAATAATATCTTTCCTTACAAGGCATTGGAGACAGAGGTGTCGGCGGTTTACTCGACCTCCGAACTGCTTCTGAACGGTGCGAAGAACATGGGCGTTGGTATGGGCGTCGTATTCGCAGTGCTCGTATTCATCGCATGCATTATCTATCTGCTCCGGTTTGTACCGAAGCTCCTGGGTAAGGAGAAAAAGTCCGGTTCCGAGAAGAAACCGGTCGCTGCAAAGCCGAAGGCAGCCGCACCGATCCCGGCAGGACCGGCAGCGATCGCTCAGGCAGCAAGAGCTTCCGAAGCGCCTGCAACCGGTGAGGAAGTTACGGACGGCGAGCTGATCGCAGTCATCACGGCAGCGCTTCATGCATACCTGGCCGATGGTTCGACAGGTGAAACAGGTGTGATCCATCCGCCGGCATATACGGCAAGTAATGACAAGCTGGTGGTTCGGTCCATCCGCAGAGTACGATAGAGTATAAGAATTCAAGGATTCATAATCAGGAGGATAATCATGAAGAATTACAGAATTACAGTAAATGGAAATACATATGATGTAGCGGTTGAAGAGACTGCAGGCGGTGCAGCACCGGCAGCAGCTCCTGCACCGGCAGCAGCTCCGGCACCGAAGGCGGCACCCGCACCGGCACCGGCGGCAGCACCCGCAGCGTCCGGATCGGCCGGAAGCGTGACGGTAGCATCTCCGATGCCCGGTAAGATCCTCAGCGTTAAGACTGAGGTCGGCAAGTCCGTAAAGCGTGGCGAAGTACTTATGATCCTGGAAGCCATGAAGATGGAGAATGAGATCGTATCACCGGAAGACGGAACGATAGCATCCGTAAATGTAGGCGTAGGTGATTCCGTAGAGGCCGGGGACACACTGGCTACTCTCAACTAGTTTTCATTACCATGGTGATACACCACTGCCGTGCAGTGGGATAAGGAGGAAAAAAGATGCTGGATATATTACGGAATTTAGCAGAACAAACCGGCTTCGCCACCTTGGACTGGAAGAATTATATTATGATCCTGATCGCATTTGTTTTCATGTATCTTGCGATCGCCAAGGGCTTTGAGCCGCTTCTGCTGGTTCCCATTTCATTTGGTATGTTCCTGGTAAATATGTTCCCGGACATCATACAGGAGGGTGGACTGCTTCATTACTTCTACAAGCTGGATGAGTGGAGTATCCTTCCGTCCCTGATCTTTATGGGAGTCGGTGCCATGACGGATTTCGGACCGCTGATCGCGTATCCGCCCAGTTTCATACTGGGGGCTGCGGCACAGTTCGGTATCTACGGCGCGTACTTCCTGGCAATTGCTTTCGGCTTCACAGGTAAGGAAGCCGCAGCCATCTCCATCATCGGTGGAGCAGACGGACCGACATCCATCTTCCTGGCAGGAAAGCTGGGAATGGGCGGAACGCTTCTCGGCCCCATCGCGGTGGCGGCCTACTCGTACATGTCACTTGTGCCGGTAATTCAGCCGCCTGTCATGAAGCTTCTTACAACTGAGAAGGAACGCAAGATCAAGATGCCTCAGCTTCGTCAGGTGACCAAGCTTGAGAAGATCCTGTTCCCCATCGTTGTTACTCTCGTAGTATGTATGATCCTTCCGACCACAGCTCCGCTGGTAGGTATGCTGATGCTCGGAAATCTCTTCCGCGAGTCCGGTGTTGTAAAGCAGCTGACAGAAACTGCTTCCAATGCCATGATGTATATCGTAGTCATCCTTCTCGGTACATCTGTTGGTGCGACCACCAGCGCAGAGGCATTCCTGAAGGTCAGCACACTTAAGATCACGCTGCTCGGACTTCTTGCTTTCATTCTGGGTACGGCGATGGGTGTCATATTCGGAAAGATCATGTGTGCCGTCACGAAGGGGAAGATCAATCCCCTTATCGGTTCCGCAGGTGTATCTGCAGTTCCTATGGCAGCCCGTGTATCACAGAAGGTCGGTTCGGAATATGATCCGTCCAACTTCCTGCTGATGAATGCCATGGGTCCGAACGTTGCAGGTGTAATAGGAACGGCGGTCGCCGCCGGTACCTTCCTGGCAATTTTTAACGTGCATTAACTGAGCCATGCACATACGCTTCGGGGTGATGTGCGGGAGCTTGCTCCCAGGCACATCAACATCGGAGCGGATGTATACGGCGAAGCCGTAGCATCGACACATGCGAAGCATGCGGAGAGGCGGCATGGCGAAGTAATATCGTCTCAATAAACAAATTACTGAGTTTATAATTCGAGGAGAATACTATGTCAAGAAAAGTAGGAATTACAGAGACAGTGCTCCGTGACGCACACCAGTCTCTGATCGCAACCAGAATGACCACAGAAGATATGCTTCCCATTATCGATAAAATGGATCAGGTGGGTTATCACTCTGTAGAATGCTGGGGAGGTGCAACCTTTGACGCATGCCTTCGTTTCCTGAAGGAGGATCCGTGGGAGCGCCTTCGGAAGCTGAGAGACGGATTCAAGAATACCAAGCTTCAGATGCTGTTCCGTGGTCAGAACATTTTGGGATATAACCATTATTCAGATGATGTGGTTGAGTATTTCGTTCAGAAGTCCATCGCAAACGGTATTGATATCATCAACGGCAGTCAAGGCTGCAAATAAGGAGAAAGGACATGCGCAGATCGCACTGTCCTATACACTGGGGGATGCATATACCCTGGATTATTGGAGAAATATCGCCCGTGAGATCGAGGAAATGGGTGCGGATTCCATCTGCATCAAGGATATGGCCGGTCTTCTGGTTCCGTATGAAGCAGAGAAACTGGTGAAGGCGCTGAAGGAAGGTACCAAGCTTCCAATCCAGCTCCATACCCATTACACATCCGGTGTTGCTGCCATGACATACATGAAGGCAGTAGAAGCAGGTTGTGATGTGATCGACTGTGCGATGTCACCCATGGCTATGGGAACCTCCCAGCCGGCTACGGAAGTCCTTGTTGAGACCTTCAAGGGAACAGAGTTTGATACCGGTCTCGATCAGACACTTCTGGCTGAGATCGCGGATTATTTCGCTCCCCTTCGTGAGAAGTACATCTCCAGCGGCCTGATGAGCACCAAGGTTATGGGCGTTAATATCAAGACGCTTCTGTATCAGGTTCCCGGCGGTATGCTGTCCAATCTGGTATCCCAGCTGAAGGAACAGGGTAAGGAAGATAAACTGAAGGACGTTTTGGAAGAGGTTCCGAGAGTCCGTAAAGATTTCGGTGAGCCTCCGCTTGTAACACCGTCCTCACAGATCGTGGGTACGCAGGCTGTGTTAAATGTGGTTCTGGGCGAGAGATATAAGATGTTTACACAGCAGTCCAAGGATCTTCTGTCCGGTAAATACGGTCAGACCGTTAAGCCCTTCAATCCTGAGGTTCAGAAGAAGGCCATCGGAGATACCGAACCGATCACCTGTCGTCCGGCAGATCTGATCAAGCCGCAGCTGGCTGATATGGAAAAAGCCATTACCCAGTATAAGCAGCAGGATGAGGATGTACTTTCCTATGCACTGTTCCCGCAGGTTGCTACGGAGTTCTTCCAGTATCGTGAGGCACAACAGAAGAAGGTAGATGTATCAAAAGGAAACAGCGAGAACATGACATACCCTGTATAGGGCATGCCACGGTATCGTTCATATCAGGATGATCAGCAGGCAGAACGCCTGCTGATCTCATATATACAGGAACTTAAGGGAGTCGGGATATCAGACAAAGACCCGGTCTGAATTCCCCGTCATACACAGGGAAAGGGAAAGAAACAGATGAAGGAAATGGTGATCATAGGCGGAGGAGCAGCCGGAATGATGACAGCGATCCATGCCGCAGAGAAATATAAGGTACTTCTTCTGGAAAAAAACGAAAAGCTCGGGAAGAAGCTTTTCATCACCGGAAAGGGCCGCTGCAATCTGACGAACGCCTGTGATGAAGAGACCTTTCTGAAAAATGTCATGTCCAATCCCAAATTCCTGTACAGTGCGATCTCGGCCTATAATTCCGAAGCAGTCATGGAATCCTTCCGGTCCTGGGGACTGACACTGAAGACGGAGAGAGGAAACCGTGTGTTCCCTGCATCCGACCACTCCTCCGATGTGATCCGTACCCTTGAGAAGGAGATGGAGAAACGAGGGGTCCGTATCTGTCTGAATACGGAAGTGAAATCCCTTTTCCCGCCCGCGGGTCCGCAGGCGGAGGAAAGAGAGGCGGACATGGAGAAAAATGCCGGGTATCCGGTCGACGGCAAAGAGAACGGAAAGTGGCACATTTGTCTGGCAGACGGAAGGAGGCTTACTTCGGATGTGGTCGTTCTTGCAACCGGTGGGATCTCTTATCCGGGAACCGGAGCGTCCGGGGATATGGTGGAATTCCTGAAGAGGCTGGGCTTGAAGATACGTCCCTTCCAGCCTTCGCTGGTTCCTTTCGAAAGTGATCCCGGGATCTGTAAGCCCATGATGGGTCTTTCACTGAAGAATGTGGAGGTCTCCGTCTTCCGGTCGGAGAAACCGAAGAAACCGGTTTATAAGGACTTCGGGGAAATGCTGTTCACCCATTTCGGTGTCAGCGGTCCGCTGATCCTGTCCGCGTCCGGTATGCTTCAGAAGTATTTCACGCCCGAAGGAAGACCGAAAGAGAAGCTGGAACTCCGGATCGACTGGAAACCCGCGCTTTCTGTTGAACAGCTGGATCAGAGGATCCTCCGGGATTTCGAGAAGAGCAGGAATAAAACCATATCGCATGCCATAGAAGGACTTCTGCCGAGACTTTCCATCCCGGTGGTTCTGTCTGTTTCAGGGATTCCTGCTGAGAAAAGGGTACATGACATCACCCTGGAAGAAAGAAGCAGACTGGTAAGTAACCTGAAGGCATTTCCGCTTCCCGTTAGGGGAGTAAGAGGCTTTGACGAGGCCATCGTATCTGCGGGAGGCGTGTCGGTAAAGGAAGTGGATCCCCGGACCATGGAAGTAAAGCAGTACCCCGGTCTCAGGGTGGCGGGAGAAATGATGGATCTCGATGCGCTGACAGGTGGTTTCAATCTGCAGATCGCGTGGTGTACCGCAAAGCTGGCCGCACAATAAATTGTATTGTATTTCAATGCAGAATCTGTATAATTAAATCATGAGTTATTATGATAAAGAACAGAATCGGATCCATCGTATCATCGCCTCAATCATCATAGTGGGTTGGGTTCTGTTTGCTGTGTCAACACTTCTGGAATGGGATGTGGTATACAACTTCACCAGTCCCGTGGTGACATTTCTATCATCATTTCTGATCTACAAATCCCTGGATTATATGGGAAAATACCGCGTGGTTGCCATTTGGTTCATGATGGCGATCTTTGTGTGGTTTCTCGGTGATCTGATGTGGCTGGTACAATCTTATCTTACGCCGGAAAATGAGATCATTGCGACGATCACGGACAATATCTATCTGATCCCGGATTATATCTATGTGGGCGGGCTTTTTGCCTATGCCTCCATTCGGTTCAGAAAGAATGATCTGTCGCTTCTGATGATCGACACCTTTGTGCTGTCCATCGTGGCTTTCGTACTTTCCCAGTCGGCCTTTGAGTATGCAAATCCGGAGTATAAGATCAACTTCGACAATCTGAATACGATCCTTTATTTCTTCGTCTGTATCTTCACGCTCTTCCTGATATTCCTGGTGATCCTGAATTCCGGGCTTCGGAGGCATGCAAAGGCCTTTTATCTGATAGGGGGAGTATTGCTCCTGAATAATGCACTGGAGATCCGTTACACAGCCATGAAGCTGATCGGAAAGGAATCGGAAAGCGTGCTTCTGGATATCCTGTATATCCTGTTCATAGTTCTATTTGCGCTGGGTCTTTCTTTCGGAAAGCTGCATAAGGTCGATCTGGAACAGGATCACCGCCTGGATAATCCCCAGAGCTTCACCAGAAGGAATTTCGGAAAGAGATACTGGGGAATTGCCATTGCGCTCGTTCTCGTTTCGCTGGTCCTGTATTTTCTTAAGGTATTCGATGGTCAGGATGTATTCGTCTTTATCATCGTGGCGATGGCCTATGTCATTATGTGCAAGACGCTGCTGACGAATATGCTTTCCGAAGAACTGATCGAACAGCAGAAGAATGAGAATTTCCGCCTGGAACAGATGGTGGAAGAGAAGACCCGGGAGCTTCGTGAAATGAATGCGCATCTGGAGAAGATCTCCAATACGGACGTACTGACCGGACTGTATAACCGGCGTTACGGTATGGAGCATCTGTCAAAGCTCATCCAGGATGCGGAGAATTATCCCATCGCTCTTTACTCGCTGGATCTGAATTACTTTAAGCCGATCAATGACAATTACGGGCATGACATGGGAGATGTGGTTCTGAAGGAGGTCGGAAACCGGCTGGCACATCTGGGACAGGACCGATGCACGGCAATACGTGTGGGCGGGGATGAATTCCTGGTGATCTTCCGGAATGCATCCAACAGGCAGGCCATTGAAAATGTGGGCCGCCTTATCGCCGGACGCATGGATGAGCCGATCGATGCACGGGTGATCACGGAAGATAAGGGAGAACAGGAGCATACATTTGTCATCTCCGCAAGTATCGGCGTGGCGCGGTACCCCCAGGATACGGCAGACCTGGATAATCTGCTGAAGCTGGCCGATCAGGCACTTTACAGGATCAAGCATACCCATGAGAAGAGTGCATATCTTCTGTATTCCGACATTCCGGAGAAGGAGCAGGAGACCGCACCGGAGAAGGAACAGGAGACCACATCGGAGAAAGAACAGGAGACTGCACCGGGAAAGGGACAGGAGACAGAGCCGGATGCAAAGGAAGATAAAGGTAAAGATCAGGAAAAGGACGGGAGGGAATCATGAGTGACAGAAGACTCCATGCAGGTGATATCGTACAGCATTTTAAAAGAAATATGATCTCGGAGGAGGATGCAAAGGCGAATATGTATCTCTATAAGATCGTAGGGATCGCCGAACATTCCGAAACCAAGGAGCTGATGGTGGTATACCAGGCTCTTTACGGTGATTTCAAGATGTACGTACGACCTTATTCCATGTTTATGAGCCACGTGGATCATTCGAAATACCCGGAAGCAAAGCAGGAATACCGGTTTGAGAAGGTGGACTGATCGTATCTTTGGTTTGCGCCGTTCGTGCCTGAGTGTCGCGATCCGTGCCAAAAAGAACGTTCATGTCACGTGTCGGATTCTTGTGCCATTTCTATTGAATTATAGGATCGGTTTTGTGTAAAATAAGAAGCGACTTTGTTCATCATTTTCAAATCATAAGGGTGGTAAAGGATGATGATCTTTGGTGAGAGAATAACAGGGAGGAGTAAGAAATGTCAGAGTCACAGGAAAAGAAAAATGTGGATGAGATGAAAGAATCCATCAAGGAAGCAGTAAGGGAAGTGCTGCAGGAGAGTAAGGAAAAGGAAGAAAAAGAAGAGAAGAAGGCTCCTGCGAAGAAGCCTTTTATCAGCGAAGCCAAACTGGAGATGCTGATCGCGATCTTTCTCGGAGTTACAGCCGTACTGACGGCATGGGCAACCTGGATCGGCTCGCTTCACGGCGGCAATCAGGCAACCAATTATACAAAGAGCAATAATGCTTCTTCCGATGCGAATTCCATGTACAATGAGGCTTTTCAGAACATGGTACAGGATATGATGGTATGGAATGCCATCACGGATTATCGGTTTGATATCACGCTGGCGGAATCCAAGGGAAATCACGAGGAAGCAAAGCTGATCGATGAGAAGATCGATACGATCATGGATGATAACTGCTCGGATGAATTCCGTGAGGCCATCAACTGGGCGTTTGAACAGGAGTATGCAGCATCACCTTTCGATAAGGAAGGCTATGTGGAAACATATTACAAGGAAGCACAGGATAAGTTTGAGGAGGCAGACAGCCTTCTGAAAGAGGGTATGCAGGATAATAAGAACGGTGATACCTATAATCTGGTAACCGTCATTTATTCTCTGGTACTGTTCCTTCTTGGTATCGTCGGAATCTTCAAGAATATCCCGAACCGGTTCGCTGTATTTGTTATTGCAGTGGTCCTGATGATCGCAGCTACCGTCTTTATGTTCACGATCCCGATGCCTACCGGATTCAGCCTTGGAAGCTTCTTCTAGGATGAACCGGAGGATCAAAAAACTTTAGTTCATAAAGGTGTATCATCAACGCCGGAGTCAGGCGGGTGATACACCTTTTTTAGATCACAAGGTTTTCCATGCAGCATGTTTTTTTGTGGGTATGATCGGATATGTGATATACTGTATACGGCAGGACTGTTATATCGCATGAAATGAAAATACGGCTTTGCAAATCGATCCGGAGAGTGCCCGGAAAAAAACGGATGAACTGTTTTGGGAGGAATAGGCGGGTATGAAGAAATGTTGGAAAAGAATGAAGTTCACGGCGGTTGTCATGATATTCGTCATGACACTGTCGTCTTGCGGAGCTCCGGGACAGACGGACCCGGATGAGAACGGGAAGGAACTTACATTGCAGGAGATCGAAGCTCTGGCTGATACAGGAGTGTTCAATGTAAACTGGAGTATGGTCCTGGGCGATTATATGGCAGGGACCTCATTCCTCATTGATTCGAAGGAACATGGTATGAAGCTGATGATCACGGCATATCATTATCTGGAACCGGAGACCGTTGACAAGTTTGATCCGATCTATCTTCCGGACTACATTCACGGTGGAGAACTGTATTATGCAAGATCCGGGAAGGATACGGGAGCCAGCCTTAAGTGTGAACTGGTCCTGCCGGATGCGGATGCAGTCCCCATCATATCCAAGGATGCTGCTGCATTTTCAATAAGAGGGGATGAGGCTTTGAAGACACTGCCACTATCCGAACGTAAACCGAAAGAGGGGGAACAGATCTATCTTCTGGCAAAACTCACGGATGGAGATGTCCGGAATCAGAACTGTGTCTATGAGTGCCAGGTGGTAAGCTGTGGAAATGATCAGATCATCTATCTGATGGATCCGAAGTACGGATCCACCATGGGAGCCAGCGGAGCACCTTTGGTGGATAAATACGGAAAAGTGATCGGTATGCACATGGCAGGTGATGGGAAGTTTTTTTACGGACATGTGACGGAAAGCTTCATGAAGCAGATCGATAACGGTTATTTCTCGGAGAAAATATTCAGTCCGCTGGAAACCCCGTGATCTGAAGGAAGGAGATGTAATATGAAGAAAAGTATTTTTCTCCGTTACATTTTCCTTACTCTGCCGGTCTTTATTCTTTTTCTTACAGAAGGAGTATTCGGAACGGGGAGCTGCGTATATGCGGCGGGCTCTCACGGACCGTCAGCTGTCCGGTCTGTATACGGAACGGATGGTATCAGGCTTGAGTGGGATCAGGAGATCACCGGAGATATCGGGGACGGAGAATATCTGACGGACAATCTGGGCATGTACGGTGTGACCCGCCGGAAGGTATTACAGACCGTGAGGGACAACTGGACAAAGGGGTTAAGATACAGTTCGGCCATATATAAGTCCGCCATCAGAGAAGGATGGAAATGTGTGAATTACGGAACCCGCCAATATAGCGGATCCGAAGCTTCGGGGTATGGATATAACTGCTCCGGATTCGTTGCTTCGGTATTATACTACGCAAACGGCGGAACAAAAGAAGATGCTTACTCCCGTATGTCCCGGCTGTATCAGCCGCTGATCCGGGGACGCAGGACAGGGCAGCAGAGCAGCTTCGCCGACAGTAGCGGCTGGTATTACTATTTTAACGGACAGCAGTACAATCCGGATGGCACCACAGGACAGGTGCCGCGCACGAAGCTCTATTATGCGGGGATCGTAAAGACCTCGGCCGACGTCGGGACCCACCTGGACCGGCTGGAGAAAGCCGGGAAGCTGAAGGCCGGTTATATCGTCTATTTCTGGCCCACCGGTTATACAGACTGCCATGTGGGTGTCTATGCCGGTAAGACCGATCAGGGAGTGCATATGATGTATCATGCCATCGGAAAAGGGATCTATAAAGGCATATCCATAGACAGGGATATCGCACTCACTCCGGTGATCCCGGAATTTGACAGCTATCTCTATATCCTCCCGCTTCCGGACGGGACGACGGATGAAGAGAAAGCGGATGCCGGAGAGTGGATAAACGGCTGGTGGTACGGAGTGAAGCCGAACTATCTCTATCCCTATACCGCCTCCTGGAAGAAGGATAAGAGGGGCTGGTGGTACGGAGATGACTCCGGCTGGTATGCAAAGAAGAAATGGGAGAAGATCGACGGCCGATGGTACTATTTTAACGAAAAGGGTTATATGGCCGAAAATGAATGGCGGCGCGGATACTGGCTGGACAAAAACGGAGCATGGAGATATAAATACAGGGCAGCCTGGAAAAAGGATAAAAAGGGCTGGTGGTATGGAGATACATCCGGCTGGTATGCGAAGGGGACCACACAGAAGATCGACGGAGTGAAATATTCCTTTGATAAAGAAGGTTACCTTGTTGAAAAATGATTTGTATTGTGTAAATAAATACGATATAATAGGAAACGTTGTTACAACAAACGATTATAAATGACATTCAATGGAGGTATCGCATGAAAAAGACGTTGAAGAAAGTGACGGTTGTTCTTTGTCTTGGAGTGATCACGAGTGTTATGGTTGCGTGTGGCGGGAAGACTGAGGGAACGACAGCAGCTCCCGGCGGTGAATCCGCAACGACAGCGGCTCCGTCTACAGAAGCGGCTCCCGCTACGGAAGCAGCGGCTGTCAACTTAGCATCCACTGAAACCTGGGGAGATTATACTGTAGGGGTTCCCGAGGGATGGAAATTCCGTAAGGGGGATGTCTTTGATGAGGCGGATACACGTTACTGCTCGGTGAAGAAGTCGGATTTCAGCTTTTTTGATTTTAAGATGGAGAAAGAAGATACGGCAAAGCAGCAGTATGAGTACAATAAGAAGACCTATACCCAGGAACAGAAGGATGTGTCCGGGAAGTATGGTGAGATCGACTGGACGGGCTTCCAGTACAGCGACGGCGCAGGCGGATATGGTTTCGAACTGATGTCTACGGTAAACGGAAAGCCGGTTCGTGTATCCTGTTCCGGTTTTGCGTTCGACAGTGCGGAAGCAAAAGCGGTTCTCGGATCTTTGGTGATCAAATAAGTTCGATATGGGAAAGCAGGCGGAGGCCCCGAAAACGGGGCTTCCTTTTTTTTGCAGCGGACCACCCGGAAAGCCTGCGGGGTGATAACGAAGTGATGGAGCGGAAGGCTTTGCGTTGTTGACATAATTGTGATATAATCAAAGTTACTGTTATTGGGTGGATCTGAATCACAGGGGTTATGATCTATGAGAATATGGGGTGTTGGTTCCCAAGAGAATAAAACCCGGCCGAAGAAGCAATCCGGACAGATTGATATGACGGGCAGATGTATGGTTCTGCTGCTCGTCTTCTTTGCATGCATGAATCTATGGAAAACGGATGTGGCTGCGGCCGGAGGTATACAGCCATATCGCGGACAGACCCGAAGTGCCGGAAGTACCGGCGATCCCGGAACAGGAACCGGTGCTGCAGGGACCGGTGGAACGGGGACTGCAGGAACCGGTGCTGCAGGGACCGGTGGAACAGGGACTGCAGGAACAGGTGCTGCGGGAACCACGGGAACAGGGACGTCCGGGACAGGAGGAACAAAGAATACCGGAAAAGGTTCCTCCGGGATCGGGATCGATGCAGCATCTTCGGAGCCGCTCTCGATCGATACCGTGAAGCTTACGGATCAATCGTCCACCGTGATCATCAGCGGCGGCAGTGATGTCAGCATGTATTATCTGCTGGTACGCGAAGCCGATCAGAAGGAACCTTCTTCCTCCGAAGTAAAAAAGGAGGGGACCGGGTCGAGGGACGGATATCTGTCCATGGCTCCGCTGACTGCGGATGTGGAATATGTATTCTATGCGGTGGCTGAGGATAAGAACGGAAATCTGAGTGAAGTGATCAAACGCCGGGGGGCAGCACTGGGATCCCGGGGGATCGAGGTCATGGGACATGTCTATCTGTCGCTTCAGACGAAGGATGAGATCGATGATTATACAAATCAGTCCGAGACCATTACGATCAATACAGGGAAGGAACAGGATGTAAAGAGCATCGAATATATCATAGCGGACAGATTCCTCAGTTCGGAAGGACTGATCGAGACACTGGCCACCGAGGCACAGGATGTCAATACTTCTGCAGGAGCCTCTCAGGTGAACATCAGCAAATGGTCCGCATATGAGCCGGGTTCGAAGCCGGGCCTCGTCCGGAACATGCTGAATTATATCTATGTAAAGATCACCGCATCGGACGGCAGTGAAACATATATCGCAACACGGGGGATCTGGGAGGATGAGACCCTTCCCCTGGCTATGAGTATCGATGCGAAAGCAGATGAGACCGGTGCTTCCGTCACCGTGACAGGGAGTGATGAGGAAAGCGGGATCTCGAAATACTATCTGCTGGTACGTGACCAGCTGGAGCTTACAGGCGTGGAACCGGAGGATGTCAGGAGACTGGGAATGCCGTCGGATGACGGGATCTTTACCATCAACGGTCTGACGAAACGGTCCAGATATGATCTCTATGCGGTGGTGGAGGATAAAGCAGGAAATCTGTCACCGGTAAAAAGCGGAAATCTGGCAACCGAAGGGGAGGTGGAGGCTTCCTCCGTACGTACCGACCCGGATTCCACCATGAAGCCCGGAGGGAACAGCAATGTTGCCAAGCGTACGGAAGGAGTGTCGCTGACCGATCCGGTGAAGCAGAGTACTGCGGTGGACAGGATCCCGTACATCGTGGCTTCCGCTGAGAGAGATTATTCCGGGATCGACAAGATCGCAGGCTGGAATGATATCGGCCTGGTCCTTTCAAAGACACCGGAACCATCGGATATGTATATCGATATGAACGGCGGAGTCCGGATCCCGGGAGATGTACTTGCCAGGATCGCCGGAAAGGATATCGCGCTTCATCTTATCATGGATGATACGTATATCTGGGTGATCCGCGGACTGACACTTACCGACGTATCGGAGGACGTGGATCTGGGGATCCTTCGTGATGAAAGCAGGATCCCGGCGGGACTTGTCAATGAACTTGCGGGTGTCTATCCCCGGGAGATCTTTTCCGTCGAGAACAGGGAGGGAAATTCCCTTTTCACGGAGATGGATCTGAAGCTCGGGAAGGAAAATGCCGGAAAATATGCGAACCTCTACTATTATGTGGAAAATGAAAACCGTCTGAAGCATCAGCAGGCGAAGCAGATCAGTGATCTGGGATATGCGTCCTTTACGATCCCGGAAGCTACGGATTATCTGCTTCTTGTTCAGCCTTCCGAGAATATGGAGCCTGAAAGTGCCCCTGTCATCTCGGACGTAAATGACAGCATCACGGATGAATATGCCAATACGCCGAAAAGCGGCGGGAAGCTCTGGATCCTTATCATATCACTGATCGGCATCCTGCCCATTGCCATCCTGCTGTTTGCTTCCGGCGAAAGAAGGAAGGACAGAGAGCCGGAAGGATCGGAAGGATCGGATGACGATTGAGAAAAGAGAGGTTGAGACTGGCAGATGACGATAATCGCAATTGATGATGAAAAACTGGCTCTGGAAGGCCTTGTGACGGAGATTGCGCTTGCAGCACCCGAGGCAGAGGTCCATGGCTTCCGGAACGGTGCGGAAACACTTGCTTTCTGTAGGGAACGGGACAGTATCGATGTTGCATTCTGTGATATTGAGATGAAAAGGATGAACGGACTGACGCTCGGTGATGAACTGCTGAAACTGTATCCCCGGCTGAATCTGGTCTATACCACAGGCTTTTCGGAATATGCGGTCGATGCCATCGGCATGCGGTGCAGCGGATATATCCTGAAACCGATCAATGCAGAGAAGATCCGGTATGAACTGGATCATTTGCGGTATCCGCCGGAGGATACCGGATCAAAAAGGCTTTATGCCAGGACCTTCGGTAAGTTTGAAGCGTTTGTGGACGGACGACCGCTTCAGTTTCATTACCAGAAGACGAAGGAACTGCTTGCACTGCTCATTGACAGACGGGGAGTGATGTGCAGTAACGCAGAGATCATTGAGTACCTTTGGGAGGATTATGATATGGAGAGTTCGCATATCTCCTATCTGAAAAATATCCGGAGGGATCTGATCAGTGTTCTGGAGGAAGCCGGATGTCCGGACTGCATCATGCGGGGCAGAGGGGAGCTTGGGATCCTGAAGGATGAGATCGACTGCGATCTGTATGATTATCTGAATAACAGGGGAATGAAGGGGGTTGAGCAGCTGTTTCATGGGGAGTATATGTCCCAGTATACCTGGGGAGAATACCGGATAGCCTCACTTCTCCGGGGAGGAGAGGATCAAAGTGGAGATTGAACTATTTTACTCTGCATTTGAGCTGTGGGGAGGCTTTTTCTT
This sequence comes from uncultured Lachnospiraceae bacterium, assembly GCA_902775555.1. GTDB lineage: Bacteria > Bacillota > Clostridia > Lachnospirales > Lachnospiraceae > Eubacterium_Q. The sequence continues at coordinate 88,518 of CACYMQ010000002.1, read as the reverse complement.
CCTTATGGCATCTTTTATCCTGTGGTTTTCCGGAGGATCGGGGAACTCCCGGCGTGCGAGGGTATGGCCGGAGCTTATCACAGGGCTTATGCTGATCGCGGATTCCGTCGCATACTTTTTCCGGGGAGGAAGCTCGGACTTGGCACATATCCTGGTGATCGCAGGAAACTTCATAGCCCTTCTCGGCAGTTTCTGGGTCGGTGGTGCTTTCTTTCAGTATCTCAGTACATTTATCCCAAAGCAAAGAAGAAAGAATTATATCGACTGGTGGAAACCGATGATCCTTCTGATCTCGGGCTTTGATACGATCCTGCTCATCGTCTCGCAGTTCACGGGGATCCTCTATACCATCGATAAGTGGAATGTCTATCAGAGGGGATCTTTTATGATCCTGGCCATGGGGCTGCAGTTCGTTTTGGTTCTTTCCTATCTCATCATTGCCATACGGGAGAAGTTGTGGACGATACTGTTCATAGTGGGGGGAGCTGTGGTGGCGATCGTTGTCCAGATCCTGATCTACGGTTATCCGTTTACCAACATTATATGCATGGTCGCGGCAATCATCCTCTTCGTCAGGGAACTTCTGACTCAGACAAAAAAGTCTGAAGGGAAGGAGATCCTGATCAGTGAAAAGGAAGAAACGATCCGCGAGATGCAGACCAGGATCGCACTTTCCCAGATCAAGCCGCATTTCCTCTATAATGCACTGAATTCCATTTATGTCCTCTGCGGAAGGGATATGAATGAAGCCAGATATGCCATCTCGCATCTCTCGGATTATCTGAGAAGCAACATGGCTGCGATCGACAGTAAATTTCCGATCCCATTCTCGAGAGAGATGGAACTTGTGGAAAGCTACCTGGCCATCGAGAAGATACGCTTTCCCGAAGAACTGAACTATACCATAGTCACGCCGGTGACACATTTTTCACTGCCTGCCCTTACGGTGCAGCCATTGGTGGAGAATGCCGTCCGGCACGGGATCATGCCGCTTGATTCCGGCGGGATCATTACGATCACCACCAGAGAGACCGAACAGGATTTTATCGTATCCATTACGGATAACGGGGTGGGATTCGATATGGAACTCCCGGATCCCCCGGAGGGATCCGCAGATCATATCGGTCTCAAAAATGTAAAGGAACGGCTGAGACGTCTCAGCGGGGGAGATCTGGTGATCCGTTCGTCTCCGGGTCATGGAACGGAAGCAGTGATCAGGATACCGAAACAGGCAGGAAAGGGTGAATGAAAAAACTCCCGTTGAACCGGCTTTCGGACGGGCCCGGACCCTTTCACCTGAGTGTCCTTTTTGTGTCCTTTCATTTGTTATAATAACACTGGGGTTTTGTATATCAAAAATCTATAGGAAAGAATTGAAGAGGGTATCATGAACAATAACAAGCTTTATCCTTTTGAACGAAACAGATATTATCCGGGAAAGATGCTGACCTCGGCTGATTTCCAGGCCGAACAGGACTATCACATCAATAAGATGCGGTTCATGAACGGACTTATGTACGGGTCCGGTGTGATCTGCGGACTGGGTGTTTTTTCATTGGATGACCAATCGGTCCTGATCGAGAGCGGTTCCGCCATAGACGGGCGGGGAAGGGAGATCATCGTGGATTCCACCACGGTGAAGAAACTGTCCGCCATCGAGGGCTTTGACCGGCTTACGGGAGATGTTGCGCGGCTCAGCATCCGTTTTAAGGAGCAGGAGATCCACAACGTATATTCCGTGAACCGTAAGGAGGATGAGAAGGAATACGAGTTCAACCGTATTTCCGAAGGCTATGAGCTGTTCCTTTCGGATAAGGAATCCGTAGAGACCGATTATTCCCCGGAAACGGAATTCCTGACGAAGGAGACCTTGTTTAAGAGCGAGAATTACGTTGGCGAGATCATGGTGCCTTCCACGGTGTGCAAGGGAGGAAATGTCAAGATCGTCCTTGAGATCCGTAAGCTCAGCGGAAATGATGTTTCGCTGAACTGCCGGGGAGTCCTGGAGATGCCGGCATTTGTCACAGCAGACGGAGAGCATGAGATCGAATTCAGTGTTGAGAACCTGAGGCTTGCCTTCGGAGATTCCCTGAAAAAGGAGTATTGGGTTCGTGTTCAGGATACACCGGCGATCGCAACCGAACTGATCCTACGGAGCGGAACGGGGTTTGCTTTTGAGGATGACAGTGCCATAAGCACAGCGTCCAACTTCACCCTTCGTGTGATCCTCAGTAAGCTGGATCCGATGCAGCTGGTCGGAAATGCAGCCGGCAAGGTGAATCTGGAGATGCGGGGGATCGGTCTTCTGGACGATTCCGTTCCTCTGGCGGATCTGAAGATCGTCAGAACGTCAAATAACTATCTGATCGATACGATCACCGAGGATACAGTTAAGAATTACATCATGACGCCGGCACAGATGATGATGCGAAACCAGTATCTTTCCTTCTTCAAAAAGGAAGTGGATCTGACCGCTGCACGGACAGAGGGTCAGCAGCAGGTGACTTCGAGTAAGGGAGGTTCCCGGACGGAATTCTCCAATATCGCTACGGGCACGGTAGAGGTTCCACTCGGAAAGAATGCAAGAGCCGGAGATATCCGGTATTCCGGTGAGATCCCCCATGGCCTGGGTATGGGAAATGTATATGTAGACATTGGATATACCTATGTATCGGACGATCCCGGACTTGCCGCAAACCAGAAGTGTACCTTCTACGGAAATCCGGATCTGTTCAGCAGAAAGGGAGATCCGATGACGGATGTGGAAACGGCAGTCAAGGTTCTAAATGAAAAAGGAAATTTTGTAGTGGCTGTCCGGCTGCTGAAGGATGTGGATTATCTGACACTTACCTTCCGGTGGGTTGCGATCCGCTTCCCGTCCGGAGATGAGATGGAGATCACCGAAGATTACTATGACAAGAGCATTTCCGTTGCAACTCCGACGGTCATCATGGGAACGAAGGAAAGTCATTTCTTTGGTGTAAGATTCAACAATATGAAAGCGACAGGCATCACGTATGAACTGACTTCACCGGGAAGCGGCGAGATCAGTTCCGACGGAGTTTACACCGCACCCACCAGGGAAGGTGTATATGAGATCCGGATCTATTGCACGGAGATGCCGGTGATCTGTACTTATGCGTATGCCATCGTCAGAAAGAAGATGGTCGGTGAACCTGCAGGGAGGGATGGATCTGCCGGAGATGGCGGATTCTAAGGGATTCTATGACGTTTGAATCAGACAAGTCAAGCTATACGGTGGTTTCTACCCTGTTCAGCGGGGATGCTAACGCATGCTATGTCGTCCGTCCCACGGATGACATGGATGGGAGGAATTTCTTTATCATAGCGGTAAAGGATCATGAGATCATCCGGTCCCTGATGGAAGCATCCGGCAGGATCAAATCTCTGGAAGAGAGCCAGCTGGTGGATGCCTTCTCGCATGGGAATGAGTATATCCTGGTCTTTCCCTACCGGCAGGAACGTCCGATCGACCGTTTCTTTGAGGGAGATGCGTACACCCTGAGTCAGGTGGAGGAGATCGGGCGGAATCTTTTGATGACCTGTATGACGGCGTCCCTTCCTTTCCCCATGCTGTACCTGCTTCTGGAACAGAGCTGTATCAATCTGGCAAGGGACGGTTCCACCTATCTCACCTTTGTGGTGGATCTTCAGGCTCTGGATCTGAAAAGGACGGAGAGGGACTGTACAGTCAAATGTGCCGAGATCCTTCGGGACCTCCTGTCCTCCAAAGCGGATCAGAAGAATGTCAGTTTCGAACTGATCTCAAGGAAGTGTGAGAATAACAGCTACAACAGTTTTACCGAGCTGTACCGGGATCTTCAGATCGCGGCCATGCCCGTAGAACGTGTCGGTTTTTTTATCCGTATCAAGAGTTTCTTCGTCAGAAATGCGGACCTTCTGTTTGGGATCCTCTTCTGGGTCTGTGTGATCCTGGGGATCGTGGCGCTGGTTCTTTTGCTTACTCATGTAGTTTGGGGAGATCTTCCGATCTTCCGGTGGTTTATCAATAACTTTAAGAATATAGGAACGGAGTCTTTGCAACAATGAGCATAAAGCTGCGGATGGTGCTTTGCATAATAGCACTTAGCATATTGGGCGCGATCTTCATCGTTGCGGATTCGGCAGATGAGATGCGCCATAAACCGGAATATACGGCTGATAGCAGTGCGATAGATACAGAGTCCGGTGTATTCTTCATGGAAAACTGGAATCATAAGGGTTGGCTCTATCGGATCGACCCGTCAGGGAAGGTTTTGGCCATGACAGGAGCCGGTACGGCAGGTATGGAGCGTTCCGATGAGTTAACGGTCTATAACGGCAGGCTGTATGCGCTTTATTCTTCGAATGAAACGGATAAGGACGGATCCTTCCGGGTTTACAGGATCATAGTGTATGACAGTGAGCTGGAGATGGTAAGCGTATCCGATCATTTTACACTTGCCGATACGGGACGGGTCAGTTCCATTACGGTGGATGATGTGTTCATGTATCTTTCGATCATTGCGGAGGATGGCAAAAGCGTCTCCGTATGTCAGCTCCGGGTTTCCGATCTGAAGGGGTCGGATCTTCTGGAGGATGATACATCCGAACCGGACAAAAACGGGGCGGACACGCCGGTTACGAGAGATGATTTCAGAAAACCGGAATATATCATTCATCAGGACAGAAGCGCCGAGAGATTTTTCGTTGAGGCATGTTACCGGAATGCACAGCTTTATGTTCTGATGGACAGTGATACACCCACCGGCTATTTTGCACCGAGTCCCGATGTGAAGAATGCGGTGGACAACATCAGTTTCAGCTTCGGGCAGAATATCCGTCTTCGTTCTTCCTGGCTGATCCGGATCCTGGGGATCCTCGCGATATGGATCATTCTTGTGATCCTTACCCTGAAACTGACGAAGGAACGGGACAGGATCGTTTATCTGTATCTCGGATCGGAAGTGGTCTTCTTCCTCATCCTTTTTGTTGCGTTTCTGTTTATCAGACAGCAGTTCCAAAGGAATGAAACGAAGAACTATATGGCACAGGTCCGGATGGTCATGCGGGAGAATCTGGAGGATCTTTCCGGTGTCGATTATGATTCGAAAACATTCTTTGAAAGTAAGAAGTATTATGAGATCCTGGATGAACTGAGTAATATCGTGAAGTACAGTGATCAGCAAGACGTTTTCCATGATGCCTTCATCATGAGAAAGAGTACGGGACTTGTGCTTGCGGATTGCAGCGGCAATAACCGCATGCCGGTGTCCTATCTGTACGGCGGAGAAATGACCGCTCTGGTGGACCAGATGAAGAAGGATCCGGACTCCGCATCTGTAACCTTCCTTCTGGAAGGGGAGGAGATGATCGCTGTGGCATATCAGGGAGAGAATCCGAAGGATGATGTGGCTGCAGTGGCTGTCTATCGGAGTCAGAAAGGGCTGGATCGTTCCTGGGCATCCGTTCGGGATATCGGAGTCATCTTCATCGTGATCTATCTGGTCGGAAGCGTCCTTCTCTTCTTTGTTCTGTACATGCAGCATGTCGATCTGAAGCGGTTCTCCAGGGCGCTGAAGGGACTTGCTCTCGAAAAGGAAGAGCGTGAGGAGTCACCGAAGAAGATATCACGGGATATGCGGGAACTCTGGCAATGCTACGGAGAGCTCGCCAAGCGATACGATCAGATCAACTATGATAAATATATGATCTACGAAGCCTATTACCGTTTCGCACCAAGAGGCATCGAGGACATCATGGGCAAGGAGTCCATTCTGGATGTCAGAAACGGAGATGTGGTGAAGGTAGCCGGCATCGTTATTCTGCTCTCCGTAAATAAGGAAGAGGATTTTCAGCACCGGGTACAGAACATTTCAAGGATCTTCTCAAGCATGGAGGTCTATGCAAGGCAGAACGAAGGGGTACTGATCTCCAGAGAACCGTCTTTTGCAAATATGAGGTTCCTGTTGCTTAAGGATGAGAAAACTACGGTACCTCAGATCCTGCAGGTCAGCCAGAACAGCGCCGCCGCAGGAATACTGGATTCTTCCATTCTGTTATACCGGGATCAGCTGATATATGGTGTGGCAGGATCGGATTCCCAGAGTCTTACCTATATCGATTCCGAGTATTCCAGAGAACTGGATTCTTATGCGGAATGGTTCCGCCGGCTCGGGATCCCGATGGTTGCGACCGAGAATATCATCAAAGCGCATGATGTCGGTGAGAAACGGTATATCGGGAAAGCATACTTTGAGGAAAGCGGAAGAGAGGTCCGGTTCTACGAGATGCTGGATGCATATCCGGCCAAGACACGTCAGCTGATGCTGATCAACAGGGAGAAATTTGAAGCAACGCTTGAGCTGTATGGTTCAAGAGATTATTATCTGGCTCGAAACCAGTTCATGGAGATTCTGAAGGAATGTCCGGAGGACGGTATGACAAAATGGTATATCTTCGAATGTGAGAAATATATGAGTGAAGATGAGGCTGCTTCTCAGTCGGGATATATCCGGGTCGACCAGTAAGATAGGAAGCAGGGAGAAATGGGACAGAATCTATTCAGTGTACTTTTTTCTTCAATTAAATCAAAGTTCGCGTCCCTGGTGTCCAAACTCCGCCTGCTGCTCAGCTGGGATTTTGTAAGGACCAGGATCATTGGCAGGATCCGGGATTTCTTCGTAAAGCTGTTCGATGTAAGACCGAAGAACAAGGATGACTACTACACGGTATTCCGCTGGATGATCAGCAAACGCCTTGCCTACCTGATCATCATCGTAGTAGGAGTCCTCAGCATCTGGTACATCACCTCTTCGCTGAAACTGTTCTCCGGCAGCTCCGGCGGGATCCCTACCTATTCCTACAATTCCTTTATGCTGCGCCTGGCAGACGACAAGGTCCGGATCAAGGCCAAGTCGGGATATATCGCTTATGAAGGGCAGGTCAGCAAGGGCTATGTGACGGGAGAGGGGAAACTCTTTTCACGCGACGGAGTGGTGCTGTACTCGGGAACATTTGAGAAGAACCGCTATGAGGGCGAAGGTACGCTGAGCTACGAGAGCGGAGCGGTTCGCTATAAGGGCAATTTCCATGCAAATCTCTATGAAGGACAGGGAACGCTGTTCCGTCCCAACGGGACAAGAGAGTATGAGGGGACCTTTTTTGAAGGAATGAAGGAGGGCGAAGGCAAACTCTTTGATTCCGGCGGGAATCCGGTGTATGAAGGAACCTTCGCTTCGGATGAGATCATATATGGGGAACTGCTTGGAAAAACGCCGAAGGAGATCCGGGAGAAATATCTCGGAAAACAGAAGCTGTATGAGGAAAATGAGGATCTGGGCAGTGATGCCGTGATCCATCTGTCCGACATCAATGCACTGTATCTTGCAAAGGGTGACGGAGCAGCGACCGATGATGAGATGAAAGCAGTCAATGTGATCGTCCTGTCAAATGTATTCCGGTCGGGAAGACTGGAGGCAAGAGGGATCGAGGTCGTAAAGCAGATCCTCGGGGAACCGGTCTATGAGGGATACTCCTCCGTTATCTTACCGGAGGCGGTTGCGATCAATATCCTGAATGACAGACAGAATACGCTGAAGGGGCGGATCAATATGGACACCACGATGGTGTACAGCGACGACGTGGTCGTAAACAGCTTCGACCAGCAGTATACAGTTTATATTTATACCTTCAGGCGGGGGGATCTGAACTATTCCTTCGTATGTAATGAGAAGGGCGGAAATTTTGCATTTTACGAGATACAGTCCGGAGGAGATCAATGAGAAAGACCGGGAAATGGAGAAAGCGTCTGATCAGTGCTGCGCTAAGTGCCGCGGTATTGGTTAGTATGCTCATGACCTATCCCCCGATCCCCACAGATGCAGCCGATAAAAATCTGACACTGGATGAGGCCCGGGCTCTGGCTCTTCGAAATGATGCTTCCTATGAGGCTGCAAAGATGCAGGTAGAGGCAAAGAAGGCAGAGAGGGAAAGCGCGGTAAAAGCCGTTAAGATGAGGCAAAAGAGCATGTCCACGCTTCATTGGAGTCCGCTTCAGAGCATTTCCGTTTCGGAGAAGCCGAATCTCTCGGAGGCATCGGAGTTTGAGTTTAAGCCGGTTCAGCTGGCCGGAGAGGTTCAGGTGGCCGAGCGTAAGGTTCAGGATGAGCTGTACGGGCTTTCCGAGGAAGTGAATAACCTTTATGTAGAGATCGTTACGCTTCAGGAAAAGAATGCATATGCCGAGGACCGGTATAAGAGACTGGAAAGCGGGATCGCGCATACACGAAAGATGATCAAGACAGGAGAAGCGACAGAAGGAGATCTGGAACGTCAGCAGAAGAAACTGGATGAGCTGACCGGACGTATATCCGCTGACCGAAGGACCCTGGAGGCTGATCTGAAGAGACTGTCTGAGATGACGGGACTGGATGTGACTACAGGTTACACATTTGAACGGCCTTATACGGAGGCGACGATCCAACGATCCATGCTTCCGGCGCTGATCACTTATACAGAGGACCGGGATGCCACATATTATGAGGCGTGTATCGCCTCCCTCACCGCCAAGCTGGAACTCAGTATCAACTATGAGCTGATGGAGTCCCGGTACAAGAAGGATATCCACATGATCTCGCGTTACGTGAGTGACGCTCTGGCAGGACGGGAAGTGAACTCCAGATCCTTTAAGAATGATTATCAGAAATTCCTGGAGCAGGTGGACAGCTACTGGGAAGGAGACAAGAAGATCTGCCGCTTTATCGAGATCCCGAAGGAATGGATGAAGGGTTCCCTGGATGGTACCCGTTACATAGAAGACGATCCCTATGTACTCTATCAGAATGTGCTGGACTATGTCTCCGCCCGGGAAGAGGAAGAAGCGGCCAGGGCTGAGCTCGACCGGAAGATCGAGGAGGCCTTTAACAGTTATATCAATATCCGCAGTTCCTATCAGAAGTATCTGACGGAACAGACGGAAGCCGGGAGCAGAGCAAAGCAGTATGAAGCCCAAAACCGCATGGGGGAGCTGACACAGGAAGAGTATGAAAATGCGGTGGAGGAATATGAAAACTATCAGGATTCCCTGCTGGAAGCCATGAAGCTCTACACCCAGACCTTCTATTCCTTTGACCGTCTGACCTGCGGAGCTGTCAGCGCGCTGCTGTCGGGTACGGACCCGGAGCTGAATGTGGCTGCGGAAGGAGAGAGTTATATCAAAAGGGATAAGAAGGAAGCGCAGTATTACCTGAAGCCCATTATCCAGAGAGAACTCTTTGAGCTTTCGGTCTATATCCCAAAGGATTTCCCGGTCACCATCACACATTTCGAATTATGGTGTGATGACCAGAGGATCGGAGACCGGACGCCTGTGGACGGATCCATCCGGCATATGGCACTGACCCGGGAGAATATCGGACAGGTTCGGATCCGGCTGTACAGCGGGGAGGAGTTCGTGGATGACTGCGTGATCGACCCGAACGATGAAAACGGTGTGCTGAGTATAGTGACAGCCATGAGCCTCAACAAGGAAGAGACCGGGATCGTAGGCTCTTTCCTGACCCGGATCAGTGAAACGACGGGAATGGCCAGCATCACTTTTACGCCTTTGGAGAGCGAAGGCGTCGGTTATTACAGGGTGCTCACGGAAACCGGTAAGACGCTGGGAAGCAGGGAGAGATCGGAGATCCATGAGGAATTCCGGCATCTCGGTCTGGTATCCGCAGATCTGGATAAACTCAGTATCGAATTCTATGATACATCGGAAAAACTCCTGTATATCGCATATATGGATACGGGAAGCGGAAAGCTTAAGAAACGGGTAACGGAATGAACGGAAAAAAGCTGAAAAAAAGAATAGCTCAGCTTCTGGTGACGGCATTTGTGTTTGTCATCGCCTTCAGTTTTGCCAAGGACAGGGCGCTGGCTGTCCTCGGGCCCGATGAGGCTGTTCGTTTTTCACAGTTTTCTTCAAAAAACAATATCGGTGTTTCCACCCTCTTTATCGGCACCTATCTGATCCATATGGATGCCCTGACGGATGAACTGTATGAGAAAGCCGTGGATTCCGCCAGTCAGTCCAGCCAGATGAAGATCTATTATAAATCAGAGGTCGGAGATGATCTCTGGTATGATGTAACGGATGCGGAATCCCTTAGTGATATCATGAACAGTGCGAATTCCGTACCCGAATCGGATCTGGCAGATCTCTTTGTTCAGTATTATGTGGGTTCCGACGGGATCCTGATCGATACATCCAACGGAGCTGAGGTGAACCCCTTTGACATCCCGGATCCTTATGATCTTTCCAAGCTGAAGGAACTGGAACCTCTGTGGTCACAGTTCAGCGATTCCAAGACCGGGCAGACGGTTTCCGAGGATCAGTATCTGATCGATAAGAATTCCGAGATCACCGGAAGGAAGCGGGTGGACCGTTATACCTACCAGATCCTTTCGACGTTCTTTGCGATGGATCTTCGGGATGCGGAGACGGATGGTTACGACGCGGATCTGAAGCGGCTGTATGAGGCCTATAAGTCCCTGAAAGCAGAGAAGAAACAGGAAGAAGCAGAGATCGTATATTCACTGATGGCAAATGTGGATGCGGCCAGAAGAAGTGTGGTAATGAATAAACTGGCCATGCTGGACGAGCATGCCCTCGGTGTCCTGTATGATCTGGCATCCGGAAGCTATTATACATCCTCCGGAGATTTCAGGAATCCTTATACCGCCGGTGATTCCAATGCGCAGGATCCCGGGTATCTGAAGAGCCTGAAGGAATCCCTGATGCAGGTGAGAGAACATGATTCGGAGCAGGAGGTGGCATTTCAGACGGATCCCGCTCTGATCTCGGCCATCGGAGAATGTCTTCAGAACTGCCAGCAATCCTACTACGATACGCAGTCCAAAGCTTTGATGGACGGGTCTACGGTCCTCGGACATGCCCAATATGTATTTTCAAGACAGGTGATCGATGAGGTCTCCACGTCGGGAGCCGGAAATGCCCTCACCTATCTGAGAGACGTTCGGAATATCAGTTCAAATATGGTCAGAAATTCCGAAAGTGAAGTATATCTGCTGGATCATTCCCTTCTCAACCTTGCCGAAACCCAGTATGAGACGGCACTGACCCGCGGAGCGTCGGCAGAGTATACCAGGGAGGCTTCCAGGGGCGCATCTTCGGCGGCTGCCGAGAAGGCGCTTGATACCCAGATGGATGATCTGGAGGCGAAACGGAGTGAACTGGAATTCCTCATTGATGCATATCGTATGCGTGTAAGTGCGGCTGACGGGCTGCTTTATGTGAAAGGCTGTATCTCCTGGACGGAAGGACTTTATGCCTCTGTCCCGGATGACGCATTTAAATCCAGGGCAGGCAGTTCCATCGACGGTCATGCCAACTGGCTGAAGAAGGCGTCGACGGAGATACGGACATCGGAGGAAAGCCTGAAATCCAAAATGGATCAGCTGTATGATAAAAAAGCCGAGCTCCAGAGCAAGAGAGATCAGGCACTGGATGATAATGATCTTGCCACCGCCAATCTGTATGATGACAAGATCGCGGCAGTGGATCTTGATATCGCGGCCGAGGCTGCAAGGACCGGACAGAGTGCGGATGCCGAGCTTGCCGACAGGATCGCGTCGGAGGCACTGGCAGAACTGGCAAAGGATCCGAAGGCGGATGTTTCCGCAGCCGTAACGGCACTTAAGGATCTGGACGCGGATGAGGCACTGGATAAGCTTGAGGATAAACTGGAGGAAGTCGGAAATCCGTCTGCTTCCGATGCAGGCTCCGGATCATCGGATCCAGGGAAGGAGGAAGGTACCTCATCGGCTGCGATCCGTTTGAGCGAAGAAGATATCCGGTCGGCTCTCGCTGCAGAATTCGGGAAACCGGTGGAGACGATGGGGGCAGAGGATCTTGCCATGGCAACCGCTCTGGTTTCCAGACTCGGGCGGAACGGTGTCGCAGCGGCACGTTCGCTTGCAGCGGATATGGCGAGTCTGATGCGTTCGAAGGACAGTAAGTATCTGTATGATCAGTATGAGGACAAGAATCCCGAATATATCAATCTGAAGACCATCGGCCTCTGCACGGATTACAGATATTATTATGATACTTCCAAACGGTCCGTGACCATGAGTGACGGCGGGAACAGCATCGTTTTCGTCAGCGGATCCGATCAGATACAGCGCGGCGGTCAGGAAGAGAAGCTCATGTATAAGACGGTATCGGACGGGACGCTGTATCTGTCTGAGGAGGATGCAGGAGTGCTGCTCAGATGTTATTCGGAATATGTTCTGAATACGGAGTACGCAGTCTGCCTGACGGAATCCATGGAAGGAAGAGTAAATGAGATCCTGGGAAGCATCCTGGAGTAAACAGAAGGCTTTATTTAAGAGGAAAAACAATGGCTGATTATCCTATCATAGCAGATGTAAGTGCATATATCGTGAGGAAGCTTCGGGAGAAAATGTGCCCGGAACCGATCCCCTCACCTAACAATATCGAGATATCCTCACCCTCATCCCAGGATGTGGATTATCTGGTGGGTCTGTATCTGTACGACATCGTGGAGGACATACAGGTGATCTCTCCGCGGATGATCGAACGGGGCAGAGCCGAACTGACAAAGCCGCCCAGACCATTTGCGTTATACTATATGGTCTTTATTAACGGAGGAGCCCAGATGGGACTCAAGGATCCGGATGTACAGAAGATCATCGGTAAGGTTGCGCAGATTGTTAATGACAATAACAGCGTACGGCCCGATGAACTGCAGTCCTGGCTTACGACACAGGAACCTCCGATCGTACTGTCTCAGGCGAAGATAAGTCTTGAGGAAAAGGTAAGGGTGTGGCAGGCGATCAACAAACCATATCAGATCAGCCTGTTCTACAAGGCGGCACCCGTATATCTGTCCAGTGCGGAAGTCATCGACACGCCACGCGTAGTCGAGGCCGAGATCGGACTGCATGTAGCAGGGGACAACGGAAATTAATGTGTGTTTACGCGTTATTGTCTCCAGGTTTTTGTTGAAGCATGGGGGGTTACACCTGTGCGGGAAGGAAAGGAGGATAGGAAATGGCAGCTTCTGTTATTCGTGCACGGCTTGATCTTTTAATAAATCTGTTCGACACGACAACGGGAGCGACAGTAGACGAGAGAAGCGTTAGTTTCATGAGAGACGGCGTACCAGTCAGACCGGAGTCGAGAGGTGCGGGAATCTATGTATTCATCAATACCGGCAGGGAAGATTTTCTTATGCGGATATCGGTACGGGGGTACGAAGATTACGAGGTAAAGGTCTGTTACGAAGAAATGGACGAGAGACTTCCGGTTTGCAACGTGTTCCTGATGCCATCGGAGAACACGCCGAAAGCATATTTTACGCAGAGTTTCTCAGGCACTCTTCCTTTTCTTACAAGAATTGAGGCGGTAAACCTGAAGAAATGTATCTGCATGTCAGAAGGTCTGAATAAGAAGACCAATGTCATGTCGGTTTATGTTCCATCCGGAGGCAGAGCCCCGATGGACGAAGCAGTTTACGGTTTACTGTCAGCAGACAGGTCAAGCTATGAAAGAATCGAGATCGAGGAAATCATTTCCGAAAAGTCTGTTAAGCTGAAAAATCCATTACAGGGAGAGTTCGCCACCAATCTGCCCATCGCACGCATCGTATACGGAAGAGTAAAGGATGACGGAAGTTATCTGCTCCGGGTAATCGATGAAGGAGAGGATACAAAGTATCTGGTGCGTTATGTGGTCGGAGACGAGGTAAGATTTCAGGTAGTTGATTTTAATGATCAGGAGGAATTACAGTGAGTTTATTAGTGGCTATGAGTGGCAATCTGATGTGTTCCATGGGAAATGCACCTGCACCCATCAAAGTGTCGTCACAGAATAAGGTATTGGCGGAAGGGAAACCTGCGGCCACCATTCAGGACGCGGCTCCGACGACAAATGTCGGACCATTTGGGATGTGCATGTCGCTTGCTAATCCGGCGGTTGCTTCCGCAACGGCAGCAGCTATGGGAACCCTGACACCGCAGCCATGTATGCCGGTTCCGGTTGGCACCTGGCTGCCAGCCAATCCAAAGGTACTGATCGCAGGGAAACCCTGTTTGACACAGGATTGCAAGCTGATGTGTGCCTATGCCGGCCAGATCACGGTAACCGTTCCGGGTCAGCAGAAGACAAATGCAAATTGATTCTTCATGGTATCTTAATCAAAGAAAGGAAAAGAAAAAATGGCAGAATATTTTTCACCTGGTGTATATGTGGAAGAATATGACAATTCACCACGCGGCATCGAAGGCGTAGGAACCAGCACGGCCGGTTTTGTCGGTCTTGCAGAGAAGGGCCCGGTAAGCGGAGCACCCGTTTTTGTTCCGAGTTTTAAGGCATTTAAGCAGAATTTCGGCGGATATCTGAATGAGTTCACCTATGGTGAGTTCAGATACCTTGCAAACAGCGTAGAGCAGTATTTCGCAAATGGCGGAACCAGATGCTATGTTATGCGTGTTGCACCCGAGGATGCTGTGGCTGCTTCCGCTGAGCAGGGTCTGCTCACAGTGAAGGCAAAGAACCCCGGTTCCTGGGGAAACAAGATCCAGATCACTCTGAATTCCGTAAAGCGTCATAAGATCCAGCTCCTTGAGGAGACCGATTCCGGATATAAGGCAAAGAGCGTTGACGGTCTTCGTGAAGGCGATATCATCGAGTTCAACGGAACCTATACACGGATCAAGACCATCATGGACAAGACGCTTACCTTTGAGGATGATCTTCCGAAGGATGCCGTTGATGCAAATATCATTCCCGAGAATGTACTGTATGTTGTTACATTTGACATGATCGTACGTTACGGTGATGATCTGGAGCGTTATACGGATCTGACCTTCAATCCCGCTTCTCCGCTTTATGTAGGCTCCAAGCTGGCCGGCAGCGAGATCGTGGATGTTGAGGTTACTCCCATGGAGGATGCGGGAGATCCGGTTGAGGCGATCCTCGGAGACGGTGAAGAGAGCGGATCCTTCTTCCTTGAGGATGGTGCAGACGGTTCCGTATCCGAAGTAAATGCCGGAACATTTATCGGACAGGACAACGGCCCCGGCAAGCGTACCGGTCTGCAGGCATTTGTTGAGAATAACAATGTCAGCATGCTGGCGGTTCCCGGTGTTACGATCCCCGAAGTCGTTGTATCTCTGGTAGGACATTGCGAGAACCAGAAGAACCGTTTCGCGGTCATCGATATGCCGAAGGATTATTACAAGCCCATCGATCTGATCAATTACAGAAGCATGATCGATTCCACCTATGCGGCTATGTATCATCCGTGGATCGAGGTATTTGATCCGTCTTCCAACAAGGCTGATTTCGTACCTCCTTCAGGAGCGATCATGGGTGTATATGCAAGAACCGATCAGACCAGAGGCGTTCATAAGGCACCTGCAAATGAGACCGTATTCTGCTCCGGTCTGAAGACCAATTATACGAATGAGGAGCAGGATATCCTGAACCCCGAAGGGATCAATCTGATCCGGGCGCTTCCCGGACAGGGAATCCGTGTATGGGGTGCGCGTACCGCTTCTACAAATGCAACCTTCAAGTATGTCAATGTCCGCAGACTTTTCATCTATGTAGAGGAGAGTATCAAGGCAAATACCAACTGGGTTGTATTCGAACCGAATGATGCAACACTGTGGCAGAGAGTACAGCTGTCCGTATCCGGATTCCTTGACGGACTTTGGAGAAACGGTATGCTGGCAGGTGATTCACCGTCCTCCAGCTACTTTGTTGAGATCGGAACTTCTACGATGTCCAGAGATGATATCATGAACGGACGACTGATCTGTAACGTAGGTATCGCACCGTCCAGACCGGCAGAATTCGTAATCTTCCGTGTAACCCAGTTCACGGCAGAATCCGGCGGCGGAGAGTAAATCAAGGAAACAGACTAAAGAAAGGAAGATAATACAGTATGGCAGCTAATACTTATGATAATGGTAAAGGTTCCTATTATCCGTTAACAAAAATGAACTTTCTGGTCACTGTATCCGAGATTGCCGGTACTGCGGCGTTCTCAGAGGTGACCGGCGTGGAAGGATCGGTCGACGTGATCGACTTCAGACAGGGTAATTCAGGTTCTCTTGCACCTGTAAAGATTCCGGGCCTTGTTAAGCACGGAAATGTAACTTTGAAGATGGGCTACATCATTGACAGCCCCTTTAAGACCTGGGTTCAGGAGTGCGTAAGTGAGACCAGAGGTCAGATGCCGAGATATGATGTTACGATCGAGCTGATCGACATCAACCCCGGTGCACCTACCCAGACAGTAACTACCCCGACGGGTACCAGAACATGGACTCTGACAAATGCGTGGGTATGTAAGTACAACGCCCCCGATCTGGATGCCGGCAACTCCGGTGTTGCGATCGAGTCCGTTGAGATCGCATATGAGGAACTTGTGATTCCGAACTAAGCCATGCACATCTTCGAGATATCCTGCGCACGAGCTTGCTCGTATGCGCAGGTATATCGAAGAAGATGTATACGGCGCAGCCGTCACATCGACTCGAACGCGAAGCGCGAGAGGAGAGGTGATCCATGGCAGGCGCAGCCGTCACATCGACTCGAACGCGAAGCGTGAGAGGAGAGGTGGCCCCTCAGTATGCTGTTTCAGGGTGCATGGCCCCCGGGGTCATGCATCTTACAAAAAGCATAGTGACATATGCCAGAAAGATCATAAATCCGCGTAAGAGGAGGTTAATATGCAGACGATCTATGAATTCACATTACCGAAGGGATATATCGATTCCAACGGAGAAGTACACAGGAGAGGCAAGATGCGGCTGGCAACGGCGGGAGATGAGATCTCCGCTACCAGGGATCCGCGTGTATTACAGAACCCGTCCTATCTGACCATCGTGATCCTCAGTCGTGTGATCACCGAGCTGGAAGGTGTACAGGGTATATCCGCGACGGTGATCGAAAAGCTCTTTACGGCGGACCTGGCCTTTCTGCAGGATATGTACCAGCGGATCAATGATGTGGAACCGCCGACACTTACGGCAGTCTGCCCCGATTGCGGCAAGGCCTTTGAGGTGCCGCTAAATTTTACCGGGGAGGGATAAGGCTCTATCCGGAGGAAGAGTTATATAAGGAAATGGCGTTTATCTCATACTATTTTCACTGGGGTGAGGAATCTGTCCTACAGCTGGAACACAGAGAACGGAGAAAATGGTGCAAGGAGATATCCGGTATTAACAGGGAACTGAATCCCTCCAAAGAAAAGAAAGAAAAGAGCATCACTGAGATGCAGCCCGGAAGATTTTTGATGAACTAGGAACAAAGAGGACCCCGATATGGCAGGTGGAAATTACGACAGATCCCATAAGAACTCTCAGCTGAATCCGGCTGTAGCGTATTCCTTTGCGCTGCAGGTGGAGGCTGCTTTTTTCATTCCGCTTCGCTCCGTACATGTATTCACGAAGGAAAATGAGTTTGAATACTATCAGGAGGGAGGGCTGAATGACTATGTTCATATGCTGAGAAAACCCATTACCAAGCCCTTCACCTTCCAGGTGGAACGGTATGTGGGAACGGATGCGGGATTCTTTGATCTGAATTCCGGCTTCCTGGATCCGCTGTCACTCGGAACCGATCTTGTGCTCCCGGTGGTTCTTTATGTAAACCGCAGCCCGGCCGGAGACTGGTATAAGAATATCAGTTTTACAAACTGCGCAAGAGCCTACATTTTCACCGGCTGCACCGTGATCGCAAAGGAATACGGAGAACTGAACGCAGAGCAGAGCCGACTTCATACGGAGACCATCACCATTGCCTACCGCGAGCTTATGGCCATGAATCAGATCAGCGCCGGCTGGGAGAAGGGTGAGAAGTGGAAATATGACGGAACCGTAAAGGGCGGAGGTGAGGAACACACCGGAAACCGGAATAAGAATACGGCAGCGAAGCCCAGCAAGTGGGTATATCCCGGATCAAGGGAATATCAGGACCTCGAAGCAGAGAGAGAAGAAAAAGAGAAAAAGAAAAAGCCGATCAGCCGGATGCTTGAGCAGCTCTTCCCGGATCTTAAGAAGAAACAGGAGGAGATCGGCCAAAGTCACACGGCCAATCGCAGTCAGAATACGGTGAACCAGCCCAGCAAGTGGGTCTTCCCGGGCTCCTCTGAGCAAAGACAGATCGACGCAGAGAGAATGAATGCCGTTCAGAACAATCCGAATCTTACATTCGAAAGCATCGGTGAGGGTGACAGCCATACCCTGAACCGAAGTACGAATACGGTAAATGAGCCCAGTAAGTGGATCTTCCCGGGTTCGCGGGAACAGCAGTCCATTGACGCGGAGAGACTGCGGGAGGTTCAGAATAATCCGAATCTCACATTTGAAAGTATCGGAGAAGGCGACAGCCATCTGTTGAACCGAAGCCGGAATACCACCAATCCACCCAGTAAATGGAACTTCCCCGGTACCAATGAGGAAAATGTCAGTGTAGATCATACGATCAACCGGAGCGTAAATACAGCAGCACAGCCCAGTAAATGGAACTATCCCGGTTCCGATGAGGGCGGGAAAAGCGTAGATCATATGGCAAACCGAAATAACAATGAAAAGGCAGAACCTGTGAAATATCCCCCGAAGCGGAGAGCACTTATGGCACAGGCACTTTCTGAATTATGATGATCATAAAGTCTCCCATCGAGCTGAAGGTACGGACAGATCTGATGCATGGATATGATGCCTTCGGAGAGAGGATAGCAGGGAACTATGCTCTGATGGGCCTCGAGATCGGAGAAGAAGAATTATTGCATATGGTAAGTTCTCCTCCCGAGATCTATCTCATGGAGGAAGGGACCACCACCATCGGCGGGAATACCATCATTTCCAGCCGGAACGAAGAAAAATTCAATATCGTAAATAACATGCTGAACCGCATCCTGCTTTCCGTGGACGGGAAACTGACCTATCAGGACAGGACCTATATCACGGATACGCTTCATAAGCTGGGGATCAGGGATGACCGAAAGTTCATGAAGGAAGTCCGCAGGATGATCAACGAATCCCACCTGGAACAGGATTTCGTGGATAACTATCTGGAAATGCGTTTTCAGGGACAGAGCAGGGAACTCCGGGAACGTACGCTGGAGCTGACGAAGGAGCTTGTGGAGAGGGAACTGTATGAATCAGAGACCTCCAGGGAAGAGATCCTCGGCGAGCGGATCATGCACAGACTCCAGACGGGTGCGATCTACCAGATCGTAGCCAATTTCAACAAGAGTCTGAATGATACACGGATCGAGTTTCAGGAAAGTATGATCTCCGTACAGGAAAATGTGGCACGCAGGCTTCTGGTACAGAATATCCTGCATACCGTCGTACAGCAGACACCGGAGCTGGTCTTCAGGGAAGGCGGTGAAGGGAGCGGATATCGACCGGAGGAGACCGTCGGCGGTGAAGGATACCGTCAGCCCGAAGCTCTGCAGCAGGAACGGCAGAGAGAGGAGCATTTTGAATCAACCGAACGGGTAGGTACCGAAACCTCCGTCACAGAACAGATCCTTCGTGAGAGGGAGAGAGAGCTTCGGACGGAACGGGAAGGCGCGGATATCGTACACCGCGAAGAAACCAGTCAGGAATATACCGATCAGACCATCCGTACAGAACTCCTGCAGGGGGAGAGAGAGACGACGATCCGGGATGCCGGAGAGCCGCCGCTTAAGGTACCGGAGCAGGACCGGCCGGAAGCCGAAAGAACGCAGGATACCACCACGATACGGGAGACGGAGACACGGATCGAAGGGACAGGTGAAAGACAGGTCCTTCCGGATACCGTTTCCGGGGACCGGTTAAGAGAAGAGATCCGATCGGAACAGAGCTCCGTCTACGGAGGAAGAGACTCCGAACGGGTTACAGAGCACACCGAGCGATATACGTCCGGACAGGATACCATCCTTCATACCGAGCGGGAAGGCGCAGAACTGGTCTACAGGGAAGAACCGGCTTCGGTATCGGAGGAAGAGACTGAAACTGCCGGCACGGGAACCGCTTCGCTGAGGGAAAGGCTGGAAAGAGAGCGGCAGGTTCTAAGCGAACGGCTGGAGCTTGAGAGAAACCGCCTTCATACGGCGGAGCAGTCGGTTCTGGAACTGGAGACGCAGCTTCGGGAGACTCTGCAGACACAGGAGACAGCCGCCGGAGAACCTGAGTCACCTATAATGCCGGAACGGGAAACCGTTACGGAGCATACAGAAACCGTGGTCCGGGAGGAGGCCGGGGAGATCCCGCCTGCAGAACGGATCCCCGGAAGAGATACGGAAACGGTCCTTGAAACACGGGATCGGATTTCGGAAAGTACAGAGACAGTGCTTCGGTCCGAACGTTCGGAAACCATTCTGTCCGGGCAGGAACCCTCCGAACGGACAGCCTTCGAGTCAACTGAAATGGTCCTTAGAGAGGAGAGACCTTCGGAAAGCGAAGAAGGTGAGGAAGGCCAAAAGACCGTCCGGATACAGGAACCCGGAAGACCTGAAAGAGAGAGACAGATTCTCAGGGAACGCCTGGCGATCGAGAGGGACAGACTCCAAACGGCCAGACAGACGGTATCGGAGCTGGAGCAGCGGATCCGTGAGTTCTACCGCACGGAAAGAGAAGCAGCTGCAACACCGGATCAGGGAACGGTCTTTGCAGAGCGTACCCCTGCAACAGGTGAAGAGACTGTGATCCGGGACCGGCAGGAGAGCATCCTTCGGGAGGAACAGCTTCCCGGGAGAGATACAACAACGATCACGGAGGATCGTCTTCGGATCCTCGAAGAAAGAGAAGCCAAGACCCGTACGGAACGTACGGAGCGGTATGTCACCGAACAGGAACCGTTCCTTCGCACCGGGCATACGGAGTCAGAACTGATCTACAGGGAAGGGCAGACACCGGCAGAAGGGGAAACACCGGCCGGGACACTTACGGATACGCTTCGGGAGTCGGAGCGGCTGGAAAGAGAGATCCTTTCCGAGAGAGAGCGGCTGGAGCGGGAAAGAGAGCGAAGCAGAGAGTCAGAGCGATCTGTCCTGGGAACCCGATCCGGGATTCGGGAGACGACACATACCATACAGTCCTCCGAAAGGATCTCCGGGGTGCCGGCTCAGGATACAGAAAGAGAACCGACAGATACGGCCGGGACACGGATCCGGGAAGGCAGGGAGGAATCCCTTCCGGATACGGAGATCCCCATCCCCGGCAGAGATACGGAGAAGCTCCCTCCGGACAGCGTTCGCATTACGGAACAGGCCGGACAGGAGATACGGACAGATCATACAGACCGGTATGTAACCGAACAGCAGCCTGTCCTTCGGACTGAGCATGAGTCATCCGAACTGATCTACCGTGAGGAGGCGGCAGCAGCTGCCGCTCCGGAAGGTGCGGAGGCCCGTCTTTCCGAGACGATCCGTGAGACGGAACGAACGGAAAGAGAACGAATGACCGGGCGGGAATATGTGGAGAGGGAAACCGACAGAAGCCATATTTCTGAATCGGTTGTTTCTGCTGTTCGCTCAGAGCTTCGCGAAGAACTCCGGACGGAGAGGACGACCGGGCCTGCGCCGGCGGAAGTGACCGGTCAGGCAGGCGGTACAGGGAGCGAACGGACGGAGGTCATATACCGGGAAGGAAGTGAAACGGTCCTTCCGGGACAGACGGCAGTAGGACGGGATACGGTGCGTATCCGGGAAGAAACCGAAAGGGTTCTTTCAACCTCCGGACCGGAACAGACAACGGAGCATACGGAACGGTACGTAACGGAGGGGAAGGAGATCCTTCGGACGGAACCGGAAAGCGCTGATATCCTGTATCGGACGGAAACCGTAACCCGGGAGGGTGAAGCTTCGGAGGAACTCCTTCGGGAAACGCTTCTGGAAGGAGAGCGCCTGGAAAGGACCTACCGTACAGAGAGAGAACGTCTGGAGAAAGAAAGAGAAAGCTCCCGTACTGAGGAGACCGAACGGACGGAGCAAAGGAGCGAGGTCAGGGAGCAGCTGAGGACTGAAGGCGCCATATCCCTTCCCGAAGGCGAAGGAATGGCACAGCCGGCCGGGAGCTTTGAACGCTCCGAACTGATCTACCGCGAGACTTCGGAAACTCCGGAGACAGCCGAAGCAAAAGCCGATGGTTCCACTCAGCCTGTGACCGAACGTATCGACAGGGAGATTGAACAGAGGTCAGAGCGGGAACGCCTGGAAAGAGAGAGGCTCCGTTCCGAAGAAAGAGAAGAACTGCTCACATCCGTACGATCCGAACTTCGGGAGGAACAGCAGAGAGAACAGCTGCGTACGGAGCATACAGAGACCGTATCCGGTACCGAAAGGCTGACGGAACGGGAAAGCACGGAAACCATCCGGACCGGGCAGGCGTCCGCGATCCCGGGAAGGGAGATCCGGCGGGAGCATGAAGGTGCCGAAATGATCTACCGTCAGGAGACGGTCCCCACGCAGGAAGAAGCCGAAAGGCAGGGAGCGGGACAGATCCTTCGGGAAAACCGGCATTTCCAAAGAGAGAATATCTACGAAAGAGAACTGCGTATGCAGGAACGGAGCAGGTCGGAAACCGGTTCCGGACTTACGGCAGCGGTTCTTCTGGAGGTGGTTCAGAATCTGTTCCACGCGGGTGCGGACCGGATCGGACGTGGAGATACCTGGATCGAATACCGGGGTGCACTGTATCGTTCCTCGGAGAATGTTTTCAACCGGTTGAATATCCGTGTGGAAGAGGCGGAGTCGCCTGTCACTGAGACGTATCTCACCTCCGGCGGGGAAAGCAATATCGAGCATGTATCCCTTACGGAGCTGCAGGAATTTTCCGAAAATGCGGAAGAGGCGGTCACCATAGAGAATACGATCCGCGAGATGAACGAGATGAATCTTCAGAATGTGGAACGTTATCAGAAGATGCTTCAGGTACTGCAGAATATCCGTACGGGCAAAAAGGAAACCGGCGGGAAAGAGCGTACCATGCAGGAAGCTCTGTCCCTTATGGATCAGGAACAGATACTGTTTGACGAACTTCGAAACGCCGAAGATCAGCAGGAACAGGAAAGGCGCGAGGTCTTCCGGGAGATCACACGGATCTTCCCTGAGAATAATGTGGAGATCTTCCGTGTCATCGAGCAGTACATGGACGGTACGGCAGATACCAGCCGGGTAGGGATCACGAGAAATAATGTGGAGGCTGCGGCCGAGGAGATCCAGAGGATCACGGCTGCCGCAAGGAGACAGCCGGAACCGGTATCCGTGCCGGAAGATATAGATTCCAGTGAACTGGTTTACAGGCGGAATGCCGTAATGACACAGGAAGAGATCGAGGAAGCCTTTGAGAGCTTCCGGCAGTCCGAAAACAGGCAGAGAAGAGAAATGGAGCAACGCCGGGAGATCCTTGAGACAGAGCGGAGGAATACCTATTCCGTAACGACAAATGCCGAAAGAACCTTAAGCCGACAGGAAGCCGAGGACATCGAAGCAATTGTGTCGAGAGGCGTAAGGTCGCAGATGGGAGCCATCTCCGAGCAGGTATTGCAGAAGCTGGAAAAGAAGCTGAAGAATGAGAAGATCCGACGGGGGATTTAAGTATGTCAATCGGGAAAGCGGTTCAAAACTTAACAGGAAGTCTGACCGGGAATATCGTAAAGGCGGTTTTATGCATCCGGATGCCGGGTAAGATCGATCAGGAGGATGATAATTCCATCGATGCCCTTGAGGTAGGTTCGGATACCGTCGATTTCGATATCACTGGACTGGACGAAAAACTGCTGGCCAGGGCGGAAAAAGCACTGAATGGCGGAAAAGCCGCTACATTTAAGGATATTTCCTCTGATGCAAAAGGCCATAAATACATGGCGCTCGAGGTTCAGTACAATCCGTCTTCCATCCACCTGGAAACAACGGCAGGAATGCAGGTAAACTTTCAGGAAAATGTCGGTCTTCAGGACATGAACCTTCATATCGCACCTCCTGCCACGACCCTCAGCATGGAACTGCTTTTCGACGAAGTGAACAACATTGACGCCTTCATGCTGTCGGACAATCCCCTGACAGGACTTACGGTATCCAATATTGCAAATACCGTGACCGCCTTCACCAAGACACATTCCGTAAGGAGGCAGATCGAAGGTCTGCTATCGCTGCTTTCGGTTCCGTCCGCTTCACAGGTGATCTTCTTCTGGGGAGATATGAGTTTTCATGGTGAGGTGACCGAGGCGCGGGTTCTTTATAATATGTTCAATAAAAAGGGAGAGCCGATCCGCGGGAAGATTGCGCTCCGGATCTGGCAGGGTCCGAAGAATCAGGTGGAGACTCCTTCTGAGAGATCAAGATATGCATATGATAAAAAGTACTGGAATGACGCCTTTGATGAAACCTTTAAAGCTCCGGGAGCGGGAGGAAGCCTGCTGGACAAGGTCAATAAGTTTACGAATAACAGCTTGCTGAATCTTAAACTATAGCTGGTTTCAGCAGATCGGAAAGGAACGGATTATGGGAGTAATGGACGCTGTTGGTTCATCCTTAATGAATAATATGGGAAATGTGGAGAAGGCCATCCTGGAGGTGATCGATCTTCGGGGGCGTGAGGCCGTACAGCAGGATGCCGTGGCGATCGTCAAGGGGGGCGGCCTGGGAGGAATGGCCGGAAACGCTCTGGGAGGAGGCGCCCTGATGAATAAGGGGACGCTTATGGATTATGTCGGTACACTTGCAGGTCTGAAGGAAGGAACCCAGCTTACCGCGGCCTATCTGAAGCAGTTTGAGTCCAGGCGGAAGCTATTTACCGTACAGTTCAATCCAAACAGCCTGACCCTGTCCGGACATAACGGAGGACTTGTACGAAAGATGAACTCCATCGAGGGATCGAAGGACGATGTATCCCAGGCCTATGCGAAGGCTACCATCAGTATGTCGGTGGATCTCCTGTTCGATGCCATGGATCCGCAGGATGCTTTCATGGAGGCTAAGACGAACCTTGCGCCCACCAACGTGGCGAAGGGGATCGCAAATGCCCTGCTGACAGGAAACAATAAAAAGAAGACCTCCGTACAGAGGGATGTGGAGGGTCTGATCGGAGCGCTCCGAAACGAGAATACGAGACTGATCACATTCCATTGGGGCAGCGTCTCCTATTCGGGGGTTCTTAGGGGTGTCAGTGCGGAATATACCATGTTCAACCCGGTGGGTGAACCGGTACGGGCGGTGGTCAATCTGAACATCATGTGTGCGGATGCCGAGATCTGGCCGAATTCACTGGCCGTATGGCAGCAGCGCTACAAGGAGGACTTTAAGAACGGAAGCGAAAGCTTCGTCAGCACAGGACAGAAACTTGGAAATTTGTTAAACCTTTAAGACAGTATGGCAGAATTTGAGTTTAAAAATCTGAAAAAAACATATGAGAACTTTCGGGAGCCGAAGGTGAGTGTGGTCATCGGAGGAAAGGCGCTGGATGATAAGCAGAGCCTTTCCGTGAAGGAGGTCGAGGTGGAACTCACCTCCGGATATGAGGCATCCATTGCGACCATTACCCTCGGGGGAGCTTATGATGAGCTCAGCAAGAGCTTTGAGATCAAGAATTCGAAGCAGTTCCTGTTTCTCGGCTCCACCGTCATCATATATCTGGGATATGCCATGTCTGTCCGGGAGGTATTTCGCGGATTTATCGCAAAGGTGCATTTTGTCGTCCCCGATATCGGAGGGGATGAAAAACCGACCGTTGAGCTTACCTGCATGGATGTAAAGGGGCTGATGATGGCCAACCGGCATTCCAGGCGGCTGAAGGCAAAGTACTATAGCGACGCCGTAAAGGAGATCCTGGACGGATATTCCATCTTCCAGGAAAGGGACTCCTCGGGATCGCTGTTCATGGAAACGAATATCAGTGCCACGCCGGACAAACCTGCCGGTGCCGGAGGCGGAGGGGATAAGACCACCGACAAAAGAGTGGAAATGGTAGAAGAGAGCGATTATGACTTTATGGTGAAAGCGGCAAAGCGGTACAATTTTGATTTCTTTGCCGTGGGGAAAACCCTTTATTTTATCGAAGCCAAGAAGAACAGCAACCCGCTGATCGTGCTGACCCCGAACAACGGACTGACCGCTGTGGATGTGGGCTATGACATCACCGGACTTGTGAAGGAGGTCGTGGTCCGGAACATTGACATGGAGCAGGGAAAGTATATCGGGGACAAGAAATCCAGCAACAGCAAGATCTCCCTCGGGAACAAGGCCAAGCCCCTGATTGAGAAGCAGGCCCTTGTCTATATCGACCCGACAACGGAGAGTAAGGAAGAAGCCGGATACAGGGCTTCCTATCTGATGGAGACCATGAATTATCATCTGGGAAGCATATCCGGAGAGTATCTTGGACTTCCGGAGATGGTGCCCGGAAGATTCATAACACTGAAGGATTTCGGCACACCCCTCAATAATGATTTTTATCTTACAAATGTAAGACATGTATATGTAGCGGGCAAGAGCTTCCGCACCACATTTGAAGGCTGTGCCAACAGCATCGGAAAATGACATGCCGTGTCGCACGGGATGAGTATCGAGTCAGCAGAGGAAGAATAGTATGGCGATCTTTGATATCATAGAGGATGTCTCAAAAAAAAGAATGGAGAAAACGGATACCGGTGATTCCCGCATCATGGGTGTCATGCTCGGCAAGGTCGTAAAGAATTATGACAAGGATATGCCGGGCCGGGTCTCAGTGATCCTGCTTTCCCGTGAACAGGGGGAAGGGGAAGGCGATGAGGCGGACAGTACCCGGATCCTGTGGGCCAGGGTTGTCATGCCTTCCGCAGGCGGATCCTGGGGGCACTATTTCAATCCGGAGGTCGGTGATCTGGTGCTGGTGGCATTTGAGGAAGGGAATATCGAAAGAGCCTATGTGATCGGCTGCATCCCGAAAACAAATGATAAGATCCTGACCGGATCCATCGACGAGAAGAATAAATTTAAGAAGATCGTGACCCGAAACGGAAATGCCATCATCTTTGAGGATATCGTGGAGAATGATGACCAGCAAGGCGGAGGCGGAGCCGGCGGTGGCGGCGGAGATGAACCCGGTGCGAAGGATGTGATGACCATCCGGACCGCGCTGGAGATGCATAAACTGACACTGAACAATGAGAAGAAAGTGATCGAGCTTTCGGATAAGGAAGCAAAGAACTTCGTCCGGCTCAGCACGGATCCGGAGAAGGGCCATATCGAGGTGACAGCGGAGAAGAAGCTGACCGTTAAGGTGGGCAATGACATCACCCTGACCATGAATGGTGAGACCGGGGAGGTAAGCCTGCAGGCGAAGAAGGTATCGGTCAAGGCAAATGATGAAGTGGCTGTCGAAAGCTCCAGTAAGGCGCAGTTCAAGGGCTCCAATGTTACATTGGAGGGAAGCGGCGGCGTAAAGATCGCCAGCAGCGGAAAGGTGGAGGTCGCAGGCATGCCCATCAAACTGGGATAACCGCGGGGGACCCCGGAAGTTGATTGTTAAGAGGTAGAAGCATGGAAGAAAGTAAATTCCTGGGTACAGGCGCAAAATTTCCGCTTCAGGTGGATCCTGCTACCGGACGGATCATGACAGTGTCCGGAAACAGAGCGGTCAAAGAATCTCTGTACCTGATCCTGATGACGCAGATCACCGAGCGGCTCGTGAGGCCGGACTTCGGAAGCGATATGATGAATTATGCATTTATGGATACGACAAATACCATGATGTCGATCCTCAGGCGGGATCTGACCCAGACCATCATGCATAACGAACCGCGTATCTCCGATGTGGATGTGGAAACGGAATACAGAGCGGACAAGGGGGCCGTGATCATTTATGTGAATTATCTGGTGGCCTCTACGAACAGCAGGGATAATCTGGTATTTCCGTTCTATCTTGACAGGGGTGCGGAACCGGAAGAGACGAAGGAAAGAGAACCGCTGGAGCGTGTATATTACGATGATACAACAGATAAGGAGGACGACGAGGGTTGGACATAGATAACCGCAGCGTAAAGGATATTGAAAACCGAATACGTGAACTGAGCCGCGGATATGTGCCCGAATGGCATTTTGACCCGGAGCATGCGGATATCGGAGCTGCCATCGCCAGAATCTTTGCGTTATCGATGAAGGAGAATATCGATCTTGCAAACCGGTCTATGGAACGTTTCCATGCGGAATTCGTAAATATGCTGGACCTTTCGCTGGAAGCGGCAAAGCCGGCGGGATGTATGGTGAAGTTTGAACTGATCGAGGATACGATCCCCGGAACACAGATCAGGAAAGGGACCCGGCTTGTGGCCCGGTCGGAAGAGACGGTGAGCGGGCAGGTGATCTTTGAGACAAATCAGGAGATCTATGTCACGAATTCCCGGCTCACGGATGCATTTATGACGGACCGGGAGGATGGTTCCTTCGTTCCGCTGCTGGGAGAGTATGTACCGGTTCCGCTGCTGGACGGTGTCCCGGACAGATCCCGGGATACGGAGGAGGAGCCCGGCAGGACAGAGGATCCGGAGACGTCCGGGGACGCAAGGCGCTCCTTCGGGATAAACAGACGGCTCAGGCCCTTTGTGCTTTTTTCCGAAGATAATAATATCGCCCGAAGTGCCCTGGTGCTTTATCATGAATCCTTATTTGATATAGAGGGTGAACCGATCTATATCCGTCTGGAGGGAAATGACGGTATCATGGAGGGGCTGAAGAACAAAGAGTATGTACTGAAGTATTACTCGGCAGCCGGCTTCCGTGAGTTTGACGAGGTACATTTTTCCGATGACGGAGTCACTATCGAGGTAAGCAAAGAGAAAAAATGCAGACACCTTGTGATAAACGGGAGAAGCTATGCAGTGGTCATTCTGGAGGCGGCGGGGGTCGTCCGTGCAGCTGAGGAACTGAGCAGGATCGGGCTTTCCTCCTCGGGGAGAGAACGATGCCCGGATTTTGTTACGGACGGGACCAACGATCTGTCTGTTGAGGAATTTGCACCCTTCTCGGATACGCTTTCCGTTTATAATGAGTGCTATGTCGGACAGGACCTGTATTTCTCCAAGGCCGGAGCCAGGATCACACTCAGTTTTCAGGTGCTCCACAGGGAAACGGGGCTTTATCTTACCAGACAGGAGGAGCAGGCAGAACTCAAGGTGATCAAGAGAAAACCCAGAATGATGGCATCCGAGATCCCGGCAGAGGCTTTTGCCGATGAGATCAGCATGGAGTATTTCAATGGCATCGGATGGAAGAATCTTCCGGTGGACATGGATGTGACCGGAGTGCTGGGGGGAGCCGGAGCGGGAAGTATATCCATCAGCTTTACCTGTCCATCGGACTGGGAAAGGATCCAGGCAGGAGCCTATTTCGGACGGGCAGTCCGTATACGGCTCATCAAGTCGGATAACTGTTTCCTGAGACCGGGGATCCACCATTATCCCGTGATCGGACAGTTTCGGGCTGCATTCACTTATGAAGGACATTTTGAAGATCCGGACCGGGTATACAGGATCTCAGGTACCGTCAAGGATGAGATCACGGAACAGCTGAAGACCGGCCGCAGATTTACAGCCGTATCCGGCGGCACTTATCATGATGACGCGCTCTATCTCGGTTTTAACCACCCCATGGAGAACGGACCCGTCAGTCTGTTTTTTGAACTGGAAGACCAGATCAATATGAACACCATGAAATGCCGGTATGAGTATAGTGCGGGGGATGGTTTCAAACCCCTCAAGGTGATCGATTCCACAAAGGATTTTTCAAGAACCGGAAATGTCGTGTTCATGCCCCCTTCGGATATGCAGAGCATTACGCTGGAAGGGAAAAAAAGGATCTGGATCCGGATCCGGAGAGCGGAGCTGCAGGATGAGCATGAAAGCAGACTGTTCCTGCCGAAGATCCGCAGTATTATGACAAATGTGGTTTTTGTCACCAATACCACCACGGAGAAGGAAGTGGATTACTATCTGGACGATACGAGTCCGAACCAGCATTTCTCCCTCGGAAGAAAGAGCATTCTGGATGCCGAGGTCTGGGTGAATGAGAAACGCAGCATCCTGAAGGAAGAAATCGACCGTATGCTTTCGGAACAGCCGGAAGATATCCGTGTGGAACATGACATGCTGGGAGGGATCTCTGCAGTCTATGTAAAGTGGCAGGAGACTGCCGGCTTTGATACGGCTTCGGATCCCAGGAGTTATATGATCGACCGTATGAATGGTGAGCTGATCTTCTCCGACGGAGTGAAGGCGAAGATGCCGAGAGTGACGGATGACGTGGCATTTAAGGTCCGTGTCCGGACCAGCGACGGCGCAGCGGGAAATGTGGAGCCGGATGCGATCCATGAAACCGTTGGTACGGAACTGTATATTGACCGGGTTTATAATCCGGTGCGTGCATATGGCGGAGCGGATATGGAAACCGTCCCGCAGGCTTTTCGCCGCGGGGCAAATCTGCTGAGCAGCCGCGGAAGGCTGGTATCGGATAAGGATTATGTCTATTCGATCCTGAATTTCTCGGACAGCATCGATCAGGTGGTCTCCGTGCCCGGAGAAACCGTGGACGGAAAGCAGGCTGCAGGGGACATTTCCTTTGTGCTCCTGATGAAGGATTTCCGGGAAGGTTCTTTTTCCTTCCATCGGATATCCGGACCGCTTCGGCAGTATCTGAAAAAACTGTCACCGCTGACGATCTCCCAGGAGCATATCCATGTTGTGGAACCGATCTTTGTATCCGTATCGGTCTCCATATGGGCATCGGTCCTGGATGAGGATGCCAGCTTTGAGATCCAGCATATGATCATAAATACACTGAAGGAGTTTCTCAATCCCCTGAAGGGAGAAGAGACGGGGGGATGGCCCATCGGCATTCTTCCAAAGAGCCCGCAGATCAAGATGAGGCTGGGTATGCTGAAGAATCGTGCGGTGATCAAACGAACGACCATAACGGCTCATTATGTGGACAGGAGCGGGGAACATACCATGGATCTGGATGATGTACAGGTGACTCCTTTTATGGCCGTAAGATCAGGGGAGCATAAGGTAAATATCGATTACGAAGGAGAGGACGTCTAAATTGCTTAGACTGGAAGAAACAACCGGAAGAACATATGAAGAGAGAATGGCAGATGCAATATCGTCCATTCCTCTTATCGCGGAGGAATGGACGAATCACAACCCATCAGATCCCGGCATAACGATCCTGGAGAATCTTATCCTCTTTGAAGCCCTTCAGGGTTCCCGTATCTCATCGGTAAGTGATGAGACAAGACGAGCACTTCTGAAAATGGTCGGATTTGAGGCAAGGAAGGGAAAATGTGCCAGACTCCTGCTTGCTGCGGACGCACTTCGCGAAAAAACACATTTATGCAACAATCAGAGGTTTTTCCTCGGAGACATGGTTTTTGAAACGAAACGTGCGCAGGACGTGGGGGAATGCCATCTGACTGGTGTCCGGTCCTTTTATGACGGGGCCTTTCACGATCATGGGCATTTGTTTGACAGAGAAATTGTCCTGCCGGCAAAGGTGTTCGGAGATTCACCGAAGGTCGGGGATTCCCTGTATCTGATCTGTGATTTTCTTCCGGAACCCGGTTCGGAGACCTCCTTCTTTATCCGGATCAATTCCGATCATCATCGGAATCCGCTGAAGGACCGGTCAGATAATATTTTCGCCTCCTTCAAATGGGAATGTTATACGCAGGACGGATTTCAGGAACTGAAGGCAAAGGATTTCACCGGTGCCCTTCTGGAAAGCGGGGAGATCAAACTGAAATTTCCGCCGGATATGCGGTACGCCGAGTATAAGCTGGGGGAACTCAGCGGATACTGTATCCGTGCAACCCTGACAAATGCAAATTATGATATCCGGCCATGTATCATTCAGATCGATGCCTTCCTTTTTGAGGTATGGCAGAAGGATACACGTGCCATGGCCATGACCTTTCAGAAGACAGAACGGATCCGGGTGCAGAGCTCCATGAAAGGGGAGTCGTATGTTCTCTGCTTCGGCAGGGAGAGTAAGGGCGATTCCTATCGACGGTACGAGCTTACCACCGCTACCGGACGACGGGGCAGATACTGTCTTTGCGAGAAGGGAAGAAACGGCGAGTATACCCTGACCTTTGACAGACGCTTGTTCGGTTATGAACCTTCCAAGGTGAAGGATGCGGTCAGGATCGTAGTCTACAATGAAGAAGTCATGCGTCAGTATCATGTGGGACGGGTCATCGGTTATGATGATCAGGAGATCGATCTACCCTTCTCCCATATCGTTCCGGACAGTTTTCTGCTGATCGCAAAAAGAGTCGATGATTTCGGGGAAGAATCCTTCGATTTTGTAAGGCCGGGCAAGAAGGAGGATGAGGCACTGACCTATCATCTCCTCGAAAATGACGGACGGATCGTAATAGAGGATGCAGGTGATTTTATCGGTGCGGAGTTATACATCGGTTCTATTGCAGTTACAGAGGGACCGAAGGGGAATGTCCGGGCCGGGAATTACTTCACGGCACCCGATATCAGTAAAAAACCGATCTTCTATAATCCCGGATCAGGTACCGGAGGAGCATTCCGGGAAACCCTGGAGGAAGTAAAGGTCCGATTCCGACAGGATGTTTATACGCCTTATACCTGTATCACGGCAGAGGATTATGAAAATGCGGTCGCTTCGGTTCCCGGGCTTTGTATCCGAAAGATCCGGGCGGTCATGGATGAACTCGACAATATGGTCCACATCTCGGTACTGCCCGGAACGGATGAGGAGTTCCCGCGTCTTTCCAAACAGTATATGGATGCGATCACCAGGGAGCTGGCGGAGCGAAGACTCCTTACGACCAGATTCCAGATCCTGCCTCCGGTTTACGTGGGAGTATCCGTGCAGCTGACCGTGTATGTCAAGCGCAGGTATTCCAACAGCAGGGAGCAGATCGAGGAAAGGATCCGTTCGTTGTTCAGTTATATCGACGGTGAGAAGAACTTCGGGGATCCTCTTACCTTTGAAGAAGTATTTTCCGGTATAGAAAGTCTGGAATGTGTGGATTATGTCTATGATCTCTATATGCAGCCGGAGAACCTGAAATATGCAAAGCTCAGGGATTCCAATATCTATCCGGCGGAAAACTGCCTTCTGTATCCGAAGCAGATCCAGCTGGAAACGATGCTCACATCAATAGCGGTAAAGTGATATGGCAAAATATACGATACGAAAAAACAGAATAAAGGCCGGTTATATCACGGGATTTTCCTGTGACGATTCCGCAACCCTCGAGCTGATCCCTTCGTCGGATTCGCCGGGGATCTTTCTCCGCGGACTGGACGGGGTAAGACCGGATGCGGAGTGGGGGAGACTGTCCTTCGAAGCGGAATGTTCGGAAGACCGGACATACGGTGTTTATGTTCTGGCCGTGAATGACAGAAGAAGAAATATCGGGGGCAGCATGATCGATCTGGATCTGCTGCTGACAAATCCCGATATCTCCTCTGAGGACAAGAAGGATCTGCTTCTGAGTCAGGGAGCGACCCGGTTCATCGGTAGATCGGATATCCTGCTCTATGAGCAGAAGGGGCAGTATCTCTACATCGCGATCCTTGTTGCGGGAGAAGGGCATCTCAGGATATCCAATATGGTCGTGGACTCTACGGGCGATAATTTTATGGCCACATTTCCACAGGTTTACAGAGAGAGAAACAGCTTCTTTCACAGATTCCTCTCTGTTTTTTCCAGTATCTACAATGATTTTGAACAGGATATCAGGGACCTGCCGAAGCTTCTGGATCCGGATGTCTGTCCGAAGGAACTGCTTCCCGTTTACGGATCCTGGGTCGGCATCGACCTGGAGGGGGGATCCCTGGATGAACATATGATGCGTCAGTTCGTTCGTGAAGCCTATCTGCTGAACCGGCTGAAGGGTACGAAAACGGTCATCCGGAGAGTCCTTGAGATCATCCTCGGTGAACCGGCCGTGGTGATCGAACACAATCGGATCCGGTCCTGGATCAATGAGGACAGGATCGATGTCCCGGACGGATTTCAGGTACAGGGGATCTACGATGTAACGGTCATGGTCCCCGGAAAACTGACAGAAGAACTGAGACACAAGATCGTATTCATGCTGAACCAGTTTAAGCCGATCCGTACCAGGATCAGCATAGTTCAGATGGATGAGATACCGACAGCGGATTCCAGAACGTATCTGGATATCAATTCCAGGCTGCCGAAGGAACAGGAGGCTGAGCTGGACAGCGGCCTTTCAATGGATGGAACGGTGATACTGAAATAAGAGAGGGAAAACTATGTATTTTGAAGAGATACAGAAAGAGGATATGCTCCAGCTGGATGTAGCGGGGAGGATCGATGCGGTCTGCAGTGATGAGTTCCAGAACCTTGTACTGAAGGCATTTACAAAGAGTAATTATGTGATCATAAATCTGGCTGAGGTCTCCTATATGTCCAGTGCAGGACTTCGCGCGCTTGTACTGGGGGAGAAGACGGCCAGGTCCAAGGGAGGAAAGCAGATCATAATCAATGCGCAGCCTCAGGTGATGGAAGTATTCAGGGTTACGGGTTTTCTATCGATCCTGGAGATAAGGTAAGATCAGGTATCACTTAAGGAGGTCATATACTCTATGTATAAATTACAGCGCTTGTTTTTGATCGGGTCCTGCATCTTTTTTGCAGCCACCATTTACAGCATGTTCTGCCTGTCACTGGTATTCATCATTGTATTTTTCGTGCTTCACAGTCTGTGCCTTTTCTCTTTTTGCTATATCTGTTATTCGGATCAGGTGGATAAGGCACTGTCCCTGAATACCTATCACCAGGAAGTGGGGATCGAGATCGCCGAGAAGGATAAGGCGCTTCGTGAGATGACCGGGCAGGTAAAGGAAAAGGACAATCTGCTGGAACAGATACGTGCGCAGGTGGAAGGTCTTCGAAATAAGAATGAATCCTTTAAGGACGAGACCTCCAATCTTCTGACAAGGATTAGAAAGCTGGAGGAGGAGAAACTGCAGAAGGAGCAGGAGATCGCAAATATGCGTGAGAAGGAAAGACGTGAGCCGGTACAGGATTTCGGTGCACTTCTTCCTCCTGTTACGGGAGACGGAGACGGAAGAGAAACCGTAAATATCATAGCCGTTGCCGAACAGGCAAAGAATTCACTGCTGGCGGAGGCAAAAGCGGCAAATCTGCATATCACGGTATCCTCCGCCACGGATACGCTTCTGGTCACGGCGGATCAGGGAAGGATCCTGACCCTGTTCCGGAATATCATTGATAATTCGATCAAGTACATGAACCGGGCCGGATCCCTGGTCATCACCATATCGACCATCGGGGATGATATCTTTATCGTGCTGAAGGACACCGGGGAAGGACTTCCCACGGAGGAGACGAAATATATCTTTGAACTGAATTATCAGGGTTCCAACCGTATCAGCGGTAACGGACTGGGGCTTGCCCAGGCAAGAGCGATCGTTGAGTATTATGGCGGAACGATCTATGCAAAGAGTACAGCAGGAAATGGCATGGGAATCTATATACAGATCCCCTCCGGAGGCAAAGCATGAGCAGAAAGAAGTTAAAACGTGTTCTTGCTGCGGTCATGGTGTTCTATGTGTTCACCGCAGTCCTTGCCCTGTTCCTTTTAGACGGCAAGGAATCTTACTTCGAACTTCGGGGTAAGAAGGACGCTGCCGTTGAGAAAACCGCAGAGAAGGATTATATCGATATTATAGAAGCGGATACGGAAGATGTGCAGCACCGGCTCGGGGAGACGGGTACGGAAAGAGGCAATGTGCCGGCGCCGGATGCTGCGACGGAAGGTAAGGCGGCACCGATCCTCGATCTCCCCACCGAGGCACGCTCCGAAACGAAGGCAGATCCCGGAACGAAGGGGTCGGAGACAGTAACGGAAAGCACCACGGAGACAGTGGCAGTGCCTGTGGAACCCGGTCCGGAGAAGGTGACGGAGGCTGTAACGGAGAAGAATACCCGCGAGAAGGGAACGGAGGAGAAGACATCGGAGGATCCCTCCGGGAAGACGGTCGTGCAAA
The DNA here is from genome assembly GCA_902775555.1 of uncultured Lachnospiraceae bacterium. GTDB lineage: Bacteria > Bacillota > Clostridia > Lachnospirales > Lachnospiraceae > Eubacterium_Q. The sequence continues at coordinate 52,427 of CACYMQ010000002.1, read as the reverse complement.
TGCCGGCTGCGGGACCTTATTATTCCTTCGTCACAACCAATCAGGGAACCACCCTCCGGATCCGGGAAGAGGCAAACGGGAAGGCGAAGACCGTAGTCGCATTATATCCGGGGTCCGTGGGCTGTGTGCTTGAAAAAGGGGAAGAGTGGTCCAAAGTGCTCTATAAAGGGAAGAGCGGATATTGCTACAACCGGTTTTTGAAGCTGCAGGAGATCAAGAAGGAAGAATATAAGACATTATTTGACAAGAATGCGCAGTAAAGGAGCAGAGTATGGGACTGAATGACCGTTTAGTCAATGATCTCAGAAGAAGTGAAAAGAATGCTTCGAGAGAGCCTTACTATGCAGAGGAGCCGGATTGGATGATCTATGCGGAGAGAAAGAAGACGCCTCCTCTGAATGAATACAAAGGACTGAAGGAAGAAACCGATGTAACTTCCATCAATAAAGCGCCCTCCGTTTTTGACAGGGGGACGGTCTTTCGGACGGATCGCGGCAGATAGGTGTGCGGCACCGGCAGCAGAGTACGGCAGGACGGGCCGGGCGTGATATCCATGGAAGAACAGGGAAAGCAGGAGTGAGCAGGGTATGGAAAGATATGACAGCAAGTATAAGGATCAGCCGTTTAAGGACTATGATGAATATATGCAGTATATCTTTAACAGTGTCAATATGGCTCTGGATCAGTATATTGATGTGATGAAGACGACTTATGCCAGTGATCAGGGTGGTTATAAGAGTATTCTGTATCCGGATATCGAGATCGCGGGAGATACCTGTCGAAACAAGGTAGAGCAGTTCTATCAGGAGGAAGGCGCGGAATATGACGAGCTGTCCGATGATACGGATGCGGAGGAAGGTGAAGAAGAGGGAGAGGGAGAGGGCGAAGCTGAGGATGCTTCGGAGTCGGATGTTGATAATGAACTGATGGCTCTCCTGGGTGCTTTTTCCGCTTCTGAGGATACGTCAAAGAAGAAAGAGAAGAAATCCGGATCCGGTGCGGGAGCAAAGCTTCCCATCCGGGAAAAACTGGCCTATATCGATGAAAGAGCACGGATCACCGTAGAAAGCGGGATACCGCTTCCCTTCTATACACTTGCCCATAAACTCGGATTTGAACCCTTTACGCTGTTTTGCTTTGCCTGCGGGATCCTGTCATCGACGCAGACGGATTATGCGGGTGTATTTCAGATCATCAATGAAAATGCAAATCTCTCTTCCCCGACAATCGAGTCCGCTGCCAAGGTTTTCTACGGAAAATCCTACTCCATTACAGGTGCATACGGAGATATGTCCACCTGTCTGGAGCAGATGCTTCCGGTGCTCCCCCTGCAGGTCATGAAGAGTATGCCCTTCTCAACCGTCGTTTCACCGGATAAGCGGGTGATCGACTGTCTCTTCGGGAGAAATCCGGACAAACTGGATGAGGATTATTCCAGATTCATCTACATGCTGACGGATAAAAAGGAACTGGATCCCATCCTGGCAAATGAGGGGATCCTGAATGAGATGAAGATATCCTATGAGGAAGGCTGCAGGATCTTCTACTATTACGGAGACGAGGGAAGCGGAAGACGTTTCTTCGTAAAACATTTCTGCAGGGAGAACGGCTTACAGGCCGTGGCGATCAACTGTAAGAAGCTTTTCAATTATGATTTCAACTATGTGGAGCAGGCTCTCTGGGCCGTGACCCGGGAATGCATACTTACCAATTCCTGCTGCTGCCTCACGGAGCTTACCTTCCGGGAAGAGGAGAAGGAGAAATTCTTCGGGTACATGGATCTGGCATTCTCCAAGCTGAACGAGCAGGGGATCATGGTATTCTCCATGAGTAAGGAGCATATCGATTTTCGTGAGATCACGAAGAACGAATTCACCGAGCTGGAGCTCCCCACACCCAATACAGGGGAGCGTGTGGAGTGCTGGGAGTATTACAGGAAGGACTATAAGCTGGATGATGAGATCGATACACTGGAAATGTCCACCAAGTTCCTGTTCACGCCGGGGAAGATCCATGATGCGCTGAAAAATGCCAGAGCGCTGTCGGTCATGGCCGGAGAGAGTGTGATCTCCAGGGCAAAGCTCTTCCAGGGTTGCAATAACCAGATGAGTTCGGAGCTGTCCCAGAAGGCAACAAAGGTCAAGGCCAATTTCGGCTTTGAGGATATCGTCATGAATCCCAGCCAGCGTGAGACACTGGAGCATGCCATCGACCAGATGAATTACAGAAAGCAGGTATATGAGAACTGGAACTATACCAAGAAGTATCCCTACGGACGCGGGCTCTCCGTCCTGCTGTTCGGTGCGCCGGGTACCGGTAAGTCCATGTGCGCACAGGTCATCGCACACGAACTCAACCTGGAACTGTACAGGGTCGACCTGTCCAAGGTTATCGATAAGTACGTAGGTGAGACGGAGAAATCCATCTCCATGATCTTCCGGGAAGCTAAGAAGTGTAATGTGGTACTTTTCTTTGATGAGTGCGATACACTGTTTGCAAAGCGTTCGGATGACGGAGGCTCCAATCAGGCTTCCGCAAATAATAAGACCGCGCTCCTTCTGCAGGAGGTGGAGGCATATGACGGGGTGTCCGTCCTGGCCACGAATTACAAACACAATATCGATCCGGCATTCTTCCGTCGGATGAAATATATCGTGGAATTCCAGTTCCCGGATCCGGATACGCGGGAGATGCTGTGGACCACCACGATCCCGAAGGGGACGCCGCTGGCGGATGATGTGGATATCCGTTTCCTGGCGGAGAAGTACGAATTTGCAGGTGGTAATATCAAGAACTGTATCCTGAATGCCGCCTTCCTTGCGGCAGCAGATCCGGATGCCGGAGGCGAGGTACACATGCGGCATTACCTGAATGCCATCAAGTATGAATTCGTAAAGGTCGGAAAGGTATTTACAAAATCCGATTTTGAACCCTATGCGGAGGAGGTAGGACTGGCATGATCAGTTTCAGGAAAATGTGTATGTCCTATCCTGACTCTGAGGCTCCTGTATTTACGGATTTTACCGAACATATCGGACGGGGAGAATTCGTACTGGTCAGCGGAAGAAGCGGAAGCGGCAAGACAACCCTGATCCATCTTCTGATCAGGGAACTGACCGGTTATACCGGCAGCATAAAGGTGGACGGAGAGGAACTGTCCTCCATACGACCCGCAGGCATCTCGGAATATCGGCGGAAGCTGGGGGTGGTCTTCCAGGATGCGAAGCTTTTCGACGGGTATACGGTATATGATAATCTGGAGCTTTCCATGTCCATGACAAAGGGCCGAAGGGCGGATACGGACCATCGGATCCGGAATGTGCTGAAAATGATGGACGCGGAGCATCTCTACAGGAGATATCCGGAGGAACTTTCCGGAGGAGAGACCCAGAGGGTTTGTATGGCGCGGGCGCTGCTGAACTACCCGAAGGTTCTTCTGGCAGACGAGCCTACCGGGAATCTGGATCCGGAAGCTTCGAAGGAGATCTTCCGATTACTGGAGATCATTCACAGACAGGGAACCACAGTGATCCTTGCAACCCATGATCATGAAACGGCCGAGAGGATCCGTGCTACACATCGCGTGATCGACCTGGAACCCCAGAGAAAGCAGGCCGTCGTTGATTCCCTGTTTCAGACGGATCATAAGAAGCAGCTTATTCATTCGGAGCCGGGCGGTTCCGTCAACAGAAAACGAAAGGAAACCGGAGCATGATAAAATCAAGACATTTGAAACAACTGATCGCGGTTCTTCTGGCATGTTTTTTTGTGCTATGTACATTGCCGTCTTCCATGTTCGCAGAGAAGGAGGCGGATCTTTCCGGACTGCCTGCATTTGAACGTTCCGTGGAGTCAGACGGCGTGACCGTTACCGTGCGGGCGGAGGAAGGCACATTTCCGGAGGGAGCATCCTTATCGGTTCGAAAGGTGACCGGCAGTGAGAAGGAATCTGCCTTTGATGCCGTGTCGGAGCTGATGGAGGAGGATACCGGCGTTATGGAATCCCATTCCTTCGACATCAAGGTGATCGATGCCGACGGTGAGGAACTGCAGCCACGGGACGGACAGAATGTGGAGATCTCCTTCCGTACAGCTGCGGCAGCGGATGAGAGTCTGGATCCGGTCGTCTATCATCTTCATGAAACGGATGCGGCAGAGTATCACGCCGAAGAACTGTCTTCTTCCGTGGATGAGGCAAATGGTGTGGTATCCGTGGAGACAGACGGATTCTCCCTGTTTGTGATTGAGTTCGTTTATAAGAGAACCAGCGCCGAATATGTTGCCGAATATGATTATCCGTACAATTCGACTGTTCAGGGAGAGTCGAAGACCTTTTATCTTTCGGAAGTGTTTGAAGCGCTTAGTATCCGGAAAGACGTTTCGAAGGTGCTCGGTGTAAACGGAACTTCGGTTTTGCAGATATTGAAAGAAGGAGACGATTACAAGATCGTTGTTCCGGATGAGATCGAATACCCTGAAACGGATAAACCGGAATCCATGCTGGTAGTCACTTTTGACAATAACACGAACATCGGCATCCGGATCAGGGAATATGTGGATTCGTATCGGTCCGCATTTATTGCGGAAGTGGATGCCGGGGCGAGGGATAAGTGTAAGATCCTTGTCAACGGTGAGGAGAAGACCCAGTATTCGGAGTATTGCGATGTAGGAACGAAGTATTCTCTGGAAGCTGTACCGGCACCCGGCTGGATCTTTGTTAAATGGGTGAACGAATACGATCCGGAAGGTGGGGAGAACGAAGAGAAGAAGACCATCTTTACTGTTCCGGCAGACGGGCTGAAGCTTACAGCCTGTTTCGAGAATGTATGTGAAGAGGGACATGCCGAACCGGTGGAGACCCGGGAAGACGAAGTACCCGCGACCTGTACAACACCCGGATCCTACGTCAGTGTTATGACCTGCCCGAGATGCGGGGAGGAGCTTTCGAGAACTACAGTTGATACACCCGTGGATCCGGAGGCACATGACTGGGGAGCCTGGGAGGTGACAAAGCAGCCTACGGCGATCCAGGATGGTGAGGAAAAAAGAGTCTGCAATCTGGATCCGTCTCATGTGGAGAAAAATACGATCCCCAAGCTCCTGTATAAGATCGAACTCTTATCCATCGAACCGGATATGGAGGACGAATATGGAGACCGTTTACGTTTTACCACCCGACTCACATACAAGGACGGAGGGATACCGGAAGATTTTACGGGGCTCGATGTATATTACATGTATTCAAACGGATCGGTCGAATATGATATGCCGGTGATCGATCCCGCCACGGGAGAATCTACGGGAAGTCTCCGTTGGAAGAAGCTGAGTCCCGGTAACTATACATGGGTCAACTTCCGTGCGGGTCTAAACGGAACAGGTACCTCCCTTGGACAGCGGATCTTTCTGGTATATCCGGAGATCCAGGCAGGTACTGTCCAGCCGACGGATTACGGATCCGGCAATGGTTCGGTCACCTTTGCCGTGGATCAGGATCTTCCGGTCTGGTACTACAAGGACGGACAAGATGCATCTCAGGCGGTAAAGGCAGAGGGAACGACTGTCTCCGGTCTTTCGGAGGGAGATTATCATTTCTTTACCAAACCGACCTGGGAGGAAGCGAGATCTGCCTTCTACTACAAGAGTACGCTGGATGTTCACATCGATTCCGTAAAGCATACGGATATCTACGAGGTCCTTATGGAAGCCGACGGCAGTTACAAAGAGCCTGAGGATTCCGTGGTTTCCGATGCGGATACCTATAAACCGCGGGAGATCGAGAATTATACATTCCTTGGCTATCAGACACAGTATGATCCCTATGCAAGGTTGGAACCGGTATTTCCGGGCGGTTCGATCCGTTTACCCGGAAATAATGGAAAACTCTACCTGTATTACTCAAGGAAAACCTTTGACCTGATCTATTACGATGATATCGCAGGCACAAAGGTAAACAGCGTGGAAAAGGTCTGGTTCGGGGCATCCCTTGGCCGGTATGCCGGGAAGACACTGTCGAAAGAGGATCATACCTTCGCAGGCTGGTCGCTTACACCGAAGACAGAGGGATCCTATCACTATAAGGAATCTTTGCCGGAGGACCAGCAGGATGATCCTGAGGATAAATATACCTATGCGATTTATGATTTCAGCGGAGTCATGCCGACAGAGACCCTGAAGCTGTATCCGGTTCTGATCCCGGACCGGCTGGAGGTTCATCTGGACCTTGGCTCCTATGATCAGGAGGCCATCGATCAGGGTTACAGCTGGTACAATTCCGTGCTGTATCAGGAGGATTCCTATCGAAATACACCCGCAACCATGGGAGAAGGTTCGGACGGAAAGGTACAGAGCCGTCAGTTTACGGTAAATATCAATGAGAAGCTCCGTATGGAGGCTATGGAGCAGTCCACAAGAGACGGATATGTTCTGAAGGGCTGGTATACAAATGACGGCGTAAAATGGGAAGCCTCCATGGAACTGACTCCGACTTATTGCGACAAGGCAGCTGACGGAACATCCATTAAGATCCCGCATCCGGAGAAGAATTACAATTCTCTTGTGGTTACACTGAAGGCAGAATGGACGCCGGCGGAGATCTCTGTTCAGTATGATCCCGGCGCATACGGCGCAGCATTTGTTTCGGAACAGAAGGCGGCTCTCGGAAGAGTGATCACTCTTGCGGAAGCACCTGTACCGGACAAGCGGCATCGGTTTGTCGGATGGGAGGACAGCAAAGGAACCCTTCACAGTGCGAAGGAAGATTTCACGTTTAATGACTGGACGATGACAACTACGGTGAATGGACAGAAGCTGCTGGCATTTACCGCAAAATATGAAGAAATTCCATTGGAAGACCATTCCGTAATCTTTGATTCGGCAGGTGGTAGTCCGATCGCTTCGGTTGTCGCAAAGGAAGGAGCCATCATCCAGAAGCCGGCAGATCCCGTAAGAACAGGATATGCCTTTGACGGATGGTATGGGATCAGCGCTTCGGATCCGGCGGGCTACGAGAAGGTCGTATTCCCCATGACGATGCCGGATAATGATGTGAGGCTCACTGCCTTCTGGAAGAAGGAAAGCTATACCATTTCCTTTGACACCGTGGGAGGAAGCAAGATCTCACCGCTTCAGGTGCTCTTTGATGAAGAACTGAGCGGCAAGGCACCGGCGGATCCGGTGAAGGAACATTTTATCTTTTCAGGATGGAATCCGGCATTTCCGGAGAAAATGCCCGCGGAGAATCTGACTCTGCAGGCAGTCTGGGTACCGGCTGAGTATTCCATTACTTATGATGCAAACGGTGGCGTCTGGAAGGACCATTTCGGAGCGACCGAAACGAAGAGGACGATCACCGCGATCTATGATGCGGTTGTTTCCCAGCCGGAGGATCCCACACAGGAGGATTGTGTATTCCTGGGCTGGGCACTGAAGGACAGTGAGTCTCAGGATCCGGTGGCACTTCCGGATCATATGCCGGACACAAATCCGGTCTATGTGGCGCTTTGGCATCATCACACGCCCGGAGACAAGTGCCGGGAGAATATCGTCCAGGCAACCTGCGAAACGGACGGTAAGGTCGAGGAGGCGTTCTACTGTACAGGCTGTGGCGAAGAGCTTTCCAGAGTGATCCGGATGGTTCCGGCCTATGGTCATTCCTGGGGAGACTGGCAGGTGACATTTGCGCCCACCTGCAGTAAGGAAGGTTTGGAAGAACGGGTCTGCAGAAATGATCCGTCCCATACCGAAATGGAGGGAATCCCCATAAATCCGGATGAGCATGACTGGGGTCCGTGGACGGTAGTGAAGGAAGCAACGGAACTGGCAGAAGGCGAGGAGGAAAGAGTCTGTCAGGATAATCCCGAGCATAAAGAGACCAGAAAGATACCGACGAAGGATCATGAGCATAAACTGACGAAGGTTTCTTATAAGGATGCGACCTGTACCGAGAATGGAAATATCGAATACTGGATCTGTGACAGGGGCGATAATCCCTGTAACCGCTGCTTCGCGGATGTGAGCGCAGATGCGGATGACGAGATCAACATAGAGGATACCGTCCTTCGTGCCATCGGACATTCCTGGTATGACTGGGTTCGGACGAAGTACCCGACCTGTATGGCCGAAGGGCTTGACGAACGGACCTGCAAGAATGATCCGACGCATGTGGAGACTCGTATCATTGACCCGATACCGGATGCACACGAATTCACGGATTGGGTGCAGACGAAAGCACCCACCTGTACATCCAGGGGGGAAGAGGAACGTGTCTGCCTGAACAATGCAAATCATAAGGAAACAAGAACCCTCGCCATCGATCCGCAGGCTCATAACTGGGGAGAATGGACTATGGTCCAGGCGCCCACCTGCGCTGTGGCCGGTGTGGAAGAAAGAGTTTGCAGCTTAAGTGACAGCCATAGAGAAACAAGGGAAATCCCCATCGCATCGAGCAGCCATGACTGGGGTGACTGGACGCTTCAAAAGGCTCCTACCTGTTCTTCCGAGGGTGAAGAGATCCGTATCTGTAAGAATGATCCGAAACATGTGGATAAACGAGCAGTTTCGATCGATCCGAATGCACATGATTTCGGAAAGTGGGAGGTGACAAAGCCCGCAACGGAAACCGAGGAAGGCCAGGAAACAAGGTACTGCAGCTATGATCCCGGTCATACCGATACCAGGATCATTCCGAAGAAGAGCCATGTTCACAAGCTGACCCGGATTCCTGCAAAAGCTGCTACCTGTATTGAAAACGGACATATTGAGTACTGGATCTGTGATCAGGGGGAGAATCCCTGTGGTCTGTATTTCCGTGACGCTGACGGGAAGATCCGGATCGACAGGGAGGATACGGTCCTTACTGCCACGAATCATGATTGGGGAGACTGGACGGTCACAAAGCAGGCCACCTGCTGTGAGAAGGGAGAAGAGACCAGAGTCTGCAAGCTGGATGCCACACATAAGGAAACAAGAGAGACGGACATGGATCCGAATGCCCATGACTGGGGACAGTGGAAGGTGACCAGGACCGCAACGGAGACGGAAGAAGGAGAAGAAACCCGTACCTGCCGGTACAACGAGGAGCATACGGAGACACGACTCCTTCCGAAGAAGGATCACGTGCATCAGTTGAAGCATGTGTATTCAAAGCTTGCAACCTGCGAGACGGACGGAAATATCGAGTACTGGATCTGTGATCAGGGAGAGAATCCCTGCGGACGGTATTTCAGGGACAAATACGGAAATCTTTCCATCGATAAGGAGGATACCGTGGTCCGTGCCACCGGTCACAGCTACGGAGACTGGATGCTGAAGAAAGCGCCCACCTGCGAACAGATGGGTGAAGAAATCCGTGTATGTTCCTTAGATCCGACCCATACGGAGTCTCGTCCGGTAGCAATCGATCCCAATGCACATGCATGGGGGGAATGGGTAGTGACGAAGGAAGCTACCGAACTGGAAGAGGGAGAAGAAACACGCACATGTAAGAATAATCCCGTTCATACACAGACTGTGACCATACCGAAGAAAGGACACGTCCATCAGCTGACCAGGGTCGAAGCAAAGGAAGCAACCTGTACGACGGACGGAAATCAGGAATACTGGATCTGTGACGAGGGAGAAAATCCCTGCGGAGGCTACTTTACGGATGCGGGAGGAAAGAACGAGGTTGATAAGAAGGATATCCTGATCCCGGTTACCGGTCATGATTACGGTGACTGGACAGTGACAAAGAAGGCTACCTGTGCTGCCGGCGGAGAGGAGATCCGGATCTGCCGGAATGATCCGGAGCATTTCGAAAAGAGACTGATCGCCGTTGATGATTCGGCACATCGTTGGGGAGCATGGGTTGTTACGAAGGAAGCTACGGAGATGGAGGACGGAGAGGAGATCCGGACCTGCCTGAATGACCCGACACATATCGATTCCCGAAAGATACCCAGGAAGGGGCATGTTCATCAGCTGACGAAGGTCAGTGCAAAGGCCGCTGACTGTCTGACAGACGGAAATATCGAATACTACATCTGTAATCACGGAGAAACCGCATGTGGAAGATATTTCACGGACGCCTTCGGAGAACATGAGATCAACGAAGAAGATATCGTGATCCACGCCACCGGTCATAATTTCGGTGACTGGATCCGGACAAAATCCGCAACCTGTGCTGCACCGGGAGAAGAAACCAGAACCTGTCTGAATGATCCGACCCATACGGAGAAACGGCAGACTGCCATAAATAAAGATGCGCATGACTGGGGTGAGTGGATCGTAACGAAGGAAGCTACCGAACAGGAGGAAGGCGTGGAAACACGTACCTGCAAGAATGATCCGTCCCATAAGGAGACACGTGCGATCCCGAAGAAGGGACATGTGCACCATATGACAAGGATCCCTGCAAAACAGGCTTCCTGTACGGAGAGCGGAAATATCGAATACTGGATCTGTGATCAGGGAGAGAATCCCTGCGGACGTTACTTTACGGACGCCATCGGAACCAATGAGACGGACAGAGCGGCTACGGTGATCCCGGCTACCGGTCATATTTTCAGCGACTGGACACGCACGAAGACCCCCAATTGCTCGGAGGCCGGTGAGGAGATCCGGATTTGCCAGAATGATTCCAACCATATAGAGAAACGGGTGATCCCCATCGATGAAAATGCGCATAGCTGGGGCCAGTGGATCGTAACGAAGGAAGCTACGGAGACCACTGAAGGCGAGGAAATGCGTACCTGCCGAAATGATGCGACCCATACGGAGATCCGAAGCATACCGGTGAAGAATCACGTACATCAGCTGACGAGGGTGGATGCGAAGACGGCTACCTGTCTCACACCCGGAAATATCGAATACTATGTCTGTGATCATGGGGAAAATGCCTGCGGAAGATATTTCAAGGATGCATCAGGGAAGCTGGAAGTGCAGAAGGAAGAGATTCAGATCCCCGCTACCGGACATGACTACGGTGACTGGGTGGTAATGAAGGAAGCTACCTGTGCGGCAGGAGGAGAAGAAACCCGTATCTGCAGGCATGACTCGACACATAGAGAGACGAAGCTGATCCCCATTAACAGTTCTGCACATCGCTGGGGCAGCTGGTCCGTGACGAAGCAGGCAACCGAGACCGAAGAGGGTACAGAAACCAGAATCTGCCTGAATGATCCTTCTCATGTAGAGGAAAGGACGATTCCGAAAAAGGATCATGTCCACGTGCTGACGAAGGTAGATGCAAAGGCTGCGACCTGTCTTGATGCCGGAAATATCGAATACTGGATCTGCGATCAGGGAGAGAATCCCTGCGGACATTCTTTCGCCGACGCCAGTGGCAAACTGGAGATCAATCCGGAAGATACGGTGATCTCCGCCACCGGTCATGATTTCGGTGAATGGACCGTGAACCGGCTGTCTACCTGTTCTCAGGCAGGTGAGGAGATCCGGATCTGTAAGCATGATGCATCCCATAGGGAATTACGTCCGATCGCCGTCGATAAGGATGCGCATGACTGGGATGTATGGAAGGTAACGAAGGAAGCTACAGAGACGGAAGAAGGGGAAGAAACCCGGATCTGTAAGAATGATCCGTCCCATGCAGAGACAAGAAAGATCCCGACGAAGGAGCATGTACATCAGCTTACGGAAGTAGAGGAAAAGGAAGCCGGATGTGAAACGGCCGGAAATATCCGGTATTGGATCTGCGATCAGGGAGAGAACCCCTGCGGCAGATACTTCGCGGATGAAGATGCGCAGGTTGAACTGAATGCGGAAGAACTTGTCATTCCGCCTGCAGGTCATCTCTATGGTGAGTGGACCGTATCGAAGGCTGCTACCTGTACAGAGCCGGGTGAGGAAGTACGTGTCTGTGAGCGGGATGCGTCTCATGTTGAGAAACGCCCCGTCTCCATAGATCCGGAAGCCCATGAGTGGGGTGACTGGGAGGTTACGAAGGAAGCTGCCGAGACAGAAGAAGGAGAAGAGGTTCGAACCTGTAAGCATGACCTAACGCATACTGAGACCCGTGTGATCCCGGTGAAAGCACATGTTCATCAGCTGACTAAGGTGGAGGCCGTAGAACCGGGATGCGAAACGGAAGGACATATCGAATACTGGATCTGCGATCAGGGTGAGAACCCCTGCGGAAGATACTTTGCGGATGAAGACGCGGATACGGAGCTGAATGCAGAGGACCTTATCCTTCCGGCTGCCGGTCACAGCTACGGAGAGTGGACGCTGTCGAAGGTGGCTACATGTACGGAGCCGGGGGAGGAAAAGCGCATATGTGAAAAAGATCCGACCCATGTTGAGACAAGAGCCACTGCCATCGATCCGGAAGCCCATGAGTGGGGTGAATGGACGGTGACGAAGGAAGCGACGGAGACAGAGGATGGGGAGGAAACCAGAATCTGCAAGAATGATCCGACACATACGGAGACCCGTTCCATACCGAAGATCAAGCCGGAAGAATTCTCCTATGATTGTGTGGAAGGCAGTGGAGGTGCTTATCTCACCGGAAGCGGTACGGAGCTTGAATTCCGGTTTGAGAGAACCGTGGATGACGGAAATACATTTGCACATTTCACCGGACTTGATGTGGATGGAAAGATAGTAAACAAGAAGTATTTCTCCGCGAAGGCGGGAAGTGTCATTGTCAGCTTGAAACCGGAGTTCCTGGACACGCTGACACCGGGCAGCCATTTGCTGAAGGCACTCTTTGACGACGGAGAATCCGAGCTTGTCGTCTTCTCGGTGACAGCTCCGGAGAACAGCGATGAGAACAGTGGAGAGACGCGTTCGGGAGGAACCTCCTCCGGAGGAAGAAGCAGCTCGGCCCAGACAGGTGACGATACTCCGATCCTGCTTTGGATCCTGCTTCTCGCCGGCTCAGCTCTGGGAATCGTTGCAGTCATAGTGATCCGCAGAAGAAGAAATAGAAAGGGATAGATTATGAGACTCACCGGAATCTCTGAAATAAATCAGATTTATTTTACACATCTTTGTCCTGCTCAGCTGTTACTGAGTGACAGATGTATCAAACTGGGTGTTTTATCGGATGAGGATGAACCGGTCAGTATCTGTGTTATGGATGTCAGGGATGGGAACGTATGGATCCGTTGGATCTATACGGACCCTGAACGACGGGGACAGGGCGCGGCTACCTTCCTGTTGGAGGAGATCCTTCATCGGCTGGAGCATATGGATCCGAGTGGGATCGAGGTTGACTTTAGCTCGGAGGATGACGGGCTGGAGGATTTCCTTCAGGATCATGGATTCCTTGTGGGAGAAGACCGCACCTTATACAGGATCCCGTTAAAGGATATTCTGTATTCGACATTCATGGACGAGCTGCTGGAAAGAAGAAGTGAGGTCCCGGGGATCAGGACTCTAAGTGATCCCCATACCATGCTGCAGCTGGCTGAATATATGGAGAACCCTGATATGGGAAGAGAATTCCTGGAGGGGATCTCGCTCAGGCACAGCGTCATCTGCATGGATCAGGACGGGGAGCTGACGGGAGGGATCCTTCTTTCGGATTCCCGGAAGTCATATACTGAAGGCACATTTTGATGATGGAGATGCGATGACGGTATTCACGGTTACCGCCGGAGAAAATCAGGAACAGACCACAGAGTCATCAGAGAATAAAACCGAAAGGGGCAGTGGAAGTGGTAAAGGTACGGGATCACCGAAGACAGGGGATGACAGCCCCCTGCTGCTGTGGATCCTGCTGATGGCCGGTTCGCTCATGGCGATTCTGGGAATTCTTGTGGTAAGGCATAAAAAGAATAAAGAAGATTGAGCACATGAAGTATACTAAAACATAACCTGGAGAGAAGGGAACAGAGGTACACGATGAACGAGAAAAAAAGAGATTTGCTGCAGTCACTGGTGAGTGAGCTTCAGGAGTCAGAGGAGATTCAGGATATCAGTCTTTTTACCGCATCGAAGTGCCTGTAGGTGAACTGGCCGGAATGAAAGCGCTCTGCAAAAAACTGTTCCCGGATAAACGCGGAGAGGAAGTGCTGATAGCGGAGCTGAGGATGGATTCGGCGTGAGCTAAGAATCGTATGAAGCAGGCGGGCAGGATAGAAAAAGGACGGAAAATGATGATTATTTGGGTGAATGATAAAGAAATGGAAAACTATCTTCCGCTCATCCCGGAAAGGATGCATCGGTCAGTTCTCTCAGGAGACTGGTTCTGCCTGGGAGCCCTTGCAGATCCTGTGGGAACAGATGATGACGGAACGGACAGTAAGGTGGCAGCGGGCGTCCTTCTCTTTTCTTCAGAGGAAGGGATCAGCTATGGACAAATCCCGGCAGACATGATCCTGCTCCGCTGGATCTATGTGGATCCTGTATATCGGGAGCGGGGGATCGCCAATGAACTGATGGAAGCCTTCTCCGATGTACTGAAGGACAATCCTGCGGACGGGATTCTGTGTGATATCCCCTTTGGCCGTGAATATGACCTTGCGGAAAGCTTTCTTTCGGATTGGGGATTTGAATTTGAGGTGATCGAGGATCTGAATGTAACGATCACGAAGAAGGATGCACGGAATCTAAAGGAACGGGAGGATAAGAAAGGCGTCGTCGTCCGGCCAAGCAAGGAGAACGGAGTACTGCCGCTGAAGGAGATCCCGCCGGAGATGTTTCATGAGACATTTCATAAGATTGTGGCACAGACAAAAGTTCCTTATTACGGAATGGCATCGGATGATCCGGCGATCTATGACGGCGAGGTCAGCTGCGGAGTGATGAAGAACGGGGTTCTCTCTTCCCTGATCCTTTTTGAACGCTTTTCCGAGAGGGATTATCAGCTGGCGATGATGATGAGCCTTTCCCCGAAGGCGGCAGTCGAACTGAGAGATATGATGCTTTACAGTGCGATCAAGCTTTATGTGATGGCACCGGAGGATGCAGAGATCCATGTGATCCTCGGAGGTGACAGAAGCATCGACCTTTTCAGCTTCTTCTTCCCGGACAGAGAGCTGCCTCTCGTTCGCAGGGGATTTTACGCATAAGGAGTATGTTCAGCATCCCGCAGTTCCGGTGATGACTGGATGCCATAAGGATAAGAAGTTCGAAACGAAGGCTCGACAGGAGGATAAGCAGGCATATGCGCGAATATGAAAACCACGGCGATTCGGATCAGCCGATGCAAATACAGAAAGAAAAAAAAGAGTTTCAGCCCATCAACGCCGGACAGGAGCAGAAAATGCGGCAGGAGATGACAAATGATCAGTATCTCGTGCAGAAGCAGCGGATGGATGAGTATATGAAATCCGTAGGGCTTTTTCGGGAAACGAAGAGGGAGAACACCCGGGAGAGGCTGGTCCGGAGTGCGATCATTCAGAATCTCGGCAGTGAACGGTATGCAAAGATTGATGCGCTGAAGATAAAAAAACCGGGAAATCCGGATTCCACGGAGAAGGTCGCCCTGCACCACAGCGTCGGAGCAAAGCTGATGGCGGAGGGACAGGATGTGATCGAGTTCAATGTGGCGCTGAATGACCATAAGCATCAATTGATGTCAGAGAAGGGCGTTCAGGGGATCCTGTCCTCAGGAAAAAAATCGGCATGGAAGAAGGAGGAGAAGGTCAGATGGTTCAACAAGAACAAATTCCTGACCTGGACCGGACTGTGTAAAACAAAGGATAAGATCGAAAGAGAAAACCGGATCCTTCGTGAGAATAAGGAGGCGGCAGGCCGGAAAACAACAGAAGAAGTGCTTACGGAGGCTTACGGAACAAGGTATGGGGAAAAGGTGAAGGGAAAGACCCTGAACCATCTTCGTCACAAGGAGTCAGAGAATAAAGAAGCAGGAACCCGGAAAGACAGATTTAATCTCATCGGACCGTCGGATTCGGGAAAGTACAGAATTGAGGATGTGGAGAAGTATATTCTGGAGCTGGGACAGTCCGTTCTGAAGAAGAGGCTTTCCGACTGGGACTGGAAGGAAGATGAAGAATTAAAGGATTTTAAGAAGGTGACGATCACGCTGCAGGGCTATGATGCCGGCGGAGTTGCCGTCAGTCTGGGAGCCATGCGGATCAAGCGGTGGATCGCGGACAATTATCCCCGTTTCCTGGACAAAGTGAATTTCCAGATCATTCAGTATGATCCCACATCCAGGATGGAAGGGGCTACGGGAAAGAAGGCCGAGATCGATCATGATCCCGTGGATGAGAAGCTGGCAAAGAAGGATCCCCGGTATATGGCACTGGGGGAGAATGCGGATACCACGGTTGTTTATTCGCTTCATTCCGGCAGTGGTCAGGAGTTCAAACCCCAGGTGGTAAAGGGGGCAAAGCGAGTCATCCTTACCATGGGGGATCACTCTGTCAACCTGGAAAAGAAGGATCAGAGTCAGGGGAAGGATACGCGGCAGACATATTTTGCGGAAAAAGACGGAAAGGTGGAAGCCTTCCGGGCGTCAGGACTGAACGAACTCGATGAGGGGATTTATATCGCGGATGACAACAATAACCTGATCCGGTTGAGGAGCCTGGAGGAATATGACGCCCTGGCAAAGACCCTCATCGATACGAAGAAGCAAAGCTCCCGGCATGAAGCAATCCGTGAAGTCGTGGGAAGCTGGTTCGGTCTGAACAAAGATGAGCTGACAGAGGGGGCCAAAGCAAAACGGAAGAACGACCAACAGCCGGAGGAATCGAAGGCGGCTGAGCAGAAAGCGGAAGAAAAGAAGGAAGAAAAGAAGGAACAGAAGGAACAAAAGGATGGGAAATCGGTAAGACAGGCGGCGGAGGGCCTGGTGGATGATGTATTTCAGTCAGTTGTGAGTGAACTGAATAAGGAAAAAGCCGCCGAAAAGCAGGAACAGGCAGACAAAGAACAAAAACAGTTTGAAAAGGATGTGAGCCAACTCTTCTTAGGTCTTGCTTCCCAGATCCATGACCCGAACAGCAAGGGCAGTGATGAGATCTGGAGCAGAATCGGAAAACTGGGAGAGAATCCCAATGAGGAATCCGTTACCTACCGGCAGCTTCGGGCCGCTGCAGAGAAGGTAAAGGATCTGGCGGAAGGGATGGCGGATCTCAGAGGAAGGCTTGTTGATGATCCGAAGAAGCAGGTAAGCGCTGCGGAGCTGATGGATGCCATGAACCGACTGTCCGAGACGGCAAATGCTTATTACGACACGCACCGTGGACATCAGTATACCGAGAGAGGTGCCGAGAGGAGAAAAGGCTGTGATCTGATCCGCCTGATGACAGAACAGTTCTACAACCGGATGAGTAAGCTGATGGGCGGGAAGCCGATCCCGGCGATCACTGAGAAGAACACAGAGAAGAAGATCAAGGCTTCCGACGGCCCAAAGGCGAAGAAGCGTATGGAGGAGCTGGCGGCCGATTACGCGAAATGGAAGAAGCATTTTGCCCTTAGGGAAGGGTGTGAACGCACCAGTATCCGGGACAGAGCGGCCCTGTTCGATACCTTTGCAGAGGACATCGAGGTCTATAAGGCATCTTACCGGATCAAGGACTGGCCGAAGGAGATTGAGGAAGCCATAAAGGCCGCGAATTATTACCGGTTCCAGAACACGGTGATCATGGAATTTGAGAAGAAGACCGGTCAGGATCTTGAGGATCCGCTGATGAAGATGACCCGTACCCATGCCGAGGAGATGGATAACCGCAAGGCGAAGGATAAGAAGCTTTCTCCGGAGGAGACGGATCAGGGGCTGAAGGAGGACAAGGTTCGTGCCATAGAGGAGATCGACCGGTGGTTCCTTCGTAATTATAACAATGCCGGTATGGCCGGGCGCCTGGTGCAGATCCGGAATCATCATGGCGAGATCGTAACGAAGCTGCTGAAGAAGACGAAGAGGGAAAGGCTCTTCATTTATTATCTGATCGAAACAGGAAAAAGGAAGACCCCGGATGTGGTCGCCGCATTTGACGCACAGATGAATTACACGCCGGATCTCAGTAAATTCAAGGATCAGATGCTGGCGTCGAAGCTGAAGGTTATGTCCCGCATTTTCGGAGATTATGTGTATATGCACAAGCTGGCGGATGCCATGCAGATCAATGATGACTATCAGGCTGTGATCCGGGACGCGGCCCTGCTTGACCAAAAGGAACAGAGCAGGAATGAGATCATTGATGAGGAAGGAAAGCAGGAGGAGGCTCCGGCCGTTGGCCCGGAGGAAGCGCTGAAAAAGGCGGATGAAACGAGAACCGGCTGCCTGAAGGAGCTTGTTGATGCGGTAAAGGAATACAGGGACGATCTGGAGAAAAAGCAGAAGGCGGGGCTGAAGGAACCGGATGAGGAACTGGTCCGGCTGAGAAAGAAAGCGGATACAGCGCTGAAGGCTCTGATCAAAGCGGATAATGCCGTGGATGAGGCATCCAGGATCGGTAAGATCGATCCGTTAGGTGAGAAGCGTCCGGAAACCCTGTACAATCAGAAGGATACGAATAAAGAGGATGTTCCGACCCATATCTCCCTTGGCGGAACGGCCCTCAGCTCAGTATCTGAGTTCTCCCATTATGCCGTGAATGGCGGCGTGGCGGGCTTCGACATGCTGAAGAAGGGAATCTCCATGACCGGACTTGTACCCTATCAGCCGACGACCTGGAGACTGAGGGATGGAGAACTTGCAAATTATCAGTTCTACAGCGGAGGGAATGTCGCCACAGCGCTTATCGCTGCGGGGGATGCCCTCAGTGCCTTTGCAAGTGCATACTATTTTGCGAAGAATATCGACGGAATGCACGCCGGTGATATCGGAATGAATGTGGCTTCCCTCCTGAATTCCACAGCGAAGGTGGCGCTCGATATAGGAAAGGGCATGGAAACGGCGAAGTATTTTGCAAAACAGGCGGTTGACTTCGACAAAAACAGGGTACTCGAATTTTCCAAACCAATGCAGGGTCTGGCCATCGGAGTGGGTGCCGTTACCGCGGGAATCGGTGCATACAGAACGATCGCGGGCGGCCTGGATCTGATGAACACAAAAAATGCCGCAAAGCTGCTTGCCAAAAAGAATGAGAAGCTTGCCCGGAAGAAATGGGAAACAACGGAGGAGATAAAGCAAAGAGAAGCAAAGGAAACGCCGGAAGAGAGAGAAAAGCGGCTGCTGGAGGAACGAAGGGCAAAATTTGATAAGAATATGCTGAAGCTGTCAAAGAAGATGAATGAGAGAAAGGTAAAGGTTGCGGCGGTGGAAACCATCGGAGCAGTGGCCGGTACAGTGGGTCTTGTCATCCCGGGCATTGGGACCTTATCTATGGTAGCGACGGTCACGGCGATGGCCCTGGGCGCCACATCACTGACAAAGATCAGGACCATGATATTTGATGAGTACTTCGAGTTTGGAAAGTATCTGGAAAAAGCAAAGCGTGCCATGAAGAAAAGAGGTCAGGAGATCTATAACATGGATGAGTTTCAGCTCAGGATGCGCCGTATGCTTGCTGCATCTCTCGGGTACGCGGATATGTTCTCCGCCTGCGATCATGTAGTGAAGCGTTATGCGGATCAGGTTTGTCAGAGACTCTATGGTCCCGCTTCGGTGCGGGCAACGGATCCGGAGGAGATAAAAGGATATATCCAGCTGGCCAAGAGCTTCGGCCTGCCGGTGGATCTGAAGAAGCACAAGCCGTCGCCGGAACAGCTGGCCAGAAAGATGAATGCAAAGTAAAACCTGGGAGGATAAGAGCATGACCGAAGAAAAGATGGAAGAAGTGTTAAAGGAAAGACATAAGCTGCTGGAACGGATGCGGGATTCCTTTCAGGAGGAATTGATCGCCAGTGAGATCGCTGTGCCTGATCAGGAAGGAGCCTCAGAGATCCTGAATGTGGTGCTGGATATGCTTGGCGGTGGAGAGGCGGAAGAAGGTTCCTTCGGAGAATTCTACTTCGACCCCATTCATTCCGAAGAGGATGAGATCCAGCGCTTTACTGCAGCGATCACTATCATGGATCAGCTTTCGGAGGAGCATCTTCCGGAGCTGTACGAGGCGATGGCCCATATCAACTTCCGGCTTCCCTGCGGAGCATACAGCATCGATAAGGAGAAGCAGTTTCTGGCCTACCGCCTTACGGTTCCGCTGTCGATGGAATTAAAGGGAGATACACTCTATGATGCGATGGATGTCTGTGTAGCAAGTGCGATCAACGCGGCGGATCTCTATATGGAACCGCTGATCCGCCTGGCCATAGGGGAGCTTACGCTGGAAGAGATGGAAGCGTTGCTCCCTTAGACGCAGCAGATGGGTATATGTTCAAGGCAGATATACAGGGAATGCTGTAACAGCACTTTAGTTTTGATCTGTGACAGACCCCTCAGTACAGTCATTAGAAAGGATAATAGGTTAATTGTATGCCGCAGGATGAACAGTTTATTCAGAAGAAGAATGATCAGCTGACGAAGGAGATCCGTGTTACCTCTGATTATCATGCAAGTAAGCTGAAACAAAAGGACAGAACCCTTTATAACCAGAAGACACTCAAGGAGGATATCCGCGATATCGATACGGTGCTGAAGGGAGAACTCACGGATCAGGAGCGGGCCAGACTGGAAATGGTCAGAGGCAGGAATCTTTCCTCTCTGCTGGTCCTCAGTGAGAAGACCACCGGTGACAGCAAGCAGATGAAGAAGGTCAAGATGTCGGTAACGGAGGTGGAGAAGGAGATCAACAAGTCCCGGAGAGAGGATCGTTTTACGGAAAAGGATATTGATGATATCCTTGGACTTTACCGGAACGCGATCCTTGCCTGCAAGGACTATATGGGGGACAAGACTCCGTCCTATGGGAAGGGGGAGGATCGCTATACGCTGGTCAGAATGAATATGATCCGGCTCCATGAGGAGGCGGAAGCCTTCCTTGCGGCAAAGGAGCTGATCCGGGCGGGAAAAATGGATGCGGAGACCCGGATCGCCCGGGATCTTATGGTACAGGCGAAGTATTACAATCTGGTCAGCAAGGGAGGACAGCCCGCGGGGGAGGAACCCCAGAGGGAACTCCCGGGTGAAGAAGTGCTGAAGAAAAGCGGTTATGAAGCCTCTCTCCTGTACAAGGCTTTTTCCGGAGAGGAAATCCCCTCGGATATGATCAACCGGCTGATGAAGAGTAAGAAGGAAAAGGACAGGAAGTTCGGGAAGGAGCTGATCTCCTTCTTCGGGAATATCCGCAGCTCTCTGAACGACTTCAGGGAAGGAAAGGTGCAGGCGAAGGTCTTTCTGATCGGGGATACCGTACTCAGCGTTCATCAGAATGCCTTCGGACAGCTGACCCTGAACGCCGGAGGAAAGGAACTGGCCCTAAACCGCCATACCGGGATCCTTTCGGATATGCTGGCGCAGGACATCGTGAAAAATGAGAAGCTGTACGGAAAGAAGGAAGCCCAAAGAGCGGTCCGCGACGCGCTGAAGCGCTCGGAGAATGCCGGACTGGGAAATGAATGCCGGCAGGTATTCGTCAACTACCTTACGCAGAATACCGGATATAAGCTTCCGGATCTTTCAAATTTCCTTACGCTGGATCTGGCGCATATGGCCCGGAGCATCCTGGCCGGGAAGAAGGTCTACATCCTCGATCAGAAGGAATTGGACGGCTGGGAAGTGGAATTCTCGGATAAGGATGTGGTCTATTCAAAGGAGAGCAGATCCATGATCAATATCATGGATGTAAAGGAGCTTCTTCGGGAGACGGAGGAAAAGCAGAAGGAAGTTAAGGAAAAGGTAGTTATCGAAAAGCAGCAGCAGAAGGAGAAGAAGGAATCGGAAGCAAAAGCGGAAGAGAAGAAGGAGGAAGAAAAGGAAGCGGAGGAGAAGCAGCCTGCGTGGGATGAAAAGGAGCAGAAGGTGATCAACCTTCTGGGGGATGTGGTCTTCTCCTATGAAACCTGGACGGCCGATGAAAAAAAGCGGGAACCCGGAAAGCGGATGCAGCTCATGCTTGCAAAAAATGCGGACGCGCTGGCATACCTTATCTCGGACATGTTCTCCATGGGCGAGCTGAATATGAAGATGGTCAATGGCATGCTGGATAAGATGCCGCTCTTCATCATGGCTCCCGAGGAGGCTGAGGAGTTCCGGAAGGTCGTGATAAAGAGCCTTCAGGATACCGCCCAGACGATCAAACAGGCGGTGGACGGGAAGATACAGGAGGTCCTCGGCGACGCGCCCGAGGGGATATTTGAGTCCATTGCCTATAATGCAAAGAAGCTTGGTATGACCGCCGCAGCTACCGCACACCTTCTCTCGGCGGACAGTCTCCTGAAAGGGATCGAGATCCCCGGATCGGATATTAAGATTGACGGTCTTAAGGATATCATCCTGAATCTTACGCAGGATCAGATAATGCAGCTGGACTCCGCGGAGAAGGCCATCGATCAGGGAGTGAAGGACACAACGGATAAGCTCCAGCAGACGGTTACACAGTATACCGGTGAGCTTTTCAAACCCGAGAATAAGAGGGAAGAACCTCTGGCGGATCCCTATCAGCCCGGACTTTCCCCGGAAGAGGTAAAGAAAAGGAAGAAGCTGAGACTTGAACAGGGAAATGAACGCCTTGGGAAGCTGGTAAAGGAATCCATCACCTCCGGCGAATCCGGTCAGGGTCTCTTCATCAAGACGGTATTTGAAAATTATTTCAGCGGCGTGGATGTCATGGATCAGCGGTCCATGCTGGCCTCCATGATCCGGAATGCAAAGCCGGTCCGCAAGCTGAAGGATGTTGACGCGGAGGGGCTCGACGAGAATGAACTGAAAAGCAGGGAGGCCTATAATGACAAGGTGAAGGCGGAAAGCATGGGCAACTATATCGGCGGACTGATGAAGGGCGCAGGCCCTCTGTTCCAGAAAATGATGCAGGGGCTTCCGACTGAGGGACTTCCCGAGGAGCTGCAGTCCGCGGTGACGGATATGAAGAGCAGGCTTGCTCCCATCCCCGAGGAGATCGTGGAAGCACAGCTCTTCTCCATGGTGCAGCGGTCCCACAACCAGATAAAGGAGATCCGTATGGTGAAGCCGCTGGGTGCCGCATCCGTAGGTCAGACCTTCCTCTGCAGGATCACACTTGCGGACGGGAAGGTAGAGGAGACGGCGATCAAGCTTCTGAAACCGGATGTTACAAACCGCATGATGCGTGAGAAGAATCTGATGCTTCAGTGCGCCAGAATATCGGATATCAAATCCAGGAATAAGGAGAACGAGAAGAGAAGAGCAAACAACCAGCCGCTTCTGCCGGAGATCGGCGAGAATGAAAAGGGCGGTATGCAGGTAACCTACGAAGGACAGCTGGAGCGGATCGAGGAGGAGCTGGATCTTACCGTGGAAGCACGCAATGTGGAGCTCGGCAAGATCTATGACCAGGCGACCACAGAGGAGGAGAAGCGTGTCACCTCCATGAAGTTGAATTCGCTCGTTGCACCCACCACCACCTCCATGGTACTGGAGAAGGCTCCGGGAGAGACTATCGATAATCTGATGGACCGTGTGAACGCGGAGATCAAATCGCTGCATGAGGTTTACCGAAGGACAAATCTGCCCGGCATGACGGAAGAACAGATCAGGCAGAATAATCAGTTTATAAAAATGAAGAAGCTGTATTACAGCAATGTTATGCAGATACAGGATCATCGCAAGCTGGATGAGAATTCCGAGGAATTCATTAAAATGGATCCCTCTTACGTGGAAGAAAAGCTGATGAAGCTCCTGGGAGAACTGAAACAGAAAAAATCCTACCTTGACACATTTATCAAGAAATGGACAGAGGACGGACTGTTCAAGGAGGGCTTCTATCATGGAGATCCTCATGCGGGAAATATCATGGTCAGTGATGAGAAGCTGACCGTGATCGATTTCGGTAACTGCACGAAGCTGAAGGAGGATCAGCAGTACCATGTGACCAGAATGATGGCGGCTGCCACAACGGGAGATATGGAGCTGTTCCGCTCCGGCCTGCACGCCCTCCTTCGTCCGGAATTCGAACAGCTTTACCAGCAGAAGAGGGATGAGCTGGGCGCGGAGATCAAGAAGATCTTCTCCCTGGGGGATTTCCGTTCCGCAGGAGCCAGGATCATGGCATCCCTGCTGAAAGCGCAGGAGCTGGGACTGGAGGTACCCTCCTCGGTATATAATTTCTCGCAGGGGCAGATGCGCCTTCAGAATGCCATCGCGTCCATGAACGAAGCCATCGGGAATGCGGAAAATGCGATCAAGCAATGCACACAAACCTCCGGGGATGCGAATCAGATCGATTATTCAGAGGAGGAAAGAGGGAATCTCGCAGGGAGTATGACCGGGGATGAGGAGACTTCTTCCTATCTGAAGGATCTTTCCAACAAATATCAGGTGGAAAGGATCAAGCTGTTCAATAAGAGTGAAGATATAAAGGCCTTCACGGAGGAGCATTTTGATGTATTAAAGGAACACTTTATCTCCAGCGTACGAAAGGATTACGGGAAGCTGAAGGATATCGAGCAGTCCCTTGGCCTGTTGCTTGACACGAAAAAGAATCTTCCTCCGGAGGCTGATGCCGGCCAGCTCTATGATTCGGCGATGACTACCTGCTTCAAAGACTGTGAGAAGTATATCGATGAAGGGATGAAGGCACGGATCAAGGAAGGACTCCTGTCCGAGGGCGATGACAGGGTATGGATGGATGCGGTCACCGAGGAACTGAAAGGGAAATTCGCGTCCGTAAAGAATGCGCTGGATTCCTTCGACCGGCTGGATGCGATCCGGGAGGCCAATACCAGGAAGAATAAAGGCGAGTGGAAACCGAGTGAGCGTGAAAAGGCCCAGTTTAACGAGGCGAATGAAACCTTCTCCCAGGCGTATACTCCGCTCCATGTAGAGCTCCAGGAGAATACGAAGGAGTACGCCCTGATGTTTGCCCGGTTATCGAATCCGAATCGGATCAGTACGATGAAGAAATATGTGGATCAGATCTTTATCAGGCATCCGGAGGGGAAGGAGCAGTTCATGGAAGCCTATCAGCCCTTCCTGAAGGCGGCAGAGGAGAAGCTTAACGAGACGGATCCCCAGGCATTTCAGACGATAAAAGAGAATCTTAGGAAAGCCTACCATGAGCTGATGCTGCAACGAGTTACGGAAAAATCAAAGATCATCAAGGCAGCTGCGGAGGGCGAGAAAACCGATTTCCTGGATGTCATGGGAGACGTCCTGGAGGAGCAGGTGACGAAGCTTCTCAGCCGGATGGGCTACAGAGCCATCGGCATGAGACGGAATCTGGAGAAGCAGAAGAAGGAAGCAAGCAGGCTGGACGCAAAAGAGTAAGGAGAAGGCAAAGGCTGACTTTCCAAAGAAGGGTGGGAGGATGTATCCTTGAAAGTATTTGAGTTAAATGAAAAGGAACGGATTTATTTTAAAGACATGGATCTATTCGGCCTTCTGGATGCCGGAAGCAGAAATCCGGATCTTTCGCTGGGCATTGTACATGAAGAGGAGGAGGGCGCGGTTCCGGCAGGCCTCCTCCTCGGGCAGGCGGAAAATGAGGCGCTTACCCTGTTCTGGCTTTTTGTCGATCCCTCTTACCGCGGGAAAAGCTATGGGGAGAACCTTCTTTCCTATGCTTTCCGGTATGCCGAAGAGGCCGGGTACAGGGAGCTTCACGCTGTCTTTCCGGAGGATTCCTTCGGTTATGATCTGATATGCAAAAATGACAGGCTCTTTCTTCGGAATCATGGTTTTCTGGATACGGATGACGGAGGAATGAAGGCAGAGGTTTCCGCCTACCCGGCGCTTTCGGAGATGAGAGCACCGGATCTTTATGTCGAAGGGAATATGATAGAGCTGCTCCTTATCGAAGAGGAGGGTGCTCCGGCATATGACGGGGAAGAGGTGTCAATGCTTACTCCGGGGAGCGTAAAGGTGACGTCGATAGGGGAATTCGCCCGGCTCCCGAATCTTCACAGCTTTTTCAAAAAGGTGTTCCGGGAGAAGAAGGAGCTTCAAACAGGAAGCATAGGGGAGCTGACCCTGCCTTTATTTCGTGAAGGACTGGAGCTGTGTGAGAGCAATGGGCATACAGGTTATCTGAAAAGCCTTCTGGATACGCCTCTCGAGCATTATGATCTGGAGGTTTCGTCCTATACCATGTCGGACGGACGGGTGACAGGTCTTATGCTGTTCCATTACGACGAGGGGAAGGATCAGATCATTGCGGAGCTGTTTTTTTCGGCGGATAAGGAGAATCTGATCAGCCTGGCGGAGATGCTTCGCTGTTCACTCCTTGCTGCAGGCAAAAAATACGATAAGAACACGAAGATCGTTCTTCCCTATGAGGAGGACAGGCAGCTGCCGTTTATCAGCAGGCTGTTCGGAGAATGAAAGGGTAGATCGCTGACCGGCTCCGGGGCCGCGGTCTTGAATGGGAGAGAGTGCGTATGATTACGGAAATCATTACGGATCTTCCGGACGACCTTAAAGCGCCGATCCTGCTTTACGGAACGGAGGATACGATAGACAAAGGGCTCCTTTCGAGATACGGCTTCACCGAGATGCAAAGCAGGTATTCCCTGATCCAGGGAGAGCTTGAGAATTATAAAGAGATCAGAACCCCGATGAAAACCTATGAAACCGTCACCCTGGACGTTGATCCGTCTTGCCATCGGCGAACTAACGCTGGATGAACTGAGAGATATGTAGGATCACGTGATAAGAGACCCATGCAGGATCACGTGATAAGAGACCCATAGATGAATACCACGAGGGAGACTAGAAAAGATGGATCGGGCAGAGATAAAATATCTGAAGAAAATAGAGAAAAAAAGATTCAAATCTCTGGACCGTACCAAGATCAGTCTGGCGGGTGAGGTGCTTATTTTCTCGCTTTTGGCGGCAATGATAACTGCACTGGCATCTTATTTTGTCTTAAAAAACCACGTAGATGAGAGAGTCGGGGAGCAGAGAATGGGGCTGGCCGACAGACTGACACAGGATATCGTGACTACGATCAGGGGATATCCTGCGTACGAATGGCTTCTGGGTTACTGGTTCATACATTCCGACGGTATGGATGTGCACTACAGTCAGAGTGAAGAAACGGATAAGAAGGCACGGGACTTCTCACGGCGGCATCCGGGACTTGTCATTGATGATGTCCGTACGGATGAGATTGTGGAGCTCTCCATGGAGGACCAGAAGGAATATGCGGAGATCGTGTATGACCGAATGATCGCCCTGCTGAACCAGCTGAAGGTGATCTATGAACCCAGCTATCTCAGCATACTGCTTATGGATCAGACGTATGACAAGGGGACCTTCCTTGTCAGCGGAGCTTCGCCGGATCAGAAACGCGGTAGTGATTACAGTGATGCATATGTGATCGGTGTGACCGCTGAGAGTACGCCCGAACAGAAAAGCAGCATGATGGTTGCCGTAACCGGCGGCCGGAGTATGGAAGAATCCGGCGATTATATCGACTCCTTCGGATATGTACAGGATATTCTGGGCGGAATGCATGTTATGGTCGGAGTCACATACGATATATCAGAAGTTCGTGGGGATGCCCAGACGCAGATCAAAAGCATGATCATGATCTTTACCTTACTTCAGGGGATCCTGGCATTTGCCCTGTTCATTCTGGTCTATTGTATCGCGGTACGACCCATCGGTGAGATCCAGAGAAATGTATGGGATTACCGGGGAAATAAAGACAGCGGACCGGTACTGAAAAAACTGTCCCGGATCAAACTGAAAAACGAACTGGGGGCTCTGTCTGCCGATGTTTCCGACCTGATCGTTTCCATCGATGAATATGTGACGGAGATCCGGGATATCACAGCGGAGAAGGAGAAGATCGAAGCGGAGCTCAGTGTGGCAAAGAAGATCCAGGCGGATATGCTTCCGGGAAGATTTCCGGCTTTTCCGGACCGAAATGAATTTGACCTTTATGCGACAATGGATCCCGCAAAGGAGGTCGGAGGCGATTTTTATGATTTCTTCTTTGTGGATGAAGACAGGATCTGTCTTGTGATCGCGGATGTATCCGGAAAAGGGATCCCGGCATCCCTTTTCATGGTGAATTCCATGAACCGGATCCGAAACCAGGCCATCAGAGGGAAGTCACCCTCCAGGGTCCTGGAAACCGTCAATGAGGAGCTGTGCCGGGAAAATGAAAGCGGGTACTTTGTTACCGTCTGGATCGCATATGTGGATCTGGTAACGGGTAAGGGAGTTGCAGCCAATGCGGGACATGAGCATCCCGTGATCCGGCGGAAGGGCGGAGTCTATGAATCCGTGGTTTACAGACATGCACCTGCGGTAGCCATCATGGAAGGGATGTCATATGAAGAGCATGAATTCGAACTGCATCCCGGTGACCGGCTTTTTGTATATACGGACGGCGTTCCGGAGGCTACAAATGCCTCGGAGGAACTCTTCGGCGAGGAACGCATGCTGCAGTCATTGAATTCAAACGGAAAGGATTCGCTCCGGGAACTCCTTCCGGATCTGAAGAAGGATATAGACGCTTTCGTGGGAGATGCGGTTCAGTTCGATGATATCACCATGCTGGGATTTGAGTATCTCGGGACGGACAGATCCGAAAAATGAATCCCGATGACCAATGAGTGATTGAAAAATGGCAGAGAATCATAAAGAGAAAAAACGTATACCGGAGCTGGATATCATGAGGGGGATCGGCATCATCCTGATCGCCGTATTTCATATCGTATTCCGGTCCATGAACGGCATCCCGGATAAGGTGATCTGTTCCCTGGGGTGGGGGTTTGTCGGCACCTTTTTTGTGTTATCCGGGTATACATGCCGGATCCATGCGGATGTGTTGGACAGTTATAAAAGGAGGATCGTGGGTCTGATCCTTCCGGTACTGGTGATCGAGCTTGTTCTGCTCACGCTGGGAGGGCTCTACTGTATGGCAGTTCACGGGTACACCTTCCGGGATGTGATCCATGACGTGATCATCACATTTCTCCGCCCGGAGGTCACCACCAGGATCAACGGAACCTGGGGCGGAGGCGGGATCCTTTTCACAAATCTTTCGCCCGTATGGTTTGTGTGGAGTATGGTCTGGACAGAGCTTTTCTTCCACCCTCTGAAGCGATTGATCTTCGGGAAGAAGGAACGGGTGTGGGTTTGCTTTGTCATCGCTCTTTTTCTGATCCAGAATCCCATGTATGTTCTGCTGAAACCGGCGCCCTGGGGGCTGACGATACTGCCCACGTATCTTCTGTTCATGATGATCGGATTGAAGCTGAGAGAGCGTAATGCAGAGGAGTATCTGAACAGGCTGTCTGTTCCGGTGGCAGCTGCCGTAACTGTTTTGGGACTGCTTTTTCATTTCGGTCTGTTTCTTTTTAACGGAAATGAGAGTTATTACCGGAGTGAATATGGGAACCGGGGATTGTTGGATGTCTATACGGTGGTACTTCAGGTGCTGGTCTTTGTGCCGGCCATGTATCTTCTGGCGCGTGCCGTAAAAGGGATACCCCTTCTTTCCAAAGGCCTGCAATGGATGGGGAGACATTCTCTGATGGTTTTGCTCACGCACTGTATCATAGCGGTCGTCTACTGCGATATCCTTCATAATTATATTCGCCCCGGTGCGTATTGGTATCCGGAGCTGAAGGGGATCTCCCTGACGGGAGAGATCGTAGGAAAATCGATCATCACCTGCATCCTGTCTCTTATCACCTGTATCCCGCTCTGCATGCTATGGGATCGCGTGAGTGTAATCCGGTTTAAACGGTCGAAAAAGAGCCACAGTCCGGGAGACTGAGGTTTTATCGGAGGATGATCTATGAACGCACCGAAAAAACGGAAACTGCTGATCCAGATCGGTATTATTTTTGCCCTGATCTTTATTTTTGTTACGCCTGTGATCGTGGTCATTCAGATCACGGGAAATCTCGGGACGTATCTGGAAGCCAAAAGAGAACATCTGACTCCGATCCTGGAGCATACTGCCAACAGTTTGATCAAAAACGGCCCGGTTTTTGAATGGCTTTTGGATATGTGGGAGACCCATGCCGACGAATTGAAAGAGTTCCTTTCAGATGAAAACAATACGGTCGTAGCATATCCGGATGAGGTCGAGGACCTTATGATGAAGGAAGAAGTAAGCATGGATGAGGTGAACAAGCTTACGGATGATGATAAGATTTTATTTTCAATGTTAAATTTTAAAATCTTTCAGATGAACCTTGATCTGATGCAGTACTCAAAAGAAAATGAAACCATCATGATCATCAGTCTGAAAAAAGAGAATCTGGGATTTATCTATGACATCGGACATGGCGAGGGACTTCTTGAACTTGATACCGGCACACTGTTGGGAGAGAAGCTGTGGCAGGACGATGAGATCCCGGACATCATGAATGAATATGTTGCCGGAACCCGTTCGGATATTACCTTTGAACGGGTCGAGATAAAGAAGGCACAGTATTATTCCTATGTGGGATATAAGCCGGTATCCCTAAGCGGTAAGCCTCGTTTTGCGGTTTGTGTATTGCATGACTGGAGCCAGTATCATACCTCCATGCTGCATCGTCTCTATATTCTCGTGGCAGTCAGTCTGGGGATCTTTGCGCTTGCCGCAGTGGTACTTCTTGCTTTCGTAAATAAGGTTGCCATTCATCCGCTGAAAAGTATCCAGAAAACGGTCCGTACCTATATGCAGGATAAGGACAGTCGGGGTGTTACCGAGGCGATGGACAGGGTTACGCAGAAAAATGAATTTGGGGTGCTGGCGGAGGATATATCGGATCTGGCCGTTGAGATCGACAGGTATAATACGGAAAATGCCCGTCTGATCGGGGAGCAGAAACGATTGGAGACGGAACTCAATCTTGCGGCAGCCATCCAAAAGGGGGTACTGCCCGCAGATTTCCCTGAAGAACAGGAATATGTCCTGTATGCATCCATGACCCCGGCCAAGGAAGTAGGAGGAGATCTTTACGATTATTTCTCCATCGATGACAGTCACGTGGGTCTGGTGATCGGGGATGTATCCGGAAAGGGGATCCCGGCTTCCCTGTTCATGATGATCACGAAGAAGCTTCTGAAGCAGTATGCACTTGCCGGAAATTCACCGTCGGAGGTTCTCCGCCTCACGAACGTTGCGCTTTGTGAGGATAATGTCAGTGATATGTTCGTAACCGTCTGGTTCGGGATCCTGGATCTTTCAAGCGGAAGGATCGTGGCGGCAAATGCCGGACATGAGAATCCGATGCTCCGCGGAAAAGAAGGGCCTTTTGAAATGTTCAGGGACAAGCACGGGTTTGTTCTCGGAGGAATGGATATGAGCCGGTATAAGGAATATGAACTTACACTTGAACCGGGCGGGACGCTCTTTGTCTATACGGATGGCGCCGCGGAGGCCACAAATAAGGAAGATCAGCTCTTCGGAACCGACCGGATGCTGGAGGCGCTGAACCAGGATCCGTCCCTTATGCCGAAGGAACTGTGTGAAACCATGAGCTCCTCGATCGATGCTTTTGTAGGTGACGCACCGCAGTTTGATGATCTGACCATGCTCTGTGTCCGGTATAACGGAAAGAAAGGATCCTGAACAGCACATATTGAATTCGATGGTCTATTATGATAAATTATCTTTTGTGTAATAATGGATAAGGGGGTATTTTGCAACTATGAACATAGCCATTGACGGACCGGCAGGTGCCGGAAAGAGTACCATAGCGAGACTGGCAGCACAGAACCTCGGCTTTCTGTATGTGGACACGGGTGCCATGTACCGGG
This sequence comes from uncultured Lachnospiraceae bacterium, assembly GCA_902775555.1. Classification (GTDB taxonomy): domain Bacteria; phylum Bacillota; class Clostridia; order Lachnospirales; family Lachnospiraceae; genus Eubacterium_Q. Next base: position 20,725 of record CACYMQ010000002.1, on the reverse strand, counting down.
CCATTGCTCTTTATCTGCTGGATGCGAAGACGGATATTCAGGATGAAAAGAAACTGAAGAATGCACTGGATCATATCCGTATCAATATCGCATATGAGAAGGATGTCCAGCATGTATTCCTGAATCTTCAGGATGTTTCCGCCGAGATCCGGAGTGAGAAGGTGGGAAATATGGCATCAAAGACGGCTGCACTTCCTCTGGTCCGTGAGAAGCTGCTGGATCTGCAGAGAGATATCGCAGCGAAAAACGATGTTCTGATGGATGGGCGTGATATCGGCACCAATATCCTCCCGAATGCGGAACTGAAGATCTATCTTACGGCTTCCGTCGAGGTGCGTGCCGAAAGACGATTCAGGGAATTAAAGCAGATGGGCGGCCGTCCGGATCTGGAGGTCATTAAATCGGATATCGAAAAGAGAGATTATCAGGATATGAACCGGGAGATCGCTCCGCTGCGTCAGGCCGAGGATGCGGTGCTGGTGGATTCTTCCGAGATGACCATCGACCAGGTGGTAAATGAGATCGTCCGGCTCGCCAGGGAGCGTATGTGATCCGGACAGACAGAAGGAATAAGAGAAGAAGATTATGGAAGTGATCCTTGCAAAAAAAGCAGGCTTCTGTTTCGGTGTGAAACGGGCTGTGGATATGGCCTATGCCGAAGCGGCAAAAAAGGACGGATGTAAGGTCTATACCTATGGCCCGATCATACATAATGAGGAAGTGACCGGAGATCTGGAACGGCAGGGTGTGAAGTGCATCGATGACCTTGCGGAATGTAAGAAACTCCCTCCCTCCGTTGTGATCATCCGTTCTCATGGTGTGGGTCGTGGGGAAATTGAGACACTGAAAGCAGCCGGTCACAGGATCGTGGATGCGACCTGTCCTTTTGTACAGAATATCCATAAGATCGTAAGTGAGAGGTCCGAGGCAGGGGACGTGATCCTGATCGTCGGTGATCCCGATCATGCCGAAGTCCACGGGATCCGGGACTGGTGTGTAAGCACGCCCCATATCCTGCAGAACGCTGATGAAGTGGCGGATCTTCCCGATTATGGAGACCGTCCGGTGACCGTGGTTTGTCAGACAACATTTCATTTAAAAAAATTTGAAGAAATTGTTGTATTATTGAAAGAAAAATATTATAATATACGTGTTTGTCAGACTATATGCAATGCGACCGAAGAACGACAGACCGAGGCGAGAGTGTTAGCCTCACAGGTCGACGCTATGATCGTTATCGGAGGCAGGCATAGCTCTAATACAAGGAAACTTGCGGAGATCAGTCGACAGGCATGTGAGAATACTTACTATATACAGACACTCAATGATTTGGATTTGACTGCTTTTGAATCCGTACGTAGGGTAGGTATTACAGCTGGGGCATCTACCCCGAACAAAATCATTAAGGAGGTTCATGACAGCATGTCAGAAGAGAATTTCGAACAGATGTTACAGGACGAGACTCCTGTATCCATTCGCACAGGACAAGTCGTTGAAGGGAAGGTGATCGGTGTTAAACCCGATGAGATCGCGGTTAACATCAATTACAAGTCTGACGGTATCGTTACCGCAAGCGAGTATTCCAATACTCCGGTCGATCTTACAACCGAAGTAAAAGTTGATGATGTGATCACAGCTAAGGTTCTTAAGATCAATGACGGCGAAGGACAGGTCGTTCTTTCCGTTAAAAAGGTCAAGGCAGAGAAGGCTTATGATGAGCTGGAGAAAGCCTTCAACGAAGGAACCACGGTTAAGGGTGTTGTTACACAGGCTCTTTCCGGCGGACTTAGCGTATCCGTTGATGAGTGCCGTGTATTCATTCCCGCAAGTCTTGTATCCGATACTTATGAGAAGAATCTCGAGAAGTATGTCGGACAGGAAGTTGAGTTTATTCTTACCGAGTTCAACCTTCATAAGAGAAGAGTGATCGGTAACCGCAAGCAGCTTATCGTTGCACAGAAGAAGGAAGCCGCAGAAGCTCTCTTCGCACGGATCGAGGTTGGACAGACCGTTGAAGGTACTGTTAAGAATGTGACCGATTTCGGAGCATTTATCGATCTGGGTGGTGCTGACGGTCTGCTTCATATCTCCGAGATGTCCTGGGGACGCGTGGAGAATCCGAAGAAGATCTTTAAGGTCGGTGATGTTGTTAAGTGCTTCATCAAGGAGATCAACGGTGAGAAGATCGCCCTTTCTCTGAAGTTTGATGATCAGAATCCGTGGCTGACAGCTGCCGAGAAGTATGCGATCGGTACCGTTGTTACAGGCCGTGTTGCACGTATGACGGATTTCGGAGCATTTATCGTGCTGGAGCCGGGTATTGATGCACTGCTTCATGTATCCCAGATCTCAAATGTTCATGTTGAGAAGCCGTCGGATGTACTGAAGACCGGTGAGACCATTACCGCTAAGGTTGTAGATTTCAAGGGACCTGAGAAGAAGATCAGCCTGTCCATCAAGGCACTTCTGAAGGATGTGGAGCCGGAAGAAGAGGCTCCTGCAGAGGAAGAACCGGCTGAAGAGCCCGTTCCTACAGCAGAGGATGCTCCGGAGACCCTTGAGGTTCCCGTAGAGGTAGCGGAAGCTGTTGAAGAGCCTGCTGCAGAGGATGCTCCGGCTGAAGAGGCTCCGGCTGAAGAGGCTGCTCCTGCAGATGCAGAGTAATCGGAATTGATCTTACAGGGAATCATGCGGATCATCGCGTGATTCCCTTTTTTATTCTTAAGCTTCCCGAAAAATAATCCTTGCATTTACGGGGATCCTATGTTAAACTATCGAAGTTGTAATCGTGGCGGTCCGCTGTATCCTGTTGATTTAAGATAGAATGAACGCCAGATTCTTTTATATCTTATTTAATTGGAGGTACTATCATGAACAGCGTAGAAATCATGAAGAGCATTGAGGACTCTCAGATGCGTGAGAACGAGCTGAAGTTCAATGTGGGCGATACCATTCGCGTATCCGCCATGATCAAGGAGGGAAACCGTTCCCGTATCCAGGTTTTTGAAGGAACCGTGATCAAGAAGCAGGGAACCGGAGCCCGCAAGACATTTACCGTACGTAAGAATTCCAACGGCGTAGGCGTTGAGAAGACCTGGCCGATGAATTCTCCCCTGATCGAGAAGATCGAGGTGGTTCGTCTTGGTAAGGCAAGACGTGCAAAACTCTACTATCTGCGTGACAGAGTAGGTAAGAGAGCTAAGGTAAAAGAGATCGTAAGATAACGATAACACCAAAACCGGAGTTTTTTGCTAAGACTCCGGTTTTTTTAGAGGTACGACCATGAAAAGGAAGCATATCAGCGGTCAGGACTTCACATTGCAGAAAAAGGAAACCCAGGACGAGCTGAAAAAGCGCCGCAAAGCCATCTTCGGAGAGATCCGGACGACATTGCTGGTGATCTTTGCGGCTGCAGTGCTGGGCTATGCCTTTGTCACATTTTTCTTCCAGACGGTAACGGTACAGGGTCCGTCCATGGATCCTACACTGAAGAACGGTGAGACGGTTCTTGTCAATAAAATGGCATATGCCTTCAGTGATGTTGAAAGAGGAGATGTGGTTGCGATCAAGCCCATCGGGTCTGACGACTATTATGACATCAAGCGGGTGATCGGGCTTCCGGGAGACAAGGTGGCTGTGGTAGCCGGACGGTTTGTCATCAATGATAAGGAACTGGATCCGGACGGGGAGCTGGACCGCATCCAGGTACCGGCCAGGCTCTCTTCCCCCATTACACTTGGTGATAAGGAATATTTTGTGATCGGTGATAATCTGAACAGCAGTGAGGACTCCAGATTTTCCACTTACGGAAATATCCAGCAGTCCGAGATTCGCGGAAAGGTGTTCTATCGGCTGACAAAGGGCAGCAGAGGACGGATCGGTAGGAAATATGGCGATACAGTGGTATCCGGGGCACATGACGAGCGCGCTTCGGATGATGCAGGATCAACTGAAACTAATTGATATCGTGATCGAACTTCTGGATGCCAGAGTTCCCGGATCCGGTAAAAATCCGGATATCGATACACTGGCGAAAGGGAAATACAGGCTTCTGATCCTGAACAAAACGGATCTGGCAGACGCCGAAGCTACGAAACGGTGGAAGGAATATTATGAAGCAAAGGGATTTCGTGTGCTCCTCATGGATTCCAGAAATCGTAAGGAGGCCATGACAGTAGGTAAGGCAGTACGGGAAGTCTGTAAGGAGAAGATCGAGCGGGACCGCAGAAAAGGTATCGTCGGGCGCCCGATCAAGGCGATGATCGTCGGTATCCCGAATGTGGGAAAATCCACATTTATCAATTCCTTTGCGGGAAAAGCTTCGGCAAAGACGGGAAATAAACCGGGGGTCACCAAAGGTAAGCAGTGGATCCGGATATCAAAAGACATGGATCTTCTGGATACACCGGGGATCCTCTGGCCGAAATTCGAGGATCCTGCTGTCGGTATGAGACTGGGATGGATCGGTTCCATCAATGATGATATACTTGAAAAAGTCGGGCTTGCTTCCGAACTTCTGTCTTTTTTACAAAAATACTATTGCAATCTACTGTCTGAGAGGTATAAAATTACAGAAGGCATGTCCTCTTCTGAGGCATTGGATCAGATAGCGGATATAAGAAAATGTATGAAAAAAGGAAATGAACCGGATATTGAAAAAGCAGCAAAGTGTCTGCTGGATGACCTGAGAAGCGGAAAGCTGGGAAGGATCACGCTGGAGTATCCGGAGGGATGAGACCATGGGATATTTTGATGAAAATGAAGATAAGGAAAAAGAGGGGATCAGTGTCCTGGCGGAGGGACTCAGCGGGAAGGAAGAAAAAGCTGCCGAGAAACAACGCCTGAAAGAGGAAAAACGTCTCGAGAAGGAGCGCCGGAAGAAGGAAAAGGAAGCCCGGAAAAGGGGCGAGGAGCCTTCGGACGACGAGTATGAACTGAAATCAAGGATCACCCCTGAAGATACCGTCACGGAATCTCCGGATCAAAAGAAGGATGGAGAGACGGCTGCAGCAGCCGCACCGGCGACTGCGTCTGACCCCGGAGTGGTGGCCGGCGGTGAAGTGCCCGAAGAGGCTCCCGAAGGCGGGAAGAAGAAAAAAAGGAAAAGAAGGAGAGCGGAGAAGCCGGAAGAGGTCAACATCGTTAAGGATCTTCTCAGCCTCATCATTTACATCGGTATCGTGGTCCTGGCCTGCTTTCTGATCGTTACATACGTAGGACGGCGTACCACGGTTCACGGAGATTCCATGGAGCCGACGCTTCAGTCCGGTGACAGTCTGTGGATCAATATGCTCGCATATAAATTCGGTGATCCGAAGCGGTATGATATCATCGTATTCCCTTATCAGGATGATGTAAATTACATCAAGAGGATCATAGGTCTGCCGGGAGAAACCGTACAGATCACGGATGCAGGAGATATCCTGATCAACGGAAAGGTTCTGGAGGAACCGAAGCGTTTTGACCGTATGAGAAACAACGGGATCGCTTCGTCACCCATTACCCTGGGTGAGAATGAGTATTTTGTACTCGGAGATAACAGAAATAACAGTCGCGACAGCCGATGGGCTGATGTGGGATTGATCAAGAAAGATAAGATCGTGGGCAAGGCTGTCTTCAGGCTGACACCCTTCAAGAACTTCGGATCGATCGATTAATGGCTTAGGACCGCGGGATCGCGGTCCTATTCTGTGTATTATTAAGGAGTGTTATCGTGAATATATGTGAGCTTAGGATGGCTTATCAGGAGATCCTCGGTTATCCTATCATGAAATATGAGACCGTGCGGCGGAAGCTGGAACAGCTGATCCGGGAAAATGAATCGGATTCCCGAAAGGGGATCGTGAATATCCTGAACCAGGCAAGGAAGAAACTGACACAGCTGGATCAGGAGCTTGCCAGAGTCAGGGGAATGATGACATTTGAAGAAAAATATTCCGATCACAGTTATATCTGCGGCATCGATGAAGTCGGGAGGGGGCCTCTGGCGGGGCCGGTCCTTACGGCAGCAGTCATACTTCCGAAGGGACTTGTGATCCCCATGCTGAATGATTCCAAACAGGTATCCAAAAAGCACAGGGAAGAACTGTATGATATCATCATGAGTACTGCCGTTGCTGTCGGTGTGGGTATGAATCCGGAAACGGTCATTGACGAAAAAGGGATCGAATTTGCCAATAAGGATGCCATGAGACAGGCGATCCGAAATCTTTCGGTGGCACCGGATATGCTCCTGGTGGATGCGGTCCATATCCCGGAGGTGGATATCCCGCAGGTCTCCATCATAAAAGGAGATGCCAAGTCCGTCTCCATTGCCGCAGCCAGCATCGTCGCAAAGGTGACAAGGGACAGGATGATGCAGGAGTATGATGAAAAATATCCCGCATACGGATTTAAGGACAATGTGGGTTACGGAAGTGCGGCGCATATAGAAGCACTGAAGACCTACGGGCCCTGTCCGATCCATAGAAGAAGCTATATCCGAAATATCATTGGTGAGTAAATGCCGGGGAATAAAAGAGAAATCGGAAGTGAAAAGGAACGGATCGCCGGTGCCTGGCTGGAGAAGAAGGGACACCGGATCCTGGAATACAATTTTCGCACCAGGATGGCCGAAGCGGATGTGATCAGTCTGGACGGCGACACCTACGTATTTACGGAAGTGAAATACCGGCGCACGCTGATGCAGGGACATCCGCTGGAAGCAGTAACAGCTGCAAAGCAGCGAAGGATCCGGATGGCTGCACTGTATTATCTGGAGGATCACGGGCTGTCCCCCGATACAACTGCGATCCGCTTTGATGTGATCGGTATCCTGGGGGAAGAACTGACGCACGTGGAGAATGCATTTTAAGGAGAATAAATGCACGAGCATAAGATCGTAAGCGTAAATAAAGGAAGTCCCGCGGATCTGGCCGGTATCCGGCCCGGTGACACGCTGATCCTGCTGAATGGCGAACCGGTGGAGGATGTTTTTGATTACCATTATCAGGCGGAAGAGATTTCCGTGTCCGTAACGGTACGGAGACCGGACGGAAGAGAGGACACCATCCGGATCGAAAAGGGTGAGGACGATGATCTGGGGATGGTATTTCCCGAGTCTCTGATGGATGATTATAAATCCTGTCGGAACAAGTGCATTTTCTGCTTTATCGATCAGAATCCTCCCGGGATGAGAGACACTATCTATTTCAAGGATGATGATTCCAGACTGTCGTTCTTACAGGGGAATTACATTACCCTGACCAATATGAAGGAATCGGAGATCGACCGGATCATCCGTTATAAGCTGGCTCCCATCAACATTTCCGTGCATACGACGAATCCGGAGCTCAGGGTAAAGATGCTGCATAACCGGTTTGCCGGAAATATCCTGGAGCATATAAAGAAACTTTATGATGCGGAGATCCCCATGAACGGACAGATCGTCCTCTGCAAGGGGTGGAATGACGGAGGTGAACTGCGTCGGACCATACGGGATCTGCTGGAATTTGCTCCTGTGATGGAGAGCCTGTCCGTGGTTCCGGTGGGACTCTCGAAATACAGGGACGGACTGTGTGATCTGGAACCCTTCAGTAAGGAGGATTCCGCAGAGGTCATTGATATCATAGAGGGATTCCAAAAGGAAGCCATGGAGCGTTGCGGCATTCATTTTGTACATGCCAGCGATGAATGGTATATCGTGGCGGAACGGGATCTCCCTGCGGAAGAGACGTATGACGGGTATCTCCAGATCGAGAACGGCGTGGGTATGACCCGGCTGCTCTTTGAGGAATTCCGGATGGCGGTAAAGGATGTGGAGGATGCCGGAGAACGTCATGGATTGAAACGTGTATTCGCTTCAAAGGCAGACAGGGACCTGCTCCGTCTGCTGAAGGCAAATCCCGGGAGAAAGGTTTCTACGATAACCGGGACACTGGCGGCAACTCAGATGGATCAGATCAAAAAACAGCTCCACCGGATCCGGCCGGATATCGATTATATGATATATCCCATAGTAAATGACTATTTCGGTCACAGGATCACGGTTACCGGTCTTCTGACAGGTCAGGATATCGTGGCGCAGCTGAAGGGGAAGGATCTTGGAGAAGTCCTGCTGATGCCGAAATGCTGTCTGAAAGCGGACGAGGATATCTTCCTGGATGACATGCATCTTTCCGAACTTGAAAGTGCTTTACAAGTAAAAACGGTTATTGTAGAATCGTATGGTATGGAATTTTTGAAGGCGATCATAGGAGTGGAGTGATGAGCAAACCCATCGTGGCCGTAGTCGGGCGTCCGAATGTAGGAAAATCGACTCTGTTCAACGCACTGGCGGGTGAACGGATCTCTATAGTAAAGGATACACCCGGAGTTACTCGGGACCGGATCTATGCGGATGTGACCTGGCTGGATCATGAGTTTACACTGGTGGATACCGGCGGGATCGAACCTGAGTCCGATGATCTTCTGCTGACCCGGATGAGGGAACAGGCAGAGATCGCCATAGAAACTGCAGATGTGATCCTTTTTCTTACGGATGTAAGAGAAGGACTTACGGCTTCTGATACGGCCTGTGCCGAGCTGCTTCGGCGCTCCCGGAAGCCGATCTTGTTGTGTGTAAACAAAGTAGACAGTTTTGAGAAGTTCATGCCGGATGTGTATGAATTCTATAATCTGGGTCTGGGAGATCCACACCCCATCTCTGCATCCTCCCTTCTCGGTTTCGGAGATCTGCTGGATCAGGTGATCGCCATGTTTCCGGACTCCAAACAGGAGGAGAAGGAGGATGACCGTCCGAAGATCGCCATCATCGGGAAACCGAATGTCGGAAAATCATCGATGATCAATAAGCTTCTCGGTGAGGAACGGCTTATCGTTTCGGATATCGCGGGTACCACCCGGGATGCGGTGGATACCGTGGTCAGGCATAATAAAAGAGAATATGTTCTTATTGATACGGCAGGTCTCCGTCGGAAGAGCAAGGTGAAGGACGAGATCGAACGATATTCCATCATCCGGACCGTCGCTGCGGTAGAACGTTGTGATGTGGCTGTTCTGGTGATCGATGCCACGGAAGGAGTTACGGATCAGGATACAAAGATCGCGGGTATCGCCCATGAAAGCGGTAAAGGAATGATCGTGGTGGTCAATAAATGGGATCTGGTGGAAAAGGATGAAAGGACCATGAACCAGTTCCGAAGGGATATCCGGAATAAGCTGTCCTTTATGCCCTATGCAGAGCTGATGTTTGTTTCCGCTCTGACGGGTCAGCGCCTGATCAAGCTTTTTGACGAGATCGATATGGTTGAGAATTATCATTCCATGCGCATAGCAACGGGTGTGATCAATGAGATCCTGGCTTCGGCTACCGCAGAGGTGGAACCGCCGCAGGACAAGGGAAAAAGGCTGCGCCTTTATTATATGACGCAGGTGGCCGTAAAGCCGCCGACCTTTGTGATCTTTGTAAATGACAAGGAACTGGCACATTTTTCCTATATACGTTATATAGAAAATAAGGTAAGAGAAGCATTCCTGTTCAAAGGAACGCCTCTTCGTTTTATCATTCGGGAACGAAAGGAAGAGCGTTAGATTATGGAAATCGCATTTCGAGTTCTTTGCCTTATCGTCGGCTATTTCTGTGGCCTGATCGAAACTGGCGTGATCTACGGCAAACTGAAGGGTGTAGACATTCGAAAGCACGGAAGCGGAAATCTTGGTATGACCAATGCACTCCGGGTGCTGGGCCCCAAAGCAGGTCTGGTGGTATTTATCGGTGATCTTCTGAAGGCTTTTCTCCCGTGCCTGATCGTGAATCTGGGATTCCGGGTATGGTATCCGGATACCTATATGGTATATGTCCTGTATACCGGTCTTGGTGCGGTACTGGGTCATAATTTTCCTTTTTATCTGAACTTCAAGGGAGGAAAAGGGATCTCATCCTCGGCCGGTGCCATTCTGGGCCTGCTGAATCCCTGGATGTGCCTGATCCTTCTGGTTGTTTTTGCGTCCGTGGTACTGATCACCAAATATGTATCCGTGGGCTCCATTACCCTGATGATCGCATACATGATCGTCTTTATTACATTTTCCATGAACGATATGCTGTGTTTTGACAGAAGCGTTCCCGGATCAAATGCGGCCATGATCGAGGGGATCATCCTGAGTGTGATCCTGGCAGTGCTCGCCATTTACAGGCACAAGGACAACATCGGCCGTTTGATGAGACATGAAGAGAATAAACTTTCTTTCCACAAATCGGAGGAATAGACATATGAAGATAACGATACTTGGAGCAGGAAGCTGGGGCGTGGCACTTGCCAAGCTGCTTTCCTGCAATCAGCATGATGTGACCATCTGGTCCATCGACCCGGAAGAGGTCGCCATGCTCACGGAATACTGCGAACATAAATTAAAGCTCCCGGGAGTGATCCTTCCGGGAACGGTGCATTATACCGGAGATATGGAGACGGCTTTAAAAGATACGGAAATGGTGGTGATCGCTGTACCATCGCCCTTTGTCCGCAGCACCGCACGTTCTGCAGCCGGACTGATCCCGAAGGATATGGTGATCGTCAGTGTTGCAAAAGGAATAGAGGATGATACGCTGCTCCGGCTTTCCGAGGTCATCGGCCAGGAGATCCCGCAGGCAAATGTGGCGGTTCTTTCCGGCCCGAGCCATGCAGAGGAGGTCGGAAAATGCATGGCGACCACCGTCGTGGTAGGAGCACAGAGTCACGCCATAGCAAGACTGGTGCAGGATACATTTATGACAGACTTCTTCCGTGTATATACCAGTCCGGATATGGTCGGCATCGAACTGGGCGGGGCACTGAAAAATGTCATCGCGCTTGCTGCAGGTATCGCTGACGGACTTGGCTGCGGTGATAATACCAAGGCTGCACTGATCACCCGGGGGATCGTTGAGATTTCTTCCCTCGGTGTTACTCTGGGCGGATATCCCCAGACCTTCTCCGGTCTCTCCGGCATCGGAGATCTGATCGTTACATGTGCTTCCAAGCACAGCCGGAACAGAAGAGCCGGTGTGCTGATCGGTCAGGGAATGTCCTATCAGGAAGCGATGGATTCCGTCAAAATGGTAGTTGAGGGAGTGTACTCCGCAAAGGCAGCGTTGCAGCTGGCCAGGAAGAAAGGGGTCACCATGCCCATCGTTGAGATGGTCAACCGGATCCTGTTTGAAGATTTCCCGGTAGGTGAAGCTCTTACTGCGCTGCTGACAAGAGATAAAAAATCAGAGATATCCGGGATCTCCTGGGATGATGAATGATACGGAGCAGGAGAAATGAGCAGTCTGGATCTGAAACTGAATGTATTTGAAGGACCGTTGGACCTTCTGTTACACTTGATCGAAAAGAATAAATTCAATATCTTTGATATTCCAATCGTGGAGATCACGGATCAGTATATCGCCTATCTGGACCAGTTGGATGAAACCGATATGGATACCATGAGTGAGTTCCTGGTCATGGCGGCCCAGCTGATCAGTATCAAGGCCAGGATGCTTCTTCCGAAAGAGGAAGAAGAGGTCGAAGAGGAAGAGGATCCCCGCGCGGAACTGGTCCGCAGCCTTCTGGAATATAAGATGTATAAATATGCATCTTATGAACTGAAGGATATGGAACTGGACGCAGGGAAAAGCTTCTTTAAGGAAGCGTCCATCCCGAGGGAGGTTCGGGAACACAGGGAAGAGGTGGATCCCGCCGAGGTAATAGGCGATACCACGCTTGCACAGTTAAATGAGATCTTCCAGCAGCTGCTTCGCCGGGAGGTATATCGTGTGGACCCGGTACGAAGCCGTTTCGGGACCATCAGCCGGGATGAGATCAAACTGGAGGATCGTATGGTGGAGATCCGGAATGAGATACAGGGACTTCGCAGCATCAATTTCCGAACCCTTCTCGGTCGAAAGAGAGGGAGGATGAATCTGATCGTTTCCTTCCTTGCGATCCTGGAGCTTATGAAGACAGGAGTGATCACCATTCGCCAGGACGGATTGTTTGGTGAGATCCTGATCGATTCCCTGGAATAACGGAGGAATGTCTCATATGAGTGAGAATAAGAATATCCCTGCCGCGGTGGAAGCGGTTCTTTTTGCGGTCGGAGGTGCGGTGTCTTATGCGGACCTGAAGGATGCACTGCAGATCGAGGATAAGGAACTGAAGGATGTCCTGCAGGAAATGCAGACACGATATGATGCGGAGGATCGCGGGATCCGCATGATCGAGCTGGACGGAAAGTATCAGCTCTGTACGAAGAACGATTATTATGATGAACTGGTGCGGCTGGTCAATGCACCGAAGAAGCATGTCCTTACGGATGTTCTTCTTGAGACTTTGTCTATCGTAGCATATAAGCAGCCGGTCACAAGGCAGGAGATCGAGAAGATCCGTGGAGTGTCCTGCTCGCATGCGGTGAACCGGCTTGTGGAATACAATCTGGTTCAGGAGGTGGGGCGTCTGGATGCTCCGGGGCATCCCATCCTCTTCGGGACAACGGATGATTTCCTTCGGAGTTTCGGGATCTCATCCATGGATGATCTTCCCGTGATCACACCGGACCGTCTGGAAGATTTCCGCCGGCAGGCAGAGGAAGAAGCAGGCGTCATCAATGTGGAGACCTGACATATGGGTGCATTTTCCATCATTTTGATTATTACAGGCGTGATCCTTTTCGGCCTGGCGGTCCTGTTTCTGGAATCCTACCGGGAACTTCATCGGTTTAAGGTCATGACGTATCAGCTTTCATTGGATCATAAGACACGGGGGCGCATCCTCTTTCTTTCGGATTATCACGAAGCGGTTCATGGTTCCATGAACGGGAAGCTGCTGGAAAGAGCGGAAAGCCTAAAACCGGATCTCATCCTTGTGGGAGGGGATATGGTGAACGGGACCGGAAGAGGTGAAGATCTGAACCCTTCTCTGGAACTGATAAAAGGACTTGCAAAGATCGCTCCGCTGTATTATGCTTACGGAAATCATGAGTGGAGAATGATCACCACCGGAGAACAGCAGAACAATGACTGGGATGGCTATGTCCGCAGGCTGGGGGATGATGTACATTTCCTCATCAACGGATCCGTGCTTATATCTCTTCCGGAAGGAAAGATACGGCTGTACGGGCTGAATGCGGATATGACCCATTATAGAAGAGACGGGGAGCCCCTCACGGTTGAAAAGATCACAAAAACACTTGGAGAAGCAGAGAAGGGTGACCCGGTGATCCTGCTGGCCCATGATCCTACATGGGGGCCGGTTTACAGCCAGTGGGGTGCCGATCTTACTCTTTCAGGCCATTATCATGGGGGAGTGATCCGGTTCCCGCTGATCGGCGGATTTATCTCACCGCGCTGGGATCTCTTCCCGCATTATGATTATGGAATGTATCAGGAAGGGGAGAACAAGATGCTGGTCACCTCCGGATTGGGACAGCATACGATACCTGTAAGATTTAACAACCTTCCGGAAATGGTTTTGATCGATATTGTTTAGTAAAGGATGTTCATATGAGTGATTTAAATGAGAAAAAGAACTCGGATATGGTCGATCTTATAATCGAGGATGATGACTCCGGCTCTCATAAGGAAAGATCTCAGGATAAGGTCAGATCGGAGGCCGAAGAAGTGGAGAAAGCCGCTGAGGAAGCTCTTAAGAAAGCGGAAGAAGCCTTAAAAGAGGAAACAGGGGCACTTCATCCGGAAACCAAAGAGGAAGGGGACGAACAACCGGAGACCGAAGGAACTAAGGACGGCGGAAAGGAACCCGAACAACTGGAGACCGAAGGAACTAAGGACGGCGGAAAGGAACCCGAACAACCGGAGGCCGAAGGAGGGAAGGACGGCGGAAAGGAACCCGAACAACCGGAGGCCGAAGGAGGGAAGGACGGCGGAAAGGAACCCGAACAACCGGAGACCGGAGAGGTGAAAAAGGAAGAGACGCCGGATAAGAGCAAAGAAGAAAGCATCATGCCACAGGAGCATGGTGTTTATGTAGATGAGAAGGCATTCGTCAGGGAAAAAAAGCGCCATAAAGCACTGGTCATCATCACAACGGTCCTGGCCGGACTGTTCATAGCCGGTTATACCTTTATGGTGATCAACAGCATTTTCTATTTTCAGCCCAATACCGTGATCAACGGAGTGGATTATTCCTTCCGTACAGAGGAATCTGTTCAGAAGGAGATTGATGATAAGATGTCCGACTATAAGCTTCATATCACCCTTCGGAACGGAGAGATCACCCTTCGGCCGGAGGATATCGGACTTGTCATCACAACGAAGAATGATGTACACAGTATCAAGGAGAAGCAGAATCCGTTCCTCTGGTTCGTGACTTATTTCGGGGCACCGGACGAAGCAGCCTATGAGATCTCATATGATCCTGCGTTAATGGAGAGCTTCCTTCGGAATAATTCCTATTTTATGGCTTCTTCCATGATCTCTCCGCAGAATCCGAGGATCGTGATGGCAGATGGAGTGCCGGAGATCAGAAAAGGAAATCCCGGGACACTGATCGACATGGACCGGTTCCGGGAGGTTCTGGATGAGAAGCTTCAGCATCTGGATACGGAGTTTCGACCGGACAGCGAGGGCTGCTATGTGAATGCGGAATATACCGAGGATTCTCCGGAGGTTAAGGATTACAGAGATCAGATCGAATCCTATACGGGTCTGAAGATGACCTATGTTTTTGCCGAGACGAAGATCCCCGTAACCGCAGAGCAGATCTACTCCATGCTGGATCTGGATCCCGAAAGATTCAGCTGCACGGTTTCCCGCGACAGGGTAAAACGGTTCGTGTCGGATTTTGCCGCCGATCATAATACCTTCGGAAGGATACGGGATTTCCGCACCCATGACGGGAAGATCGCGCATGTGACCAATAATTATATGGGCTGGGAGATCGATCAGGAAAATGAAGTCTCCATGATGTATGATGCCCTTTATCAGAAACACGGTTTCGAAAGAACACCGGAGCTGCTTCATGAGGGTACGATCTATACCAAGGATAACTCGGATATCGGCAACAGTTATGTTGAGATCGATCTGACCTATCAGAAGGTATACTTCTATATGAACGGGAAGAAGGTCCTCGAGGATGATGTGATCTCCGGAAATCCCAACCGGAATGCACAGACTCCCGGTGGACTGTATGCGATCTACGGCATGCGCCAGAACGTGGTCCTGACGGGCCCGGGATATGCATCCCATGTGGATTACTGGATGCCGTTCAACGGAGAGATCGGTCTCCATGATGCCTATTGGCAGTCCAAGTTCGGCGGAGAACTCTATAAATCCAGAGGATCTCACGGTTGTGTGAATCTGCCCCATCAGACGGCGGAAACGATCTACACACTGGGATATCGCGGCCTGCCGGTGGTATGCTACTGGCGGACCCCTGAATTTTTCTAGAGGATAGGAATATGGATCAGGTAATACTGTACACGGACGGATCTGCCCGTGCGAATCCGGAGGGACCCGGCGGATATGGAGCGATCCTGGCGGTAAAGGATGCAGCCGGAAAACTTCATGAGAAAGAACTGTCCCGGGGATATCGCGTTACCACGAATAACCGCATGGAGCTTATGGCTGTGATCGCAGGGCTTGAGGAGCTGATCCGCCCCTGCGAGGTAACGGTATACTCTGATTCTCAATATGTGGTACGTGCTTTCAATGATCACTGGATCGACAACTGGCAGAAGAAGAACTGGAAGCGCGGTAAGGATCCCGTGAAAAATGTGGATCTGTGGAAGAGGCTTCTGGAAGCCATGAAGCCTCATAAGGTAACCTTCTGCTGGGTGCGCGGACATAACGGACACCCCGGAAATGAACGGTGTGATAAGCTGGCTACATCAGCGGCGGATGAAGGTCCGTGGATAAAGGACGAAGTATATGAAAAGAGCAGAGTTTAAAAGACTCCTGGAGAACCGGATCCTGTGTCTGGATGGTGCTACGGGGACAAATCTTATGGCTGCGGGCATGCCTCTCGGTGTGTGCCCCGAACATTGGATCCTGGAGCACCCCGAGACGCTGATCGATCTCCAGGTTTCTTTTCTTGAAGCGGGAACAAACATACTCTATGCGCCCACATTTACATGTAACCGGATCAAACTGAAGGAGTATCATCTGGAGGACCGGACATCAAAGATGAACCGTCAGCTGGTACAGCTCTCCAAAGAGGCGGTAAGACGCTGCAATGAAAGAGGCTATGTGGCCGGTGATATGACCATGACCGGACGTCAGCTGTATCCCATCGGAGACCTTTCGTTTGAAGAACTGGTGGATGTCTATAAGGAACAGGCAGCTGCACTCCTGGAAGCGGGAGTGGATCTGATCGTGGTCGAGACCATGATGAGTCTTCAGGAATCCAGAGCGGCTCTGATCGCCATCCGTGAGCTTTCAGAGGACATCCCGGTGATCGTGAGCCTCACCTTCCGTGAGGACGGAAAGACCCTGTTCGGAACACCGCCGGAGGTTGCTGTAGTCGTACTTCAGGGCCTTGGGGCCGACGCCGTGGGGCTGAACTGTTCCACCGGACCGGAGGAAATGACGGAGCTTCTGGCTGCCATGAAACAGTATGCCACCGTTCCTGTCTTCGCAAAGCCGAATGCCGGCATGCCGGAGCTGGAAAACGGAGTGTCCGTATATAAAATGACGCCGGCACATTTTGCTGACTGCATAGGATCTCTGGCAGACGCCGGAGCAAATCTGGTGGGAGGCTGCTGCGGAAGCTCTCCCGAGCATATCCGTGCGGTAAAGCAGAGGGTTCGGAATGCAGATCCCGTACCGCCGCTGGAGCATCCCGTCCGGGTCCTGACTTCGGAACGGAAGCTGCAGAGGATCGATATCGACGGTCCCTTCCTGGTGGTGGGAGAACGTATCAATCCCACCGGCAAGAAGAAGCTGCAGGCTTCGCTCCGGGAGGGAAGTCTGGATCTGGTCAGTGAGATGGCTGTGTCCCAGGAGGAAAATCACGCCCATGTGCTGGATATCAATATGGGCTTAAACGGGATCGATGAGAAGGAAATGATGCTGCGGACCATCCATGAAGTGACCCAGCTGGTTTCCCTTCCTCTCTGTATCGATTCCAGTCATGTAGATATCATCGAAGCGGCCCTCAGGATCTATCCCGGAAGGGCGCTTATCAATTCCGTTTCTCTCGAAACAGCGAAGACCCGGCCGCTCTTCAGACTGGCGAAGAAATACGGAGCCATGTGCATCCTTCTTCCTGTTTCGGACGAGGGACTTCCGGCTACGGTTGAGGAACGACGTGCAAATGTGGATGCTCTGGTGAAGATCGCGCTGGAGGAAGGACTCACCATGGAGGATCTCTGCGTGGATGCGCTGATCTCTACAGTGGGAGCGGATCCTATGGCGGCTCGGAATGCACTGGATACGATCCGGTACAGTCATGACGTCCTGGGGCTTCCCACCATATGCGGTCTTTCCAACATTTCCTTCGGGCTCCCCGAAAGGATCAATGTGAATGCGGCATTTCTGACCATGGCGATCTCGGCAGGACTTACCATGGCCATCGCCAACCCGGGACAGGAGCAGCTGATGAATGCGGCATACGCTTCGGATCTGCTGCTGGCAAAGGAAGAAGCGGATAAGATCTATGTGGAACGGGTACGGCCCATTACAGGAACGGCGGGGGCAAAACCGGCACCGGTATTAACGGAGAAGGGACAGGGAACGGCGGAATCCCGCGGCCCCGTATATGACTGCGTTATAAACGGAAGCAAAGCCCGGATCGTGGATGAAGTAAAAAAGCAGATGGAAGCCGGCCGGGAAGCCAAGACCATCATAGATGAGGATCTGATCCCTGCCATTACAAGGGTGGGGGAACTCTTTGAGGAGAAGCGTTTCTTCCTTCCCCAGCTGATCCAGGGGGCAAATGCCATGGATATGGCCATTCAGTATCTGGCTCCGTTCCTTCCTGCGGCCGAAGGGAATACCTCCAGGGGGACCGTGGTCTTTGCGTCGGTGGAAGGAGATGTACATGAGATCGGAAAGAATCTCTGTATCCTTATGCTGCGAAACTATGGCTATACCGTGATCGATCTGGGTAAGGATGTGCCTGCTGCAGATATCATCGCGGCAGCGAAGAAGGAGAAGGCGGATGTGATCGGACTTTCGGCCCTGATGACCACTACCATGATGAAGATGAAGGAAGTGGTGGAACTGGCGAAGAAGGAGGGCTGTACGGCGAAGATCATGATCGGCGGGGCTGTGATCTCCCAGAGCTTTGCGGATGAGATCCATGCAGACGGATATTCCCGGGACGCAAATGAATGTGTGAAGCTGGTAGACCGGCTTCTTGATCGCGGATAGCAGTACAGGCGGCAAAGTCAAAAAAAGAGAGCAGAGAAATGTCAGAAAGGAATGATTGACATTGTAATGCACTCTTGCTAAAATATTTGTTATGAATTTTGAAAGGTGGATGATCTTATGAAGACGAAGGTACTGTCCTTACTGGTAGATAATACATCCGGTGTACTTTCCAGAGTTTCCGGCATGTTCAGCCGCAGAGGCTATAATATAGACAGCCTGACGGTTGGTGTAACCGAGAATCCCAAGTATTCCCGTATGACGGTTGCGGTCAGCGGCGATGACCGGATCCTTTCACAGATCAAGAATCAGCTGAATAAACTGGAGGACGTGGTAGAAGTCATCGAACTGGAGGATGGTGCGTCCGTATGCCGTGAGCTTGTACTTGTAAAGGTAAAGGCAGACCAGAACCAGAGACAGGCGATCATCGCCATCACGGATGTCTTCCGTGCGAAGATCGTTGATGTATCTCCCGAGACCATGATGATCGAGATCACGGGAAATAATACAAAGATCGATGCCTTTATCGGCCTGCTGGACGGCTTTGAGATCCAGGAGATGGTACGTACCGGACTGACCGGACTTGCCAGAAGATAAATCCCTGATAACCTCCGGAATAAGTCCGGACCTTATACATTTTAATCATTTAGGAGGAATGAAACATGTCAGATCTTAAGATTTTCTATGAAAAGGATTGTAATCTCTCCCTTCTCGACGGAAAGACGATCGCTATCATCGGCTACGGCAGCCAGGGTCATGCTCACGCACTGAACCTGAAGGATTCCGGAGCTCATGTCATCATCGGTCTTTACGAGGGCTCCAAGTCCTGGAAGCGTGCCGAGGAGCAGGGCTTTGAGGTATTTACAGCTGCTGAGGCTGCTAAGAAGGCAGATATCATCATGATCCTTATCAATGATGAGCTTCAGGCTGCCCTTTATAAGAAGGACATCGAGCCGAACCTTGAGGCAGGAAATATGCTGATGTTCGCTCACGGCTTCAATATCCATTTCAACCAGATCATCCCGCCGAAGGATGTGGATGTAACCATGATCGCTCCGAAGGCTCCGGGTCATACCGTACGTTCCGAGTATCAGGCAGGCAAGGGTACACCGTGTCTGATCGCTGTATACCAGGATGCTACAGGACATGCACAGGATATGGCACTGGCTTACGGTGCAGGTATCGGCGGTGCACGTGCAGGTCTTCTTGAGACAACCTTCCGTATCGAGACAGAGACCGACCTCTTCGGTGAGCAGGCAGTTCTCTGTGGCGGTGTATGCGCACTGATGCAGGCAGGCTTCGAGACACTGACCGAGGCAGGCTATGATCCGAGAAATGCTTACTTCGAGTGCATCCATGAGATGAAGCTGATCGTTGATCTGATCTATCAGAGTGGTTTCGCAGGAATGCGTTACTCCATCTCCAACACAGCTGAGTACGGCGATTACATCACCGGACCGAAGATCATCACAGATGAGACCAAGAAGGCTATGAAGAAGATCCTGTCCGACATCCAGGACGGTACCTTCGCCAAGGACTTCCTTCTGGATATGTCCTCCGCAGGCGGTCAGGCACACTTCAAGGCACTCCGCAAGCTGAAGGCAGAGCATCCCTCCGAGAAGATCGGTGCCGAGATCCGTTCCCTGTACAGCTGGAGCGATGAGGATAAACTCATTAACAACTGACGTAACAAAACTGCGATTCACGATAGAAACAAAAGACCCACAGCCACCCATGCTTGCATGAAGGTGGCTGTGGGTTTTTTTGCTTCGCAACGGCGAAGCCGTGGTTGCCCCGATCACCGCGCACAGGAGCCCCGCAGGGGCGGCGGACGCGGAGCGAACGGTGCGCGGTCGAGGGGGAACCATCTTGAATCGCGGGTATTTGATAGAGTATATTTTTCATTGGCATGAAAAAAAAGAAGAGGCCGAAGCCAGGCAAAAGCGCCGAGGATATACAAATTTGCGATTTGACAGATCCCCTCCCCAAAACTATAATAAGAACTTGAAGGTATTGTGTATATTCTATGGAGGAAAAACTATGATTCAGTACAACAACGTATTCAACAACCCAAACGTTAAGTGCATCGCTCAGGGAGGACAGTACTTTATCTATGAGCATCAGGAGGATATGTCGGTTTCACCGTATTCAGCGAATCAGGCATATTTCATGAAGGAAATGAACGTGAAAAAGCGTCAGGTCCTGGTTCAGCTGAATAATACGGCAACCAAGATCCAGGCGGGCGCCATGCAGTGGATGGCCGGAAATGTCAATATGGAATCCGGCGTGACCGGCGTCGGCAATTTCTTCGGAAAGATGGTAAAGGGCGCCGTGACCGGTGAATCCGCTGCAAAGCCGATCTATTCCGGACAGGGATTTCTCATGTTGGAGCCCACCTAC
>CACYMQ010000001.1:210213-211827 GCA_902775555.1 uncultured Lachnospiraceae bacterium | reverse complement strand
CCGTTATTTCGAGAATCATGCATGTAAGTACTATCCCTGTCACCAGGGGACAGAGCATATCAACTGTCTTTTCTGTTACTGCCCCCTCTATACATTGGAGCATTGCCCGGGAGAGCCGGTGATCCGGGAGAAGGACGGGAGAAGGATCAAAAGCTGCGTCAACTGCACATTTCCGCATCATCCCGAAAACTATGAGAAGGTGACCGGACTGGCGGCGCGTTTCTGTTCCCGGGATACTTGACAAGCAGGTTGCTTTCGGATAATGTTATAAGGTGGTTTAGCAGTAGATAAAAGCCGGGGAGAGTTAAACTCCCGCTAGGAACCGGGGCATCGTATATGAAGTTTTCGGATTATTATAAAGAACAGGTCAAGGTCATCCGGGAGCGGGATCCGTCGATCCACAGCGACCGGGAGGCCCGGTTATACCCTTTTTTCCGGGCTATGTGGGCCTATCATAAGGCACACAGAGAGTACGAAAAAGGGAATTATTATAAAGCAAGGAAGATCTCCCAGAAGGCGGCCCGGAAGACCGGCATCGAGATCCATCCCGGTGCGGTGATCGGAGAGGGCTTCTTCATCGATCATGGTCACGGAGTGGTCATTGGCGAGACGACTGTTATCGGTAAAAATGTAACGCTGTATCAGGGTGTTACTCTGGGTGGTACGGGAAAGGAACACGGAAAGCGTCACCCTACGTTGAAGGACGGCGTCATGGTCAGTGCCGGTGCGAAGGTGTTGGGCTCCATTACCATCGGGGAGAATTCAAAGATCGGTGCGGGTTCCGTGGTGATCAGGGATGTTCCTCCCAATTCCACGGTTGTCGGTATCCCCGGACGGATCGCAAAGCAGGATGATGTCCATATTCCGCGGCTGGATCTGAACCAGGTGGATATGCCGGATCCCATCGCAAATATGATCGAACTGCTTAAGGATGAAAATGAGACCCTGAAGCAGACGCTGCGTCTCCTTGAACAGCAGCAGGAGGACGACAGGTTACGTATCGACCGGAACAGTCAGGCAGTCTCGAAACTGGAAAACCGGCTGCAGCTTACGGACGGGGCGGGGATCTGATCCGTTCACTCTGATCCCGGTGGTCAGAAGATCCTTTTTCGCTTCTTGGACAGCGTGGCAAAGGATCCATATAAAACAGTAGAAGAACCAGGAGCATATTTTCATGAGAATTTTCAACACACTCACAAGAAATAAGGAAGAATTCAAGCCGGTCACACCGGGGAAAGCAGGCATCTATGTCTGCGGCCCCACCGTTTATGATTTTATCCATATCGGAAATGCCCGGCCCATGATCGTATTTGATACCCTTCGCAGGTATCTTGAATATCGCGGTTACGAGGTGAATTACGTCTCCAATTTCACGGACGTGGATGACAAGATCATCCGCCGTGCAAATGAGGAGGGAGTGGATTCCCTTCAGATCTCCGAACGTTTCATAAAGGAGTGTAAGCAGGACATGGAGGCGCTGAACGTGCGTCCTGCCACCACCCATCCCCAGGCAACGCTTGAGATCCCGGATATGATCGATATGATAAAGCAGCTGATCGATAAGGGCCATGCATATGAAGTGAACGGAACCGTATATTTCCGGGTGAAGAGCTT
>CACYMQ010000001.1:36337-210200 GCA_902775555.1 uncultured Lachnospiraceae bacterium | reverse complement strand
CATCAGCTGAAGGTCAGCGGTGAGGACGAAAAGGAGGATCCGCTGGATTTCGTGCTTTGGAAACCGAAGAAGGAGGGGGAGCCTTTCTGGGAGTCGCCCTGGGGCGAAGGCCGTCCCGGCTGGCATCTGGAGTGTTCGGTGATGTCCAGGAAGTATATCGGAGGAACTCTGGATATCCATGCGGGGGGAGAGGATCTGATCTTCCCTCATCATGAGAATGAGATCGCCCAGAGTGAGGCAGCAAATGATCAGACCTTCTCAAATTACTGGATGCATAACGGCTTCCTGAAGATCGATAATGAGAAGATGTCCAAGTCCCTGGGGAATTTCTTCACGGTACGCGACATCTGTGCAAAATACGATCCCCAGGTGGTTCGCTTCTTCATGCTTTCCGCCCAGTACCGGAGTCCTCTCAATTTCTCCAAAGAAATGATGGAGACCGCAAAGGTCAGCCTGGACCGGATCCTGAACGGAGCAGAGAAGCTGGAAGGCATCGTTGCAAAGAATAACGGCAAGGAACTCTCGGAAGGGGAGAGGGAACTTCTGGCCGGGGAGCTGCCGAAGTTCGTGGGTAAGTTCAATTCCGCCATGGATGATGATCTGAACACGGCAGATGCCATTTCCGTTATTTTTGAGCTTGTCCGTTTTACAAATGCCAGCACGAACGAGGAGACCTCCTCTACATTTGCAAAGGCACTTTATGACACATTGTTTACACTTTCGGATACCGTACTGGGTATACATCTGACAAGGAAAGAAGCGGAAATCTCAGACGAGGAGACCGCGAAGATCGAAGCACTGATCGCGGAGAGGACGGCTGCCAAGAAGGCGAAGGATTTTGCCAGGGCAGATGAGATCCGCAGTCAGCTTTCGGATATGGGTATCGTGATCGAGGATACCAGAGAGGGCGTGAAGTGGAAGAAGGCATAGTAAAAGAGACGGGGTCATCCGGGACCGGAGACCCGGCGGTTCTTTATTCTCCCCTTACACTTGCTTATATCGGCGACAGTATCCTGGATCTTCGGGTGAAGGAGCATTTTGTAAGGAAGGTCAACCAGCAGGTGCGGAAGTATCATAAACTTGTGACAGAGGTTGTTTCCGCTGTGAGTCAGGCGGCCTTTATTGACAGCATGGAGGACAGTCTGTCGGAGGAGGAGCTTGCCATATATCACCGGGGAAGAAATGCGTCCGTGCATTCGAAAGCGAAGAATGCCAGCATGGCCGAGTACAAGAAAGCCACGGGACTGGAGGCTCTGATGGGGTATCTCTATCTCAGCGGACAGGAGAAGAGGCTTTCTGAATTGATAGAACTGCTGCTGGAGCAGCATGGGGAGACCGGGCAGGTTTCATAGAAGAAAGACAGGAGAAACAGGATTGGATAAATTCGGAACGGAAATGACAGAGCTTCTGCCGGAGGAACCGGAAGAGGAGCAGACAGCGGCAGTCAGGGAGGAACCGCCTTCCCATACCAGATCCGGTATGGTAGAAGGAAGAAATGCCATACAGGAGGCGCTTCGCTCCGGGAAGACGGCAGACCGCCTTTATGTCCAGGACGGACTGCGGGATCCGGTGGTCGGCCAGATCCTTTCAAAGGTGAAAAAGCAGGGAGCCACGGTCAGTTTTGTCAAAAAACAACTGCTGGATCAGATGTCGGAGACAGGGAAGCATCAGGGACTGATCCTTCTTTGCTCGGCTTATGAATATGCATCCATGGAAGAGATCTTCCGTGTTGCGGAGGAAAGGGAGGAACCGCCCTTTATCTTCCTGCTGGATGAGATCGAGGATCCTCACAATCTGGGAGCGATCATACGTACAGCCAATCTGTGCGGTGCCCACGGGGTCATCATCCCGAAGCACAGGGCTGTCGGACTTACGGCAACGGTGGTGAAGGCCTCGGCCGGCGCGGTCAATTACACACCGGTAGTGAAGGTGACGAACATCGCCAAGACCATAGATGAACTGAAGGGCAGAGGACTCTGGTTTGCCTGTGCGGACATGGATGGTGAGGTCATGTATAACTGCAATCTCACCGGTCCCATCGGTCTGGTCATCGGAAATGAAGGGAGCGGTGTATCACGGCTGGTCCGTGAGAAATGTGATCATATCGTATCGGTTCCCATGAAGGGGAATATCGATTCACTGAATGCTTCGGTCGCGGCAGGCGTGCTTGCATATGAGATCGTACGCCAGAGGATGGCCCCGAAGGGCTGAGCCGGTCGGTGACTGCAGCATAAGCGGACATGGACGGGCCTGCAGGAGTGTCAGTACCGGACAGGGGAGTACACAGGTGGATCGGACAGGATCAGCAGATGGGAGTATCGGATTGAAGAGTATGGATGAGATAAAGAATGAACCGGATCCCACGGATGAGGAACTGGTGTATCGCAGTCAGTCCGGTGATCGTGTGGCGGAGGAACTCCTTCTGAAACGATACAGCGGTCTGGTGAAGAAGGAGATCCGTTTTCTCTTTCTCGTGGGTGCCGAGGTGGAAGATCTGGCCCAGGAAGGAATGATCGGTCTGGTCAAGGCCATCCGGGATTACACGCCTCTTCGGGGCGCTGCCTTTCGGACCTATGCCACAAGCTGTGTCAGAAATCAGATCCGCAGTGCCATAACTGCAGCCGGGAGGATGAAGCATCAACCGCTGAATACCTACATTTCCATTTACGGGGATCCCAACGAGGAAGGAGAACAGCTTCTGACGGAACGTGCCTTGATGGAGGAGTTGGGGAACCCGGAAACCGTGGTGCTGCTGAAGGAACGACTGGAGGAACGGGAGGAGCAGATCCGGCAGAAACTCAGCCGGATGGAACGGACCGTTGCGGAACTCTTTCTGGCAGGATACAGTTATGCGGAGATCGCAGAGAGAATGGGAAAGGATGAGCGCTCCGTGAATAATGCGCTGACCCGTGCAAGGAATAAACTGAAGCCGGAATAGGACCGGCAGAAAGAGACGGATACGGCAGATAAACCGGAATGGATAAACAGGAACGGATAGACCGGAACGGATAGACCGGAACAGATAAACTAAGATCGGAAACAGAATGGAAATAAAAAAGCTTCGGACACGCGATCCGAAGCTTTTCTCTTGTGAGCCGTCAACCGGAGTCGAACCGGCGACCTCAGCACTACCAATGCTGCGCTCTACCTACTGAGCTATGGCGGCAAAAATCACATTTGCTATAATAATAAATATGGAGACGTTTGTCAATACCAAAATTCTTTTGTATTCATATAGTGTTTATGATATAATCCTACCAGATATGCCTGTTTTAGGGAAGGGAACCCATATATTTTGAGGTTTTTCTTAACTTGATGTAAAGAGAGGTGCTTCGGATATGAAACAGAGGAATCGAATCATCAGCCTGATCCTTGGGATGTTCCTGATGATGTGTACCGGTATCTGGCTGCCCCAGGGGCAGGCGGAAGCAGAAGACGTGACGGTTTATCTCTCGGTCACTTCACTGGAGATAAAGAAGGGCGAAAATGTAACTGTCACCATTCATGCATCGGGAGATTCCCTGGCATCCATGACCATCAATCTTACCTATCCCGCGGCCATCCTGCAATACACGGGGGGAAGCGGGAATATCAACGGAGGAAACGGGACACTGAAGGCGACATTCTCGGGCGCAGGGTCCATATCAGCTACGTTTAAGGCGGTCAGTGAGGGTTCTGCCAGAGTGGTCACGGGCGGAGGAAGTGCCTATGACAAGGAACAGTCGACGCTGACCGTGGCAAATGCCGGTGTGACCATCGAAGTAAAACCCGGTACCGGAGTCACCACGGAGAAAGCTTCGGACGGGGTGAGTACGGAGAAGGCTTCCGACGGGGCATCCACGGAAGAGGCATCCACTGAGGAACCGGGTGAACTGCCGGACGGGATCGTGAAGGTGGAGAATCCGGAGGAGGTACCGGCGGGATATACCGAGACTACGGCGGAGTATAAGAACCGGGAAGTGCCGGCATACGAATCGCCCAATAAGGTGGTGAAGATCATAGCCCGAGCCGATCCGGACGGGACGGTCAAATGGTATCAGCTGAAGCCTACCACCGGGGAACTGATCCCCTACGTGGAGTATTCCGCTTCCGCGGAGCGGTATGTCATGCTGGATAAACCGTCCAATATCAAGATCCCGGAGGGATTTACCGAGGACAAACTGAACCTGGGCTTCGGAGAAGTAACGGTATACCGCTCCGAGAAGCTGCAGGATGTGGTATTGATCTACTGCGTCAGTGTCCAGGGCGTGGAAGGATTCCACTATTATGATACCATCGACGGCTCCTTCTTTCGCTTTATCCAGCTGACAGAGAAGGAACCGAAGGAAGACACGAAGGTGGAAGCTTCAACGGAACCTGCAACGGTCGTACTGCAGGAGCCGGCGGAACGAAGGACGAAGGAAGATGAAGGGATCTTCACGAGGGACAACCTGATCAAGATGCTGATCGGTGCGGTGGCCCTTTTCCTGATCATGGCGATCCTTTCCATTGTACTGATGGTGAAAAATGCCAAGCTTCAGGGTGTTTCCCAGGAGGAGTATCCGGATGAGGATTCGCCCATCAGAAGCATTCGAAGAAACGGCGAGGAAATATCCGGCCCGGGTACGGCGGACGAAGGAACGTATGAAGCCGCAGAGGCAGGAGAGAAGGAAACCGCAGGAGATAAGAATACGGAAGACGGTACGAACGACATTTCCGGAGAACAGGATACAGAAGGAAAGAAGTCCTCTGAAGTGACGGGAGAAACCATAGAGATCATCCTTGAAGCGGCGGAGGATAATAACCGTTCGGTAAATGTACCGCCTGCAGAGGACCACGGGAAGAAAACCCTCGAGGAAGTAATGAAGAGCAGACCCTACGGGATCGATTCCGCATTTGATGTAGTGGAGTCTGAACAGGTTGACAAAACCGAGGATGTTCATGTAAAATCGGAAGAACCACAACGTATTGCTCTGCCTGACGGTGAAGAAAAAGAGGAAGATGCAGAGTGATGTACGTGAAGCAGGAGGCAGAATAGCAATGTCAGAGGAAATGACATCGAAGCATTTTATAGAGCAGATCATCGATAAGGATCTGGCAGAGGGAAAGTACGAGAAGATCATTACCCGTTTTCCGCCCGAACCCAACGGATATCTGCATATCGGACATGCAAAGTCCATACTTCTCAACTATGGTATGGCTGAGGAATACAAGGGTCAGTTCAATCTCCGTTTTGATGATACGAATCCCACCAAGGAGAAGGAGGAGTTCGTCAATTCCATCGTGGAGGATGTGAAATGGCTGGGCGCGGATTTCGGAGGAAAGGTCCTCTATGCGTCCGAGTATTTTGAACAAATGTATGAGGCGGCGGTGAAGCTGATCCGCAAGGGAAAGGCATTTGTATGTGATCTGACTGCGGATGAGATCCGGGAGTACAGAGGAACCCTTACCGAGCCGGGAAAGAACAGTCCCTACAGAGACCGCTCCGTGGAAGAGAATCTGGAACTGTTTGAAGGGATGAAGAACGGGGAGTATCCGGACGGCTCCAAGGTACTTCGGGCCAAGATCGATATGGCATCTCCGAATATCAACATGCGGGATCCCGTCATTTACCGGATCGCCCGCATGACGCATCATAATACCGGGGACACCTGGTGCATTTATCCCATGTATGATTTCGCGCATCCCATCGAGGATGCGATCGAGGGCGTAACACATTCTCTCTGTACATTGGAATTTGAAGATCATCGGCCCCTTTATAACTGGGTGGTCGAGGAACTTGAATATCCGCATCCTCCCAAGCAGATCGAGTTCGCGAAGCTGTATCTGACGGATGTGGTGACGGGTAAGAGATATATCAAGAAGCTGGTGGAGGATGGCGTCGTAGACGGCTGGGATGATCCGCGTCTCGTGACGCTGGCAGCGCTTCGCCGGAGAGGCTTCACACCGGAATCCCTGAAGACATTCATGAAGCTGGTGGGAATCTCCAAATCCCAGAGTTCCGTGGAATATTCGATGCTGGAGTATTGTATCCGTGAGGATCTGAAGCCGAAGGCTCCGCGCCTTATGGGTGTTCTGGATCCGGTCCGTCTGGTGATCGACAACTATCCGGAAGGACAGACAGAAGAGTTTGAGATCGAGAACAACCCGGATGCGGAGGGAGCGGGAAGCCGCAAGGTCACATTTTCGAAAGAACTGTATATCGAGCGGGATGACTTCATGGAGGAACCGCCGAAGAAATACTTCCGTCTGTTCCCCGGAAATGAGGTTCGCCTGAAGGGTGCCTATTTCGTTCGCTGTACCGGATGTGAAAAGGATGAGAACGGTGTTGTGACAGTGGTTCACGGGACCTATGATCCCGAAACAAGATCCGGCTCCGGTTATGAGGAGAAGGAAGGGGCAAGAAAGGTCAAGGGTACCATTCACTGGGTGAATGCACCGGATGCGGTGGATGCAGAGGTCAGACTCTATGAGAATCTGATCGATGAGGAGAAGGGAAAGCTGAATGAGGACGGAACGCTGAACTTCAATCCGAATTCCCTTGTAGTCCGTCCCCATGCGAAGCTGGAGGCATGTGTCAGGGACGCTAAGGCCTATGACCGGTTCCAGTTTATCAGAAACGGGTATTTCTCCGTGGATCCGAAGGATACAAAGGAGGGACACCTGGTCCTGAACCGTATCGTAGGACTTAAGAGTTCCTATAAGCCGGGTAAGTAGTTTTAGAATACGCGAGGGGACAGAGATTTAGAAGGTTATTATGATCAGTAAGATTTACGATGCATCGGAAGATAATATTTTTACAATGAGTCCGAAGGGACAGGAGAAGAAGGATCTGTTCATCCTGCTCTCGCGGACCCATACCATTCCGTCGAAGATCATCCGCGCTTTAAATCCCATGCCCTATGCGCATGCATCCATTGCGTTTGATGAGAATCTCTCGGAGATGTACAGCTTCGCAAGGAAGAGGGTGCATTATCCCTTCTACTGCGGTCTGATCGATGAGGACATCAATAAGGGTGTATACGGGAGAAAGAAGTCCACGGAATGTCTGGTGCTCCGGCTTCCTGTTTCGAAGGAGGTCTACCAGAAGGCGCATGATTATGTGGAGGGCCTTAAGGCAAGACGGCGCCTGTACGGATATAATTATCTGGGCGTTCTGGCAGTGAAGTTCCATAAGGCTTTCGACCGGAAATATGCTTTCTTCTGCACACAGTTTGTAGAGAAGGTACTTCAGGTCAGCGGGATCAATCTCTTTGATAAGAAGCCCGGACTTGTGACGCCGGAGGATTATCGTACCTGCGACAGGCTCGAACATTTTTATGAAGGCCTTCTTTCCAATTACAGGACATGGCTGGCCGGTTTCCGCTGTGGCAGGGAGGCAAATGAAATGACCCAGCGCGGAGAAGTCAGAAAAATGCGGGATCAGAAGAACTACCGTTGGAAAGAGAAGAACGGCAGTCCGGAGCATGCGGGAACGGCATAAGATGTCTCCCGAAGGAACCGTATCATTCCATTGGAACCGTATCGTACCGTGTGGAACCTTGTCATTCTGAGCGAAGCGAAGAATCTTTTCCCACGGGAAATGAATATAAGATCTGACAGGGAATATCCGTCGATAAGTGCGGATGTTCCTTTTTCTTTGTACAGAAAGTAAAATAGGACTTGATTTTTTCTGAAAATAGGTTACAATATAATTTGTGTTAGCACTCAGAAGCTGTGAGTGCTAAAAATCCGACCGGACGCAGGATCTGTTACAGAAGCAAAAACAGAGAACGGACGGCACATTCAGAGAAAGAGGAGGAGTATACCATGAACGTAAAACCTTTAGGTGACAGAGTTGTTTTGAAGCAGGCTGAGGTTGAGGAGACGACCCAGTCCGGCATTATCCTGACCGGAAATTCCAAGGAGAAGCCCCAGTATTCGGAGGTTGTAGCAGTCGGCCCCGGTAAGGTAGAGGATGGAAAGACCATCCCCATGAATGTGGAAGTAGGCCAGAAAGTGATCTATTCACAGTATGCAGGTACGGATGTGACACTGGGTGAGGAGAAGTATACCATCGTACGTCAGGATGATATCCTGGCAGTCGTTGAATAGTAAAACCCGGCATGTCATCCTGAGCCGTGCGCGAAGCGATAGCGATCCGCACCGGCGAAGGATCTTATTACCCCAAACAATATAGATTATAATTAACAGTAAGGAGACGATAAAATGGCTAAGGAAATCAAGTATGGTGCTGAAGCAAGAAAAGCACTTGAGAGCGGTGTAAACCAGTTGGCAGATACAGTTCGTGTGACACTTGGACCCAAAGGAAGAAATGTAGTCCTGGATAAGTCCTATGGTGCTCCGCTGATCACCAACGATGGTGTGACCATTGCAAAGGAGATCACACTGGAGGATGCATTTGAAAATATGGGTGCTCAGGTTGTAAAAGAAGTTGCAACCAAGACCAATGATGTGGCAGGTGATGGTACAACGACAGCTACCGTCCTGGCTCAGGCTATGATCAATGAAGGAATGAAGAACTTGGCAGCAGGTGCAAACCCCATCGTACTTCGTAAGGGAATGAAGAAGGCTTGTACAGAGGCTGTACAGGCAATTTCCGATATGAGTCAGCAGATCAGCGGGAAAGAGCAGATCGCAAAGGTAGCTGCTATTTCCGCAGGTGACGAAGAGGTTGGCGAGCTGGTTGCCGATGCCATGGAGAAGGTTTCCAAGGACGGTGTTATCACGGTTGAGGAATCCAAGACCATGAAGACGGAACTGGATCTTGTAGAAGGTATGCAGTTTGACCGTGGTTACGTATCTGCCTACATGTCCACAGACATGGAGAAGATGGTGGCTGAGCTTCAGAATCCGTACATCCTGATCACAGACAAGAAGATCTCCAATATCCAGGATATCCTTCCGGTACTTGAGGAGATCGTAAAGACCGGTTCTCAGCTGCTCATCATCGCAGAGGATGTTGAGGGTGAGGCTCTTACAACCCTGATCGTGAACAAACTGCGTGGTACATTCAATGTTGTAGCTGTGAAGGCTCCGGGTTATGGCGATCGTCGTAAGGATATGCTGCAGGATATCGCGATCCTGACAGGCGGTACCGTGATCTCCTCCGAACTGGGTTATGAGCTTAAGGATACGACCATTGATCAGCTTGGCCGTGCAAAGAGCGTAAAGGTAACCAAGGAGAATACAACCATCGTTGACGGCGAGGGTGAGAAGAGTGCCATCTCCGATCGTGTAAATGTGATCAAGACCCAGCTGGCAGAGACAACCTCCGAGTTTGACAAGGAGAAGCTGCAGGAGCGACTTGCAAAGCTTGCCGGCGGTGTTGCAGTGATCCGTGTAGGTGCAGCAACCGAGACAGAGATGAAGGAGGCAAAGCTTCGTCTGGAGGACGCACTGAATGCAACACGTGCTGCTGTTGAGGAAGGTATCATCTCCGGTGGTGGAGCTGCATATGTACATGCTACAAAGAAGGTTGCAGCGCTTGCAGATACACTGGAAGGAGATGAGAAGACAGGTGCTCAGATCCTTTGCAAGGCCATGACGGCTCCGCTGTTCCACATTGCAGAGAATGCGGGTCTGGAAGGTGCAGTCATCGTAAATAAGGTTATGGAGTCCGAGGATGCGATCGGCTTCGATGCATACAAGGAAGAGTATGTCAATATGATCGAGTCCGGTATCATCGATCCGGTTAAGGTTACACGTACCGCACTGCAGAATGCAACATCCATCGCATCTACACTGCTGACCACCGAGTCCGTAGTAGCCGATATCAAGGAAGATACCCCCGCTATGCCCGCAGGCGGCGCCGGCGGCATGGGAATGATGTAAAGTCACTGCTCACAGGTGCAAAACAGAAAAGGAGTGATGGGTCTGCTTGCAGAATCCATCACTCCTTTTCTGTTTTGTGACCTGGAATAGGTGACGCCAACAAATCATGACGAATGTAATCAGCCGCGAAGCGGCGACTGGCTGCGAAGCAGGCAGATTCGTCATCGGTGCAGGTGGTGTCACCTGTGAGCAGTCAGAGATGCGAAGCAAGAGTTTAATTGCCGGAATAATATACTCCTGTCTTGAAATCTGAAGGTTTGTGTGCTATATTTAACTATGTACGTTTGTATAACCCATGATTATGAAGGAGGGCCTTATGAGGAAGAAATTACTTACACTTGCTCTGGCTACCGGACTCGCATGCTTTGCATTTACCGGTAAGGCAGAAGCAGCAGGATCGGGTGTGGCAGATGCGACCCCGATTGTCAGTGAACAACCGGTATCCGGAAACTTTGGAACGAATGGTAGAGTAAACCAGTTTTATAAGGTTTCTATACCACAATCCGGCAGACTCAATTTTTCTGTAACAACGAAAGATGATTCGGCAAACTTTGAGGTGATGGATGCTGCCCAAAAGGTGGTTTATCTCGCTGAGTCTGTTGGTCCACAGAAACAGGGGGCTTTTATCAGGAAGCTTGTGGCAGGCGATTACTACATAAAAGTGTCGGGTTACGGTTCTAAATACAACGATAATTCCTATTCTTTCCAGTTTAAGTATACCCCGGCTACTGAGACATTCCCTGAATCTTATTCTACCAGAGATGATGCGGATGCTGCTGCTCATCCGATGAAATTCGGTACGGCTTATACGGGTTACCTTGGATCGGATGATCTGGTGGATGCATACAAACTGACTCTGAGTCAGGATTCGGTTCTTTTTATGAATATCACCGGAAGTATGCAGTCCATAAGCTTTGATTTTTATGGAACTAATGGTGTTAAGGCAAAACCTAATTATGTAACAAAGGATTCAGGAGCTACTTCTGTAGGTACTAAAACGTTAAGAGCTTTTTCTCTGAAGAAGGGAACCTATTTCCTCCGTGTAAACACGATAAGCGGATCAGATTCTTATACAGGTAGTTATTCCTTCTCGATCAAGCGTACAAACCTGGGATGGAATAAAGATGCCAAGGGTTGGTGGTATCAGTATGAGGATGGAACATATGCAAAATCCAAGCAGGTTAAAGTTGGTAAGAAATACTATTACTTCAACGCCGGGGGCTATATGATCACCGGATGGAAGAAAATCGGAAGAGACTGGTATTACTTTGATAAGAAAGCCGGCGGAGCCATGGCTACCGGTTGGAAAAAGGTAGGAAAGAAATGGTACTATTTCCAAAAGGATTACGGAAATATGTATACCGGTTATCGTTCGATAGGTAATAAGTGGTATTACTTCAACACCTCCGGAGCAATGAGAACGGGATGGCTGAAACCCAGTGGCTCAACATGGCACTACTTCGGTTCTGACGGAGCTGAGCGTTATGGCTGGCAGAAGATCGGCGGTAAGTGGTACTATTTCGGTAAGTCCGGTGCTATGTGGTATGGCGGAAGATACTCGATCAACGGAAGAGTTTACAGATTCAGTGATAGCGGTGTATGCCTGAATCCGTGATCGATGCACGAAAATAATATGAAATATTGATCAAAGACCGCCGGAGAGTCAGAGACTCTCCGGTGGTCTTTGTTTGATGCGGACAGCAATATAAGGAATTCCGGTGGTTTTTCCAATGTAAACGTGTTATACTTTTCTAGTTAGATCAAACTAAATCAAGGAGATTTTCATGTTAGATAATATCAAGAATTACAGGATCGAACAGACTGAAGAACTGCCGGAAGTGAACGGGACCGGATATGTCCTCCGCCATGAGAAGACCGGTGCAAGAGTGATGCTCATTGTCAATGACGATGTCAACAAGGTCTTTGCCATCGGATTCCGGACACCTCCTGACAATTCCAAGGGGATCCAGCATATCATTGAGCATACCGTGCTCTGCGGATCGAAGAAGTATCCTGCAAAGGATCCTTTTGTCGAACTGGCAAAGGGTTCATTGAATACCTTTTTAAATGCCATGACCTATTCGGACAAGACCGTTTATCCCATTGCCAGCTGCAATGACAAGGATTTCCGGAATCTGACCGATGTCTATCTGGATGCGGTGTTCCATCCCAATATTTACGATAAGGAAGAGATCTTTCTTCAGGAAGGCTGGCACTATGAGATGGCTGATCAGGACAGTCCGCTCATATACAACGGCGTTGTTTACAACGAGATGAAGGGTGTGTATTCCGCACCGGATTCCGTGATCGCCAGAAGCATCAGCGGACAGCTCTTTCCGGATTCCGTATACCGGCATGATTCCGGCGGAGATCCGAAGGAGATCCCGACATTGACAAGGGAAGAGTACCTGGAATATCACAGGACCTATTACCATCCGTCCAACAGTTATATCTATCTGTATGGCAAGCTGGATGCTGAAGAACAGCTGGAATACCTGGACCGGGAATACCTCTCGGAGTTTGATGCACTGGATGTGGATTCCTCCATCCGGTTACAGGAAGCCCCGGAGCGTCCGACGGAAGCCAGGATCCCCTTTGCGCTTGCGGAGGGTGAGAAGGAAGAGGAAAATGCTTATCTGACCTATAACGCCGTGATCGGTACTTCTCTGGACAAAAAACTGCGGGTGGCTTTTGATGTGCTGAGTTATGTGCTTCTGGATGCAGAGGGCGCACCGCTGCGAAAGGCCATCATCGACGCCGGTCTGGCGGCGGATGTGGAAAGTTCGTATGATACTACCATGCTGCAGCCGGTATTTTCCGTGGTGGCACATAATTGTAATGAGAAGGATGCGGACAGATTCCGTGAGGTTCTTACGGACACGCTGAGAGGTCTTTCCGAAAACGGTCTGGATAAGACATCTCTTCGGGCAGCGATCCGCAGATTTGAGTTCCTCCATAAGGAAGGAAATTTCGGAAGGTATCCCAAAGGCCTTATGCTGGGCCTGGATGCATTTGATACCTGGCTTTACGATGACAAGGCCGCATTGGACCTGTTCTCCCTGGATGGGGTCTATAAAGAACTGACCGGGGATGTGGAGTCCGGATATTTCGAACAGCTGATCCGCGATCATCTTATCGACAATCCGCATGTGGCTTATATCATCGGTGTTCCCGTGATCGGTATGGATCAGAAAGAGGAGGAAGAGCTGCAGGCGGCGCTTGCCTCCAAAAGAGAATCCCTTTCCGCGGAAGAAAGAACCCGCGTGGTGGAAGAGACCGCACACTTAAAGAAATACCAGAGTGACCCCACTCCGGTGGAGGATCTGGAAGCCATTCCTCTTCTTGCGAGGGAGGATATCGATCCTGAGGACAGGAAGCTTTGTAACCGATTCTCGGAGATCGACGGGACCGAGCTGGTGTCTCACAGTATCTTTACCAACGGGATCGAGTATCTGGATATCTACTTTGATCTGTCCGACCTTTCGACAGAAGAACTGCAGCTGGCAGCGCTTCTGGCCGAGCTGTATAAATCGGTTCCCACGGAGAAGTATTCTCTGGAAGAACTGACAAATGAACTGAATCTGAAGACCGGCGGTCTTGCTGTCTCCACAGGGCTCCTCGCAAAGGCACATTCGGACGATACCCTGCTCTATCTTATGGCGAGGGTAAAGACGCTGGAAGGGGAACTGGTTCCGGGCGTAGAGCTTCTGTCGGAGGTGCTCCTTCGTTCGAAGATCACAGACAGGAAAAGGCTTGGGGAGATCATAGCCGAGATGTATTCCGGACTTCGCTCCGACATGCCGGGAAGCGGACATGTGACGGCAGCAGGAAGGGCAAAATCCTACATTTCCGAAAGGTATGCCCTGAAGGAGCAGACGGAAGGCATCGATTATTATCGGTTTATCAGCGGACTGAATGCGGATTTTGAGAACCGTTATGACGAACTGGCCGAGCAGCTGAAGAAGGTGCACGCCAGGATATTCAGCAGGAGCAGAGTGAAGCTGTCCTATACGCATAAGGATCTTCCGGGTGAGGAAGAGAAGAAGGCGATCACGGGATTCCTGGCAGAGCTTTCGGATGAGGCGATGGGAGCGCCTGCGGAAAGAGCATTGCCTGAGAAGAAGAATGAGGGATTTGTGACCGCCGGGCAGGTACAGTTTGTCGCTACAGCCTGGGATTACAGGAAAGACGGGCTTGAATATACTGGAGCCCTGAACGTACTGCAGATCATTTTCTCCTATGAGTATCTGTGGATCCGTGTCCGTGTGCAGGGCGGAGCCTACGGGGCCATGTGCGATTTCGGAAGGGACGGGATCTGTTATCTTACTTCCTATCGTGATCCGAATCTGGAGGAGACCTATCAGATCTATGAACAGGCGGCTGATTACCTGAGGGAATTTGACTGCTCTGACAGGGATATGCTGAAATACATCATCGGAACCATCAGCAAGAGAGACACGCCGCTGAATCCGTCGGCCGAAGGTCTGGCCAGCTTTTATGCGTACCTGATGGGAAGAACGGATGAAGACAGGCAGAAGGACAGGGAAGCAATCCTTTCCGCTGATCAGGAAAGTATCCGGAAGCTTGCACCCTATCTGGACGGGATCCGTGAGGAAGAGACCATCTGCGTGGTGGGTTCCAAAGCAAAGGTGGAAAAGGACAGCAAACGATTTGATAAGATAGAAAACCTGTTATAGGGAAGAACAGGGGCGGAGGAAGATATGTCAGAAAATGCGCCGACGCGCAGTGGGTTTGCTGCGCTGGTGGGAAGACCGAATGTGGGGAAATCCACATTGATGAACGCTCTCATCGGTCAGAAGATCGCAGCGGTATCGAACCGCGCCCAGACCACCAGAAGAAAGATACAGACCGTATATACCTGTGATGAGGGTCAGATCGTATTTCTGGATACGCCGGGGATCACCAGGGCAAAGAATAAACTGGGCGATTATATGCTGGAGGTGTCCGGTTCGGCTATGGGAGAAGTGGACGTGATCCTGTGGCTGGTGGAGCCGTCGACCTTTATCGGAGCAGGGGAGCGTCAGATCCTGGAACGGTTACGGAAGGTGAAGATCCCGGTGGTCCTCTGCATCAATAAGACCGATACGGTAAAGGAAGAGCAGATTGCGGAATGCATCACTGCCTACACGAAGGAAATGGAGTTTACCGAGGTGGTTCCGGTTTCGGCGGTGAAGGGAAAGAATCTGGATGAACTGATCCGGGTACTTCTCAGGCTTATGCCGGAGGGCCCCATGTTCTATGATGCGGATACGGTCACGGATGAACGGGTTCGTGATATCGCCGCGGAACTGATCCGGGAGCAGGCACTGATCCATTTGGATAAGGAGATCCCCCACGGGATCGCCGTTCTCGTGGAACGTTTCAGTGAGCGTCCGGACGGAAGTCTTACGGATATCGATGCAACCATCATCTGTGAGCGTGATTCCCATAAGGGGATCATCATCGGAAAGGGCGGTTCCATGCTGAGAAGGATCGGTTCCGGTGCCAGACGGGAGATCGAGGATATGCTGGAACAGCAGGTAAATCTGAAGCTTTTTGTCAAGGTGCGGCCGGACTGGCGGGACAATGCCATGCTGCTGAAGGAATACGGATATCTTTCACAGAAGAAGAAACGCTGAGAAACGGATATTGAGGAAGAACCATGTATGAGGAGCAATGGGTGCGGGGGATCGTGCTTTCGGTTTCCCAGCTGGGTGAATATGATAAGAGAATGGTGGTTCTAACGGAACAGCTGGGACGGATCACGGTATTCGCCAACGGAGCCAGACGTCAGAACAACCGTTTTACCGCAGTGGCCCAGAGCTTTACCATGGGACGCTTTTTGCTGCGGCCCGGAAAACAGGCCTACACACTTACAGGGGCTGAGATCCAAAGATCCTTTCTGGATCTGACCCTGGATGTGGAGAACTTTGCGTCGGCTTCTTACTGTTCGGAACTGACTGAGTATTTCACCAGAGAGGGACTGGGCGGGAAAGATGAACTGAACCTTCTGTATGTTACCTTCCTTGCGCTTCTGGAGGGGAGACTGAAAGCGGAAGTGGTCAGAGCTGCATTCTGTATCAAACTTCTGGATATTGAAGGAGAGTTCGCGAGAGATGCGGCGTCCCCCTTGATCCGCTATATTCTGTCGCAGCCCATCGGTGCGACCTATAGTTTTGAACCGACGGAGGAGGGGAGAAGGGAACTGATCCGGACTGCGGATAAAGCACGCGACCGGATTTTGGATTATCC
This sequence comes from uncultured Lachnospiraceae bacterium, assembly GCA_902775555.1. Lineage (GTDB taxonomy): Bacteria > Bacillota > Clostridia > Lachnospirales > Lachnospiraceae > Eubacterium_Q. The sequence continues at coordinate 194,135 of CACYMQ010000001.1, read as the reverse complement.
GCTTCGTTCTCTGGAAGTCCTTGAGAGTCTGGAACGACAGTTGATCTGAAAATACAGTTGAAATACGTGAAAAATAAATGTAAAATACGTATGTTTCGAAATGTGCATAAAAAGCGAGGAAAGTGTGTAAGATGAAAGGCTGGAAGAAAAGGATCATAACGGTTCTGACGGCACTGTTTGTTCTTGCCATATTCGGAGCCTGCGGAAAGAAGGAAGAAACGACGGAGGCTCCCGAGCAGGACCTGATCGGCGCAACGGATGTAAATACGCTGGAGATCGACAGTAACGGCAGGATCCTGGAGATCGCCGTGGAGGATTACACCGGAGTTGATTATAAGCCGGATGAGGTCCGGGCGTTTATCCAGAATGAGATCAATTCATTTAATAAGGAACAGGGCGCACAGAAGGTCTCCTTCCTTCAGATGAAACAGGAGAAGGATGTGATCAGGACGGCCATTTCCTACACTGACATTTCCGCCTATAATGCTTTTAATCACATGGATCTGAAACTGACGGTCTATTCTGCCGAGACGGCTGATAAGGCCACGGCGGATGAAGCAAATCGTTACACGGCAGCTGAACCGGAGAAGAAGGTTTCGGATGCGGAACTGGCAGAGGCGGGTTACGACGCATCCTCCATGGATCAGAACGAGATCGATACCCTGGTGGAGACGAAGGCGGTAACAGCCACATTTTCGGATGCAAACGGGAATACCGTTTCTTCCGATGCCATCGATGTGAATGAAAATATGATGCTGGTCACGGATGAGAAGATGAACATCCGTCTGGAGGACGGGAAGCTTCTCTACGCCAATCCGCATGCGGCGATCGAAAACGGTATCGCGCATACGGATGGAGAGGGGACGGCGATCGTCGTTCTTTTTCTCGGTTTATAAACGCCGAAACAGCGTTTTTGATATTTATTGAAACAAAAGGAGAATCGTATGGAAAAGTCAATGGAGAAAATTGTTGCCCTTGCAAAATCCCGTGGATTTGTATATCCCGGTTCAGAGATCTACGGCGGACTTGCCAATACCTGGGATTACGGCAATATCGGCGTGGAGCTTAAGAACAATGTGAAGAAGGCATGGTGGAAGAAGTTCATTCAGGAGAATCCCTATAATGTGGGGGTTGACTGTGCCATTCTTATGAATCCCCAGACATGGATCGCATCCGGGCATCTGGGAAGCTTCTCGGATCCGCTGATGGATTGCAAGGAGTGCCATGAGCGTCACAGAGCCGATAAGATCATCGAGGATTATGCGGCAGAGAAGGGACTTACACTGGAGAGTTCCGTCGATGGCTGGACACACGAGCAGATGAAGAAGTTCATCGACGACAACCAGGTTCCCTGCCCCTCCTGCGGTAAGCATAATTTCACGGATATCCGTGAATTCAACCTGATGTTCAAGACCTTCCAGGGCGTTACCGAGGATGCCAAGAATGTGGTATATCTCCGCCCCGAGACTGCGCAGGGTATCTTTGTAAACTTTAAAAATGTACAGCGTACCTCCCGTAAGAAGGTACCGTTCGGTATCGGTCAGATCGGAAAGTCCTTCCGGAATGAGATCACACCGGGTAACTTCACCTTCCGTACCAGAGAGTTCGAGCAGATGGAGCTGGAGTTCTTCTGCAAGCCGGGAACACAGACCGAGTGGTTCAACTACTGGAGAAGCTTCTGCTACAACTGGCTGCTGGAGCTGGGTATCAGGGAAGAGAATCTCCGGCTGCGTGATCATGATCCGGAGGAGCTGTCCTTCTATTCCGATCATACCACCGACATCGAGTACGCATTCCCGTTCACTGACTGGGGTGAGCTCTGGGGTATCGCGTCAAGAACGGACTACGACCTGACGCAGCATCAGAATACCTCCGGTGAACCCATGGATTATTTTGATGACGAGACACATGAGAAGTACATCCCCTATGTTGTGGAACCCTCACTCGGTGCGGATCGTGTGACCCTTGCGTTCCTGTGTGAGGCATATGACGAGGAAGTGCTGGATGCGGAGAAGAATGATGTCCGGACCGTATTACATTTCCATCCGGCTATCGCACCGGTAAAGGTCGGTGTGCTTCCGCTTTCCAAGAAGCTGGCGGAAGGTGCCGAGAAGGTCTTCGCAGATCTTTCCAAGGAGTGGAACTGCGAGTACGATGACCGCGGAGCGATCGGTAAGCGTTACAGAAGACAGGATGAGATCGGTACACCATTCTGCGTAACCTATGATTTTGATTCCGAGACCGACGGAGCAGTTACCGTTCGTGACCGTGATACCATGGAGCAGGAGAGAGTGGCTATCTCCGAACTGAAGGCATATCTTGCCGCAAAACTGGCATATTGATGATGTCGGACCTTACGGGAACAGGGTTCCCAAGTCGGCATTATGTAAACTGAATATCGCAGGAGAATCCTCCCGCAGGCAGGAAGGGTCCGGAATTTTTTGTTCCGGATCCTTCTTCGGTTTCAGAGAAGTCTGTGTTTTGTGCAGATTGATATAAATTGCAGAAACTTTACAGAAAATCATGTTTCCTTTGTCTGCTTTTTATGTTATAATATTTCGCAGTTGTGGGGTCTTTCATATGCATTCGGCATTCTGACGAGGGGTGCCCCGCAAAACATCACATTTTATATGTAGGAGGTATCTAGAAACATGGCAAACAAATGGGTCTACATGTTCAGCGAAGGCGACATGAGCATGAGAAATCTTCTTGGTGGTAAGGGTGCGAACCTGGCAGAAATGACAGGCATCGGCCTTCCGGTACCGCAGGGATTCACGATCACAACCGAGGCTTGTACTCAGTATTATGAGGATGGCCGTAAGATCAACGACGAGATCATGGCTCAGGCTATGGAAGGCGTTGCAAAGATGGAGGAAATTAACGGTAAGAAGTTCGGGGATAAGCAGAATCCGCTGCTGGTTTCCGTTCGTTCCGGCGCAAGAGCATCCATGCCTGGTATGATGGATACCATCCTGAACCTGGGTCTGAATGACGAGGTAGTTGCTGCGATGATCGCAGGAAATCCGGATCCCAAGTTCGAGCGCTTCGTTTATGACTCCTACAGACGTTTCATCCAGATGTTCTCTGATGTCGTTATGGAAGTCGGCAAGAAGTATTTCGAGCAGTTGATCGACAAGATGAAGGAAGAGAAGGGCGTTAAGTATGATGTGGATCTTACCGCTGCCGATCTGAAGACGCTGGCTGAGCAGTTCAAGGCAGAGTACAAGAAGCAGCTGGGCGAGGACTTCCCGTCTGATCCGGTTGTACAGCTGAAGCTGGCTATCGAGGCTGTATTCCGTTCATGGGATAACCCGAGAGCAAATGTATACCGTCGTGACAATGATATCCCGTATTCCTGGGGTACCGCAGTCAATGTAATGCCCATGGTATTCGGTAACCTGAACGACGAGTCCGGTACAGGCGTTGCCTTCACCCGTGATCCCGCAACAGGCGAGAAGAAGCTGATGGGTGAGTTCCTGAAGAACGCACAGGGCGAGGACGTGGTTGCCGGTGTTCGTACACCTATGCCGATCGCTCAGATGGAGCAGGAGTTCCCCGAGGCCTATGCTGAGTTCATCAAGGTTTGCGAGATCCTTGAGAATCATTATCATGATATGCAGGATATGGAGTTCACCGTTGAGAACAAGAAGCTCTACATGCTGCAGTGCCGAAATGGTAAGAGAACAGCTCCGGCTGCTCTGAAGATCGCCTGCGATCTGATCGATGAAGGCCACAAGACCGAGAAGGAAGCGGTAGCCATGATCGATCCGCGTAACCTGGATACCCTGCTTCATCCGCAGTTCGATGCAGCTGCTCTGAAGGCAGCTACACCGCTGGGCAAGGGCCTTGGTGCTTCTCCGGGTGCTGCATGCGGTAAGGCAGTCTTCACGGCTGAGGATGCTGAGAGCTGGGCAGCTCGTGGCGAGAAGGTCGTTCTGGTTCGTCTTGAGACATCACCGGAGGATATCACCGGAATGAAGGTATCTCAGGGTATCCTGACTGTTCGCGGCGGTATGACCTCTCATGCAGCCGTAGTTGCACGTGGTATGGGTACCTGCTGTGTATCCGGCTGCGGCGATATCGTAATGGATGAGGAGAACAAGAAGTTCACTCTGGGCGGCAAGGAGTTCCATGAGGGAGATCCGATCTCCATTGACGGTACTACAGGAAATATCTATGAGGGCCTGATCCCGACAGTTGATGCACAGATCGCCGGCGAGTTCGGACGTATCATGCAGCTGGCTGACAAGTATCGTAAGCTGAAGGTTCGTACAAATGCGGATACACCGGCAGACGCGAAGAAGGCTCGTGAGCTGGGTGCGGAAGGTATCGGTCTTTGCCGTACAGAGCATATGTTCTTCGAGGAAGACAGAATTGCAGCATTCCGTGAGATGATCTGCTCCGATACAGTAGAAGAGAGAGAAGCAGCACTTGAGAAGATCCTTCCTTATCAGCAGGGAGATTTCAAGGCACTGTATGAGGCACTTGAGGGCTGCCCGGTTACGATCCGTTTCCTGGATCCCCCGCTTCATGAGTTCGTTCCGACCACAGAGGAAGAGATCCAGAAGCTGGCGGATGCACAGGGCAAGAGCGTTGAGACCATCAAGGGAATCATCCAGGGTCTGCATGAGTTCAACCCGATGATGGGTCATCGTGGATGCCGTCTTGCAGTTACCTATCCGGAGATCGCAAAGATGCAGACAAAGGCAGTGATCCGTGCAGCTATCGAGGTTCAGAAGGCTCATCCGGATTGGAATGTAAAGCCGGAGATCATGATCCCGCTTACCTGCGAGGTGAAGGAGCTGAAGTTCGTTAAGAAGGTTGTTGTTGAGACAGCAGATGCTGAGATCGCAGCAGCAGGCGTTAAGCTGGAGTACGAAGTAGGTACCATGATCGAGATCCCGAGAGCAGCACTGACGGCTGATGAGATCGCTAAGGAAGCTGACTTCTTCTGCTTCGGTACAAACGACCTGACTCAGATGACATTCGGCTTCTCCCGTGATGATGCAGGTAAGTTCCTGGATGCATACTATGATACCAAGATCTTTGAGAATGATCCCTTCGCTAAGCTGGATCAGGCAGGTGTCGGCAAGCTGATGAAGATGGCCATCGACCTTGGCAAGCCGGTTAATCCGAAGCTTCATGTAGGTATCTGCGGAGAGCACGGTGGAGATCCGTCTTCCGTAGAGTTCTGCCACAAGATCGGTCTTGACTATGTATCCTGCTCACCGTTCCGTGTACCGGTAGCTCGTCTGGCAGCAGCTCAGGCAGCAATCGCTGAGGAGCAGTAAGAGAGATCGGAAGCAGAGCCGGTTTTCCGGAAATGCTTCATTCATAAGATCATAAACAAAAAAAGAAGCAGCAAGTGCCGTAAGGTAACTGCTGCTTCTTTTTTGCGTATCGCACAGACCATGGATCCCGGAGGTAAAACTCGCTAAACCATTGCAATTTCCCTTGCTATGGGAAAGTGTTTAAGATATAATATCCGTGTATGCCCAAAAGGGAGTAAAGCCGGACTGCGGTCCGGTTTACGGAGTGTGACATGGGAGTGTGACATGGAAGAGCAACCGCTGATCAGCATTATAGTTCCGATCTACATGATCGACAGATATCTGGGGATCTGCATTGAGAGTATCGTGAACCAGACCTACGGAAATCTGGAGATCATTCTGGTGGATGACGGATCAAAGGATCGTTGTCCCGAGATCTGTGATCTGTATGCTTCCAAGGATTCGAGGATCCGTGTGATCCATAAGGAAAACGGCGGACTGGTATCTGCACGAAAGGCCGGCCTTGCAGTAGCAACGGGTGGTCTGATTTCGTATGTGGACGGAGATGACTGGATCGGCCCCTCTTTTATCGAAAAGATGGTGCAGGTTTATCGTGAAACAGGTGCGGATATGATCTGTGCGGGTCAGACAAGAGTGATCTTCGACCGCGCCGCGGAACTGGTGGACCGTATCCCTGCAGGAGTCTATGAAGGGGAGGAGCTGTACGAACGGGTTCAGAAGCATATGATGTCCGACGGAAGCTTCTACAGACCCGGGATCTCCACCTACGTTTGGAATAAACTCTTTAGACGGGACATTGTATATGATCCGCAAATGCAGGTGGATGAAGCAATCTCCATCGGCGAAGATGCGGCAGTCACGTATCCTGCACTTCTCCGGTGCAGGAAGATCGCAGTCACGGAGCATACGGACTATCATTACAGACAGAGAGAAGACTCCATGCTGAAGCAGAGCACAAGCTTTGCGGCGGAAGCAGGGAAGCTTAGGAGCCTTTATGAATATATGAACCGATGGAAGGACAGTATCGAAGATGCAGAGGGACTTCATCTGGCACAGCAGATCACGGATTATGTGCTTTCCATCTGTATCATGCGCTCCGGCGGACGATTGCCGGAGGATGATTATTCCACCTTTGATAAAGCCTATTACGGGAAGAGGGTCGTGATCTACAGCGCCGGGACCTTCGGCCAGCAGCTGGTGAACCGGTTCAAGGAGACCGGACACTGCAGAGTTACCGGCTGGGTAGATGATGATTACTGGGAATACAGGAGATGCTGCCTGGATGTGGATCCGGTGGAACAGATTACCGAAATGGAATATGACTTTGTTCTGATCGCATCTGTCAGTGAAACATTTTCGGAGAAAGCTATAGAGAGGCTGATCGGGATCGGCGTGAACAGGAGACGGATCCTGACGGTTTCCGTACCAAAGGCAGAGGAGCTGAGACTGCGTCTGACAAAACGATTCCTCTATGGCGGGAATTCTCATGCATAAACCGGTTCGGCCGGAATCGATAACTATGGATCAGGAGTATTATTGGGGGAGGGTAACATATGCAGCGGCTTGCGGAAAAGATCAGGACGGCGCCTGTCGGAAAGACACATCTGTTCTCAGCCGGACAGGCGGGATTTATTATTAAGAGCAAGGCAGGAGAACTGCTTGCCATCGATCTCTATCTCTCCGAATGTGTGGAGAGAGTTGAGGGACATCACGGATATCGGAGACTGCTGCCGCAGATGCTTCTTCCGGAGGAACTGGAATTTGATGTCGTGATCTGTACGCATCCGCATCTGGATCATTTTGATATGGATGCAGTTCCCGAACTGATCGCAAATCACAGAACGAAGCTGTTATGTTCTGTAGACTGTGAGAAGCTGATCCACCAGCTGCAGCTGGAGTATTACGGTGATCAGATCACCTATGTGGCTCCGAAGGACAGGGTAACGGCAGGCAGTTTTACGATCGACTTCGTGGACTGTGATCACGGGACCGGTGCACCGGATGCGGTGGGTGTCATTGTGACGGTAGACGGAAAGAAGGTTTACGAGGCCGGAGATACCTGCCTCAGGCTGGATAGGGCCATTTCCCTTCCCAGAGATCTGGATGTGCTGATCGGCCCCATCAACGGAGCCTACGGAAATATGAATGAAGAGGATCTTCCCCAGTTGGCTGAGCTTCTGAAGCCGGGGATCACGATTCCCTGTCATTATGGTATGTTTGCATGCCATCACGGGGATCCCGGGAAATTTTACGAGATCATGCAGGAGAAGAAGCTTCCCTGCAGACTGATGCAGATGGGTGAGGGGATCGTACTGTAAGATTCTTCGCATGGTGTGCATCCATGCAGACAGATGAGGGAGCGTACTGTAAGATTCTTCGCCCTGCGGGCTCAGAATGACAGGAAGGAGTCATCCTGAGGCGAAGCCGTACCTGTCATCCTGAGGCGAAGCCGAAGGATCTTATCGACTGTACGGGGAAGAAACTCCCCGGAATATTACATGAATATATAAACAATATGGAGGAAAATATGGAGCGTGAATTTGAAGGCAAGAAGCTGCTGATCCTTGGCGGTAATCCGGAGACGACCCCCCTGGTGGAGATCGCAAACAATATGGGGATCAAGACCATCGTATCCTCCGGAAGACACACGGATCCGGCGAAGAAAGCAGCGTGGAAGGCATATGATGTAGACGGAATGGATGTTCCGGGGCTTGTGGCGCTTGCAAATGAGGAGAAGGTGGACGGCGTGCTGGTGGGCGTGGCCGATATCCTGGTCCCTTCCTACTGCAAGGTCTGTGAAGCCCTGAATCTTCCCTGCTATGCCACACAGCAGATCGTGGATGTATTTGCATTTAAGGATATCTTTAAAGCTACCTGCGAACGTTACGGAGTACACGGTATCCCGGAGTTCTATCTGGATGCCGATATGAAGCGTGAGGATCTGGACAAGATCGTATATCCGGTCATGATCAAGCCCGTTGACAACGGCGGCGGTGTCGGAATGACCGTAGCCTACAATGAGGAAGAACTGAGAAAAGGCGTACAGATCGCACTGGATGCTTCCTACAAGAAGCGTTTTATCGTAGAAAAATATATGCAGTGCGAAGACATGGGTATGTATTATACCTTCAAGGACGGAGAGTGCTCCGCATCCTGCATCTACGACCGGTATACGACGGACGAACAGCCGGGACTGTCCCGTGTATGTCTGGGCGGAACCTATCCGTCCAAGCATCTGGATGAATATTTCAGCCGTATGCATGAAAATGCGGTACGGATGTTCAAGGAGATCGGGATACGGAACGGGATCCTGATGCTGTCGGGCTTCTTTGAGAACGGGGAATTCTATGTTTATGATACGGGCTTCCGTCTGCAGGGAGAAGCACCGCATCTTCTGATGAAGGCCATTCACGGCTTTGATCAGAGAGAGATGCTGATCCGTTTTGCACTGACCGGTTCCGAGGGCGATGTGGATCTGGCAAAGGATGATGACACCTATCTTCGCGGTAAGCATGCGGCAACCCTGTGGTTCCTGCTGAAGAAAGGTAAGATCGCAAGGATCGATGGACTCTCTGCCTGGGAGGACGATCCCTGCGCCATCGAGAACATCCAGAGACTCCACGAGGGGGACGAGGTCCTTCCCGAATGGATCGGAAATGAGAAGCAGGTCCTGACCCGTCTCTATCTGGTATGTGATACCAAAGAACAGCTGGCAGAGCGTCTGAAGCATTATATGGCGACGGTTCATGTATATGATGAGAATGGTGAAGACCTCTGTCTCAGGGGCTTCGATGTGGATAAGGCACTGCAGCTGTAGATGTTATTCTGAGCAGGACAGGGGAGTCTTGAGGCTACGGCCTGTGATTGGGAGTACAGAACATGGCAGAGAATAGATTAAAAGACAAAGTGATCGTGATCTCCGGAGGCACCAAGGGTGTCGGACGGGCCGTGGCAGAGGTCTGTGGCCAGGAGGGCGCGAAGGTCGTGATCGGCGGCAGGGATGAGAAGGCCGGGAAGAAGATCGTAAAGAATATCAAAACCTATGGATCGGAAGCGATATTCGTGCATACCGACCTGCTGAAGGTGGAGGATTGCAGGAATCTTTTCGATGAGACCTACCGGAAGTTCGGGAAGATTGACGGCTTCTTCAATTACGCCGGTGTTACACCTGTATCGCCGCTGGATACCTGCGATGAGGAGACCTTTGACTGGGTCATGGACGTGAATTTCAAAGCGGCATTTTTCTGCTGCCAGCAGGCAGTGAAATATATGCGGATGAATGGCGGAGGAAGTATTGTGCTGACCGGTTCGGCCCATGCATGGGGCGGACAGAAGGATCGTGCGGCATATGCCTGCAGTAAGGGCGTACTCCGGATCCTGATGGAGCATATCGCCCATCAGTATGCCTCGGAAATGATACGCTGCAATTACCTGACTCTGGGCTGGACGCCGACGGAGGGAGAGGTGGCTCTTCGGATCTCCCTGGGAGAAAGCGAGGCAGAACTCCGGCAGAGAGCTGCGGAGATCCTCCCTATGGGACGCATGTGTGAGCGCAGTGATTATGTGGAAGCGCTGGTCTATCTGTTCAGTGATGCCAGCTCCATGATGACGGGCTCCACATTCCGTATCACTGCAGGAGAGTACATATAGGATATGCTTTTCAAAGAGGATGGAAAGCTTTTACATCGGAGGATAAAACGAACATGACAGAATGTGAAAGACTGCTGGAAAACGGATTCCTTCCAAAGGACTTCCTGAAGCCGGAGGTGCGCTGTGATTATGAAGTGCCGACGGAGATGAAGAAGGTCTGGGCGATCGAACTGGATCTGTTCCGGGCAATAAGCGAGGTATGTGAAAGGCATCACTTAAGATACTGGATCTCTTACGGAACCCTGATCGGTGCGGTGCGCCATAAGGGCTTCATTCCCTGGGATGATGATTTTGATGTGGTAATGCCGAGAGCGGATTATCAGAAGCTGCTTCAGCTGGAGACGGAATTTCCGGAACCGTATTTCCTTCAGACCCCGCAGTCGGATGTGGATTACTACAATCCCTTTGCGCGTCTTCGAAACAGCAACACCACAGGGATCATGGTATCCGGAAAGAATAAATGCAATAACGGCATCTATGTGGATATCATGCCGTTGGACGGAGCTCCGAAGAAGGGACTTGAAAGAAAATGGGTCCTCTTTTTAAATCAGACCAGAAATATCCTGGCAAATGCTTATGTGTTCAATATAAATCCCAATAAGCTGACCAGGCTTGCACATAAGATCCTTCATCTTCCGTTCATTTCTTTTGATCCCGTATCGGTATACAAGAAGGTAAACGGAACGGCCATACGGCACCGGTGGAAGGATAGCAGGGAAGTCGGGCTCATCAGCTTTCCCTTCCGTTACGGAGATGAGTATATCAGTGATAAGAAGATCTTCCGATCCACGGTATGGCTGGATTTTGAGTTCCTGAAGGTCCCGGCACCCGTAGGGTATGACAGGTTCCTGAGAGACAGCTACGGAGATGACTACATGAAATTTCCTCCGGTGGAGGAGAGGGGTGTATGGCATGATTTCCAGTTTGCACCGGATGTTCCGTATAAGGAATATTTATCAGGATCCCGTGATTGATACGGAACTTTATTTTTAGGATGGAGTATTGTTTATCCGATGGATGAAAAGAGTACAAAGGCGTCGGTGCTGGAGAAGATCCAGATCGCTTCAAGGAAGAAAAGAAGAAAAAGACTGCTTATTCTCCTGATACCGACGTTGGTCATATTAATAGTTGTAGGTGCATATCTTGTATATCGTTTTTATTCAAATATCCGTGAAGAGCTGACACTGGAAGCCGGATCGAAAACTCCGGCGGTGGAGGACTTCCTTTATGATCCCGATATCAGCGTGAACTGCAATACAGATCTGGAGGCTGTCAATATGAGGAAGCCGGGGGATCATACCATTGATTTTTCCTGGCTCTTTCTGCATGCGGAATCGAAACTGTCGATCCGGGATACGACAGCACCGGTTGCGGAGACGGAGGATCTGATGGTGAAGGTGGGTGACAAACCCAGGCCGAAGGAGTTTCTCCTGTCGTATGATGATGTGACGGAGATCAGTGTCAGTTATGCCAATGAACCGGATGTCTCCAAAGAAGGCATACAAAATGTCAGTATCCGTCTGGAGGATCTCGGAGGAAATGTTACACTTCTTCAGGCAAAGCTGACGGTATACGATGAGACGAAGGTTCCGGTGATCAACGGAGCGGACGATCGTACCATTTATACCGGTGAATCCATCACATACCGAAACGGGATCACCGTCGAAGATGCACTGGATCCGGATCCGGTCCTGACCATCGACAATTCGGCAGTTAATCAGGATGTTCCGGGGGTGTATCCTGTGACCTATACCGCGACGGATTTTTGCGGAAGGAGCAGTAATGTGACCATCAAGGTTCACGTGGAAGAGAAGCCTGCCAATTATCAGGATGTGGAGATGCTGTATTCCAAGGCGGATGAACGTCTTCGCCTCATCCTTAAGGACGGGATGACGGATATCGAGAAGGCATTTGCCATCTTCCGCTGGACACGTCTTGAGATCCCATGGATCCAGACCGGGTCCCATGAAAATGATGCGGATCAGGCAATCCTCGGATTGGAGGGGAACAGCGGAGACTGTTATACCCATGCTCTTGTATGTAAGATCCTGATGGAACGCGCCGGATTCCTGTCTGTCATGATAGAGAAGAATACGGAAACGGGAACCCATTACTGGCTGAAGGTAAATGTTGACGGAAACTGGTACAATATGGATCCGTCTCCGATCTATATCAGGCAGTTTGTTCCTTTCCTTGCCACGGATCAGGAACTCAAGGCATGGGCGGACAAGTGGCGCCCGCATCTGTATGAACTGAAGGAGAATCCGTATCCGGCCACCCCCCTGGTGAGTCCGGTTTCGGTAGAGTATAAGGACGGGGATTATATCCTCACGGTCAAATAAAGACAGAGATCAAGGATCTCGGAGACGGAAAAATGACGAATGTTTTGGAATATATGGAAGGGACTATAGACAGGGTCCCGGATAAAACTGCTTTCTCCAACGGAGAGGAGGGGATCACCTTCCGTGAACTGTCCGATGGTGCGAAGGCCATCGGAAGTGCATTGCATAAAAGAGGGTTCTACCGGGAAGCGGTAGTGGTCTATATGAGAAAGCATCCGAATATGGTAAATGCATTCTTCGGCGTGCTGTATGGAGGCTGTTACTACGTCCCCATTGATGAGGAGATGCCGGTACATCGGATCCGGCTGATCTTTGATACACTGAACCCCCGGGCGGTCATCTGTGATGAGGAGACGGAGGGTCACGCCAGAGAACTGGGATATGATAAACAGCTGATGCGGTATGAGGATCTGATCCGGGAAGAGATTGATGAGGAGGCTTTGCTGGAGATCCGTAGAAAGAGTCTGGATGTGGATCCCATCTATATTGTATTCACTTCCGGTTCCACAGGAGTCCCGAAGGGAGTTGTGGCATGTCATCGCTCCGTCATCGATTACATCGAGACACTGTCGGAGGTGCTGGAGTTTAATGAGGATACGGTATTCGGAAACCAGACACCGCTTTACTTCGATGCCTGTCTTAAGGAACTGTATCCCACACTGAAGTTCGGAGCCACCACATATCTGATCCCGAAGATTCTGTTCATGTTCCCGGTGAAACTGGTGGAATTCCTGAATGAGTATAAGATCAATACGGTATGCTGGGTGGTTTCGGCCCTTACCATCGTATCCTCCTTTGGCACATTTGATACGGTGGTACCGAAATATCTGAAGAATATCGCTTTCGGAAGTGAGGTCTTCCCCATAAAGCAGCTGAAGTTATGGAGAGAGGCGCTTCCCGAAGCGCGGTTTACCAATCTGTACGGTCCTACCGAAGCTACAGGCATGTGTTGCTATTACAGGGTGGAACGGGATTTTGAGCCGGGAGAGGTGATCCCCATCGGAGGACCCTTCCGAAATACGGAGATCCTTCTTCTTTCGGAGGATGGGAAGGAAGTGCCGGACGGTGAAGCCGGTGAGATCACGGTTCGGGGAACCTCCGTTACACTGGGGTATTTCAATAATCCGGAGAAGACCGGGGAGAGTTATGTACAGAATCCCCTGAATCCCTTCTATCCGGAGATCGTTTATAAGACCGGGGACCTGGCAAAGAGGAATGAAAGAGGAGAACTGATCTTCCTTTCCAGAAAGGATGATCAGATCAAACATATGGGACACCGGATCGAGCTCGGAGAGATCGAGGCCGTGACCGCACTCCTTGAGGGGATCCGGAGCGTCTGCTGTGTATTTGATCCCGATAAGAATAAGATCGGTCTTTATTATGTGGGGGATCCGGAGGAACTGTCCCTGAAACAGGAGCTGAAGAAGAAGCTTCCCCGCTATATGCTGCCCCATGGAGTGTTCCGCCTGGACAGCATGCCCTATACCCCGAACGGGAAGGTGGACCGAAGCCTGCTGAAGAAGAAATATATGTCATCCCGAGGAACGAAGTGACGAGGAAAAACAATGTCATCCCGAGGAACGAAGTGACGAGGGATCTTACGGAATATATGTAAATGAAAACGGAGGTTGATCATGGAAGAACTGCTGGATATCTTAAAGGAACTGCATCCCGAGGTGGATTATGAAACCTGTACAACGCTTGTGGATGATAAGATCCTGGATTCCTTTGATATCGTATCTCTCATTACGGAGGTAAGTGATACATTTGATGTAAGGATCCCCGCGTCGGAGATCATTCCGGAGAATTTCAATTCGGCGGAGGCGCTTTGGGCTCTGATCGAGAAACTGATGGATGAGTAAGTGACCCATGTCGTTTGTATCTTTTCAATTTATCATCTTTCTGGCGGGATTGATCCTGCTGTATTATGTGCTTCCGAAGAAGGTCCAGTGGATGCTTCTTTTGGTCGGGAGCATTGCTTTTTATACCTATTCGGGCCCTAAGTACTTGATCTTCATGGGGATCACGATCCTGACCACCTATGGAGCGACCGTCTGGATCGAAAGCATCTGGGGAAGACAGGATGCCTGGGTAAAAGAGCATAAAGGGATCACCAGGGAGGAAAAGAAGGCATATAAAGCCGGTATGACCCGGAGAGCGAAGGGAGTACTGGTCCTCTGCCTGCTTGTGAACCTTGGGATCCTAGGAGTGATCAAATATACGGATTTTATACTGGAGAATCTGAACGGGATGTTCGGGACGGAGTTTACTCCGCGGAATTTCATCCTGCCTCTCGGAATCTCCTTTTACATGTTCCAGAGTCTTGGTTATGTGATCGATGTATACAGACGGAAATACCCTGCAGAGAGAAATCCCCTGAAGGCAGCACTCTTCACGTCCTTCTTCCCGCAGGTGATCCAGGGTCCTATCAGCCGTTTTGACGATCTGTCCAAGGGACTCTTTGCACAGCATTCTTTCAATGCAAGGGAGTTCTATTACGGCCTGCTGAGAGTTGTATGGGGCTTCTTTAAGAAGCTGGTGATCGCCGACCGTCTGGCTCCCGTCATCGCTTCACTTACGGGAGATACGGATAAATACCCCGGCGTCTATGTAATTGCAACGATCTTCTTCTATGCATGGCAGCTATATGCGGATTTCACCGGAGGGATCGATATCACCATCGGCGTGGCAAGGATGCTGGGGATCCCCGTGGCGGAGAATTTTGAACGTCCGTACTTCTCAAAGAACATTGCCGAATACTGGAGACGCTGGCATATCACCATGGGTACATGGTTTAAGGATTATATCTTTTATCCCATTTCCGTCAGTGGCTGGATGCTGAAGATCTCAAAAAAATCACGGGAGAAGTTGGGACCGGCCCTCGGAAAGCGGATCCCCGTATATCTTTCCACCATAATCGTATGGTTTGCAACCGGTGTATGGCACGGGGCAGCCTGGAACTTTATCGTCTGGGGTATGCTGAACTGTCTTGTACTGCTGGTATCCCAGGAGCTGAACCCTCTGTATAAGAAATTCCATGAACGCTTCGGATTCTCCAACACAGCCTTCTGGAACGGTGTACAGATCGTCCGCACATTCTGGCTTATGGGGATGATCCGGATCCTGGACGTATACAGGGATGTGCCGCTGACCTTCCGCATGGTCGGGTCCGCGTTCACCACTTCAAACTGGGGAGCACTTTCGGACGGGAGTTTTCTTAAGCTGGGTGCTACCGCAGCGGATCTCATTGTGGCAGGGATCGGCGTGATCCTGATCTTTATCGTCAGCTGTCTCGCCGAACGGAAAGCGATCGATCAGAGGATGGATACGAAGCCGGTGATCCTGCATTTTCTGCTTCTTCTTGTGCTGATCCTGGTGGTTGTGGTGTTCGGCGCGTATGGCATCGGTTATGACGCCACCCAGTTCATTTATAATCAGTTCTGATCGAAGAGAGGTGGTACATATGACGAAACTGAAAAAGTGTATCTATGTTCTGGCCTTTCTGGTATGCCTGACCGGAGCCCTCTGGTTCCTGCAGCGGCTGCTGATGCCGAAGTACATCTCGGAAAATGAAGAAGGGCTGCTGTCGGGGGAGTACTATGCAAATGCGGGAGATAATGATGTCCTTTTTATCGGGGACTGTGAAGTATATTCCAATTTCTCCACGATAAAGCTGTGGGAGGATTATGGGATCACAAGTGTGATACGCGGGACGCCCCAGCAGCTGATCTGGCAGTCCTATTATATGCTGAAGGATACCCTTCGTTACGAGACGCCGAAGGTCGTTGTGTATAATGTATTTTCCATGAAATATGATAAGCCGCAGAATGAGGCATATAACCGTCTGACACTGGACGGGATGAGATGGTCCTCCGTGAAATCGGAAGCCGTCAGGGCATCTATGACGGAAGAGGAGAGCTATCTTAGCTATGTGTTCCCCATCCTCCGTTTCCATTCCAGATGGAATGAACTCTCGGGAGAAGATTTTGAGTATCTGTTTTCATCCGAGCAGCTGTCCCATAACGGATATGTGATGCGTGTTGACACAAAACCCGTGGAGGAACTCCCGGATCCGATCCCGCTGGCGGACTATACCTACAGCAATATCGACTGGGAATATCTGGATAAGATCCGGGATCTGTGTAAGGAAAACGGTATCACGCTGATCCTGATCAAATCGGCATCCTGTTATCCCTACTGGTTCGAGGAGTGGGATCAGCAGATCCGGGATTATGCAGAGAAGAATCAGCTGACCTATATCAATTTCCTTGAGCATGCGGATGAAACCGGGATCGATTACAAAACGGATACCTATGATGCGGGGCTTCATCTGAATCTTGCGGGTGCGGAGAAGTCCAGTGCCTGGTTCGGGAAGATCCTGAAGGAACAGCCCGGGATCACCGACCGGCGGGGAGATTCCGCTCTTGCTGCAAAGTGGCAGGAGAAGATCGACTATTATGAAGAAATGAGAGCTGCCCAGGAGAAACAGTTGAGGGAGACCGGGGCGGTCACAAATTATCACGGGAAATGAGATCCATCTTCGGGATACCACCCGAAGAATGAATGATAAAAGACGAAATACCAGGAGGAACGATCATGAAGAAAATGAAACTGTTGACGCTGACACTGGCCATGCTGCTGCTTGTTACCGGCTGTGGAAGCAAGAATAAGGAAGGGGATGCGGGAACTACCGCATCGAAGGCAAATGCTTCTGCAGCAACGGAGGCAGCTACTGAGGCTTCAGGGAAGAAAGAGGGAGCGGCACCGGCTGGAGAGGACGGATATGTCTTTAAGAAGGGCGATGTAACGATCAGCATGGGGGCACCCGCAGATGATATCATTTCCGCACTCGGCACCTATAAGAATACCTATGAAGCGGAGAGCTGTGCATTTGACGGTATGGATGTGGTATACAGCTATGCGGGCTTCGATGTCCTTACCTTTAAGAAGGACGGTACGAATATTATCACGGGCGTTGTTCTTCGTGATGATACACAGGCTACACCCGAAGGCATATATGTCGGATCCGATAAGGCGGCAGTAGAGAAGGCATACGGTCAGAAGGCGGAAGACGGTGTCAATAACATCCAGCTGAAGAAGGGGAACAGTGACCTGCTGATCATCTTCAAGGATGACCTGGTAAACTCCATTCAGTATTCCCTGGCCCAGTAGAAACTGATTGAAAACTGAAAAGAGAATTGGTACAATAGGGAGCAGGGGAAGAGGAAACCGATTTCATATATTGGGGAGACGAATATGGCACAGCTATTTATCAAAGCGCAGGATCTGGAGGAGTATGATTCCGTTAAGGTCTTTAATGAGCGCGGGAAACAGGTATACTATACCAAGGACGATTTTATCGCAACAGGTCATCGTATCAAGATCTTTCTGGCAGATACCATCACGGAGTGTGCATATGTGCAGGAGAAGTACGATCGACTGGGTTCCAAACGGTTTGAGTTCTGTGCAAGGGACAAGTTCGGAACCATCGAAAGAGATCCCATGTCACGCCAGCAGAGATACATTGTGGATTTCGATGAAGGCTGGGAGATCGTGGGTGACGGTGTCGCATGGAATTATATGGTCTATCGCGGTGCTCTTCCGGTCATGCGTGTAAAATGCGAGAAGTACCTGATCCCCGGTCAGGCACTGAATCTGGCGGATACCTACATCATGCAGTTTGACAGCGACTCCGAGGTACTCGTAGGACTGTCCTTTGCATTGGCGGTATATGCATTGAACAAGTACAAATATTGATTTTGGCATCTGAAGAAAATGAGTGCGGGAAACACCTGCACTCATTTTTCTTTTCCGCCTGTTTCACCGGATGGAAGGAATGGGAAAGCGGATATTTTTCTTGCGAAAATACGGAGGATTCGGTAAACTGATAGGGAGTGTGCGCTCCGGCGGAAGGGGCGCCGGAAAGGATGTGTTCCATGCGTTTTTTGGTACAGAGAGTAAGTCATGCATCTGTAAAGGTAAACGGAGAAGAGACCGGCCGCATCGGTAAAGGATTCTTCGTTCTGATCGGAGTTGAGGATGGTGATAACAGAGCGGTTGCCGACAAGATGATCGGAAAGCTTCTGGGACTCCGGATATTTGATGATGCAGAAGGGAAATCGAATCTCGCGCTGAAGGATGTGGACGGTGAACTGATGCTGATCTCCCAGTTTACTCTTTATGCGGATGCAAGGCACGGGAACCGGCCGTCATTTATACAGGCGGGAAAACCGGATTTCGCAAATGAGATGTATGAGTATATTATTGAACGTTGCAGGAAAGAGGGCTATCGGACCGGGAAGGGCGTATTCGGAGCGGAGATGAAATGCGAACTTCTAAATGACGGCCCGTTCACGATCTGGCTGGATTCCAGAGAGATCTGTCCCAAATTACATGAGGATTGAAGTATGAAAAAGATATTGATCGCAGAGGATGATTCGGACCTCCTGAAGCTTTTCCAGACGGTGCTGAAGAAGGAAGGCTATGAGGTGATACCTGCAGAAGACGGGCTTATGGCACTTCGCTATCTGAATAAAGAGTACGTGGATCTCATCATTTCCGACATCATGATGCCGAATATGGACGGGTTCCAGCTGATCCGCGCGCTTCGGGAAGCGGGGCAGAAGACACCGATCCTTCTGATCACCGCAAAGGAAGGCTTTGACGATATGAGAAAGGGCTTCTCTCTTGGCACGGATGATTACATGGTGAAGCCCGTGAATATGAATGAACTGGTACTTCGGGTGGCGGCACTGATCCGAAGAGCCGAGATGCAGAATGAAAGAAGACAGACCTTTGGTACGCTTTCACTGGATCTGGACTCCATGACCCTGACGGTAGGAGAGGACGCAGAGATCCTTCCCCAAAAGGAATTTATGCTGTTGTATAAACTTCTGAATTCCGCAGGGAAGACATTTACCAGACAGCAGCTGATGGATGAGATCTGGGGAGCGGATTCCCCCAGCGATGTCCGGACGGTGGATGTACATATCAATCGCCTTCGGGAACGCCTTCGGGATGTTCCGGATTATGAGATCGTAACCATAAGGGGGCTGGGCTACAAGGTGGTTCATCATGGGAATTAGGATGATACGGTATGCAGCGTAAGAAACGTAAACTGAATATTTTCTTTCTCCTGCATCTCAGTGTTACCACCGTTCTGATCGTTATCCTGTCGGCGATCATCGCCGTTTACCTGCAGGGGAGGGAACAGCTGGCGAACTCCCATCGTCTGGCCATCGTCATGTTCTTTCTGTGGATCACGGTGGCAACCATTCTCGCGAATCTGATCCTGTATCATAAGATGCGCCGTGTCTTTCAGGCGGTGGAGAAGCTGAATACGGCGACGGAGGAAGTGGCAAAAGGGAATTTCGACGTTAGTGTGACGCCGGACGAACATCTTCATATCGCCGAGATCGAAGAACTCTACGATTCCTTTAACCGGATGGTAAAGGATCTGGACGGGATAGAAACCCTGAGAAATGACTTTGTGGCAAATGTGTCCCATGAGATGAAGACACCCACTGCTGCCATAGACGGCTATGCCACGCTGCTGCAGGATGAGAATCTTTCTCCGGAGGAACGCCTGCAGCATATCGAAAGTATCCTCTACAACTGCCGGAGACTTACGAATCTGACGGGAAATATCCTGATGCTTTCCAGGCTGGATAACGGAACGATCATTTCAAAAGAGGATGCCTTCCGTCTGGATGAGCAGATCCGACGGGTGGTGCTGTCCATGGAGGACAGGTGGGTGGAAAAGGATCTGGAACTGGATCTGGAGATGGATCCGGTGGTATATTACGGCGATGAGGATCTGATCTATCATATCTGGACGAATCTGATCTCCAATGCCATTAAGTTCTCAAATCCCGGAGGACAGCTGCAGATCCGGATGGAGGAGAATCCGTCGGATACGGGCGTGATCTGCGTGAATATCAGGGATACCGGCATCGGCATGTCCCAGGAGCAGATGAACCATATGTATGATAAATTCTATCAGGGGGACAAGTCCCACAGCCGGGAAGGAAACGGGCTCGGGCTTGCACTGGTGAAGCAGATCACGGACCTTCTCGGGATCTCCGTATCTGTGAAGAGCAGGAGATGCCAGGGTACCACATTTCTCCTGGAACTTCCCATCCGTGAACACGGACAATGACCGGGAAGGAAAGAGAAGGGATAAAGCAGGCACAGAACGGACAGGGTGAAGAACGGACAGAAGGTGCCATACGAAAAAGAGTATTTCCGAAAGGATTGAACAGAACGACCATGAATCATTTAGACCAGAGTAAGATCAGAAACTTTTGTATCATAGCCCATATCGATCACGGTAAATCCACATTGGCGGACCGGATCATCGAAAAGACGGGCACTCTTACCCAGCGGGAGATGCAGGAGCAGGTGCTGGACAATATGGATATAGAGAGGGAACGGGGGATCACGATCAAATCTCAGGCCGTTCGTATCATATATAAGGCGAAGGACGGAGAGGAATATATCTTCAATCTCATTGATACTCCGGGCCATGTGGATTTCAATTACGAGGTGTCCAGGTCGCTTGCTGCCTGTGAGGGCGCAGTACTCGTGGTGGATGCGGCCCAGGGGATCGAAGCGCAGACGCTGGCAAATGTCTATCTGGCGGTGGACCATGATCTGGAAGTTTTCCCGGTGATCAATAAGATCGACCTGCCGTCGGCGGATCCGGATCGTGTGAAGAATGAGATCGAGGACGTGATCGGGATCGAAGCACAGGATGCGCCGCTGATCTCAGCCAAGCAGGGGATCGGGATCGATGAAGTACTGGAGGCTGTGGTTCAGAAGATCCCCGCCCCCAGGGGAGACGTGGATGGCCCCTTCAAGGCGCTGATCTTTGACAGCCTCTATGATTCCTATAAGGGCGTGATCATTTTCTGCCGCGTATTTGACGGTGTGATCGGAAAAGGGAAAAGGATCCGGATGATGGAGACCGGTGCGGAGGCAGACGTGGTTGAGGTCGGCATCTTCGGAGCGGGCCAGTTCATTCCGCAGGATGAGATCTCAGCGGGTATGGTGGGGTATATCACCGCCAGCCTGAAGAATGTCAAGGAAACGGCGGTGGGTGATACGGTTACGGATGCGGACCGCCCGTGTAAAGAGGCACTTCCCGGATACAAGGAGGCGCGTTCCATGGTATTCTGCGGCATGTATCCCGCTGACGGAGCCAAGTATCCGGAGCTTCGTGATGCCCTGGAGAAGCTTCAGCTGAATGATGCGTCCCTTCAGTATGAGCCTGAGACATCCATTGCCCTCGGGTTCGGTTTCCGCTGCGGATTCCTGGGACTGCTTCATCTGGAGGTGATCCAGGAGCGCCTGGAAAGAGAGTACAATCTGGATCTGGTAACGACGGCGCCCGGTGTTGTATACCGTGTTCATAAGACGAATGGGGAAATGATCGAGCTGACCAACCCCTCGAATCTGCCGGATCCGTCAGAGATCGATTATATGGAGGAGCCCATTGTCTCCGCGGAGATCATGGTGACCACGGAGTTCACCGGTGCCATCATGAAGCTGTGTCAGGAGCGGAGGGGTAATTATATCAGTATGGAATACCTGGAGGAGACCCGTGTGCTCCTGAAATATGAGCTTCCGCTCAATGAGATCATCTATGATTTCTTTGATGCCCTGAAATCCAGGTCCCGCGGATATGCCTCCTTTGATTATGAGCTGAAGGGATACCAGCGTTCGGATCTGGTGAAGCTGGATATCCTGATCAATCACGAGACCGTAGATGCCCTGTCCTTCATCGTATTCAAGGATTCGGCATATGAGCGTGGCAGAAAAATGTGTGAGAAGCTGAAGGGAGAGATCCCGAGACATCTCTTCGAGATCCCCATCCAGGCGGCGGTGGGCGGCAAGGTGATCGCCCGGGAGACCGTAAAGGCCGTACGGAAGGATGTGCTGGCCAAGTGTTACGGAGGAGATATCACAAGAAAGAGAAAACTGCTTGAGAAACAGAAGGAAGGCAAGAAACGTATGCGCCAGATCGGAAACGTGGAGATCCCCCAAAAAGCATTCATGTCCGTGCTGAAACTGGACGAAGAATAGGTTACGATTCCCGTGAGGAAGAATACCATATCACTTTCATGCTTGCATGAAAAAGTGATGTGGTGTTCTTCCGGACGGCGAAGCCGTCACCACGAACGCCGCCGCAGCCGGAAGCCGCGAAGCGGCGACATACACGCGAAGCGTGGATGGGCTGCGGTCGGACGGAGTGGGGGGAATCGTAAGAGGAAAGATACGAAGCCGTCACCACGAACGCCACCTCAGCCGGAAGCCGCGAAGCGTGGATGGGCTGCGGTCGGGTGAGTGGGGGAAATCGTAAATACAAGGTAATTTATCATGAAAAGAAATTTGAGTTTATATATCCATATCCCTTTCTGTGTACAGAAATGTCTCTACTGTGACTTCCTGTCCTTTGATGACATTCTGTATGCCAAGCGCCTTCAGTACATGGATGCACTGCGTACGGAACTTCGGTTGTACCAGCCGTATGCAGACCGGTATGTGGTAAAGAGCATCTTTATAGGCGGAGGGACGCCGTCCACCATGGATGAGTCCCTGATCGAAGCGCTGCTGACCCAGGTCAGAAGTGTCTTTCGGCTGGATCGTTTTGCGGAGATCACCATCGAGGCAAATCCCGGAACCCTGAAATATACGGATCTTCTGGCATATCGTTCTTATGGGATCAACCGTCTTTCCATCGGCCTTCAGAGCGCAGATGATGAGCTTCTGAAAATGCTGGGAAGGATCCATAATTTCGATCAGTTCGTGGCGGGCTTTACCTCCGCACGGAGAGCAGGCTTTGAGAATATCAATGTGGATGTTATGTCCGGGATCCCGGGGCAGGATATGCATTCCTATGTGGATACCCTGACACGGGTGATGGAGTACCGTCCGGAGCACATTTCCGCATATTCCCTGCAGGTGGAAGAAGGGACGAAGCTGGCGGAGGATGAGTATCTTCTGGGAATGCTTCCGGAAGAGGAGACGGATCGCAGGATGTACGCCATGACCAAGAAGATCCTTCGGACCAATGGTTATGAGAGATATGAGTTCTCCAATTACTGCCAGCCCGGGTATGAATGCCGGCATAATCTGGTCTACTGGACCGGAGGAGAGTATATCGGTTTCGGACTTGGAGCATCTTCCCTCTTCAAGGGAGAGCGTTTCTCCAATCTGCGGAATCTGGATGATTATCTGGAGCTGATGACGGAAGTAGCCGGTCTCATGACGCCCGATGTGGATATGCTTCAGCTGTACGATGCGGCGACGGAGAAGCTGAGGAGGGAGAACACCGCCATGTATGTGGACCGCAGGATGGAGGAGTACATGTTCCTCGGACTGCGGATGATCAAAGGCGTGAGCCGTACCGACTTTAAAGAACGTTTCAATAAGGATATGTTCGACATATACGGTTCTGTGATCAATAAATATGTGGACGACGGATTCCTTAAGCTTGAAGAGGACCGGGTGGCGCTGACGGATGCCGGGATCGATGTAAGTAATGTGATCCTCTCGGATTTTATCCTGGAACATTAGACGGGAAAAAACTCTGAAAAAACCACCTTTTTTCCTTGACAATAAGGTGGGCAGGTGTTAGATTATTCTTAGTGATTAGCACTCGGGATAAATGAGTGCTAACGAAAAACAACTACATATGAGGATGGTGATGGGATGGAGCAGGCAACTGTGCTCGATGAAAGAAAAGAAAAAATCCTCAAGGCGATCATCAGCAATTATCTGGAGACCGGTGAACCGGTAGGAAGCCGGACGATCTCAAAGTATACGGATCTGAACTTAAGCTCGGCGACGATACGCAATGAGATGTCGGATCTGGAGGAGATGGGCTATATCATACAACCTCACACCTCGGCAGGCCGGATCCCCACGGATAAAGGTTATCGCTTCTATGTAGATGCGATGATGGCGGAGAAGAACGAAAGTGAGGCTTCTCAGGGAGCCTTGCTGGAGAGGGTGGACAAGCTGGAATCTCTGCTGAAACAGGTGGCAAAGGTACTGGCATACAACACCCAGTATGCTACGATGGTCACATCCCCGCAGCTTCGCAACCGGCAGGTGAAATTCATCCAGCTCTCGCAGGTGGATGAAGAGGATCTGGTGGCAGTCATCGTGGTAGGTGATAATGTGGCAAAGAACCGGCTGATCCATGTGGAAAGACCTCTGAACAACGAAGAGGTCCTGAAACTGAATCTGCTGCTGAACACATTTCTTACCGGAGCATCCGTCAATGAGATCAATATCGAACTCATGCAGGCCATGCGAAGACAGGCCGGTGAATATGAGGATATTCTTGAGAACATCTTTGAAGGGATCGTGGATGCGGTACACCAGGCGGAGGAGATGCAGATCTATACCAGCGGAACCTCGAATATCCTGAAGTACAATGAACTCGGAGATATGAACAAGGCCTCTGCACTTCTGGAAACACTGGAGGACAAGAGCGGGCTGGAGTCATTGATCGATGAGACCATGAAGTCGGATGACAGAAGTGGGGACGGGATCCAGATCTATATCGGAGAAGAGGCTCCCGTTCAGAATATGAAGGATTACTCGATCGTAACCTCCACGTACGAACTGCCGGAAGGCGCCAAGGGAACCATAGGGATCATCGGGCCAAAACGTATGGATTATAAGAAAGTGGTACACACGCTTAAGAATCTGACGGATGAGCTGGATACAATATTCAGAAAAAATGAAAAGAAAGGGTGACAACGCATGGCGAAAGGAATGAACGAGATGCTTCGCAACCTCAAGGCGGAAAAAGAGCTGGAAGCTCTGCCGGAGGAAGAAGACATCAAGGTTGATCCGGACAAGGTGGAAGCTGGAACCGACGTTACGATCGCAAGTGAAGAAGACGTAAAGCCGGAGGATGCGGATGCAAAACGTCCGAAGCCTCTGCCGAAGAAGAATCGAAGAGGTTCCAAGAAGATGCAGGCAGAGCTGGAGGATGCAAAGGCTTTGGCCGAGAACAACAAGGAGAAATACACCAGGCTGTTGGCGGACTTCGACAACATGCGTTCCCGAAATGATAAAGAGAATGCAAAGATGTTCGATTACGGAGCGTCGGATGTTCTGGAGAAGCTGCTGCCAATCATAGACAATCTCGAACGGGCACTTGAGACCGTTAAGGAAGAAGAGAAGAATCCCTTCGAAGAGGGTGTCGAGATGATCTATAAGCAGTTAATGGAAACACTGAAGAAGATCGGTGTAGAACCCATGGATCCGGTAGGCAAGGAATTCGATCCGAACTTCCACAATGCAGTGATCCATGTGGAAGAGGAAGGCGCAGGCGAGAACGTCGTCGTGGAAGAGATGCAGAAGGGTTACATGTACAAGGACACGGTCCTGAGACACAGTATGGTCAAGGTTGCCAACTGATGACATGAACATGTCATCCTGAGCGCAGCGAAGGATCTGGATTATTACAGTGAACAATTTAAAAAAGATATACCTTTAGGAGGAATTAAAACAATGGGAAAGATTATCGGAATCGACTTAGGAACTACAAACTCTTGTGTAGCCGTTATGGAAGGTGGTAAGCCGGTGGTTATCACAAATGCAGAGGGATCCAGAACAACCCCGTCGGTTGTTGCATTCCTTAAGTCCGGCGAGCGTGTAGTCGGTGATGCAGCTAAGCGTCAGGCCGTTACAAATGCAGACAAGACCATCGCATCCATCAAGCGTCACATGGGTTCTGATTATAAGGTAGATATTGATGGCAAGAAGTATTCACCGGAAGAGATCTCCGCTATGACACTGCAGAAGCTGAAGGCCGATGCAGAGGCTTATCTGGGTGAGAAGGTAACAGAGGCAGTTATCACGGTTCCCGCTTACTTCACGGATTCCCAGAGACAGGCTACAAAGAATGCAGGAAAGATCGCAGGCCTTGATGTAAAGCGTATCATCAACGAGCCCACAGCTGCAGCTCTTTCCTATGGTCTTGATAACGAGAAGGAACAGAAGATCATGGTTTACGACCTTGGTGGTGGTACCTTCGATGTATCCATCATCGAGATCGGCGACGGCGTCATTGAGGTTCTCGCTACAGCGGGTAACAACCTCCTGGGTGGTGATGACTTCGATAACGCAATAACAAAGTATATGCTGGATGAGTTCCAGAAGAAGGAAGGCGTAGACCTTTCTACAGATAAGATGGCTATGCAGCGTCTGAAGGAAGCAGCAGAGAAGGCTAAGAAGGAACTGTCTTCCCAGACCATGACGAATATCAACCTGCCGTTCATCACAGCTACCAGCGACGGACCGAAGCATTTCGATATGGATCTGTCGAGAGCCAAGTTCGATGAACTGACAGCAGATCTTGTAGAGAAGACACGTGGACCGGTTCAGACCGCTCTGGATGATGCAGGTCTTTCCGCTGCAGAGCTGGATAAGGTTCTTCTGGTAGGTGGTTCCACACGTATCATCGCTGTACAGGATGCAGTTAAGCAGATCACAGGTAAGGATCCGTTCAAGGGTATCAACCCGGATGAGTGCGTAGCAATCGGTGCCTGCATCCAGGGTGGTAAGCTGGCCGGTGATGAGGGCGCAGGCGACATCCTTCTTCTGGATGTAACTCCGCTGACACTGTCCATCGAGACCATGGGCGGTATCGCAACCCACCTGATCGAGCGTAATACCACCATCCCGACAAAGAAGAGCCAGATCTTCTCTACCGCACAGGATAATCAGGATGCGGTTGATATCAATATCGTTCAGGGTGAGCGTGAGTTCGCCAAGGACAACAAGTCCCTCGGACGTTTCCGTCTGGATGGTATCGCACCGGCAAGACGTGGTGTTCCGCAGATCGAGGTTACATTTGATATCGATGCAAACGGTATCGTAAATGTATCTGCAAAGGATCTTGGTACAGGCCGTGAGCAGCATATCACCATTACTTCCGGAACCAGCCTTTCCGATGATGATATCGAGAGAGCAGTAAAGGAAGCTGCAGCATATGAAGAGGCAGATAAGAAGCGTAAGGAAGGCGTTGAGGTTCGTAATGATGCCGACGCTATGGTATTCCAGACAGAGAAGGCACTCTCTGAGGTAGGTGACAAGCTTCCTGATGCAGATAAGAAGAAGGTTGAGGAAGACCTTGCTTCCCTGAAGAAGACCATCGAGGAAACAGATATTGACAATCTGTCCGAGTACGATGTAGAGAAGCTCCGTGCGGGTCGTGAGACTCTCATGAACTCCGCACAGAATCTGTTCTCCAAGCTCTATGAGCAGAATGGCCCCGGAGCAAATGCGGGAACAGGCGCCGGCACACCGAACTATGACAACGGTGATGTAGTGGACGGAGATTTCAAGGAAATCTAAGGAGATATCTGTGAGGTAAGATAATGACAGAAGAAAAGAGAGATTGTTATGAGGTCCTTGGTGTTCCCAAGAACGCCAGCGAGAATGATCTGAAAAAAGCATATCGTGTTTTGGCTAAGAAATATCATCCGGATGCAAATCCGGGTGATAAGGAAGCCGAGGCAAAGTTCAAAGAGGCTTCCGAGGCTTATGCGATCCTGTCAGATCCGGAGAAGAAGAGAAAGTATGATCAGTTCGGCTGGGCTGCTTTCGATCCGAATGCCGGTGGTGACGGAGGATTCGGTGGATTTGACTTCGCGGACATGGGTGACATCTTCGGTGATATCTTCGGTGATATGTTCGGTGGAGGTTCCCGTGCAAGGCAGCAGAGCGGTCCCATGAAGGGTGCGGATATCCGTACGACGGTACGTGTGTCCTTTGAGGAGGCTGCTTTCGGGACCCAGACAGATATCGAGATGCCGCTGAAGGATGAATGCCCGGTATGTCATGCGACCGGTGCACAGCCCGGACATCCTGCCGAAGTCTGCAATAAGTGTGGTGGTAAGGGTCAGGTTGTATTCACACAGCAGTCCCTGTTCGGTATGGCGAGAACGGTTCAGACCTGTCCGGATTGTCAGGGAAGTGGTAAGATCATTCGTTTCAAATGTTCCAACTGCGCAGGCTCCGGTTATGTAAAGAGTAAGAAGACCATTCAGGTAAAGGTTCCTGCAGGTATCGATAACGGACAGAGTATCCGTCTTCGTGAGATGGGAGAACCGGGTATCAATGGCGGCGGCAGAGGAGATCTTCTGGTAACCGTACTGGTTGATAAGCATCCGGTATTCACTCGTCAGGAGTATGATCTGTATTCCACCGAACCCATCAGTTTTACACAGGCTGCACTTGGCGGACGCGTTACCCTTCAGACCATCGATGGTCCGATGGAATACGATATCCAGCCGGGTACACAGACAAATACGAAGGTCAAGCTTCGCGGCAAGGGTGTTCCCACCCTCAGAAATAAGAATGTCCGTGGTGATCACTATGTTACACTGGTAGTTCAGGTTCCGGATAATCTGACGGATGAACAGAAGAGTATCCTGAATCAGTATGAGCAGACAACAAATGTGAATGCCCGGGCGACAACAGACTCCTCAGGAGGCTTCTCCTTTGGTTCTCACAAGAAGAAGCGCCGATAGTCTGGTCTTGAGATGGAAAGGATCCCGCATCGTAAGGTGCGGGATTTTTTTCGGGTCGAAGACCTGAGAGAAAAAAAATATGTTATTTTGGATAATATCTTGTAAAACTTTTGTTCACATGGTATAATTTGTGTATGTTTTTAAAGGCAAAACAGGAGAAATCCTGCGGCGCAAAGCTATAGGGTCTGAAAGGGCGTGATGAGGGGTGTAGAGTATTGCGTCAAGTATGATAGCCAGTTGCTTTATTAATGGGAGGATTACAGAAGACTCTGGAGTGAGCGCCGAAATGGCGTATTTTTTAATTAAAGGAGGGGTTAAATGAGAAGGAGGAAACTATTGACCACTGCTGCTATGGCAGCAGCTTTGATCGCGGGAGGGCTGTCATTGGGTTCTGCTTCGGGTAAGGTATATGCGGCAGACGGCGATGTCCCGATCGATGCGGCGCATTTTGAAGATGATCATTTCAGGTCCAGACTATTGGACATAGATCAGGATGAATATGACGGAGACGGGATGTTATCCCAGACGGAGATTGCTTCTTTGAAAGAACTGTATGTGGGATGGTGTGACATTTCCAGTTTGAAGGGGATCGAGTATCTGACGGAACTGGAGACTCTGGAAGTGGAGGAAAACTCTCTGACGGAACTGGATGTCAGCAAGAATACAAAACTGAAGTACCTGGATTTTTCGGATAATCAGATTCAGACCATCGATCTTAAATCAAATCCGGATCTGGAAACACTGCGTTGCGATAATAACCAATTGACAGAATTGTCGCTCGGTCAGAATCTGAAACTGAAACTTTTAAAGTGCACTTCCAATCAGTTGGGTTCCCTGGATGTCAGCAAACAGTCTGCTTTGGACCATTTGGAATGTGATTATAATAATATAAATGATCTGAAGCTGGGTACAAAAACGGCATTAACTTACTTTGATTGTGCCGGAAACGAGCTGGAGAAGCTGGATCTCAGCGGATGCAGCAAACTGACAAATCTGGATTACTCCAGTAATAAGCTGAGGACAGTGGATCTGTCAAAGTGTAACGCATTGGTTTCTCTGAATGTAAGTAGCAATGCGATAAAAAACCTGGATCTTGCAAACCTGTCAGCATTGGAGAGCCTGTCCTGTAGTTATAACAAGTTGAGGTCTCTCGATGTCAGCTCCTGCAGTAGGATAGAAACCATCCATGCAGGTTCAAATGGGGATCTTGAGTCTATCAATCTGAAAGGATGTAAAGATCTTAGTTATCTGGAATGTGACGATTGTGATCTTACGGAACTGGATCTAAGCGAGGCATCAAAACTCGTGTATCTTGATTGCTCTTACAATTCAATCCTTTCAAAGATCGATCTGGCAGGAAAGACGAAACTGGAAAATGTTTATTGTACGGGATGTCGGATCAAAGAACTGGATGTCAGTGGCTGTGAGAATCTTGAAGGGTTGAGGAGTTCCAATAATAAGATCACGGCGCTGGCCATGAAAAATAATCCGAAACTGAACTATTTGGATTGCCAAAGTAATCAAATCACAAAGCTGGATCTCAGTGCAGCTCCGAATCTTCGCGAACTGTATTGTAATGACAATGATATCTCTACTCTGAACCTGGATGTCGTTCCTATGATCGCTTATGTATATTCAAGTGGTTGGGATGAATCCTATGATAATGTGTCAGGTCATCATCTGTATGACAAGAACGATTTCAGAGATCTGAATTTCTACTGCGATTCGGATGTGGAGATCACGAACTCCGAGAAAGGGGATATCGTAAAACTGGATTCCACCTACTTCCCGGATGAAAACTTCCGAAATTCTCTGAAACAGTTTGATCTGGATCAGAGCGGCGGGTTTAAGCAGGGAGAACTGGATCTGGTAACATCTCTGAGCCGCCCCTGGCCTTATCCTGTGAATCTGACAGGAATCGGTTATTTCAGGAATCTGGAGGAACTATCTTACAGTGATTGTCCCATAAAGTCCCTGGATCTTAGAAAGAATACAAAACTGGAGAGACTGTATTGTTCAAATTGTCCATTGCAATCCCTGAATGTGAGTGGTCTTAAGGAACTTGAGTATATCTCCTGTGGATATGGCTCTCTGACGAAACTGGATGTCAGTGGCTGCAGTTCCCTGAACTATCTGGATTGTTCGGATCATATGATCACATCCTTAAATCTTAGTGGTTGTTCTTCCCTTGAGACCCTTCACTGTTCCGGAAATCAGCTGACGACGCTGGATCTTGGTTCCTGTGGCAAGCTCATTACGCTGGGTTGCAGAGATAATGAGCTCACTGCACTGAATATCGATGGTCTTAGATTCCTGGATTCTCTGAATTGTGCCGGAAATAAGATCAGTTCTTTAAATCTTGGTGGAAACCCGAATCTGCTGCTGGCATATGAATCAGTTGAACCTGAGCATGAGGGTGCAGAGTTGTATTACTATTACGATAAATACGATGAAAAGGAGGATATATATACCTATGCATTGTTGTGCCTGGATGATAAGGTGAACATCACAAAGATCTGTCCGCATCCCTGGGATAAAGGGAAAGTTACAAAAGCCGCAACCTGTACGGCAAATGGTGTCATGACATACACCTGTGAGATTTGCGGTATAACGAAGACAGAGACGATCAAAGCAACGGGACATAAAGCTGTGATCGATCCGGCGGTAGCAGCAACCACCACAAAGGAAGGACTGACGGAAGGAAGCCATTGCTCCGTATGCGGAACGATCCTTAAGAAGCAGACCGTTATTCCGAAACTGAAACCCGCTGCAAAGTACTCCAACGAGTGGGTTAAGGGTAAGTGGTACAACAAGGACGGAACCCAGACCTATAAGTACACCATGAGTTGGAAACAGAACTCCAAGGGTTACTGGATCGAAGATACCAAGGGCTGGTATCCGAAGAACCAGTGGCAGAAGATCGACGGTAAGTGGTATTATTTCAAAGCCAATGGTTATATGGCTTCCAACGAGTATTGCAAGGGTTACTGGTTGAATAAGAACGGCAGCTGGACCTACAAGCCAAAGGCAAAATGGAAGAAGGACAAGGTAGGCTGGTACTATCAGGATACAAAGAAATGGTACGCGAAGAGTCAGTGGCTGAAGATCGACGGAAAGTGGTATTACTTTGATTCAAAGGGATATATCGTGACCGGTTCGAAGAAGATCGGTAAAAAGGTCTATATCTTCAATGATTCGGGAGCATGCCAGAATCCATAGAAGAAACAGTATCTTATCGAAAAGTAAAATATCATAGGTATTCCGGAGGCGGTCGCATGATTCCCATGTGACCGCTTCCTTTTCGTATGAAGTATTTTGGTCTATGAATCGGAGCGGGAAAGTGGTAAAATAACCATATCTGTGCATATGCGTCCGGGGTGAGGTTATCTTACGGATAACAGTCGCGTGACAGCGAAATCCCTGCTTTGTCGGAACGCATGGTACGGAAAAGAAGAAGAGGATGGAAATCGCTTTGATCTGGAAAAGATTTACAATTGAAACATCGGTGGAGGCCGAGAACCTGGTGGCGGAGTATCTGGAAGAGCTTGGCTTTCCGGGTGCGGAGGTAAAGGATAATGTTCCGCTTACCGAAGAGGAAATGAGGCAGATGTATGTGGATGTTCCTCTGATCCCGGAAGGGGAGACCGGCACAGCGGAGGTTTCCGTCTATCTGGATGCGGATTATGACGCTGAAAGGATAGAGGAACTGAAGCGGACGGTCATGGAAGAACTGGACCGGATGGAGGCATATATCGCTGTCGGAAGCAGGAAGATCACCGTGACGGATACGGAGGATGATGCGACCTGGCAGGAGAACTGGAAACAGTATTATCAGCCCTTCCGTCTGGGCGAGGATATCGTGATCCAACCGGTGTGGACGGAATATCCGGATATCCGCCCGGAGGATAAGGTAGTGAAGATCTCTTCGGTCATGGCATTCGGGACAGGAACCCATGAGACCACAAAGCTGTGCATCGGGCAGATCCGTAAGTACCTGAAGGCAGGGCAGTCCGTCTTTGACGTAGGATGCGGAAGCGGGATCCTGGCGATCCTTTCCGTACTGCTTGGTGCGGGCTATGTACACGGACTGGATATCGATCCGCAGGCGGTCCTTTCCAGTCGGGAGAATGCGGAGGCGAATGGCCTTACCACCGACAGGATCGCATTTTCCTGCGGGAATCTGCTGGCCGGAAATGTGATCGGTGCAACTACGGAAGAAGAAAAGGCGGCAGCAAAAGAAGCGGCGGACAAGGCGAGTCTCGGCTCCGGAATTGCTGCAGTGAATCCCGTCCAGCTGGTGGATCTGGCATTGGGAGACGAGGATCCCGTTCCGGCACGGACCTATGATATCGTTGTAGCCAATATTCTCGCGGATGTGATCATCCCTCTTTCTGCGGTTGTTCCCGCATATCTGGAGCAGGGGGGAATCTTTATCACCTCCGGCATCACGTCAGACCGGGCGGAGGATGTGCGAAATGCGATGACGGAGGCCGGCTTCACGGTATTGGATACCGTTCAGATGGGTGAGTGGGTATCCGTAGTGGCGCAAAAGTGAATTGAGGAATACCGGATCAACATTTCATAAAGACATGGCTATCGAAGTATGGGGAGATGAATAACATGCATCGGTTTTTTACTGAGGAGATCGATTCTGCGTCCGGAACGATCCGGCTCACGGGAAGCAACGCCCGTCACGCGGCACAGGTACTCCGTCTGGAGGCGGGGGACCGGATCGAGGTGGGCTCCGGAGACGGACGTGACTATACCTGCAGGATCGGATCCATCACTCCGGATGAGGTGCTCGCCACAATTGAAGATATATGCGGAAATGCGGCGGAGCTTCCGATTGCGGTCACGTTATACCAGGGGTTCCCCAAAGGCGACAAGATGGATCTGATCCTTCAGAAGTCAGTAGAACTCGGGGCTGTCAGGATCGTTCCTGTCTGGATGTCCCGGTCGGTTGTAAAGATGGACGCTGCAAAGGCTGCCAAGCGAAGAGACCGTTACCAGGCCATTGCGGAAGCAGCCGCGAAACAGTCAGGGAGAGGTGTGATCCCGGAGGTCGGAACATTTCTCTCCATGAAGGATGCCATAGAGGATGCCGGAAAACTGGATATGGTACTCCTTCCTTACGAGAATGCATCAGGGATGAACGTGACCCGCGCCATCATGGAGAAGCTGGTGGAGGAGAACAGGGCAGGCTCCGTTAAGTCTCTCGGGATCTTCATCGGACCGGAAGGAGGCTTTGAAGAGTCTGAGGTCACGGCACTGGAGGCCATAGGAGCAAAGACCATCACATTGGGACACAGGATCCTTCGGACGGAGACGGCGGGGCTGATGCTGCTGTCCGTATTGGGATATCTGCTGGATAATGACTGATGAAAAGAAAAAAGGTTATAGGCCGGCATGACAGGATACCTGAAGTAAGGAAAGTCATGCCAGGTTATAACGGAATGATACAGGGAAGTGAACATGGAAGTATATTTAGACAATTCGGCGACTACAAGGGTATATCCGGAGACAGCGGCTCTGATGACGAAGATCCTGACGGAGGATTTCGGGAATCCGTCATCCCTTCATCGCTGCGGCGTAACGGCAGAGCATTATCTGAAGGACGCTGTGGACCGGGCTGCAAAAAGCATTCACGCTCTTCCGGAAGAGATCCTTTTTACCTCCGGGGGAACGGAGAGCAATAATCAGGCACTGATCGGTTCCGCACTGGCAAAAAGACGCATGGGAAATCATATCATTTCTACAAATATTGAGCATCCGAGCATCGGAGCGGCTCTGGATTTCCTGGAGAAGGAGGGCTATGAGGTTACCCGCCTTCCGGTCAATGAAGAAGGCGTTATCACACCGGAACAGGTGGAGGAGGCGATCCGTCCTGAGACGATCCTGGTTTCGGTGATGATGGTGAATAATGAGATCGGCTCCGTTCTTCCCGTGGAGGCCATCGCCAAGGCGGTCCATAAGAAGAACCCGAAGATCTACGTTCATACGGATGCGATCCAGGCCTACGGAAAGCTTCCCATCAATGTTTCAAAGCTGGGTGTGGATCTGCTCTCTGTCAGTGCACATAAGCTCCATGGGCCGAAGGGTGTGGGATTTCTGTATATCAAAAAGGGCACGCTGATCCGGCCCATCATTTACGGAGGCGGCCAGCAGAAGGGTATGCGTTCCGGAACGGAAAATGTACCTGCCATAGCCGGTTTCGGCCTGGCGATCCAACAGGCGATGAAGGATCTCGAGGAAAGAAATGCGCGGATCGCAGAGCTTCGTGATATGCTGATCCGGGGGCTTACGGCACTTCCCGATGTGGTGAACCATTCTAAGGGCGCACCCCATATTGCAAGCATCAGTTTTGTCGGCGTCCGTGCGGAGGTCATGCTCCACAGCCTGGAAGCCGAAGGGATCTATGTTTCGGCGGGATCAGCCTGCTCCTCCAACAAGAAGCGTGAGAGCGGTGTTCTGTCAGCCATCGGACTTCCTGCGAATGAGAGGGAATCAACCCTGCGCTTTAGTTTCAGCGAGGAGAATACGGAGGAAGAGGTGCAGTACGTGATCGATACCGTAGCGAAGCTTCTTCCGACCCTGAGACACTATACACGGGGATGACACGGAAAAATGAAAGGATTAACAGTTGAAGATACAGACTTTTTTGATCAAATATGCCGAGATCGGTGTAAAGGGAAAGAACCGTTATAAGTTTGAGGACATCCTCTGCAAGCGCCTTCGCGCCAGACTGAAACCCCTGGGACAGTTTGAAGTGCGCCGGGAATACGGAAGGATCTTTGTGGATGCACATTCGGATTATGATTACGACGAGGCAGTCCGCAGGATGACCCAGACCTTCGGGATCACGGGTATCTGTCCGGTATGGACCGTGGAAGATCCTACTCCCGAAAAACTGGACGAAACAGTGGCAAGGTATTTTGAGGAGGAGTATGACGATTATTCCTTCTCCTTTAAGGTTCGTGTAAAGAGGATCAACAAGGAATTCCCGGTTGCATCCATGGAAATGGACGCGCGGCTTGGGGGAATCCTTCTGGACAGGTACGAGGAGGAGGGACTCCATGTGGATGTCCATACTCCTGACGTGATGGTCTATGTAGAGATCAGGAAGATCGCATTTATCTATTCCAAGGTTCTTCCGGGCCCCGGAGGACTCCCGGTGGGAACGAACG
The DNA here is from genome assembly GCA_902775555.1 of uncultured Lachnospiraceae bacterium. Classification (GTDB taxonomy): domain Bacteria; phylum Bacillota; class Clostridia; order Lachnospirales; family Lachnospiraceae; genus Eubacterium_Q. Next base: position 158,112 of record CACYMQ010000001.1, on the reverse strand, counting down.
GAAGAGCGATCTCCCTGCTGTCAGGGGGGATCGACAGTCCCGTTGCGACCTGGATGATCGCAAAACGTGGTGTGGAAATGCAGGCAGTATATTTCCATTCGCCTCCATACACATCGGAACGTGCGCTTGAGAAGGTACAGGATCTGGGACGGATCGTATCCCACTATGCAGGTCCCATCAAACTGCATATCGTAAACTTTACGGATCTGCAGCTGGCCATCTATGATAACTGTCCTCATGACGAGCTGACGATCATCATGAAGCGTTATATGTTCCGGGTGGCGGAAGAACTGGCAAAAAGGGAAGAGGCGGAGTGCATCGTGACCGGAGAATCCATCGGTCAGGTATCCTCCCAGACTTTATTCTCGCTGGGCGTGATCGACCGGGCTGTGACCTGCCCCGTATACCGGCCATGCATCGGACTGGATAAACAGGAGATCGTGGATATCTCCGAGAAGATCGGGACCTATGAGACCTCCATACGGCCGTATGAGGATTGCTGTACCATTTTCGTGGCGAAGCATCCCGTGACGAAGCCGACTCTGGAGCAGATCGAAAAATCGGAAGAGAAGCTTTCGGGCATCATCGAGCCCATCTATGAGAAGGCGATCGATACAGCGGAGGTCGTGTGGCTTAGGTAAGACAGCAGGATCAGTTTACATAAAATTGACAAATAAGGGAGTACAGGATGCATAAGGAATATGTAATGGGAAATGAGGCGATCGCCCTGGGAGCTCTGGCTGCAGGAGTCAATGTGGTGGCAGGCTACCCGGGAACCCCCTCTACGGAGGTGCTGGAAACGGTCGCAAAAAGAAGGGGACAAGGTACCTATGTGGAGTGGTCCGTCAATGAGAAGGCGGCCATGGAGCTGGCAGCGGGTGCGGCCTATAGCGGTGCCAGGGCACTTGTGACCATGAAGCAGGTGGGACTCAATGTGGCATCGGATCCCCTGATGAGCCTGGAATATGTGGGCGTGAAGGGAGGACTCGTGATCCTGGTGGCAGATGATCCGGGACCGATCTCTTCTCAGACAGAACAGGATACGAGACATTTTGCTGCATTTTCCAAGGTGCCCTGCTTTGATCCCTCCTCCGCAGAGGAAGCATACCGGATGATACAGGAAGCCTTTGATCTGTCCGAGAAGTACGGGACCCCCGTATTCCTCAGACCCACCACACGTGTCTGCCACGGGTATGCGTCCCTTGAAGTGAAGGATCCGGAGGAGTATACGGTACACAACCCTGACGGATTCGTAAAGGATTCAAAGCGTTGGGTGATCTTTCCGCGGCTTTCCTATGCAAATCATCAGAAGATCGTTGCAAGGAACGAAGAGCTGTCTGAGATATTCTCGGGTTATGAAGGTAATTCCATTCGGATCTTCGGGGAAAAGAAGGGGCTCCGGCTGGGGATCGCAGCCTCCGGTATCAGTTATGCATATGCGGAAGAGGCGCTGGAGAAACTGGATTTCCCATATCAGGTACAGCTGTTTAAGGTGAGCACCCCGTATCCCTTCCCGAAGTTCAAGGCCCTTCGGTTTCTTCAGGACTGTGACCAGGTCCTTTGTCTGGAGGAACTGGATCCCGTGATCGAGGATGGGCTCATCCATCTGGCCGGTCGTTACGGACTTTCCGTGGAGATCCTGGGCAAGCATACACATGCCACTTCGGTTGCAGGTGAAAATACAAGAGACAGTGTGGAGGAGTGGATCCGCATCTTTATGGGAATACCGGATCCCGGTACAGGGTCGGGATCATCTGAAGAAAAAGAGGATCCTTCTTCGGCTCCCGAACTTCCGGTACGTCCTCCGGTGCTTTGTGCCGGATGTCCGCATCGGGCATCCTTCTATGCCGTAAAGCAGGCAATGAAGGGAAAGAAGACCATATTCTGCGGGGATATCGGCTGTTATACACTTGGAAATGCCATGCCGCTGGATATGGTGGATACCTGCCTCTGTATGGGTGCGGGTGTGAATATCGCACAGGGCGTGGGAAGGGTGGATCCGGATACGACATGCTTTGCCTTTGTAGGAGATTCCACATTCTTTGCATCGGCCATTACCGGAGTTGTCAATGCGGTATATAATCAGGCGGATATGACACTGATCGTGCTGGACAATTCCACGACAGCCATGACCGGTCATCAGCCGCATCCCGGTACGGGACAGACCATGATGGGAGAGATCGTGGCGAAGGTGGACATGGAACAGGTGCTTCGTGGTGTCGGAGTTAAGACTGTGGAGACCGTGAACCCGCTCTGCTACAAAGAAGCATTGGAGACCGTGACCCGGGTGGCGGCAGGGCCCGGCGTGAAGGCAATCATTTTCAAGTATCCATGTATCGCCATGGCAAGTGACCAGGCGAAGCATCTCCGTGAGGTGGGACCGGTACGGATCCTTCCGGAGAAGTGTATCCAGTGTAAGAAGTGTATCCGCGAGCTTGGCTGTCCTGCTCTGATCCTGAAGGACGGGAAAGTTGCTATAGATGAAACTCTCTGTACAGGTTGCGGCCTCTGCAGACAGATCTGCCCGATGGGCGCGATCGAGGGTGGAGACAACCCGGAGGATGGCGTGCAGGTATCGGATCAGCCTCGTCTTGGGGATGTACCTTCTGAGGAAGGAGGTGAGTTCCATGCGTAAGAATATCGTACTTACCGGTGTCGGAGGACAGGGAACCGTGCTTGCTTCCAAACTGATCGCTGCGGCGGCCATGAAGAAGGGCCTTACCGTCATGAGTGCAGAGACCATCGGGATGGCGCAGCGGGGTGGAAGCGTATTTAGTCATCTTAGGATCGGAGAGGGAATTGCTTCCCCCATGATCGCAAAAGGAGAAGCGGATCTGATCCTCGGATTTGAACCTGCAGAGACCGTAAGGATGCTTCCGTACCTGAAGGAAGGCGGGCAGGTGGTTACCGCTGTTCGTTCCGTAATGCCGGTTACGGCTGCCCTTGCGGGAGGAAACTACAGTGGGGAAGAGATGCTGGAATACCTTCGCGGGAAGGTTCCGAACCTGCTGACCGTGGATACGGATGCGGCCATTCAGGAACTGGGGAATCCGAAGGTAGTAAATGTGGTGCTTCTCGGAGCGGCGGTTCGTTCCGGTGCACTGGGTCTCACCATTGAGGACCTGCAGGATGTTATCCGTGAGAGACTGCCGGAGAAGCTGCATGAGATTAATTTCAAGGCGCTTTCCGGTCAGTTTCAAGGGGGCTGAACTATGAATCAGAAGGAGATTCCATATGGTGAGAAGGAAGGAAGACGGATCATTTTCAAAAAATGAAGCGGATCCGTTTTTACAGGACTCGAATAAAGATAAACTTCTTTTGTTTATATAACTTTTCAGAAACAATGTCGGATATTGTTAAAAGGGGCGTAATCATATGGATGAACAGACTAAACAATTGAAAAATGAGCTGAAGAAGCGTCTGTTGACCACCTTCACGGAAAGAACAAAGATGAATTGGGTTTCCATGCCATTACGTAGTGAATCAAAAGCATTTCTATGTGGCGCTATACCGATACGATATAATTGGATATGTCCGAAATGCGGAGCCAAAATGACAGGGTATCATTCAGTAGGATCATTGACGGAGGAATTATACGAGGCAAAGGATGATGGCGAACTTCCTCCGGAGCTTTTTTATCCGAAAGAATTTCATGTAGAAGCTGCGACGGCGTTGAATACATTTTTACGTTATCGTGAAGAGGGTAATTATAAAAAACTGGATCTCAACGGATCCTGCCGCACCTGTCAGACGATTCCGGCATGGTCAAAAACCAAGAATGGTCCGCCGGCCGGAATACTGAAACTTTTCATATTCTTTATGGCAGTAATGACAACCGGAACAGTTGTTACATCGGTACGAATAAACAGATTTGATTATGCGATTATACTGCTTGGTTTTCTCTGGGTTCTGTTTTTTGGGGCTATATTTTATACATCTCTGCAACGTAAAAAAAGCTTATCAAAATATAAAGAGGAAAACTTTCCGCAGATAGCAATATCGGAACCGGCACTTGAAGTGGTGTTCGGAAGGTATTATCCGGAGATTCAAATGTATTAATTATGGGAGAAAAGGAGAGAAAAATGAGAATCAATGAAACACAGTTGGCACAGGTAAACGACCGGATCGATGCCCTGGTATCGGCAGGCAGCTTCTATGGGAAGAAGCTGAAGGAAGCGGGGATCACGGGTGTACATTCGGTAGAGGAATTTGAGTCTCTTCCATTCTCCGAAAAGGCAGATCTTCGGGATGCCTATCCTCTGGGGCTGATGACGGCACCGGAGGAGGAGATCGTGCGGATCCATTCTTCCTCGGGAACCACCGGACTTCCGGTCATCATCCCCTATACACAGAAGGATGTGGATGACTGGGCGACGCAGTTTGCGCGTTGTTATGAAATGGCAGGGATCACAAAGAAGGACCGTATCCATATCACTCCGGGTTACGGCCTCTGGACAGCCGGGATCGGATTCCAGCTGGGCTGCGAAAAACTGGGAGCCATGGCAATCCCCATGGGACCCGGAAATACGGAGAAACAGCTGCAGATGATGATGGATATGAAGTCCACCGTCCTTTGTTCCACATCCTCCTATGCGCTCCTTCTGGCAGAGGAGATCGAGAAAAGAGGGATCCGCGACAAGATCCATCTTAAGAAGGGCGTCATCGGATCCGAACGCTGGGGTGAGACCATGCGGAGAAGGATCCATGATGAGCTTGGGATCGAACTCTACGATATCTACGGACTGACAGAGATCTACGGACCGGGTATCGGCATTAACTGTGACAAGGGAACGGCCATGCATTACTGGGATGACTATATCTATCTGGAGATCATAGATCCGGAGACATTAAAGCCTGTTCCGGACGGAGAACTGGGAGAGATCGTGATCACCACCCTCGTGAAGGAGGGTGCTCCGCTGATCCGTTACCGTACCCATGACCTGTCCCGTATCGTACCGGGTGAGTGCCCCTGCGGATGCAAATTCCCGCGGATCGATGTGATCATGGGACGTACCGATGACATGATGAAGATCAAGGGTGTAAATGTATTCCCGAGTCAGATCGAAGAGGTGCTCCGTGACTTCCCGGAGACCTCCAGTGAATATCAGATCCGTATCTCTCATTTGGATGGAAAGGATACCATGCGTCTCTACGTGGAGACCAACGGAAGCGTGGATTTCCGCGATCTCTCCGAACGTATTGCGGTTAAGGTCAAGAGTAAGATCGGCTTCACACCGATCGTTAAGGTCGTAGAGCTCGGTGTACTTCCGAGAAGCGAGAAGAAGACGAAGCGCGTGATCGACGAAAGATACAACTGATCGCGGGAAGGTTCGGAGGGATAAGTTCCTTCGGGCATACGCCGTCGGAATGACAGATTGGAGTTGATAAAATGAGGAAACTTGAAGGGCTTCAGCCCGAACGGGTTCTGTATTATTTTGAAGAGATCTCCGCGATCCCGCGGGGGTCCGGCCATACACGGGCCATCAGTGATCATCTGGCAGGATTTGCAAAGGAGCATGGGCTTTCCTACACACAGGATGAGATGGGAAATGTGGTGATCCGACGTCCTGCCTCACAGGGCTGTGAGAAGGCACCTGTCGTGATCCTGCAGGGTCATATGGATATGGTCGCGGAGAAGGAAGCCGACTGTACTCTGGATATGGAGAAGGAAGGGCTCTCGCTCGTCCTTCATAAGAGAAAAGACCTGGACTGGCTGATGAAGGATATGACTCCGTGGCAGACAGAAGAGGATCTGATCCTGAAAGCGGACGGGACCACACTCGGTGCGGATGACGGGGTCGCTGTGGCCTATATGCTGGCCATCCTGGAATCCGATACCATCAAGGCTCCGGCCCTGGAGTGTGTATTTACGGTAGATGAAGAGATCGGTATGCTGGGAGCGGTCGGCATGGATATGTCCGGGCTGAAGGGCCGTATGTTGCTGAATATCGATTCCGAGGAAGAAGGAGAGCTGCTGACAGGCTGTGCCGGAGGCTGTATCTCCACCATTACCGTTCCCGTTTCAAGAGAGACCTGCCCGAAAGACCGGATACACGCGGTTCTTTCCGTGAAAGGACTAAAGGGAGGCCATTCGGGAAATGAGATCGATAAGGACCGGGTAAATGCGGATATGCTTCTCGGCAGGCTGCTGCAGGGAATGTTCCGGGAGTTTGGCGAAGGGATCCTTCTTATCTCCGTGAACGGCGGGACCAAGGACAATGCGATCCCGAGATCTTCCGAAGCAGAGGTCCTGATCCGGCCGGAGCTGAAGGAAGCAATGACGGCATTTATCCGTGAAGAAGAGGAGATCTACAGGAAGGAATACGGAGAAAGAGACCCGGGCCTGGTCCTTGGGCTGCAGACGGAGGAGTCCGCCGGCAGGCAGAAAGAGGGTGGAACCGAAGAGGAAACACAGGTATCTTCCGGGAGCGCCGAAACCGTAACCCCGGGGGATCCCATGGATATGGCATCCGCTGCCCGCTGCATACAGCTGCTCCGGATTCTGCCCAATGGGGTTCAAAGGATGAGTCATTCCTTCCCGGGCCTTGTGCAGACATCCCTGAATCTGGGGATCCTGACCACAAGTGAAAATGAGGTTTCAGCATCGTTTCTTGTCCGGAGTAACGTGAATTCGGAAAAACTGGAACTGATCGGCCGTCTGCAGGCGGGCGCGGATGCTCTTGGCGGAACCTGCAGAAACAGCGGCAATTATCCGGCATGGGAATTCCGGGAACAGTCGCGGCTCCGTCCGGTGATGCAGGAGTGCTTCCAAAAACAGTACGGGAAACCGATGGTCGAGGAGATCATTCATGCAGGTGTGGAGTGCGGGCTTTTTTCAGACGGGATCCCGGATCTGGATGTGGTATCCTTTGGTCCGGAACTCAGGGATATCCACACACCGCGGGAAACGATGGATCTTGCATCGGTGGAACGGACCTGGAGGTTTATCCTTTCTGTTCTGGAGAAACTGTCCGAAGCCTGAAGGTTGTAAGAACACATTAATCAAAAGAGTCAATGATCGATATGGATAACAAGAATAAAAAAAGGAAATTCAGATTACGTTCGGCCCAGCTGATCCCGCTCAGTTTTCTGGGAGTGATCATCCTGGGGACGATCCTGCTCATGCTTCCCTGTGCCAAGGCCGGCGAGGGGAGTGCGGATCTGACAACGGCATTCTTCACGTCCACCACATCCATCTGTGTGACGGGACTCGTGGTCGTGGATACATTTGCATACTGGACACTCTTCGGAAAGATCGTGATCCTCTGTCTGATCCAGATCGGAGGATTCGGTGTGATCGCCATCACATCCATTGTGGTCATGATGCTGGGAAAGAAGCATACACTGTCGAATGCTTTGCTGCTTCAGGATACCTATAACATGAATTCCATTTCGGATGTATGGCATTTCCTCCTGGTGGTCTTTAAAGGAACCTTCCTTGTGGAGATGCTGGGAGCTGCGCTGTATATGGTGAAGTTCATTCCGCGGTTCGGGATCCTGAGGGGGATCTGGCAGTCCATATTCACCTCGGTGTCCGCATTCTGTAATGCAGGGATCGATATCATGGGGCCGGACAGTCTCGTCGGTTACCAGAAGAGTCCCTATATTCTGTTTGTGACCATGTTCCTGATCGTCATGGGAGGTCTTGGTTTCGTGGTATGGCTGGATATGTACCGGACGCTCCGAAAGGGGATCCGGTGGAAATATTCTATCAGGACCATGATCAAGCATCTCAGCGTTCATAGCAAGCTTGTCCTGAGTCTTACGCTGGCATTTATCCTTCTGGGTGCGATAACGGTATTCTGTCTGGAGTATAATAATCAGGATACGCTGGGTCCGCTTTCCGTGGGGGACAAGGTAACGAACAGCTTATTCCAGTCCGTGACCTTCCGAACGGCAGGCTTTTCAACCGTACCCCAGGGGGCTCTGCGTGAAAGCACCGGTCTGGTGGGATGTATCCTGATGTTCATCGGCGGTTCGCCCGTAGGAACGGCCGGCGGTGTAAAGACGGTCACCTTCTTTGTGGTGATGATGAATGCATTCTCCTTTGTGAAAAAACGTAAGGAGAATGTGATCTTCGGAAGAAAAGTAACATCGGAAATGATTCACAAGGCATCTGCCATTGTTCTGATCAGTTTTGCGGTCACCGTACTGCTGTTGCTGATGTTGATGATCGTAGATACCATGGAATTTATGTCCGGTGCCTATGAGACCTTCAGTGCGACCGCAACGGTGGGACTGTCCAGGAATCTGACGCCGAACCTGAATACGGCGGGAAGATGGGTGATCATCATTGCCATGTATCTGGGAAGGATCGGACCCATTTCCATGGGACTGTTCTTTAACTACAATTCGCAGGATAAGAACAAAGTGAGTTATGCAGACGGAAATTTCTATATCGGATAGATTTCGGAGGAAAAAAGAATGACAAAATCAATCGCAGTGATCGGTCTCGGCCGGTTTGGAAAAAAACTTGCGGAGAGCCTGTATGAAATGGGAGCCGATGTAATGGCAGTGGACAAGAATTCCGAGATCATTGCATCCGTTGCGGATTCGGTCACCTATGCAGTGGAGGCGGATGCGGTGAACGCGGATTCCCTGAAGGGGATCGGCCTGAACAATATGGATACCGTTGTTGTGGCCATGGGATCGGATCTGGTGGGAAGTATCATGTCCGTAATGGTCGCAAAGGAGCAGGGAGTTCCGAAAGTCATTGCAAAGGCAGCCGACAAGAGGATGGGTCAGATCCTTACAAAGATCGGAGCGGACAAGATCATCTATCCGGAGGAGGAGACCGGTGTCCGTACCGCACGTACCCTGGTGATGGATTCCTTCCTGGAGTTTTTCGATATCGATAAAAACCTCTGCCTTCTGGAGATCAAAACCAAGCCCGAATGGGTCGGAAAGAATCTGATCGAGCTGAACCTCCGTGGAAAGTATGGTGTCAATGTGGTTGCGGTCAAGGACCACAGTGAGATGCGTTCCTTCATCGACCCGAAGCGCCCGCTGGAAGCGGACACGGAACTTCTGGTCATTTTGGAGAAGTCGGATCTGGGAAGACTTCAGAAAAACTAAAAACAAATGTTCGAAAATAGTTGACCTGTGTGCGGTATTCGTGTAAGATAAAAGCGGTACATTTTGATGGAGGAGCCGCCGGGGAGGCAGAGCATCCGGAAAAAAAGGAGTGTCATATGCCGGCTATTTTGGAACACTTGAACGGGGCGCAGAGAGAAGCTGTGACCACGACGGAAGGATATGTGAGAGTTATAGCCGGTGCAGGCAGCGGGAAGACACGAGCGCTGTCGCACCGGTTTGCTTATTTGGTGGAGGAACTCGGGATCCTGCCGGGACATATCCTGTGTGTAACCTTTACCAACAAGTCCGCAAATGAGATGCGTCAGCGGATCCATGATCTGACCGGGGATCAGGATACAGGATATATCAATACATTTCATGGCTTCTGCGTGTCCGTATTGCAGGAAGACAGCCATGCGGTTCAATATCCGAAGAATTTCCTGGTACTGGATAATTCGGATATCGATGACATGCTGAAACTGATCTATGAGGAACGGAATCTGTCACTTCGGGATATGACCTATTCCAATGCAAGGGATATGTTCGAGATGCGGAAGCTGAAGGAGGATCCTGCTTATTACAGGGATCTACTGGATATGTCTCCTGAAGCACTGAAGGAGAAGTATGACCGCGCGGAAAGCGTCAGGGATATTCTCTTCTATGGGTATCTCTATCAGGAGAAGAAGTGCTTCGGTCTTGATTATAATGATCTACTGATCGTCACGCTTCATATCTTCCGGGAACATCCGGAGATCCGGGAGAAATGGCAGACCCGTCTGGAATATATCATGATCGATGAATTTCAGGATATCGACCCGCCCCAGTATGAGCTGATGAAGGTTTTGGCGGATCATCACAGGAACCTTTTTGTTGTGGGGGATCCGGACCAGACCATTTACAGCTGGAGAGGAGCGGATGCGCGGTTTCTGATGGACTTTGCCGAGGCATTTCCCGGCACGAAGACCATTTTCATGAATGAGAATTATCGTTCCACGCCGGAGATCCTGGCAGCGGTGAACTCCCTGATCGACACGAACCGGACCCGGATCAGAAAAGAACTGATCCCCATGAGGGACAGGGGAGAGAGTGTCTTCTGCTACATCGCGAAGAATGCCGAAGAGGAAGCAGACTGGCTCACCGGAGAGATCCTTGCCCTGCATGGATCCGGGGTGCCTTACCGTGATATGGCGGTGTTATACCGTGCGCATTATGTGACACGCACACTGGAACAGATGCTGCTCCATCAACCGGCATCGGATCAGCCCATCCCCTACACGATCTATTCGGGCGTACCCTTTTACGGAAGAGCGGAGATCAAGGATGCGCTTTCCTATCTCCGTATGATACTGTATCGGGATGATCTGTCCTTTCGCCGGATCTGCAATGTTCCCAAAAGGAATCTGGGAAAGCGGAGGATGCAGTTCCTGGAACAGTATGCGAAGGAGTATGATACGACCCTTTATATGGCGCTGTATGAGAATCTGGAGCATGAACTGATCCGGAGTACGAAGGCAAAACAGTTTGTCAGTCTCGTGGAAAAGTATGCGGAAATGGTGGACGGCTTTTCCGCTTCGGAGATACTGTCCAAGCTCCTGAGTGAAAGCGGATATGAAGAGATGCTGCGTACGGAAGGTGCCCGGGACCGGCTGGACAATCTGGCGGAACTGAAACAGGCGGTGTTCGAGTATGAAGTGACCTGTGGGGAAGAGGCTTCCATAGAGGATTACCTGAGACATATCGCACTGTATACAAATGCGGATGCGGATACGGATTCGACGGATAAGGTGCGTCTTATGACCGTTCATGCGGCAAAGGGACTGGAATTTAAGTATGTGTTCCTCTTCAGTCTGAATGAAGGGATCTTCCCTTCCCGGAAGATAAAGTCTCTGGAAGAGATGGAGGAGGAACGCCGGCTGGCATTTGTGGCAATGACCAGGGCGAAGGACCGTCTGTATCTCTCCTGTGCGGAAGGAACACATTTTGACGGGATACCCAGATATCCGTCCAGATTCCTGCTGGATATCGATCAGGAGCTGCTGGAGTATGCGGAGAGACCGGAGGACCGGCTGATCGAAAGTACGAGGCGGTTTATCGAAAGTGAGAGCAGGATCCTGAAGAAACCGGAAGACCATGAACTTGCGGAACCCGGACAAAGAGTGGAACATGCTGTCTTCGGTCCGGGCACCGTGCTGGAGCTTCGGGTGAAGGAGCATAGTTATCTGGTGAAGTTTGACCGGATGGAAACGCCGAGGGAGATCTCCATGAAGGTCAGGATGAGCCTGTTGACATAGTATGAAAGATTTATAACGGCAGAACCCGTTCGGCGAAAATATTGTGCCGAAGGAGGTTCTGCCTGTTTATATTTTTGGTTGCACGCCGTTGATACTGTATAGTATAATGTTCCTTGGGGAGAAACGCAGCTGGCCGCGTGCAGAGGTTCTATGCTTACGCGGAGTAGCTGATAACTTAGCACAACAAAGGGGGAACGCATATGCTACATGCATTTACGAGAAACTATAATGATCTTTCGACGGAGGCCGGATTTCAGTTTGAGTACTTCTGTGACTGCTGCGGGAACGGATTCAAGAGTTCTTTTATGGAGTCTTCCACGTATGGGAAGCAGCAGAAGACCAGACGTTTCGGAGGGCTTTCCGGAACCATCGGCGGAGTACTGGGCAGCTTCGGCAGCGGTTTGGGAAGCAATATCGGACATGCGGTGGAGCGCGGTGCGGATTTCGTAGGTGACCGTTTTGAGAATCAGTCCCCGGAATGGCGAAGAGAGCAGGAACAGGCCTTTGACCAGGCACAGGCAGAAGTGCGGGGGTTGTTCAGAAAATGTCCGGGCTGCAATAAATGGGTCTGCGAAACCGACTGCTGGAATGAGGAAGAGGGACTCTGTGTGGAGTGCGCTCCGAGAGAAGCGGGTTATGTGGCACAGGCCAGAAACAGGGCTATGCGCAGGAATATAGATGAGGCGGCTGAGACTGCACAGGTATGGCAGGGGAAGCTGGAGACGCGGACGACGGTATGTCCGAACTGCGGAAAGCCGGCAGGTGCAGGAAAGTTCTGCAATGAGTGCGGTGCACCACTCGGAAACCAGCGATGCCCGAACTGCGGCGCCGAGGTTGCTCTCGGAGTCAAGTTCTGCGGCGAGTGCGGTACGCCCATGCAGAAGTCCTATAAGTGCGTAAACTGCGGATATGACAATCCTCCGGGAACCAAGTTCTGCAGCGAATGCGGGACGAAACTATAGAGGCTTAAGAAACAGCATCGGGGATGATGAGACAGGTTATTCCCGATGCTTTTTCTATCATTGAGATCATGGGAGGATGGATATGATCTATAAGGCAGATCTGGATATCGAAGCGAAGGGGCTTCATTTGAAAGAGACCCGGATATCGATCGAAAAAGAAGGGCTCGTTTACGGACAAGGGAGGATCGATTATGCCGATGTGGCATATATCCGCCCTAAGAATCACCGGATCTATATCACGCTCTTTAATGGGCATACGGCAGAGATCTCCATGCTGGGGTTCTCCTTTGACGGATTCTGGGAGGAACTGGGGAAACTCTTCGGAGAGAGAACGGCGGCGTCGCTTTTCATTGAAGAAGAGAAAATGATGGACTGTGAGGCAGAGTATGATCTGCCCGAGAACGGTACGTCGCCCCGGGAGGCCGGACGCGGACGTGTACAGCTTTATACCGATGCGGTCTGTATCCTGCCTGTCAGCAGCCATGCCGTCCGGATCCCGCTCTGTTATACGGAAGATATCACATTGGACGGATACATCCTCCATATCCGCATGCGGACAGGGGAGCATTATACGGTAGGACGTATGGGTTATGACACACAGCCCTTTGCGGAGCGCTGCATACAGCAGGCAAAAAAGACAAAGGGGGAGCGGGAACAGATGCTGAAAGGGATCGTGCATACGGTGGAGCCTTTCAGGGAGAAGGGGCTGTTCCGGACAGCAGAGAAGGATGCATACTGGCTCGCGGCTTACGGAGAGAACTGCTGTGCCGTGGAACTCTTTACGGGAGAGAGTGCAGCAACCTACCTGTACCGTTTTGATGACAGGAGGATATTCACCTTCCGCCTGGAGGAGGCCATGGAGGCTGTCGGGATCCACAGGGAGATCATTTTCCTCGATGAAGGGGAACTGAATGAAAAACCGTTATATCGTATGGCAGTCCATCGGTCCGAAGCGGTCAGGTTCCTGAGAAGCTGTTCGGCAGGCCGGATCATCCATACTTCGTCCCACGGAGAGAAGCTGATGGAATTTCTGAAGGGATGAAATATCGAAGCATCCGGACAAATGACCGAAGAAGAGTCGGAATATCTTACTTTTTTGTTGAGAATCGGAAGTGTCATGTGCTATAATATCCATTTGTAAATCTCTTTGGAGGATAAAGCAATGGCAAAGTACAATCATAAGCTGATCGAAGCAAAATGGACAAAGAAATGGGAAGAGGATCCCATCAATGTAAATGACGGGAAGAAGGACAAGTATTACTGTCTGGATATGTTCCCATACCCTTCCGGAAACGGACTTCATGTAGGTCACTGGAGAGGTTATGTGATCTCCGATGTCTGGAGCCGGTATCAGCTGATGCATGATAAATATGTGATCCATCCCATGGGCTGGGATGCCTTCGGACTTCCGGCAGAGAATTATGCCATCAAGCATGGTGTACATCCCGCCATTTCCACTGCGGAAAATGTATCGAACATCAAGCGCCAGATCAAGCAGATCGCAGCGATCTACGACTGGGATATGGAGGTGAATACCACCGATCCGGAGTTCTACAAGTGGACCCAGTGGATCTTTGTACAGATGTTTAAGAAGGGACTGGCGTACGAGAAGGAGATGCCCATCAACTGGTGTCCTTCCTGCAAGACCGGTCTTGCCAACGAAGAGGTTAAGGAAGGAAAATGTGAGCGCTGCGGCGCTGACGTTACCAAGAAGAATCTTCGTCAGTGGATGCTGAAGATCACGGCCTACGCAGAGAGACTTCTGGCGGATCTGGACAAGCTGGACTGGCCGGAGAAGGTTAAGAAGATGCAGACCGAGTGGATCGGTAAGTCCAGGGGCGCCGAGGTCGATTTTAAGATCGATGGCCGCGACGAGTCCATCCGTGTCTATACAACGCGCCCGGATACCCTGTACGGAGCGACCTTTATGGTACTGGCTCCCGAGCATAAGCTTGCAGCGGGACTTGCTACGCCGGAGACAAAGGAAGCGGTGGATTCCTATATCTACCAGACCTCCCTTCGTTCCTCCATCGACCGTATGGCCGATAAGGAGAAGACAGGTGTGTTCACGGGAAGCTATGCCATCAATCCTTTGAACGGAGCAAAGGTTCCGATCTGGCTGTCCGACTATGTACTGGCGGATTACGGTACCGGTGCCATCATGTGTGTACCTGCCCATGACGACCGTGACTTTGAATTTGCTAAGAAATTCGATCTGCCCATCATCCAGGTTATCGCCAAGGACGGAGTGGAGATCCCGGATATGCAGGAGGCGTATACGGAGGCTTCCGGTATCATGATCAACTCCGGAGACTGGAACGGGATGGAATCCGCAGTCCTGAAGCAGGAGGCGCCTCAGTATATCGAGGATAAGGGTTATGGTAAGGCAACCGTAAATTATAAACTGCGTGACTGGGTATTCTCCCGTCAGAGATATTGGGGAGAGCCCATTCCGATCATCCACTGTCCGGACTGCGGTGCGGTACCCGTACCCGAGGATCAGCTTCCGCTGCTTCTGCCGGATGTGGAGAAGTATGAGCCTACAGGAACCGGAGAGTCTCCGTTGGCAGCCATCGAGAGCTGGGTGAACACTACCTGCCCCTGCTGTGGAAAGCCGGCGAAGCGTGAGACCAATACCATGCCCCAGTGGGCAGGTTCTTCCTGGTATTTCCTGAGATATGTAGACAGTAAGAACAAAGAAGAACTGGTAAGTAAGGAGAAAGCAGATAAGTATCTTCCGGTAGATATGTATATCGGCGGTGTGGAGCATGCCGTACTTCATTTGCTGTATTCCAGATTCTATACCAAGTTCCTGTATGATATCGGAGTAATCAGCTTCGATGAGCCCTTTAAGAAGCTCTTCAACCAGGGAATGATCTGCGGACGCGACAAGGTGACCGGAGCGCCCACCAAGATGAGCAAATCTCTCGGAAATATCGTATCTCCGGATGACATCGTAGAAGAGTACGGATGTGACACACTCCGGCTTTATGAGCTCTTTGTAGGTCCTCCGGAACTGGATTCCATCTGGGATGATGCAGGCATCGACGGTATCTTCCGTTTCATCCGCCGGTTCTATACCATGGTGATGGATAATATCGAAAAGGGTGATGTGGCAGAGACACCTCAGCTTCTGTCTCTTCGTCATGGTCTGACCAAGGCGATCTCCCAGAGACTGGAGAATTTCAGTCTGAATACGGTCATTTCCGCATTTATGGAATACAACAACAAGTTCGTGGATCTCACCAAAACAACGGGTGTGGATAGGGAGACTCTGAAGGTCATGGTCCGTCTGATCGCACCCTTTGCACCGCACATTGCAGAGGAGCTCTGGGAGGCCCTCGGAGGTACGGATTCCGTATTCCATGAGACCTGGCCGGAATATGATGAGAAGTATCTGGTTGAGGCGTCCATGGAGCTGCCGGTACAGATCAACGGAAAGACCCGTGCTACCGTACAGGTTCCCGCAGATGCCGATAAGGATACGATCCTTGCAGCCGGTAAGGAAGCGATCGCATCCCGCCTGGAAGGCTTACATATTGTAAAGGAGATCTACGTACCGAAGAAGATCATCAATATCGTAGTTAAGCCTCAGTAAGCTGCGAACTGAATAATGGTAAAATGCTGTGAGTGAAGGGGACGGAGGTTTCGTCCCCTTTATTTTTTAAAAATAAAACCGGAAGTGCATTTTTTGTGTCCTTCAATTATAAAGGAGGGTAAAAAAGCCTATGAAAGCAATGATGACAACAAATGAGAAACCTGCAATGAAGAACAAAAAAGCGCTGTTTATTTTGTTCGCCCTGGCTTTATTTCTGGCAGTGGCCGTCCTGCTTCCGGATCATCCTTCTGAGGCGGCATCCGGTAAATGGGTGAAGTCCGCAAAGGGCTGGTGGTACAGCTATTCCGACGGGAGCTATGCTAAGGGATGGAAGAAGGTCGGAGGAAAGTGGTACTACTTTGATGCCTCCGGCTACATGGCATCCAATGAGTGGAGACGGGGATACTGGCTCTCGAAGAACGGAACCCAGACCTATAAAGGACGGGCAAAGTGGGGAAGCTATAAGGACAGCAACGGAAAGACCAAGTGGTACTACTCTGATGATCAGGGATGGGGCGCAATGGGCTGGCAGAAGATCGACGGAAAATGGTATTATTTCTATTCCGGCTACGCCATAGCCGGACTGGATTATAAGATGGAGGGAAAGACTTACAGCTTTGCGGATAACGGAGCATTGAATATCGGATGGTTCAAAAAAGGCGGTAAGTGGTATTATGCAAATTCCTCCGGCGCCCTCGTAATGAGAAGCTGGAAGAAGATATCCGGTAAGTGGTATTTCTTTGACAGAGACGGATGTATGCGTACCGGTCCGAACTATATCGACGGAGAATGGCAGATCTTCGGTACTTCGGGCGCATGGATCAAACCGACGAAGGATCTTTCAAAGGTAAAGGTCGGAGAGCAGGTATATTTCGGAAATTATGAACAGGATAACAACCTGAAAAACGGAAAGGAACCGATCCTTTGGAGAGTTATGGATAAAAAGGACGGAAAGCTTCTTCTGGTCAGTGAATTCATACTGGATTTCCTCAAGCAATCCAGTACGGTGGATTGCTGGATCGGCCGCTGGAAGGATTCACCCGGCAGGGAGTTCCTGAACGGTAAATTTATGAATGCGGCATTTTCCGCAGCGGAGAGAAAGAAGATCCAAAAAAGCAGGATCAAAAATACGATCATCGATGAAGAGTATGATGAAAACGATAAATTTATAGGGGAAACCCTGATCCCCTGTGAGGATACAGAGGACTATGTATTCCTTCTCAGTTGGGACGAGGCTTGCAGGTATTATAAGGTTCCGGAGAAGGACAGATTCAGATCATGGGTAAATACCCAATGGCTGACAAATGGTACGAAATACGCCAATGCAAAAGGGCTTTCCTGCTGTGTGAATTCGATGGATCCATCCAAAGAGCTTTGTGCGGACTGGCGGCTTCGGACCGGGTCCACCGCCGGATACGAAAATGATCCATATGCCATCAATGCTGCCGGAAGGCTTACCATCTACGGTGCAGCCTGTGTGGCCCAGGAAGGTTTCCGGCCGGCTGTATGGGTGGAGCCGTGATGGATAACAAAACCATTTCACATACGAATAAGTAAGGGAATCTTTATTTTCAAGGAGGTCGATTATGAGGGTAGGAGGAGGATTGCTCGGACTGGTAGGGGATATGGTCCGCAGGTCCGAAGAGAATGCGGCTGCAGAACGCCAAAGAGAGAATGTTCTTGTAGCTGCCGCGGGGTACGGAAGGAATATGCCCGAAGAATCCATGAATACACAACCGGCAGGGATGCAGCTGGCTCCGGGGATGAACCTGGCAGATCTGGTCGGTGAGTCCATGAGATATGCACAGGAGATGACCGTGCGGACGGGAAGTGCGAAGGAAGGTGTGCTCCCTCCGGCGGATCAGCTCCGTAGAGATTATCTTGTATTTCTCGGGTATCTGCATAATCCTGAGCACGCGGATCCGGTACAGCAGGTCGGTATGGTGAACTCGGTCCTCAGGATGAATCTTACTCCCCAGGCTTACTTTCAACTCAGGAATGATAACAGTCTGGATCCGGAAGTGCCGGAACGGGTGCCGGAATCCCTGAAATACTTTGTACAGGATGATCAGGCGGGAGGCTCCGGACCGATCAATTCCGGATTCTGCATGTCCAGATTTCTGGTGAATACATTCCGGGATCTGGGTCATACCTATATATGCTTCGGCGGAGTAAGTGAACTGGAGCTTAACCGGCTCACGGTTTACATAAAGATGATGAATCGTTATCTTCAGGAGAAGGGATTGTTTCACACGATGGACCCCTTCAGAAAGGGTGAAACGGGAGCGCCATATTTCGGCCTTCCCGTAAATCCTGAGGACACCGGAGGGATCAACATGCCGGGGTCCGGAGGGATCGATATGCCGGGGCCGGAGGGATCAATATGCCGGGGTCCGGAGGGATCGACATGCCCGGTTCGAAGGGAATCGATATGCCGGGTGCCGGAACGACGGAGGCTGTGGCATCGGAGAGTCTCGAAGGAAGAGGCGGCTTCAGTCTGGGAGACCGTGACGGAGAAAGCCTCGGAGAAAGAGGCGGATTCAGCCTGGGAGACCGTGACGGAGAGAGCCTCGGAGAAAGAGGTGGATTCAGCCTGGGAGACCGTGACGGAGAGAGCCTCGGAGAAAGAGGCAGTCTCAGCCCCGGAGGCCGTGATGCGCTCGGCTTTGCGGAAGGTGAAGGGCTTGGTCTGGGGGACAGAGATGATTTTTATCTCTAAGTCGTCAGCATTTTTTTCAGCTCCCGCATACCGGTCTTCGGTGCATGCAGGGAATCGAAAAACAGGAGTGGACAGATGAAGATCGAACGGGCAGGGGAAGAAGATCGTGAGGAGATCCTCGCGTTATACCATATGCAGGTCGGACGGGAATTTTGCCCATGGACAGAGCAGTATCCCGGAGAGGACGAGATCACTTATGATCTGTCAAGAGATGCACTGTATGTCATGAAAGAGGAGGGCAGGATCATCGGGGCAGTCTCCCTGGAGGAAGATCCGCAGGTGGATCGGCTGGACTGTTGGACGAAGGAACTGCTTCCGGGGGGTGAACTGGCCAGACTGGCGGTTCATCCGGATCATCAAAACCGGGGAATTGCAAGAATGCTCCTACAGTATGGTATGGATCGATGGAAGGAAAAGGGAGCAAAGAGCATCCATTTCCTGGTGAACCGGAAGAACGAGAAGGCAATCCGGAGCTATGCGGTCTTCGGCTTTGATATTGCAGGAGAATGCGAGATGTATGACCAGCCGTTCTACTGTTATGAGAAGAAGCTGGTATGAGAGGAATGTGCGTATGAAGAAAAAAACGATCACAGGAGTTGTATTGGCAATGATGATGCTGCTAAGCGGCTGCGGAAAGGGAACGGATTCCACAACGGCAGCGCCGGCAGCCCCTGCATCCACGGAGGCAGGTACGGCAGAAAAGGCCCCGGAGAGCACAACTGCAGGAAAGACGGAAGCGGTGACTGAGGCAAAGGAGCCGTATGTAAAGGAAGAACCGGATGAATATATGAAATATCCGACGGATTCCGAATATCATCTTGTCTGGGAGGAGAACTTCGATCAGGAGGATCCGAAGCTCTCAAAGGATGACTGGACTTACGAAGTACATAAAGCCGGATGGGTCAATCGGGAGCTTCAGGCTTACCGGGATTCAGAGGAATATGCATTTGTGAAAAACGGTGAGCTGGTGATCCGCCCCGTAAAGGAAGTGGATGCGGACGGAAAGGTAAGCTATTATTCCGGAAGAGTGAATACAAGCAGCAGACATGATTTTACTTACGGGAGAATGGAAGCGAAGATCAAGGTGCCGTCAGGGAACGGATTCCTCCCGGCCTTCTGGATGATGCCTACGGAGACGGCCCGCTACGGCTCATGGCCCAGGTGCGGCGAGATCGACATCATGGAAGTGGTAAGTAATGATCCGACCCGCGAATACGGATCCCTGCATTTCGGCAATCCCCATACGCAGAGACAGGGCTCCGTGTCGAACGGAAGCGATTACTCAAAGGAATATCATGTATTTGCCGTGGAATGGGAACCGGGATCGATCCGCTGGTATGTGGACGGTGAGGCCTTCTACGAGACCGGCGACTGGTTTACTGCTTCTGCCGAGGGGGCAAAGGAGGCGCCGTATCCGGCCCCCTTCAATCAGCCCTTCCACATCATCCTGAATGTGGCCGTGGGCGGAGACTGGCCCGGAGATCCCGATCCGAATCTGGAATTCAACGAGGATACCTGCATGTATGTGGATTATGTCCGTGTCTACCAGAAGGATTCCTATGATGAAAATGTAGAGAAACCCGCGAAGGAACTCCACATGCGGGAACCGGATGCTTCGGGCAATTACGTGAATAACGGAGATTTTGCCGCACCGGAAAACCTGGCGGACGATCAGGACTGGAAATACCAGAGCCTGAACAAGGGCGCAGGTTCAGCCGAGATCAAGGATAAGGAGATCCTCATTACGACCGAGAACGGCGGTACGGATGATTACAGCATACAGCTGACCCAGGGAGGTCTTCCGCTGGAACAGGGATCGAAGTATAAATACTCCTTTGAGGCATATGCGGATGAGGAACGGAAGATGGTTACCGATATCTCCGGACCGGATGTAAGCTATATCCGTTATCTGGAGGATCAGAGCATCGACCTGGGAAAAGACTGGAAGGAATACAGCTTCGAATTCGAGATGAAAGAGGAGAGCGACGATAACGGAAGGATCGAATTCAACATGGGAAAACAGCAGAGCACTGCACCCGTCCATATCCGTAACGTCAGAGTTGAGAAGCTGAAATAAAGAAGATCAGAAAGAAAGATCGGGGTGTCTAATCGACACCCCGACTTTTTGGAAAGAGCCTTCGGAAGGTATAGATAAACAGGATCACCGCCAAAGTGGCAGCGAGATAGTCCGTGACGGGCTGGGTCATCGCTGCCATCTTTGCCGTATTGAAGAAATGCGTAAAGATGAACAGCATCGGATAATAGATGATCCCCTGCCTGGACAGGGACAGGATCAGGGACGGGATCGTTGCTCCCGTAGACTGAATGGCATTGATCATTACGAATAGCAGTCCGATCACGGGTCCCGAAAGGATATAGACCCTGGAGAATTCGAATCCGTAGGCATAGGCTTCCGGTTCCTTCAGGATAAAGCGGACAAGCGGACCGGCGAAGGTAAAGCAGACGACGGTCATTACGATACTGGTGATGGATGCTACGATGAGGGTGAATTTCAGGATGGACAGATACCGTTTCCGGAGTCTGGCACCGAAGCAGAATCCGAGAAGCGGCTGCACGCCGGTACCGATCCCGATGAGAAGCATGACGGTGATCGTATTTACCTTCATTGCCACGCCCAGTCCTGCAACAGCCATGTCGCCGTAGTCCGCCATAACCTTATTGATCACGATATTGGAAGTGCTCATCAGGATGGAGTTCAGCGCTGCGGGGATCCCGATGGCAAAAACTCCCATTGAGATCTTTCGTGCCATCGTAAAATGCTTTGGTTTGATCGACAGCATGCTCCGGGAAGAACAAAGATGGATGATATAGAAGGCGGCGGAGATCACATTTCCGAGTACGGTCGCTATCGCTGCACCGGCTACATCCCATCCGAATCCGAGGATCATAATGGGATCCAGTATGATGTTCATCAGGTTCCCAAGGATCATGCCGGTCATCGCGGTCTTCGGATGTCCTTCCGCGCGGATGATATTACTGAATGCGTTGCTCAGTATGAGGAAGGGGATCCCGAAGGCTACGATGGTAAGATACTGTTTGGTATATTCGAGGGAATCGTCACTGGCACCTACGGCTCTGGCAACCGGCTCTGCAAAGAGCAGGATTCCGACCAAAGACAGGATCCCGATGGAAATCCCGCCCCAGAAGCAGAAGCTGGAGGTCCTTTTTGCGGTATGGTAATCCCCCTCGCCGAGACGACGGGAGATGAAGGAGGTTCCGCCGATACCGAAGAGCATACCGATCGCCATAAAGAGAAGGAAGACCGGTGTTGCCAGGGAAACGGCGGTTACCATCAGGGCATCCTCCGTCTGCCCGATGAAAATGGTATCCGCGAGATTATAGAAAAGCACCATGATCATGCTGATGACCGATGGGATGATATTTGAAAAGACGGCCTTCGGGACCGGAGCGTCCCGGAAGATCGCTATGGATTTTTCGTTATTGTTCATGGTTTATGTAGTCCTTTCATCCCTTAGGATCCCGGCCATTTTCCGGACGGCATCCGGGAGGCGGGTTTCGTCAAGGGAAGAATAATTGATCACAAAGATGTGCTGCGGTGCCTGTCCGGGATCGTGATAGTATGTGGAAAGCGGAGTGATGCGGATATGCTCAGCGGCACATTTTTCCGTGAAGCACTGATCCGGCATCTGCATATCCAGTTCCATCAGAAAATGCAGTCCTGCGTCCTCCTCCCGGATCCTCATCCGGGATGCGAGAGGGCTGTCTGTCAGGATCGCCAGGATCCTGTTCCGCTTCGCCCGGTAGTAGTTTCTCATCCGGTTCAGGTGCCGTCCGAAGGAGCCACTGGTGAGAAAAAGGGACAGGGTGTACTGTTCAAAATTGGATACGGTACAGGAATAGAATGCCAGTCGTTCCCTGAAGCGGTTCATGAGCCCCTCCGGAAGCACCATGTAGCTGATTCGCACGGTGGAAGCCAGGGTCTTGGTAAAGGTATTCATATAGATCACATGCCCGAAGGGATCTGTTTCAAAAAGCGAGGGGATGGGCTGTCCCACCATACGGAACTCGCTGTCATAATCATCCTCTATGATCGTCCGGTCACCCTCCGTGGCCCACTGTAACAGGATATTTCGTTCCCGGATGGGCATCACGCGACCGGTGGGAAAATGATGGGAGGGTGAGATGTGGAGAACGTCGGCCTCTGTTTCATTCAGGATCTCAGGGCATTTTCCGAAATCCTCCAGAGGAATATGGCGGCAGGAAACACCGTAGCTCTGATAAACCCGTGAGATCTTCCGGTACCCGGGATCCTCCACGCCGTATACCCGGTTAAAGCCGAGAAGCTGGATCAGCAGTCCGTACAGATATTCCGTACCGGCTCCCACTACGATCTGCTCAGGAGAGCAGCTGATGCCGCGGTAGGAATAAAGATGTCTGGCTATGGCAGTTCTCAGCTCCGGTATTCCGGTACCGGGAGAGGTCTTCAGCAGCCGGGAGGATTCACCGGACAGTACTTCTCTGGACAGCTTTGCCCATATGGTAAAAGGAAAGTTCTCCCCGGGCGTGGCGGAGTTCGAGAAATCCGTAGTGTAAACAGGCGGTATTTCCCGGAGGGTCGGTTCCGTCTTCGAACGGTGATCCATCGGATCCTGTGTTACGCTGACGGAAGGAAGACTGCTTATGTCCGACACAAAGTACCCCCGCCGTGGGGCGGAGGTGATATATCCCTCGGCGATCAGCTGCTGATAGGTGGTCTCCACCGTAACGGTACTGATCCCGAGATTGCCGGCCAGACTTCGCTTGGATGGCAGCTTTTCACCGGGATTCAGGATACCGGATGAGATATCCTCCTTGATCCTGCGGATCAGCTGCTCATACAGCGGCACCGACGTATGCGGTTCTAAAGTATAAGTAAGCATAAGGGGATTATATCCGTTTCCATCACGTTTGTAAACAGCGGGATATTCAGCTTTTTTCTGTATTTCCGGAAGTTTTCTCAACGGGAATGGAAATAAAGGTATAAAATCGATGAAAAATGTGTTAAAATGGTTGTCGGCTGTAGGCTGTAGATTTCAAGGGAGACAGGGCAGGGCATGAAGTTTAAGAAGGAATGGCTGAAGAACAGATGGGTTGAGAACACGATCGCGATATGCATCGGTGTTGTTTTATTTGTCCTTTTGGAGAATCTGGGTGGTGTGTTCGGCTGGATCGGTAAGTTCTTCCGGTTTATAACCCCGGTCATTGTAGGACTGGCGATCGCATATGTCATAGATCCGCTCGCGCGCCTCTTTGAGCATCATCTGTTCGGGAAACTGAAATCCTGGCAGCTCCGGCGGATGCTGGCGGTCATCCTGGCACTGGTGCTGATCTTTGCCCTGGTGGTCCTTCTTATGGTCTATCTGGTTCCGCAGCTGGTGGACAGTGTCACGCAGTTTGTTAATAATCTGGATTCCTATTCCGCCTCACTGAAGAAATGGATCCAGGATTTCGGCGGAAAGTTTGAGAAGTTCCCCATTAATCCCGCAAAGGTCAATGATTTTCTGGATAATATCGTAAACAACCTGGTGAAGTGGGTGGGAGATAACAAGGAAGTGATCCTGAATAAAGGATTTGAGTTCGGAAACGGACTGCTCACATTTATCCTGGGACTCATTCTTGCGATCTATTTCCTCTTCGGAAAGTATTTCCTGGTGGCGGGAGGAAAGCGTTTCCTCCGTGCATCCATGTCCCAGGAGAAATATAAAGGCACCATGCAGTTCTTCTCACGCTGCAATGCCATCATGACAAGATATGTGGCATTTGACGTGCTGGACGGGATCATCATCGGTGTGCTGAATGCGATCTTTATGGCGATCATGGGCATGCCCTATATCGTTCTGATCTCGGTAGTTGTAGGCGTGACGAATCTGGCACCCACCTTCGGACCTTTGGTGGGGGCGGTGATCGGTGCTTTTATCCTGGTGCTGGTAAATCCGCTGGATGCTTTGATCTTCCTTATTTTCACACTGGCTCTTCAGACAGTGGACGGATATATCCTCAAGCCGAAACTTTTCGGGGATTCTCTCGGTGTATCCAGTGTTGTGATCCTTGTGTTCATCATCCTGGGAGGCCGTATGTTCGGTATCCTCGGTGTGCTGCTTTCCATTCCGCTTGCAGCGATCGTGGATTTCTCCTATCATGATTATATTCTGGCAAGAATGGAACGGAAGAGAGGAATCAAGGACGGAGATGAGGAGACTCCGGAGGCAGAGTCCGAGAAGTCGAGACAGCAATTGACAGCCCGGGAACAGGAACGGGGGGAGAAGATCGAAGAGTGGAAGGAAGCCCGTAAACTGGAGAAGGAGCAGGAACGACAGGAGAAGGAACAGGAGAAGCAGGAGAAGGAGGCAAGAAAGATAGAAAAAGAACACGAAAAAGAAGCGAAGAAGCAGGAGAAGAGTCAGGGAAGGAATCCGAAGCCGGATGTAAACGACGAAAAAGATGATAAATAGGAAGAAACTCTTGAAACTGCAAATAAAATAAGCTATAATCTCCATTTGGGTTTTGTACCTAAATGGAGATTTTTTATTAAGTAGAAGAGGAGAGTCGTCATGAGTGAAGAGAATGTAAAGACAGGTGGATGGCGTTCCAATAAATGGGTGCGCGCCGCAATCCCTGCACTGCTGCTCCACTGCAGTATCGGTACCGTTTATTGTTGGTCACTGTTTAGTCAGGAGATCGCAACACACATCGGCTTTTCCAAGGGAGCAACAGAGTGGGCGTTCAGTTTCGCCATCTTCTTCCTGGGAATGTCCGCAGCCTTTCTCGGTAATTTTGTAGAGAAGGATATTCATAAGTCTTCACTGATCGCCACCATCTGCTTCTCGGCAGGTATGGCTCTGACGGGACTTTTCATTTATCTCGGCGGACCGGATCAGTCCCTCCACGGAAGCCCGGTCGTTCTGATCGGTATCTATTTCAGTTATGGTTTTATCATGGGTATCGGTCTCGGTACCGGTTATCTCTCACCGGTCAAGACGCTGATGCTGTGGTTCAAGGACCGTAAGGGTCTGGCTACCGGTCTTGCGGTTGCGGGATTCGGTGCTGCAAAGGCCATCGCAAGTCCTATCATGGAAGCACTGCAGAAGAGCGTCGGCGTATATGCCATGTTCTGGATCCTGGCAGGTGTTTACTTCGTTATGATGTTCGTAGGTCATCTGCTCCTGGCCAAGCCGGCAGGATGGCATGAGCCTCAGGGCAAGGGTGAGAAGCCCAGCATCATGGCAACTCTTAAGACCAAGCCCATTGGTAACTATATCGGTATCTGGCTGATGTTTTATATCAATATCACCTGCGGTCTGGCATTGATCTCCCAGGAGAAGATGATCGTAAAATGTGTCGGCCTTGCAGCTTCGGTTGGTATCATTTCAACTTTTTCCGCAATCTTCAATGCGGGCGGTCGTCTCGGCTTCTCCGCATGGGCAGATACCATGAAGGATCGTAATACGATCTACAAGCTGATCTTCATTCTGTCGATCGCATTCACCGTACTGGTCATGGTAACACAGGGTATCAAGAACGGTGAAGGCAACACACTGCTGATCATCCTCGTTATTGCACTGATCATGGTTGTAAATGCAGGCTACGGCGGAGGCTTCTCCAATGTGCCCACACTGCTTTCCGATCACTACGGAATGGGTTCCATTTCCGCGATCCACGGTATCACTCTTTCCGCTTGGGCATTTGCCGGTCTTACCGGAAACCAGGTTGCATCCTTTATCGTATCCCATACCGGATCCGTGAAGACGATCGAGTATGTGGAGAAGGGCGTAACAAAAACAGCGGAAGTGAATCCGGACGGTTATCAGAACGTTCTGTACTTTACACTTGCTCTCTATGTAGTGGCTCTGCTGCTCTGTCTGTTCCTTGTTCGTCCCACGGATAAGGCGCTGGAGGCAAAGGCTGCAAAGAAAGCGGCCAAAGCCAATGCATAACTTCCTGTGATGGAAAATAAAAAAAGAAGTGGTCCCGTGCCACTTCTTTTTTTGACGCAAAACGTGTATAATCATATGGCGTGCTCAAAACCGCACCTGTCAGCTGTACGCCCGTACAGGTCGAAGCGTGCATGAACATGGGAAGAAACAAGTATGGAGAATGACATGTTATGAAAAGAAAAGTCAGACTGGTCATTGCTGTGGCGGTGATCGTTCTTGTGACGGTCGTCCTGGTGCTCCTGCTTCCCGGAGACGGAAAGAAGAACGGGACAAAGGAGGCTTCGGGACCGATGGATACTCCTGCGGAGTCCGTTACCACCGAAGGAAAGAGTGCCGGAGAGAAGCAGGAAGATAAAAAGAGTGAAAGAAATACAGAGCACCCCGTGGTTCAGCTGCCTACGGAAGGCGGAAATCCCGGGACGGTGACAGAGAAAGCTACAGAGATGGCTACGGAGAAGATCATCGACGGAGCTGGTCCCCATAAAGGAAAGCTGGGAAGCAGCTTTGAGATACCGGAAGGATTCCGGGATATTTCACCGAAAGAACATGAGAATGGTTACTTTTATATCTTTGAGAATCCGGAATACGAAATGAGGCTCCAGGTTCAGGAATCTCATCTCACAAACCGGGATGTCAGTTTTGAAACGGAATATAGTGTACTGCATAATCTGTATAAGACGGATACAGGGACACAGGTGACCTTCGATAAGAAGGAGGATTCGCATTATTGTATCTCCGGTTATACCAATAACCGGAAGACGGTATTCTACGTGGAGGGCTTCAAGCATCCGGACCGGAATGAAGTCCAGATCTACAGTGAGTATCCGAATGATGCCAACAAAGCGGTTTGCGACGGATTCCTTGAAGTTCTTCAGGATACTCTGGAGTACCATTTTGTGGAGGATCCGGACCGGCCGGAGGAGCCGGATGGGACGGGCGGAGCGGATCCCTCCGATCCGACGGGAACTACCGATCCGGCAGGTCAGACAGGAACGGCCGGCAGGTAAATGCGGCAGATTAGGAGGATATATATGAGACCCAGTGATATCAGTGAGATCAAGCATTTATACCAGTTGGATCCTGAGAGAAGCGGGATAAGGTGTATCAGCGGCTGTTATGTGAATGGTGAGAAGAGCAAGGTCGTCTCCTTTACGGAGAATTTCCTGACGCTTCCGGAGGAAGAGCGTTTCAAATACCTGGAGCTGTTCCGAAAGACACTTTCCGGTACCAGAGACAAGAATCTCATCCTGCTGAAGCCGAGACAGGTTCATAGAAATGACGGGACCGGAGATATGGACAGCGATGAGGTAAAGCTGCTGAAGTCTCTGGTGGAGTGCGACCTGAAGGATGAAGGAGTACTGAATACCTTTTATGACCGGGTCATAGAGCATTTTCAATATATAGATAATTATCTTATCCTGCTGGCAAGACAGGATTATGATGTTCCGGGTAAGACCCTGGACGGACTGGAACTGTCGGATGCATCCGAAGAGGTCTACCGTCACATACTCTGCGCCATCTGTCCCGTGAAGCCGACCAAGCCGGGACTGGGATACGACCCGTCGGAGAAAGCCTTTCACAATCTGACTCCGGGTCAGATCGTAGAAATGCCGATGAACGGCTTCCTGTATCCTGCATTTGTGGAACGCTCGGCGGATCAGGATCTGGTACTGTATTACTCAAAGGATTCCGTGGATATCCGGCCGGCCTTTGCCGATGCGGTGCTTGGAAGCGGAGCGCCTCTTGCGGCAGCTGGTCAGAAGAACGGCTTCAATGAACTTCTCACGGAAACGCTGGGAGAGAAGGGAGACCTGTCTACGGTCCTTCAGATCCAGGACAGTCTGAGGGAGATCGTGAAGGAGAAGAAGGAAGAACAGGAGAGTCCGGTCCTGAATAAGGATGATGTGCGGGTGATCCTGACGGACTGCGGCGTGAGTGAAGAGCAGATGAAAGGCTTTGATGATCGTTTCGATGCACTCTTTACCATTCCGGAACCGGCAGAAACAACGGAGGCCGACACGGAAGCCGGAGAAAAAAAAGAGACAGACGAGACCGCACTGTCCCGGTATCCGGAGGATATTCCCATCGAAGAAAGGATCTTCGTCGCTTCGAACCTGGTTCCCGGCAGACAGCTGGAGGTGAAGAATGCGGATTTCACCATCCGTATCAATACAGACAGGACGGAGCTGTTGGAAACGAGGGTCATTGACGGGAAGAAGTGTCTGGTGATCGAACTGGAGGACGGCGTATCCGTAAATGGGATTCCCATCGGAATATAAGAAGATCGGGGGGGCTTATGAAGAATATAACAAAAGCTTTGATCGGGATCGGCGGACTGGCTGCCGTATGGGGCGGCGCAGGCTATACCATGGTCCGTACATCCTATAATTATGTATTTGCCAAAACCTCTTTGCCAAAGTATACGACAAACCGGACCTTTAAGGAGATCGAAGAGAGATACCCGGGGAAGTATACCCGTAAGCCTGTACAGTTTCCTTCGGGAGAGCTGATGCTGCAAGGGTACCTCTACGGAGAACGAAAGGAAAGAGGGCTTGTCGTATTCTCCCATGGGATCTTCTCGGGGCATGAGACCTATATCGGAGGGATCCTGAACCTGGTGGACCGGGGGTATCTTGTATTTGGCTTTGATAATACGGGCTGCTGTGAGAGTCCCGGAGAGACAAGCAAAGGGCTTCAGCAGGGGCCGAGAGACCTTGCGGCGGCGCTGGATTTTGTAGCTGCGGACCCCGAGCTCTCCGCGCTTCCGAGATTTCTGTTCGGTCATAGCTGGGGAGGCTATTCCGTATGCGCTGTCCTGGGAATGGGCAGGCAGGCGGACGGAGTGGTAGCCATATCCGGTTTTTCGGAGCCGGTGGATGTGACGGAGGAAATGGGAGAGGGAATGGTAGGACCGATCGCCCGTACCATGAAACCTCTGATCCGTCTGGAGAACAGGAGAAGATTCGGAGAAGATGCGGGAATTACGGCGGTTGACGGGATCAACAGTACCGACACGCCTGTGCTGATCATGCATGGTGCCGGAGATGATTATGTGAGATACAACGGGGCCGGCATCATCAATCAGAGGGAACGGATCACGAATCCGAATGCGGAGTTTCTTACGCTGGATTACAGTGCGGAAAGAAACGGGCATAATAACATTTTCCTTTCGGAGGAGGCGAAACTGTACAAGGACCGGCTTGAAGAGCGCCTGGAGGTACCGAAGAAGGAATATCACGTAAAGGAAAGCTGGGAGCTGCCGGAGGAGGTACAGGCGGAGTATTTCCGGGATGTTGACAAGGATATCTCCGCAGGTGTCAATACGGAGCTTTTTGATACGGTGGATGCATTTTATCAGAAGATCCTGGCGGGTAAGTAAAATCCGGCGGATCGGGCAGGAGGATGAACACTATGCAGCACAGCTTCAGTAAGCTGCTGAGAAAAAACTTATTATATATGGCACTTCCGGTGGTACTGATCCTTTCTGCATTTCTGCTGCTGATGTCCCAGGTATCCAGACTGGAGATGTTTCAGACGCATTCGCTGGATGATATATCGAGGCTCCGGGAGTATTATACTTCCGGGCAGACAAATGTGACGATCACCCTGGAAGGCTTGAAAAGCACGGGAATATCCGTCATGGAAAATGAGGATCCGGTGGCGGAGTACTTTTACCTGATGGTAGGTGGCAGGATGCAGCTGATCCTGCTTTCGGAGAAAACAGCGAAAACGCTCCGCACCGGTGAGTCGGAGAAGATCACTGTCTCGGCATGCATCATCCGGGATGAGGTGACAGCGGGTTATGTGGAAGGGGAATATGCGAATTCC
This sequence comes from uncultured Lachnospiraceae bacterium, assembly GCA_902775555.1. GTDB lineage: Bacteria > Bacillota > Clostridia > Lachnospirales > Lachnospiraceae > Eubacterium_Q. The sequence goes on along the minus strand of CACYMQ010000001.1, from coordinate 127,684 downwards.
CTCGGTATACCGAAGAAAGAGATGGAAGGACTGTGTCCGGAATATATACTGGATGAGACCTCCTTCCCGCTCATGAGGATCCGCCTGCTTCGGATCGCGTCCTGGGTCGTGGCATCGGTTCTCGGGCTGATCATGCTGTATGTGCTGGCCGCAACGGCGTTCCCGGTGCTGAACCATGAGGCGAGGGTGCTGAAACAGTTCGGGTCTGTGGGAAGGTATATACGGAAACTGGACCGTGAGATGGAGAAGAAACTCCGGTTCAGTCAGGACAATGTGACCGTTACGGAGAATTATCTCATCGTTTCCTATATCACGCATATCGATGTCGTAAGGATCGATGATATCAAATATCTGTCGAAGCATATCGAGAAGAGAAGAAAGGGTCTGGGAAGACCCATGCATGTATACCGGCTTACCGCATCCAATGCGGATGATCTGTATTTTGAAGCGGATTTCTTCGATGAGGAGATCATCAATGATGTGATCTACTTCATGAGAGGAGAACCGCTGCTGGAATATGAGGAGCATATCCTGAAAGAAAAAGAAGAAGCGGAAAATGAGATGGCGTTGCAGGAGCTTGCGGAGGAGCAGGAGGCTGAACGGCAGGAGCCCGGAGAGGAGTAGGATTCTTCGCTTCGCTCAGAATGACACGGTGGGGCTTAGCTCCTCAGAATGACATGGTGGGTGTCATCCTGAGCGGAGCGAAGGAACAGAAAACCCGTCATGGCTATGCCGTGACGGGTTTTCTCATAAACGATTTACTATTTCAGTGTTTCATCAGTCGAGGACGATATCTTCGGTTGCGGTACCTGCTGCTTCCGCTACGGTTTCCGCTGCATCCTCAGCCTTCGCTGCCACTGCTTCTGCTGCATCCTCAGCCTTCTCACCGGCTTCCTTGGCTGTATCGGAGATGTCCACATAGTCGCGGGCTTCCGGAGCTGCGTCGTCCAGAATGATCTCATTCTCTGCTACGGATTCATCATCGGCGGTTCCCCACTTCTCCTTCACGGTTTTAGCCGTTTCGGAAACCTTCTTGGCTGCTTCCATCGTGGTGCTCTTTACAACCTCTGTGGCCTTCTTTACTTTGGTGTCCACATCATATTTCTCATTTGCCTTCTTGTAGGTTTCCGTCTCACGGATCTCCTCTTTAAAAAGGGAGCATACACCGGCTACGGCAACGGCTGCAATACCGATTTTCAGTACACCGCCTACGAATTTACCCAATCCCATTTTTAACACCTCCTGTTAAGCTAGATTTGCTTTTTATTTTACCGCACACAGGAGAAAAAAGCAAGAAAAGGTAGAAAAAGAGAAGGGTATCGGTTATAATTTTCGGGTGAGATCTTCCGCCCCTTGCGGGCGGGCTTTAAGACAGGAGAGGAAACAAAGACTGCATATGGAAAAGCAATTGGAAGAGTTTTATAGAAATGAACAGGAGCAGGACGAAGAACTGGGAAGACGGCTCGGCCGGTCATTTGACCGGATCGCCTGGCTCCGTCTGGCGGTATTCCTTGCCGCAGTGGTGCTGCTGTATCTGGGGCTCACGGAACGACCGGGGAAGGAACTGTACCTGATCGGCGGGATCCTGTGTATCGTGGCGTTTCTGGTACTGATCCGCATTCATGACGGGATAGAGAAGAAGCAGAGACTTCTGGAAGCCAGAAAAAACGTGGTGGAGGCATATCCAGCCCGCTTCGGTACCGGCTGGAGAGAATTCCCGGAGGACGGAAGCGAATATCTGAAGAAGGATGATACCGTGGAGCGGGATCTGGATCTTCTGGGACCGGGATCCCTGTATCAGATGATCAGCATCTGTCAGTCTGCATACGGAAAGTGGAGACTTGCAGATACACTTCGGGATCCTTATGCCGTGATCGATGACCGGGAAGAGCGGCAGGAGGCGATCCGGGAGCTGGCAGGGAATCCGAAATTTCTGCTGGACTATGAGTCTGTCGTGCGGCAGGCCTTCGTAGATGGAAGAAAGCATCCGACCCGGGACGGGGAACGTAGGAAACCCGGAAATACCTATAAACCCGGGAAAATACGATTTACCGGATGGATGGGGTTTCTGATGGTCCTGGTACCGGTAATGAACCTTATAGTGATCGGTGCGATCCTGATCGGTCTTCTTCAGCCGGCCTGGATCCTGATCTCATTTCTGGCGGGGTATGCCATAACGGCAGGATGCAAGGCAAAACTGGATGAACAGACAAGGGGGATCTTCTCGTCGGAAATGACCAGCGGACAGGTGTATCCGATCTTCCGTACCATAAAGGATGCGGAGTTTACATCCTCACGTCTCTGCAGCATCAGGGAACGTGTCGTCGGAAATGACGGTATGATGGTGGCGCAGAAGAAATTGTCGCATCTGGCGGATCTGAAGAATCTGGATTATAACCCTGTAGTGGGAATGCTTCTTACGGGATTTGCAGGATGGGATTTCTTCCTTGCATTCATGGCATCCCGCTGGGACAGACAGCACGGAGAAGCATTTGCGGGAAGCTTTGATATCGTTGCGGAACTGGAAGAGCTGGGAAGCCTTGCGGTCCTTTCTGTTGTACGTCCTACCTGCACGCCGAAGCTTCTGGATGGCGGAGAAGGACTCATGTTCCATGAACTGTCACATCCGCTGCTGGATCCGGAGAAGGTGGTTGCAAATGACGGGGATCTGGCCTCGCCGCTGACGATCATCACAGGCTCGAATATGTCGGGTAAGACCACATTTTTACGTACGGTTGCCATTAATCTGGTGCTTTCCTATATCGGTGCCGGAACCACGGCAAAGGATTTCTCCTCCGGATACAGGAAGCTGTTTACATCCATGCGGGTACAGGATGATGTGGCCGGCGGTATTTCCACCTTCTATGCCGAGATCCTCCGGATCAAGGAAATGGCGGAATACATCCGGAAGGGTGAGGGGGCACCGGCTCTCTGTCTGATCGATGAGATATTCAAGGGAACTAACTCCGCGGACCGGATCGTGGGTGCGGAGGAAGCTTTAAAGAAGCTGTCGAAGGATGGCAGCATGGTGATCGTATCCACCCATGATTTTGAACTGTGCGAGCTGAAACGGGAGAACGGGGAGCCGGCTGAGAATCACCACTTTGAAGAATCCTATGATGATGACAAACTCGTCTTTGATTATAAAATGAAGGACGGCCCCTGTACTACCAGAAATGCAAGAGCGCTTCTTACACTGGCAGGTCTGATGGGGGACTGAAACGGGAAAGACGTTTTTTGTTCATTTAGACGGATGTTTGTGCATATTACACAGTTTTTCTTATGTGAATTCTACAAAATGACGTTGACTATTTTTTTGTTATTATGTAAAATAACAACTAGGATTGCTTTTTAATGATTGGGTTTTATGAAAAAGTTGGAGGAGGAATAGACATGGCTTTACCCGCAAATATCACAGGGAGCGATAACAATGTTCTCTCGATTGCTGCATCAAATAATAAGGGGTTACTCATCCGCTTCCTGAATGAACAGGTTGAGGATGGTTTTTATGCTCTTGTTATCGACTATCTGAAGGACACCAACTTCGATCTGAACACCATGACGGTTGATGATGATGTACGTCAGCAGTGCACCAAGCTTTATGAGCTGGGCGAGTTTGTTGATGAGAACATCAAGCAGCCGGAGCGCTTTGAGATCGATGAGTGGATCGAGCCGCTGTTCAATTTCGTATATGGTGATATCGATCCCGGTGACATAGATGCACCGATCAACACGACTGGTATTTACCGTTACAGCATCTGGCTGATCTATCTTTATCAGAGAGAGAAGTTCGGTGAGGCTATGCGTCTGATCGGCGAGCGTATCGCGCCGCTTCTGATCAATGTAAGTTATCAGATCCTGGAGGATGACGACCGTCCGAAGAATTTTGACAAGGCCCTGATGGGATATCTGGACCTGATCAACGTGGTTATGGAGATGGGACTTCCTACTTCCATGGCAAATTCCGAGGCATATCTCTCCAACCTTGAGGTTCTTTTCGATTATGTTGTAGAGGATCCGCATGTGGGTATTGACTACAAGACCCAGCTGTCCATCGGACTCTTCAATACCTTCATTGCCAACAAGGATTTCAATAAGGCATTCGAGTTCTACGGACTGAATGCGGAGTATATCCCCATTGACAATATGGCGGTTTATGAGAGCTTCAAGGAACTGATCCGAAACGTGAATACCACACAGGATACCAGCGTTCTTTCCAGAAATGTGCTGACAGCCATTTCCAAGCAGGAGATCTACAACAAGCGTATCGATACCCTGATCCAGGAGGTTTCGGCTTTCGTGAAGAAGGTTTATCTCTATATCGAGAATGAACCGGATATGAAGAAGAACCTCCAGACTCTGGGTGCAGGTGCCCAGCTTACCGGTAAGACCAACATTTTCGAGGGCCTTTATGAATACAATCTGGTATTCTATGAGTGCGGCATCAAGGAACTCGTAAATTCCGACGTGACCAGCAGGTCATGGGAGGAGAAGTATGAGATCCTGGAGAAGCTTTATACCACATTAAATGTTGTATTCGACGGCTATAATGTATACGAGCTCTCCAATAAGATCGAGCATCAGTATGTTGAGATCACATGGATCAATGACTATGTAAATGCGAATCCGTCCCTTCTGAAGATGTTCTTCAGTGTGAAGGAGAAGATCAAGGCATTTAAGGTTCGTAAGAATGCGATCCTGGAGAAGTCCAAGACCAATTATGAGATCAAGCAGATGATCGATGACCGTCAGAAGACTCTGGTCTTCATGGCAGCGGAAGATATGATCATCAATGGTCTGAACGGCGGCAGGATAGCTATCATCAACAGTGATTATGATCCCAGAAAGGCCGAGAAGTATCTGCAGAAGGATTATGCCGAGATCGTGGTACCGGCCAAGTATAAGAAGGCTGAGGTTCCCCAGTCAGGTGGAAAGCTCTTCGGAAGAGCTTCCACACCGGCTATGGATCCCGATCTTCGTAAGCTGTTGGATGATTCCAAGATCGAGGAAATGCTTTGCAAGTCAGAATGGCTGTGGTATCAGTATGAGACCAAGGGTGCAGAGGCACAGACCCAGCAGGAAGCAACCTATAGTGTGATCTGCCTTATAAAGGCAGTCGAGAAGCTGCTGGACAAGAAGGGTGGATCTGGCTCAGCCAAGCCGGAAACCACACCGAACAAGAAGGTGATCATTACCAAGACCGGTAAGGTGATCGAGCTTTCCGATGAAGGAAGCCAGTCTCCGTCCGAGCGCAGTACAGCAACACCTTCTGTTGTCGATAATATCAATAATATTCAGAATTCCCTGAAGGATAAGTCTGAGGAAAATGTAGACTATGTTAAATCCTACATCAATGACTGGCTTGATACCGTAATGAAGAGCAAGTTCGATATCGATACCATGCTTTCATTGTTTGAAGCAGAGGAATTAAGAACCAAGAGTTTCCAGGTATTAAAGAAACTCAGAGCAGACATCCTGTAGGCAGGATGTCAGTCCTCCTGTAATGTTGCGCTGTGGTTCTTCGCAGCAGAAAAGAAACCGGGTTTCCCCGGTTTCTTTTCTTTATTCCGTCTTATTCCGGCAGGTATGCCGGTTCAGAAATCACTTTTTATTTTATGCTTCTTCCGGTACCTCCACAGGACCGGCTTCTCCAGGATCCGCTTCAGTTTGATCTGAAGCTTGGTCTCCCTGGCTACCGGTTTTACGAGGATAGAAGAAATGCGGGCGTTATTGGCGCCCCAGATATCAGTCAGCAGCTGGTCGCCTACGAATACCACCTGTCCCCGGCGGAGTCCCATGGATCTTACTGCCTCCAGATATCCGGTCGGCTTGGGTTTCGCAGCCTTGAAGATATATTTCGGATCGGGCAGTCCGTCTACATGCAGTTCCTTTACGAAATCCGCCACCCGGGGCTCCCGGTTGTTGGATACAAAGCATACGGAAAAACCGATCTCACGAAGCTTCTTCAGCAGCTCCCGGCTTCTTTCGTCAGTCATTGCATCATGGGGAACCAGTGTATTGTCGATATCAAAAAGTACGCCGCGATACCCCATGCCATAGAGACGCTCAAAATCGATGGCATAGGTGGAGCAGTAGTATTCATTTGGATATAAAAAATGTCCCATAGTCTTCCTCGTTCTATATTTTCGTCTCCGGGCAGCATCGCGCATCGTAAAACCATTCCGACTATCCCGATTGTATCATGAATCCTGCTCTGCGTCATCACCGGAGTCATTCCGAGCCCCACCCGGTGTCATTCCGAGCCCCGCCCGGTGTCATTCCGAGCCCCACCCGGTGTCATTCTGAGCGAAGCGAAGAATCTTCCCCCGGCGGGCTGTCCGAGCGAAGCGAAGAATCTTCCCCCGGCGGACTGTCCGAGCGAAGCGAAGAATCTTCCCCCGGCGGGCTGTCCGCAGAGGACTCCTCATCCTCCGGATGGAAGAAGCGGTAGACGGATGCGGCCGAACGTTTATCCATCTCCGGGAGAGATGCGATCTCTTCAACTTCGGCGGCCTGCAGGGCTTCGATGGTCTTAAAGTAGAGAAGCAGAGCCCTGCGTCTCTTCTCGCCGACCCCGGGGATGTCATCCAGGATGGAATGCACCTGTCCCTTGCTGCGGAGCAGCTGGTGGTAAGTGATGGCAAAACGGTGGGTCTCATCCTGCAGGGCGGTTACCATATGCATGGCCTCGCTTCCTTTGGGAAAGGAGACTTCCTTATCCTTGTAGTAGAGCCCGCGGGTCCGGTGATGGTCATCCTTTACCATGCCGCACACAGGGATCTCCAGCCCCAAACTGTCCAGTACCATTTCCGCGATATGAACCTGTCCCTTTCCACCGTCCATCATGAGGACGTCCGGAAGAGGTCCGAGTTTGTCATTTGTATATCTTCTGGTCAGAACTTCCTTCATGGAGGCATAATCGTCCGGACCTTCAACCGTGCGGAGACGGAACTTGCGATATGCATTTCTGCGGGGCTCCCCGTTTTCAAATACCACCATGGATGCCACGGAATGATAACCGGAAATGTTGGAGATATCGAAGGCTTCCATGCGGGAAGCGTTGGGGATATTCAGGATCTCCGCGATCTCCCGTACGGCTCCGATGGTCCGCTTTTCCTTTCTCTTGATCCGCTCCATATCCTGTTCCAGTACCAGTTTTGCATTGTCCTCTGCAAGCTTTAGGAGTCCGGCCTTGTCTCCACGCTGGGGCTGCAGGAGCTGGACCTTCTGTCCTTTTTTTTCGGAAAGATAGGACAGCAGGACCTCGGGCTCCCGGATGGGGATGCGTGTCAGGATTTCCTTCGGGATATAGGGTGTGCTGCTGTAATACTGTTTGATGAATTCCGTGAGGACGGATGCATCCTCCTCCTCCGGTTCCGCGGACATATGATGATTCTCGCGTCCGATCAGCTGCCCGTCTCTTACGAAGAAGACGGTGATCACCGTGTCCTTTTCCCCTCTGGCATAGGCTACGATATCCCGGTTATCCGCATTGGTATCGTTCATTCTCTGTTTGTCCATGATATGGGAGATGCTCTCCATCAGATCCCGGACCTCGGCGGCCTTTTCGAACTCCATTTCAGCCGCATAGTCCTTCATCTGCTGCCTGAGGCGGCTCATCAGCTCCTTGTTGTCACCCTTCAGAAAGGAAATGGCCTGGCGGATCTGTTCCCCGTATTCCTCTTTGCTGACCAGCCCCTCACTGCAGGGACCGCTGCACTGACCGATCTGGTAATAGAGACAGGGCCGTTCCTTCCCGATATCTCTTGGCAGATTCCGGTTACAGGTGCGAAGCCGGAACAGCTTCTGTACCAGGACGATGATGTCATGAACGGCCTTTCCGTCGGTATAGGGGCCGAAGTATTTCGAATGATCCCGACGCATCTGGTGACTGTACAGGAGCCTGGGATATTCTTCATTTACGGTGACGCGGATATAGGGATAGCCCTTGTCATCCGTCATCAGTGTATTGTAGCGGGGGCGGTGCTCCTTGATCAGATTGCATTCCAGTACAAGCGCCTCCATTTCGGAGCCTGTGATGATATATTCGAAGTATGCGATCTGGCTGACCATCTTGGTGATCTTCGGCGAGCCGCCGTGACCGTGTCCTTTTCGGAAATACTGGCGGACCCGGTTATGGAGATCCACGGCTTTTCCCACATAAAGAATCTCCTCGCTGTCGCTGTGCATCAGATAGACACCGGGGAGGTGGGGGAGTTTTTTCAGTTCTTCTTCGATATCAAATATTTTCATGGCATCATTTTAACACATATGGAAAAAAAACACCATGTATGATACAATGTTCAGTGTGCCGTTTTCGTCTTACGGCAGGGAGAACGATTTGTTCGGGGGTGACTATGACAGTAGAGTACAGCGTTAAACTATCTGATTTTATCAAGAAACTGAATCTGAAGAATTATACACCGGAGATCGATACGGAGAAGATCCTGATCACGGATCCGGACATCAACCGGCCGGCGCTGCAGCTGGCTGGCTTCTTCGAACATTTTGACACGTCCCGCGTGCAGATCTGCGGAAATGTGGAGCATGCGTATCTTGCGGATATGCATACCAGAGAAGAGAATATCGAGGTCTTCGACAAGCTCTTTCAGTTTCCCATTCCGTGTCTTGTGTTCTGCCGGGATATCGAGCCCTATGATTTTATCATAGAAGCCGGAAGGAAGCACGGGATCCCCGTTCTGTCCTCGGCCTCTACGACCTCCAGCTTTGTGCACGAAGCCGTTCGCTGGCTGCACGAGGAACTGGCACCCCGGATCTCCATCCATGCAGTTCTGGTGGATGTATTCGGTGAGGGTGTCCTCATCATGGGCGACAGCGGGATCGGTAAGTCGGAGGCGGCTTTGGAGCTTCTGAAGCGCGGGCACCGGCTGGTTGCGGATGATGTGGTGGAGATCAAGAAGATCAGCGATGATCAGCTGATCGGGCAGAGTCCTGCCATCACCCGTCATTTTATCGAACTGAGAGGGATCGGTATCATAGATGTAAAAACGATGTTCGGTGTTGAGTGTGTTAAGATCTCGCAGCAGATCGATCTGGTGATCAATCTGGAGGAGTGGGATAAGGATGCCAATTATGACCGGATGGGCCTGGAGGATCAGTATGTGGAATTCCTCGGGAACAAGGTGGTGAGCCATAATATCCCCATTCGTCCGGGCAGAAATCTGGCCATTATCGTAGAGTCCGCAGCGGTCAACCATCGTCAGAAGAAGATGGGGTACAATGCGGCGCAGGAAATGTATCGAAGAGTTATGGAAAATATTCAGAAGAATTCCTAAGGAGGTAGCGGCATGGCAAACTATGTATTCGGAGTAGATATCGGAGGTACCACGGTGAAGATCGGTCTGTTCTCTGCGGAGGGCGAACTGCTTGATAAGTGGGAGATCACCACCCGTACGGATGACGGTGGTGCGTATATCCTCGGTGATATTGCGGATTCCGTTAAGGCAAAGATGGAAGGAAAAAGCATCGCGGCAGAGGATGTGCTGGGCATCGGGATGGGAGTTCCCGGACCCGTACGTGAGGACGGAACGGTTATCAAATGCGTCAACCTCGGCTGGGGGATCTTCAATGCGGCCGATGAACTGGGCAAGCTTCTGGGTATGAAGGTTAAGGTCGGAAATGATGCGAATATGGCTGCCCTCGGTGAGATGTGGCAGGGAGGCGGCAAGGGACATCAGAATATCGTGATGATCACACTGGGAACCGGTGTGGGCGGCGGTATCATCCTGAACGGAAAGATGCTGGCCGGCGTAAACGGTGCCGGCGGAGAGATCGGCCATATGACCATGGATCTTACGGAGACGGATGTCTGCAACTGCGGAAAGAGAGGCTGCCTTGAGCAGTATGCTTCCGCTACGGGTATCGTCCGTATGGCAAATAAAGCACTGAATGATTCGGACCGTCCTTCCAAGCTTCGTGAGGTACAGTACATTTCCGCAAAGGAGATCTTTGATGCGGCAAAGACCGGTGATGATCTTGCCATGGAGCTGGTTGAGGCGCTGGGCAAGAAGCTGGGACTGGCTATGGCTCAGGTGGCTGCGGTAGTGGATCCGGAGGTCTTCGTGATCGGCGGCGGCGTAAGCCGGGCAGGCCAGCTGCTGATCGATGTGACGGATAAGTATTTCAAGCAGTATGCATTCCATGCCTGCAAGAATACGGGCTTTGCGCTTGCGGTTCTCGGAAATGACGCAGGTATGTACGGCGGGGCCCGGGCAGTGCTTGGATAATGGCTTGTGAAAAATGACGGAATAATCCTGAATTACGAAAAATTTTCGTAAAGTTTGTAAATTGTAAATGAGGGCGCTATCATGTATAGTTTATGATAGCGCCCAAAGTGTTTTTTCATGCGGAAAACCCTTAAATTTCGGGCATATACAGAGATAGGTCAATGGATTACAGATATAATGAACCCATGAAAAATCATACGACATTCCGTACCGGAGGACCGGCAGACCGTTACTGCTCGGCTGCATCGGCGGATGAGATCCTGGAGGTCCTGAAGGAATCGGAGGACCGGGGAGAGAAGACCTTCATCATCGGGAACGGAAGCAATCTGCTTGTTTCCGACGATGGCATCCGTGGCACGGTTCTGGAGATCGGCGAACATTTTCGGAATATCACCGTGGATGGCTGCAGGATCTATGCGGAAGCGGGTGCACTGCTTTCGGTCATTGCTGCGGCAGCACGGGATGCCGTACTCACAGGGATGGAATTCGCTTCCGGGATCCCCGGAACGCTGGGAGGCGCGGTATTCATGAATGCCGGAGCCTATGGCGGTGAGATGAAGGATATCGTTGAATATGTGGATGTACTTCGTGAAGGCCGGAGGGAAAGGATCGCCGGTCCGGACATGGATTTCGGTTACAGGCACAGCATCTGCTGTGAACAGGAGATCATCGTGCTGGGTGCAGGGCTCCTTCTTGCAAAAGGTGATGCGGATTTGATCCGCGGACGGATGCAGGAGCTGAATCAGAAACGAAGAGAGAAACAGCCGCTGGAGTATCCGAGTGCCGGCTCCACATTTAAGAGACCGGAAGGATATTTTGCAGGAAAGCTGATCCAGGATGCGGGACTTTCGGGCTGCAGGATCGGTGATGCTGCTGTTTCCGAAAAGCACTGCGGTTTTCTGATCAACTGCGGGGAGGCAACATCCTCTGATATCTACAGACTGATCCGGCATGTCATACGCACGGTTGATGAGAAGTTCCGGGTGAAGCTGGAACCGGAGGTGCGGATGCTGGGAGAGTTTACGGAATAGCAAGGAGAGGGGGAGTCGGAATGCGTTTTGTCATAGTTACGGGAATGAGCGGGGCAGGAAAGTCCACAGCTCTTCGTACCATGGAGGATCTCGGGTATTTCTGCGTGGATAATCTCCCTGTTTTGCTGATCGAGAAGTTTGCAGAGATCTCACGGGATCAGAATTTTAAATATGACAAGGTTGCCGTGGGGATCGATATCCGAAGCGGAAAGAAGCTGGATGATCTCTCTCTGGTACTGGCAAATCTGAAGAATGACAATTTTACATATGAGATCCTCTTCCTGGATGCCAATGATTCCGAACTGGTGAAACGTTTTAAGGAGACCAGACGGGAACATCCCCTGACGCGGGGCGGCAGGGTTGAGGACGGGATCGCCGAGGAGAGAGGACGGATCGCATTCCTCCGGGAGATCGCGGATTATATCGTAGATACCTCCGGCCTTCTTACCAGAGAGCTGAAGAAGGAAGTGAAGAAGCTCCTGGGAAAGGGAAAGGAGTACTCGAATATGATCGTCTCCGTGGTATCCTTCGGCTATAAGAACGGGATCCCGAGAGATGCGGATCTGGTATTTGATGTTCGTTTCCTCCCCAATCCTTATTATGTTCCGGAACTGAAGAACCACACCGGAAATGATGAGGAAGTAAGAGCGCATGTCATGAGCACCGGAGAAGGGGAGGAATTTCTGGAGAAACTGTATGGGATGCTGGAATTCCTGATCCCGAAATTCGTGGAGAACGAAGGAAAGCATCAGCTGGTGGTGGCTATCGGCTGTACCGGCGGAAGACACCGTTCGGTGACCATAGCCAATTACCTGTATGAACGTCTGCAGGAGCTTCCGTATTCCGTAAGGGTTTTCCATAGGGATATCGGAATGGATACAATCATCAAGGGTGAATGATCATGTCTTTTTCATCGGAAATCAGGGCAGAATTATGTACGAGGACGGACAGGGCTCCCCACTGCCGTATTGCCATGCTGGCAGGGATCATTTCGCTGGATGGAAAGATGAAGCTGCAGGACGGAAGAAGGTGTCTCTCCGTTCGTATGGAGAAGAATGAAGTCGTGGATACGGTAAGGCGGCTTCTGGAGCTGGTTTTCGGCATGGAAGAGTCTGACCTGGAGATCGTTCCGAGAGCACAGGAGGGAGCCAGGATCCGGATCTACGACCCTGAGCTCATCCGAAGGATGTTTGAAACCCTGAAGCTGAAGGAGCTGGAGGACCGGCTGGATGTGGATGATATCGTTCTTTCCCGGAACTGCTGCAGGATCGCCTTCCTGAGAGGCGCATTTCTGGCTGCGGGTTCGGTATCAAATCCCGAGACGCAGTATCAGATGGAGATCGTAACGGACAGGGACAGCGTGACCGGACAGGTGCTGCAGGCTCTTGCCTCATTTGATGTGGAAGGGCGTGTGACGGAGAGAAGATACAGTCAGGTGGTATATATCAAGGATGCGGACGGTATCAGTGAGACGCTGGGTCAGATGGGCGCGTCCGCAGCAATGATGGAATTTGAGAATATCAGGATCCTGAAGGGGATCCGTAACAATATCAACCGGGAAGTCAACTGTGATACCGCAAATATCACAAAGACCGCAAATGCGGCGATCCGTCAGATCGAGGAGATACGGCGGATCGAAGAAACCATCGGATTGCAGAACCTGCCTTCAGGTCTGCAGCAACTGGCAAGGGTCCGGCTGGAGAATCCGGATCTGTCCCTGAAGGAGCTGGGGGAGATGATGGATCCGCCCCTGGGGAAGTCGGGTGTCAATCACCGGCTTCGTAAGATCAGTGAACTGGCAGCACATCCGGAGGAATTCCGGCAGGCTGTGAGTGATATACAAAGGAAGAAGTAAGGAGAGATACTATGACGACCAAGAAATGTACGATTCATTTACCCAGTTACTCGGAGGCACGTCCGGTTGCCGAGATCGTTCAGACCGCGAGCCAGTACGAGAGCAGGATCTTCCTGATCTCCGGAGACAAGAAGATCAATGCAAAAAGCATCATGGGAATGATGAGTCTGTCTCTTTGCAATGACGAGGAGATCGAAGTGGAGGCTGCCGGTCCGGACGAGGAAGAAGCAGTCACTGCCATTGTTGATTATATGAGCCCGGTTGCTTAAGAATTCTTGCACATTTTAACCTTTTATGATAGAATATAGTGGATTTTATCCGTTTATTTTTAGTGCAGGTTACAATAACGTGGAGGAAGACACAGCATGGGATTTTTCAGCAATTTAAAAGAGCATATACCGATCATTAAAAACATCGGTAAGCCCAAGTCAAACAAAAGCAGCGTAGAGCTTCAGTATGACAAGGCCATGAACCTGATGGAGAATGCCAACGGAACCGAGGCTGTGGAGATCCTGGAGAAGATCGCCGATATCGGCATCATGGATCAGCAGTACAAGAATCTGGGTCTGGATGCACTGAAGATACTCAGCGGCTTCTATGAGACCGGTGTCTTTAAGAACGCGAAAGTCGATCGCGACCTCAATAAGGCAGCAACCTATCTGGAGAAGTATACGAATCAGACGAATGACGGGGAATCCACCTATAAGACGGCGGAAATGTACCTGGAGGCGCAGAACTTCTCAAAAGCCATCACATTTTTCGAAAAATCCACCCAGCGCGGCGTAAAGTCTGCATATATGAAGCTGGGATCTATCTATGAGAACGGTCTTTCCCGTATCGACCAGTATGGAAACAAGAGTGAGTTTGTTATACCGGTTGATCTGGAAAAGGCCATGTCGTGGTATAAGAAACTGGCGGATATGGGCGATTCCAAGGCCGTAGCCGCTTTTGAACGCGTGGATTATGCTTCCAAGCATACGGACAGTCTGGAGTTTGAAGAGAAGGACAAGCTGTATTCCGAGATCGCCGAGAAGCGGAAGGAGAAAGGGAAGGAGCCCCGTTACAAGGCCATCGATCCCGCAAAGCTCCAGTATCAGTATACCTATGTTCACAATCAGGTAGACGGATATATCCATAAGCTTCCGAAGGACTGGGTAAAGACCATCAATGAGGAAACGGATGAGGAATACTACGCACCCAGTATCACATATCGTGATTTCGCAATGTATGTAAGTTATGACAGTATCCCGAGAGATTCCAAGAAGACGCTTGAGAATTATCTTCGGTACTGCAATGACGCATTTGATGAGGAACTGCAGCTGAAGCCGTATATCACCGAGTATTCGGACGGTATCTGCACGACCTTCTATCATAAAGCCATGAACAAAGGTATCGTTACCTTCGCCTTCTATTCCGGACGGCGTCTGGCCTGCATGCGCTTCGTCTGCGCGACCATGGAGATCATCGAGCAGTATGAGGAGATCATCTTCGAGACTGCCAACTCCTTCGCATTTGTTGCACCGACCCGTGTCAGTGACCAGTCACTGAACCGGAAGGATAATCAGTACTACAGTGAGGCTGTATACTGCTACTATCTGGAGGATTATGAGGGTGCCATGACGGCAGCCAAGCAGGCTCTGAAGGAAGGCTCCATCAAGGCAAGTTACCTTCTGATCGATCTGTATTACGATAATGATTCGCCTTACCGGGATATCGAAAAGACCATCAGCTACGCAAAGCAGCTGTTTGAAGCTACGAAGGATCCGGATCTGGCATTCCTGATCGGTAATATCTATGACCAGCAGCAGAAGGATTACATGAAGGCCCTGAACTGGTACGAGAATGCCCATCGTCTGGGACATAAGCGTGTGTCCTTCTATCTGGGACGTTTCTATTATTACGGACTGCTCCGTACACAGCGTGACGGGGACAAGGCCATGACCTATTTCCTGGAAGCTCAGAAGAACGGTATCGTTGAGGCGGATGCATACATCAAGGATATCAAGGAGCTGAAGGGTGAGAACCTGCAGACTGCAGTTGAGAAGTGGGATCGTGCAGTAGAGGCCGGAAGCGCCGCTACCGCTTTAAAGGTCGCCCTGATGAAGCAGAGTCAGGTATTCTATATCGCTACAAACTACGAGATCGAGAAGGCCTTCCAGGAGGCGCTGAATCTGGGAAGTACGCAGGCTGCCTATGAGCTTGCGAAGATCTATGAGCGTCAGGAACGTGATCCTGAGTTCACAGGTGAGAAGAAGAGCATGGAGTTCTTCGAGAAGGCATTTGATCAGAACTATGAAGACTTCGATAAGGAGAATCTGTTCAAGGTGATCCAGTATAAGGAGTCCAAGGGTGAGACCACCGAGAATCTGATCAAGCTCTATCTTCAGAATGCTGCCATGGGTCATGTCCCTGCAGTTGATAAGATCGTTGAACTTGTAGGCTATCGTACGCCGGCCATCTCAGAGCTTTATCAGCATCTGATCGAGCTTGCCGAGACAGGGGACGAGAATGCCATCATTTCCATGAACAAGCTCGAGAAGAAGTATCCGGATCTTGTGATCGCAGAGCCTTCCAAGGATGAGAAGGTCATTGAGAACAAGTTCTTCCGGCTGCTGATCCCCAAGACCTGTGGTGCTACCATCAATGATGACGGCGGTACCATCACGCTGGCGGATTCGGTGATCGAGTTTGCCGTAGCGGAGCTGCCGGTAAAGGTTGACTCCGAGGATGATTATCTGAAGATCTACAAGCTGATCCTTTCCGAGTATCTTCCGGATGATTCGGCTGAGATCATTATTGCAAATTCCCGGATGATCGGTTCCGGAATGAAGGAGTCAAAGAACAATATTCACTCCTTCAGCATCCTGCTGATCAGTTCCAAGAACCAGTACCTCTTCAAACTGTCCTCCAAGGATCGTCGTCAGATGATGCAGTTCAAGGAAGAGGTTACCAAGATATCCAAGTCTCTGGTTGAGACAGGTGAGATCTATGTTGCGGAGGATGGTAACAGAAGGGATATCGGTCTGTCAGTTCTGCTTCGTGCAAATGAGGGCGGATTCCTGTCTATCGGCAAATCAGGAGATTAATTAAAAAGCCCCGGATCCTTCGGGGCTTTTTATGAAGAGGAGGTTACTTATGGCATACGATGCAAAGTACATGGAACGTGCGATCAAGCTGGCCAAGCTGGGTGTAGGAAGGGTTGACCCCAATCCTTTGGTAGGTGCGGTGATCGTTAAGGATGGGAAGATCATCGGAGAAGGATATCACACCGGTTACGGCATGCCCCACGCCGAGCGTGAAGCCATCAACAGTCTGACAGAGTCTGCCAGAGGAGCAGAAATGTATGTGACTCTGGAGCCCTGCGCACATTCCGGCAAACAGCCGCCCTGTACCGCAGCGATCCTGGATCAGGGAATCCGCACGGTTTATGTCGGTTCCATGGATCCGAATCCGAAGGTAAACGGAAGAGGCGTATGGACCCTTCGTCAGCATGGAGTTGAGGTGGTGACCGGCTGCATGAGGAAGGAATGTGATGCGCTGAATCCGGTATATTTCCACTATATCACCACAAAGCGTCCGTATATCGTATTGAAGTATGCCATGACACTGGACGGCAAGATCGCAACTACCACAGGTGCCAGCCGTTATATATCCGGTGATTTTGCCCGCGGACGTGTTCGCGGTATGAGAAATCAGTATCCTGCGATCATTGTAGGTATCGGTACGGTTCTTGCGGATGATCCCATGCTGGATAACCGCCGTCAGAAGGATCGTACGCCGCTGCGTATCATCTGTGATACACATCTTCAGATCCCGCTTGATTCCAAGGTGGTACAGACTGCAAGCAAGATCGGGACATATGTTGCTGCAAGCGAGCGTCTCTCCGATGATGCAAAAGAGAAGGTTCCGAAGCTGGAGGAAGCAGGTGTAAATGTGCTCCTGATCCCGGAGAAGGATGGACATATCGATCTGGAAGCCCTGATGGACAAGCTGGGTGAGATGGAGATCAGCGGTATCATGTCCGAGGGTGGAGGAAATCTGTCCTGGAGTCTTCTGAGTGACGGGCTTGTCAATGAGGTTGTTATCTTTACCGCACCCAAGATCTTTGGTGGTATCACGGCCATGACTCCCGTTGAGGGTGAGGGCGTTAACTTTGTAGAGGATGCACTTCCGCTTCATCTGGTGGAGTCAGAGGTCCTTCCCGGCGGAGATATCTATGCCCGTTATATCGTAGGTGAAGAGCCCGAGGAAGAGGATGAACCGATGGATGTGGAGACGGCGGAACCCCGTCCGATCGCGCATATTCAGGCTACACCGGCACCCGCAGTCCCCGAGGGATTTACAAATGTGGATGAACAGTCCAAGCAGGCCTCCAAGCCCATCACCATGGAAGAAATCCCCGGTGTAAAGGATGACGCTTCATCCGCTTCGGATGAAGGATGGACGGAAGCGGATTCTATTCCGGCACATGCACCTCAGGAGGATGAGGATGATGCACCTCCGGTGGAATTGGAGACAAGGATCGTGACAGAGGTCCTTTCGGCGGATCTGAATCCCTTCAATATCGAGGAGCGTGACTGATTTGTTTACCGGGATCGTAGAGGAAAGAGGAAAGCTTCTTTCCGTAAAGAAAGGCAGTGTTTCCGCAGTTCTTACCATTTCTGCCGCAAAGGTTCTGCAGGGGACCAGGGTAGGGGACAGTATTGCGGTCAACGGAGTATGCCTCACGGTTACATCTCTGCAGAGTAACAGCTTCACGGCGGATGTTATGGCAGAGACGCTGCACAGATCCACTTTGGGACAGTTGTCCGTCGGAGCACCCCTGAATCTGGAAAGGGCGCTTGCCGCAGGGGATCGTCTGGGCGGGCATATCGTATCAGGTCATATAGACGGCACCGGTCGGATCCTTTCGATCCGACCGGAGGATAATGCCGTATGGTATAAGATCGAAGCAGAGGATAAACTGCTTCGATATATTGTGGAAAAAGGTTCCATCGCCATCGACGGCATCAGTCTTACGGTGGTATCGGTGGATGACAGGAGTTTTCAGGTGTCCGTGATCCCTCATACCAGGGATGTGACAACGCTTTCCCAAAAGCGGGTCGGGGATCCCGTGAATCTGGAAAATGATATCATAGGTAAGTACGTGGAACGTCTTCTGGGCTACGGTCCGGTCAGGCAGGAGAGCCAGAAGGAGCCGGAGGACAAAGGGAACCGGAATAGGGGACTGACCATGGATTTTCTTACCGACCATGGTTTTAACTAATTCAGGCAGGACGGATGTCTTTGCCACGGAGGAGATATGTCAGAAATGAATACGATCGATGAAATCCTGGAGGAGCTTCGGGCGGGACGTCCGGTGGTGATCATGGATGATGAAGATCGGGAGAATGAGGGAGACGTGATCTGTGCGGCAGAATTCGCGACCACAGAGAACGTCAATTTTATGGCCAAATATGCCAGAGGGCTGATCTGTATGCCGATGGATGCTTCTTATTCCGACCGGTACAATCTGCCCCAGATGTGCATCGTAAATACAGACAATCACTGTACCGCATTTTCCGTATCTGTGGATCATGTATCCACGACCACGGGAATCTCGGCGGAGGAACGGGGCATCACAGCCAGAGCCTTTGCTTCGAAGGATGCCGGAAAGGATGATTTCCGGAGACCGGGTCATATGTTTCCTTTGGAAGCAAAACCCGGCGGAGTCATTGAACGGAACGGTCATACGGAAGCAACCGTGGATCTCTGCAGGATCGCCGGACTTCAGCCCGTCGGTCTCTGCTGTGAGATCATGAAGGATGACGGGACCATGGCCCGTTATGACGATCTGGTGGCATTTGCACGGGAGCATGGTCTGAAGATCAGTACGATCGAGAAACTGGTTCAGTACCGGAAGGAGCATGAGGTTTTTGTCGAAGAGGTGACGAAGGCCAAACTCCCTACGAAATACGGGAACTTTACGATACACGGATATATCAATAAGCTGAACGGGGAGCATCATGTGGCGCTTACCATGGGGGATGTGTCAGACGGTTCTCCGGTGCTGGTAAGAGTCCATTCGGAGTGCCTTACCGGAGATGCATTCGGTTCATTGAAATGTGACTGCGGCCAGCAGCTGGATGCAGCCATGAAGCAGATCGCCGCCGAAGGAAGAGGAGTCCTGCTCTATATGCGGCAGGAGGGCCGGGGGATCGGCCTGATCAACAAGATCCGCGCCTATGCTCTGCAGGACCTGGGACGGGATACGGTGGAAGCAAATCTGGAGCTCGGGTTCCCTGAGGATGCCAGAGATTATACCATAGGGACCCAGATCCTGGTGGATCTTGGGGTACGGAAGATGCGTCTTCTGACCAATAACCCGTCGAAGATCTACGGACTTGCCGGTTACAGGCTTGAGATCATCGAGAGAGTGCCCATTGAGGTTGCTCCCTCCACCTATGATCTGTTCTACCTGAAGACCAAGAAGGAGAAGATGGGCCACATTCTGGAGGATGTGTAGAAAGAAAGATTCTTCGCTTCGCTCAGAATGACAGGCCTCTTGTCATCCTGAGGAGCGTAAGCGACGAAGGATCTTAAACGTACAAGTTTTAGATTGTTAGGAGAAAAACATGAAGAAGATCGAAGGAAATGTAGTAGCAGAAGGGATCAGGGTCGGTATCGTAGCTGCCCGTTTTAATGAATTTATCGTATCCAAGCTGGTTGCCGGTGCCGAGGACGGACTGGTACGCCATAATGTAAATCCGGATGATATTACGGTTGCCTGGGTACCGGGAGCCTTTGAGATCCCGGTGGTGGCTAAGAAAATGGCACTGTCCGGAGCATATGATGCAGTCATCTGTGTCGGCGCGGTGATCCGCGGACAGACCAGTCATTATGATTATGTATGTGCCGAGGTATCCAAGGGGATCGCTCAGGTTTCCATGGAAGCAGGGATTCCGGTCATGTTCGGTATCCTTACCACGGACAATATCGAGCAGGCTGTGGAGCGTGCAGGTACCAAGGCCGGAAATAAAGGCTATGACTGTGCCCTTGGCGCCATTGAGATGGTAAATCTTCTGAAGCAGATGTAAGATCCAAAGGAGAACGGATGCGAAATCTTCTTTTTTTCGATATAGACGGAACCCTCATTACCGAGGATGAGAGGAAGGTATTCCCGGCAGATGCGAAGGCGGCCCTGCAGGCTGCCCGCCTGGCCGGGAATCTTATATTTATCAATACGGGAAGAGTCCGGTGTAATGTGGATCCCATCCTGAAGGAGACAGAATTCGACGGAATGGTCTGCGGGTGCGGAAGCTATATCGAATACCATGGAGAAGTCCTGTATCACAGTACGGTTTCGAAGGAGCTCTGCCACCGGCTGGCGATGGTCTGCCGGGAATGCAACATGCAGGCATTTTTTGAGCATGCGGAGATCTCAGGGTACGATCCCGAGGTGAGGCTCCCGTATATCCGGCCCCTTGCGGAGGAACTGAAAACGTCCGGAAAACCTTATCTGTCAGATATCCTGGCGGAGGACTTCCGGTTTGACAAATTCTCCGGATGGTATGACGAGACCAGTGATACGGAACGTTTTAAGAAAGAGATACAGGGGTCTTTCCGCTATATCGACCGGGGTGTGGGTTTCTTTGAAGTGGAGCAGGAGGGACATTCGAAGGCTACGGGCATGCAGTTCCTTCTGGAGTATTTTGACCTCCCGTTCAGCAGCAGTTATGCCTTCGGAGACAGCAATAACGATCTGGAAATGCTGCAGTATGCGGCACATTCCGTCTGTATGGAGCAGGGAAGCGAGCTCTGCCGCCGCACCGCTGAGTATGTGACCACCGGTGTAGAGCAGGAGGGGATCCGCAAGGCCCTGGCCCATTATGGTTTATTTGGAAAATGAAAAGCTATCTGAATGATGAAGAAAGAAAGAAATATGAAGGAGAGTACCCGGAACCGGAGAAGGATCCCGAACCGGGGGATGGTCCGGAGTCCCCGAAGTCCTCACTGGATTTTGAGGTTCCGGAACGCTGCTCTTTGATCGAACAGCTGCGGATCTCCATAGTGAGTCCCAAACAGCTGATCGGACTGTCCCAGCTTAAGACGGGACGATTTGTCCTTTATGTTTTTTTTATGGGTATGATCCTGACGCTGATGCTTTACGTGATCCCGGTCGCTGCGACCCTGATCCACGTGGGCGGGCTTAATGATCTTTTTGAGAACCAGATCCCTGATTTCTCAGTGCAGCAGAGCGTTCTGAAAGCGGAAAAACCCTTTACGATCAATCTTGGGACCTATGAGATCGTTGTCGATACGGAAAGCGCGGAGGTAGATAAGGAGAAGCTGGGAAACCGTGAGCTCACCTTCGCCATCGGTTCCAGAAAGGTACAGGCCGTCCTTACGCAGAACGGCCTGAAACAGGTACTTGTGGAGGGCAGGATCGATGAATTCTTCCCGGAAGGCTTTGATCGAAAGATGCTGATCCGGGCGATCCCGGGCTTCTATATGGCCCTGATCCTGGGCGGACTGTTCATGCTGGTCTTTCACCTCGCGAAGTATCTTCTAGCCTCGCTGCTTTATATGCTGATCGCCAATTCCATCGCAAAGAGAACCGGTCTGGGACTGAATACCGGAAATGTATTCCGTCTCTGCTTCTATGCCCAGACGATAGGGATCCTGCTTGTAAATGTAAACAGTGCCACCGGCGGGTATCTTCCGGGTACCATTGTATCCATGGTAGGGATCTTTATCACCCTGCATTTTATCTTTAAGACATTTGCACCTTATTCCCGATACTCCACAGACGAATAAAGGGTATCGGATATCAGTTCGGATTATCCGGACCGCAGGCTGCCTTCTTCAGGAAGGCGGGGATCTCCGAAGGAGCAAGGCGGCTGATGGCGGCATTTGTGAAGGCTCCATCCTCGGTTACCTCCCGGAGAAACCAGGAAGGTGGTGTGAAGGCTTCGGCAGCCTCAAGAGTGGGAAATTCCACTTCCGCATAGACCAGGCCGGTAAGCGCTCCATGGAAGAGATCCAGCTCTATGGTAAGACGGCCATCCTCCCAGGGGATCAGATATCTGGTCTTACTGATGCAAATGCCCTCTACTTTGTCTGAAAGACGTTCGTATTGTTCCGCTGAAAGAGGGATCTCATACTCCTGACGGGCGATCAGTCCGTCGGACTTAACGGTCAGTATGTAGGATTCATCACTTCTCCGGATCCGGATCACCGGATCGGTGGAAATGTATCCCTGAGACAGCTCCTTCTTCGGATACGAAGACAGGGAGAGACCGGATGGGTCTGCCAGATATTTACGTTCGATTTCCATGATTCATACCTCGTTAGCGTGACTTTGACTTTTAACCTGTTCCATTATATACTAGGTGGGAATGCTCCGCAAGACGGAGCGGACACGGAAGGAAATGCGGAATAACAACGAAGAATAAGGGGATAAGTCGGGGAAGAAAAGAATAAGAGAAGGAAGAAAAGGAGAAGGCTATGAGTAAAGTATATGTATTTCTTGCAGAAGGATTTGAAGAAAGTGAAGCTGTGGTACCCATCGATCTGCTTCGAAGAGCAAGAGTGGAAGTGGTTACGGTTTCCATTACGGAGGATCCGGTAGTGGTAAGCTCCCACGGGCTTCCGGTAACGGCGGATACGACCATATCAAAGATCAGTGAGACTGCGGATGCCATATTCCTTCCGGGAGGCCTGAAGGGAACCGCAAATCTGAAGGAGAGTAAGGAAGTGGCAGAGCAGATCCGGATCCATAAGGATGCGGGAAAATACCTTACGGCTATCTGCGCGGCGCCCACCGTCTACGGGCTGATGGGACTTCTGGAAGGAAAGAAGGCAACCTGTTATCCCGGAAAGGAAGAGGAGCTGCTGGGTGCGGAGTGGACCGGAGCCGTGCAGACGGTAACCATCGACGGACAGTTTGTAACCAGCCGCGGTATGGGAACGGCTATGGATTTCGGACTGAAGATGATCGAAATCCTGGTATCGCCCGAAAAGGCACAGGAGATCGCAAATCAGGTTCTGTACCCGCGCGCGATCGTATAATGACCGACCGGGATCTTGCAGCATCTGACCCGGTAATAGAAGAATGACCATGAAAGGAAGAAAATGAAGAACATCACCATACGTGACATAGAAAGAGCAACCGAAGGAACCCTGATCTGTATGAAGGGTGAGGAGGAAGAGGGAGAAGCCGCCGAACAACGGGTATCGGACATCTGTATCGACTCCCGTATCATAAAGGAAGGGGATCTGTTCGTTCCCCTGGCCGGAGAGAATACCGATGGGCACAGGTTCCTGCCGGGAGCCATGAAGAAAGCTGCCGTTGCATTTACATCTCTGGATCCCGAACAGCTGTATCCGACAGAGGAGCTGATGGCGGAGGCAGTAGAAAGAGGGGATCTCCTGATCCGTGTGAAAGATACGGAGAAGGCACTTCAGGATGTGGGAGCGTATATCCGGATGCAGTATGAACCAACCGTGATCGGTGTTACGGGAAGCGTGGGAAAGACCACCACCCGGCGGATGATCTCTACGGCTCTCAGCAGTACCCGCGAAGTATATGAGACTCCGGGCAATCTGAACTCCCGTTACGGGGTTCCCATCACCACAAGCCGTATGCTGGATCAGCCATCAGAGGTTGCGGTTCTGGAAATGGGGATCGACCGGATCGGAGAGATGGATATCCTTCAGTATGTTGCACGTCCCGAGATCGCAGTATGTACCATGATCGGGGTATGTCATATGGAGTACTTCGGTACAAGAGAGGTGATCCGAAGCGAGAAACTGAAGGTGGCATCGCAGGATACCGTGCTTTTCCTGAATGCGGATGATCCCATGCTCCGTGAGGTGAAGGGACACGTCACCGCAAAGGAGCTTTATTACTACGGACTGGCCGGGGATGCGGAATACCGGGCGGATAATCTCCGGGGAGACGGAGACGGTGTAGCCTTTGATTACTGTCATGAGGAGAAGGTGATCCCTGTCCGGCTTCCGGTGGCAGGGGATCATAATGTACGAAATGCAGTGGTCGCCATGGCGATCTGTGATTATCTGGGTATGGATCCGGAAGCCGCTGCCAAGGGCCTTTCGGAGTTTCAGCCCATGCGTCAGCTGACCAAAAGAACCGCAGGCGGTGCGGTAGTGATCGATGATACTTATAATGCAAGCCCGGATTCCGTAAAGGCGGCGCTGAAGGTACTGTCCGATCATGCATCGAAGGGGGTACACTGGGCCGTACTCGGAGATATGTTTGAACTGGGAAGTCTCGAAAAGGAGCTTCATGAATCCGTAGGTGATGCATTTGCCGGACTGAATATCCAACGCCTGGTAACAGTGGGAACGCTGGCCAAGGCCCTGGCGGCACATGCGAAGGAGGCTCTGCCGGAACTCAGAGTGGATTCCTTTGATACCCTTTCGGATGCAGTTGCACTGCTGAAGAACGAACTCGGATCCGGGGATGTGGCACTGTTGAAGGCCTCCCATGGTATGCATTTTGATGAGATCGTAAAGCAGCTGACGGAAGAGGAACAGTGAGTACAGATCCTTTCCGGAGGGCAAAAGGAATCCTTCAGTATTGACATTTTTTGCAGATATCGGTAATATATATGCACAGAGTTATTTGTAATTCCTATAGGAGGCGTTGACATGAAGACTTCAGTTTATGTTGAGTTTTATGGTGAGCAGGTAAGCCAGGATGAGCTTGTAAAGACTGCGAAGAAGATCTGGACGGACAGCGGAAAGAAAGAAGCAGACCTTACAAGTATTGCGCTTTATCTGAAGCCGGAGGAGGACAAGGTTTATTATGTATTCAACGGTGATGAAGCCGGTTCCTTCCATATCATCAACACGCAGAATGACTTCTAAGAGGAAAGAGGACATTCTGTGATCCATGGGGACAGACCTGTGTATGTGACGGGCCTGTCCCCGTGATGATTTTAGAGCGGAATATTCTTAGCGGGATATATGAGAGGTTTTGGAAATGATTGCGATCATCGATTATGATGCCGGAAATATAAAAAGTGTTCAAAAGGCACTGCAGTATCTCGGACAGGAGGCGGTGCTCACCAGAGACAGGGAGGTGATCCTGTCGGCGGACAGGGCCGTGCTTCCGGGAGTAGGCTCCTTCGGAGATGCGATGGAGAAGCTGAAGGGATACGGGCTTTCGGAGGTGGTCCGCGAATTTGCGGCTACGGGTAAACCCTTCCTCGGGATCTGTCTGGGACTACAGCTTCTGTTCGAAGAGAGTGAGGAGAGTCCGGGTGTTCAGGGCCTGGGACTTTTGAAGGGAAAGATCCGCCGGATACCGGAGGGCGAAGGACGAAAGGTTCCCCAGATCGGATGGAATGACATTTCCATTCATCCGGATTCCCGTTTGTTCCGGGGGATACCGGATCACAGTTACGTCTATTTCGTTCATTCTTATTACCTGGAAGCGGCTGACCGAAAGGAAGTAGCGGCCACGACAGAGTACGGGGTATCCATTGATGCGGCAGTAGAGGCCGGAAATGTATATGCCTGCCAGTTTCATCCGGAGAAGAGCTCCGATGTGGGACTGGGGATCCTGAAGAATTTTATCGCATTATAGGTACGATCGTATTTCGGAAATGGAGAATATCATGCATACAAAACGCATTATTCCCTGCCTGGACGTGAAGGACGGACGGGTAGTAAAAGGGATCAATTTTGTAAATCTTATCGATGCGGGGGACCCGGTGGAATGCGGGATCGCCTATGATGCGGCGGGCGCGGATGAACTGGTATTCCTGGACATCACGGCATCCAGTGACCGCCGGGCCATTGTAGCCGATATGGTACGACGCGTTGCCGAAACGGTCTTTATCCCTTTCACCGTAGGCGGTGGGATCCGGACGGTGGAGGATTTCCGTGCGATCCTGCGTGAGGGAGCGGATAAGATCGCCGTCAATTCGGCAGCGATCGATCATCCGGAACTGATCTCGGAGGCGGCAGACAAATTCGGCAGCCAGTGTGTGGTGGTTGCGATCGATGCCAAGCGCCGGGAGGATGGTACGGGCTGGACCATTTACAAGCATGGCGGCCGGCTGGACTGCGGGATCGATGCCGTGGAATGGGCTGCAAATGCAGACCGTCTGGGAGCAGGCGAGATCCTTCTTACCAGCATGGACTGTGACGGTACCAAGGCGGGTTATGATATCGAACTGACGAGAGCTGTCTCGGAGGCAGTCTCCGTTCCGGTGATCGCATCCGGTGGTGCCGGTACCGTAGATCATTTTTATGATGCTGTAACCGAAGGAAAGGCAGACGCCGCACTGGCGGCATCGTTGTTCCATTTTAAAGAACTGGAGATAAGGGAGGTAAAGGAAGCGCTTCGTGAGAGAGGTGTATCCGTACGTTTATGATCGAGTATACATTTCGAAGATTATCGGTGGAGGAGTATCTGGGACTTCGGGCATCCGTCGGATGGAAGTCGCTTTCTCCCCGACAGGTGGATGCGGCCATCAACGGCTGTAAGGCTATGGTATGTGCTACGGATACGGAGACCGGTGAGGTTGTCGGCATGGGCCGGCTGGTAGGAGATCTTCTTGTGATCATGAATATCCAGGATCTGATCGTGCGTCCGGACTATCATGGGCGGGGGATCGGTTCCGAACTGATCCGGCATCTCAGAGAAGAAGCGGCCCGGATCCTGGAACCGGGAGAGGAGCTGATGTTTACGCTGATGTGTGCCAAGGGGAGGGAGAAATTCTATGAGAAGAACGGCTTCATCGCACGTCCCACACCGAATCTCGGCCCGGGGATGATCATGTATCTGCATGAAGAGGACGGCGGTGAAGAGAAGCGCCTGTAAAGAAAATCGGCGGCAAAAAGGAAAGCCACTTTGAGAAGAACAAAAGGGAAAAGAGACGGTTGTCAGCCGCCTCTTTTTTTGCGCCTAAGGCGCATGCTTTGGAAAAGAAAACTGCTTTGGTTTTTATCGGGCGGGATCCACGGCTCTTTTTAAGGAGCGGAGGTTGGGATGCTTTCCGAATCTTCGTTCCGGATCCTCACGGGACAGCCGCGGAAGCAGGATACGATAGAAGGCGATCACGTTGATGAGAAGCGCCGAGATCCAGGCTGCGGTCTCTGCAAAGGCGGTAGCCAGGAAACCGATCTGACCCATAAAGAGGACGATGACCAGGATCCGCATGACCATTTCCATGATGCCGGAGAGCATGGGGACGAAAGGATGTCCCATACCCTGTACACCGCTTCGGTAGACGAAAAGGAAGTCGACTGCGATGAGACTGACTCCGGTAATGGGGAAGTACTGTACGGCCAGTGAGATCGGCTGTTCACCCTCCAGAAGGAAGGTGGCAAGCGTCCTCGGGAAGAGAACCATAACGCTTCCCAGGATCAGGTAAGCGATAAATGCGATACGGAGGCATACTCGAAGTCCTTCCCGGATCCTTACATAGTTTCCTGCTCCGTGATTTTGTCCCGTAAAGGCACTCATGGCATTTCCGGCAGTGAAGGCAGGGTTCATAAAGAGATTATTGTATTTTCCGCAGACGGAATATGCACTTGTGTAGGTGACACCGTAGTCATTTACAAAGGACTGGACCACCATACAGCCGATGGCGGTAAGGGAATTCATGAAGGCCATGGGAAGGCCGTTCTTCAATAATTCCAGATAAAGAGAAAACTGATTTTTGAAATCGCTTTTCTTCAGCCGGATGAATTCGATCTTTCTCAGCTGCCGGATACAGATCATAGAGGAGATCACCTGGGAAAGCACGGTTGCAATGGCAGCGCCCTCCACTCCGGTCTTCAGGATAAAGATAAAGAAGGAGTCCAGTCCGAGGTTCAGGATCGAAGATGCGATGATGGCCTTCAGCGGTGTCTTGCTGTCTCCGAGCGAACGAAGGATACAGGAGGATACATTATACAGGATGGAGGTGGAAAGACCTCCGAGTACGATGTAACCATACAGCAGACTGTCGGACATGATCACTTCATCGGTGTTTAAAAGACGAAGAGCAAAGGGCAGGAACAGGATGCTGGCTACCGTGAGAAATACGGCGATCCCTGCTGCAAGCTGGATCGTAGCGGCCAGATTTCTGCGGAGCCGGTCATAGTCCTTTGCGCCGAAGCTCTGTGCGATGAGGACACCGAAGCCATTGGACAGTCCCAGGGAGAAGCCGATCACAAGGAAGAAGAGGGAGCCCATATTTCCGACGGCTGCCAGGGCATTGTCGCCCAGACCCTTTCCTACGATCAGTGTATCTACAAAATTATAAAGCTGTTGAAGCATACTGGTGAGAAGCAGAGGCCAGAAAAACCCTAGTATCTGCTTTGTACTGTTACCACTGGTGAAATCGGATACGGGTGATGCTTTCATGGGATTACCGCCTTTCCTTCATTTTTCCGCAATGATCTGTCATATCTGCGGGTCGTTATGTGGATTAAAACATGAATTGAAAGTTTGTGTTATCAATTCTATTGTTATTTTTACAAATCCATGACATAATGTAAAAAAGGAACCGTTCATGATATGAAATGAGGGTGAACATGAATACAAGTAAGGAACTGGATTACAGACTGTACCTGCAAAGGGATGAAGGCTTTGTCAGGACCGATGTCCGGAAGGAATTCTCCAGGTATACGGATATCGTGAACGGGAGAGTGGATACGGTACGAAAGAATTATGAAGAGGTGCGGAAGGATTTCTTCGCCGGAAAGGGCGTTCTGTCGAAAAATCCGCTGAGAAACAGCATCTACCATCTGGTGGTATCTCTTGGGGTGATCGCGCGCATGTGCATAGAGGCAGGCCTGCCCCATGCGGAAGCCTATACCATCAGTGATATCTATATCCAGCGGGCGGATGAATCGAAGTCGGTAGAGGAGGTGCTGGACCTTCTGGGGCAGGCACAGGTGGATCTGGCTACCAGAATGCAGAAGCTCATGAAGAATCCGACGCCTTACTCTGTCTATGTGCATCATGCCATCGATTATATCTATGATCACCTGCATGAATCACTGACGATGGAGAGACTGGCGGAGGTGGAGGGGCTCAGTCCCAGTTACTTCTCACGGATCTTCTCCAGGGAGGTCGGGGTCACGGTCAAGGCCTATATCCTTTCCGTGAAGATCCGCACGGCTGAGAACATCCTGCAGAATACGGATTATCCCATATCGGCCATTGCGCTTTCACTGGGATTTTCCTCTCAAAGTGCATTTACCGCGGCATTTCGCAAACTGACAGGAAAAACTCCCGCTGCCTATCGAAGCCAGCGGGAGTATATAAAAATGATATAAGACCGATATGGGGTGAAACTCATCGCAGGACGATCATGAAACCTCCCAGACCGATGAAGACTCCGATCGCCAGGCCAAGGAGGACCCATTTCATATCACCCTCCAGACGATGGGTATTGATACGTGCCTGATAGTCCTTGAATGTACTGATGCTCTGCATTTCATCGAGGATCTGTCTCTGCTTTTCGGCTTTCTCCTCAGGAGAGAGAGGGCTGTCGCCGAAGCCGGGCTGATCCAGCTTCTCGGCTTTGGTCCGTTCATCAAATTCGGCGTATCTGGAAAGCATCTGATTCAGAAAATGTTCTTCCTCCGCAAAGCTTACGATATCGAAACGATCCCTGTACCCGGCATGGCTGTTGGGGTGGAAGAAGGCGTTGTATCTACGCTGGGTATTGATCAGTGTCCGGATCGAAGGCGGCCCTGCAAGAAAGATACTGACAAAAAGTGCAGGGAAGAGAAGGATCTTCAGGATCAGATAAACGGAGGAAGCAAGACCGGAGGTCGTTCCCCATTTCATAAAAAGATCCGTGAGGATCCAGAGTCCGACAGGTATGATGAGGATGAACAGAAATACATTGAACCAGGATTTGATCAGCTGTTTTCTCAGCTGCACCTTTCTAAGAGGAAGGGTGTTTTGCTGATCCCGGTATTGTTTTCTGGTAAAGTCCATCTGTTTCTTCAGACTGAGAAAGGTATCCAGGAAACCGTCATCGGAATACGAAGCCCAGTTTTTATCGGCTTCTTCCGCGTTCCTGCTTAAATTCTCACCCTCCACGGGCGTTACTAATTCGTACGGCATGATGCATTTCCTTTCTGTTCCCGATATGATATGTGATCTTATTATAACGGATGGGAAATAAGGTGTCCAGCAGGGAGAAGGAACGGATAGAATCATCTTGAGTTTCCACCCGGAATGAGATACTATTACTAATGGAAATGACTGATGCAGAAAGGTATAGGAAGCTATGAAGATCGATGAACTGAAGAAGAATATAGCGGGAGTTTTTTCAGGGGATCAGAATACGATCGATCAACTGATCATCGCGTTGCTGTCCGGAGGGCATGTGCTGATCGAGGATGTTCCCGGGGTTGGAAAGACCACGCTTGCCAAGACTCTTGCAGATTCTGTTACCATGGATTTTGCCAGAGTTCAGTTCACGCCGGATACACTGCCATCGGATATTCTCGGAACGACAGTTTTTGATGCCGCGACGGAAAGTTTCCGGGTAATGAAGGGACCGGTATTTCATCAGTTCCTTCTGGCGGACGAGATCAACCGGACTTCTCCGAAGACCCAGTCGGCTCTGCTGGAGGCGATGGAAGAGCATCAGGTGACGATCGATGGTGTGACATATCCTCTGCCGGAGCCCTTTATCGTGGTAGCCACCCAGAATCCGGTGGAACATCTGGGAACCTACCCCCTGCCGGAGGCTCAGCTGGACCGTTTCTTTATGAAGATCTCCATAGGGTATCCTGCCAGGGAGGAACAGACGGTCCTCGCCAGACGTTTTCTTACCGGGGAGCTTCGTCGGCCGGTATCCGCAGTACTCGGTGTGGAAGAACTGCTGGAAATGAAACAGAAGGTAAAGGATGTGATCTTCAGCGATGAGCTGGTGGAGTATGCACTTTCCATCGTGGATGCAACAAGGCATGAGAAGGAGGTCAGCTGCGGACTGAGTCCGCGTGCCGGTCTGGACCTGCTTCGGGCATCCCAGGCAGCTGCTTTCATGGCCGGGAGAGACTATGTGATCCCCGAGGATGTGATCGGTATGACGAAGATCACACTTCCTCATCGAATGGTACTGACAACAGAAGCAAGGCTGAAGCATTATACAGGTTATCAGGTAATGCTTGCAGTCCTGGAGAGGATCAAACGTCCCGTATAGATTCATATGAAAAACCGGAAGAAGCAAAAAGAGGATAGGAAAAAAAAGCGGAGGAGAAGGATCCGGCGGCCACGTCTGCCCCAGATCCTGTACCTCCTTTTTCTGATTGGGACGATCATTTTCGTCAGCAACAGAGGAGGCGCTTTTTCTTATGCTCTTTTTTATGCAGCCGCCGCATATCCCGTGATAGCATTTCTGTATCTGCTGATCTGCCGTGCATCCCTCCGGATGGATCAGGAGCTGCACGGACGGGATCTGAAGAAGGGACTGGGCACGCCGTATCAGCTGAAGCTGGTAAATGCGGGCTTTCTTCCCATAGCATCTGTTATCCTGCATGCATATGACAGGAGAGGCAGCTTCAGAGAGGATATGACAGGGCAGGTGCTGTCCCTGCTTCCGAAGGAAAAAATGGATTTTGAGACATCACTCAGCTGCAGATATTCCGGGCATTATCAGGCGGGGATCTCCCGGGTGGAATTCCGGGACAGCTTCGATCTGATCCGGATTTCCCTGCGGCCCGCAGCCCCGCTTTTTGTCCGCGTCCTTCCCATGGCGGATCCGGAGTCCTCGGAGGAGATCGTAAGGGAGTTTCTCAGTCGTTCCATGGCTGCTTCGGGCGGACGGACAGGAGAATGGGAGGATATACTTGGAAATGATCTGAAGCCGTATCTGCCCGGAGATCCGTTGAAACGGATCCACTGGAAGAATTATGCGAGAAATAAGGAGCTGATGGTGCGGCTTCCGGAGGAGAAGGATCTGCAGGTATTCTCCGTCGTCATGAAGGCAAGACCTTTATGTGATCCGGATGTATCAGAGGAAGAACAGGTGATCTGTGATCTAAGACGCAGGGATCATTTCCTGGAAAGAGTCGTGTCGGTGGCAGCTTTTCTTGCGGGTATCGGAAAACCGGCACAGTTCTTATACTTTAATGCAGGTGTAAGCCGGCTTCTGGTGGAGAATTACGACGGCTTACAGGAGTTATGCTCGGCACTCTCCGGTGATCTTGTTCTGCGGGGAGACATGGAGAGAGCGGATCTGGAACTGATGCTGGAGGCAGAGCGTTGGCAGTTCCCGGTGCTTACGCTGACGGAGTCGGAAGACTATGATGGCATGGATGGGACGGATACCACGGACCGGGAAGAAGTCGGCAGTCTTCAGGGGAAGGCTTCGGAAAGTGAAGGGATCGACGGATCGCCGGCCAGGGGACAGACGGCGGGTGCATGACAGGCAGAGGAGTCAGATGGAAGAGACAAAAGCAAGGCTGTGTAAGTTCATATTTGACGGGCTGATGCTTTGGGGGATGGCGGTTCCTGCGTTTTGGCTGATCTCGGGAATCGGAGAGTCGGTACTCCGACAGGATTTTCTCCTGCTTTATTTTGCCGCATTCTTTTTTGCTGCTCTCTTTACGGAGGTTATAAACCGGAGAAAACTGCTGTTCATCCTGATCCCCGTGATCGTAGTGACCGTATTTCTCACCTCGCGGGATACCCTGCTGCTTTGGAACTGTCTTACGGCGTGCGGAGTCTGCTGTATCCTGCTGCTGATCCTCTTTGCATCCTTCAGGAAATGGATTTTGCCTTTGCCCGTCATCCTTCTTCTTGTGTTCTGTATTCCAAATGAAGAGCTGCCCGGTTTCACCGCCGGCTGCCTCCTTCTGTCCTTCCTGGGCGTGATATCGGAATTTCTGAGAGGTGCGAAGAGAGAACGCTTTCTGCCTTTGCTGGGGGGTGTTTCACTTCTTGCCTGCATGATCCCGTCATCACCTGAACCCATGCAGTGGGAGGGTTTAAAGAAGGCAATATCCGGGACGGGAGATCTTCTGGTGACCGGCTGGAAGAATGTATCCTATTTCTTTGAAGGACTCTTTGGAGATGAGGATGTGTCCTATCTCGGTTACTCTGAAAGCGGAGGTCTGAGCGGCGGGCTCATCGGATCCGAGAGGGAAGAACTCTATTTCAAAAAAGAAGGGAAAAAACAGCCCGTATATCTACAGGGATCAGTCTATACCGGGATCACTGCGAAGGGGCTTACCGGGAAGATGCAGCAGGAGCTTCCGGTCAATGCGTGGATGGCTCCCTATCTTTCCGCACTTTCCGTGGCCGGGGTGACCCGGGCAGAGGCTGCCTGCTTCTCTAAAGTCGAACGGGCGGATGTGACCTATGCCTATATCAGAACCGGAGATCTTATCATACCTTCCACTATCTTCCGTATCCGGAATGATTTAAAATACGGGCTTGATGAAACGGCAAAAAAAGGCTTCTCCTATGATCTGGGATATTTCATCTTTGATTATGCGAGCCCTTATTTTCGTGATTTCTGTGATCGTGCCGGCCGGCTGAAGGGACGGGCAGGGTATGATGAGGCTGTCCGTGTGGCAAAGGAACTCTATGATCTTCCGCTCCCGGATTATCTCACAAGAGACGAATATGAAGCTTCCATGACAGCGTATGAAGAGACGGAACAGGCTCCGGACTGCCTGGATACAACCATGGTGACGGACCGGATGCAGGAGCTGGCGGATCAGCTGACGAAGGGGTGTGATACGGACCGGAAGAAAGCAGAGAATATCGAGCGGTTCCTTCGGCAGTATACCTATGATCAGAGTGTGGATCTCCGCGGGAGCGAGAACTATGTGGATGCATTTCTTTTTGAAGCCCAGAAGGGGTACTGTATGCATTTTGCATCTGCCATGGTCTGTCTTCTCAGAGCCTCGGGTGTTCCGGCCCGGATCGTACAGGGATTTCTCCATGAACCGAATGAGGAAGGACTGGTCACTTCGCAGGAAGCGCATGTCTGGGTGGAAGGATATCTGTCCGGTGTGGGATGGGTCAGATATGAACCGACGGCTACGATGGCCTCTGCGGAGGATACCGGATGGGGCCTTGTGTTGAAGGAACCCGGAAAGGAAGAACTGCCGGAGAAAAAGGAAGTGGTACAGGAGGACCCGGAGGAGCTGCCTGCGATCCCGGAGATAACGGTACTGCCTGAAAAGCAGACTACGGAAGGTACGTCATTCCGACAGATCATGAGAACCGTCGTTTTCTATCTTCTTGTGATCCTGGGGCTTGCGGCAGTATCCGTCGCCGGATATCTTCTGGTAAGAAGGATCCTGTATCTCAGGCTTCCCGCGGAAGAGAAGCTGAAGACGGATATGGCGGCGCTCCGAAAGAAACTGGATATGAAGCTGCCGGAGGGAGAGAGGGCAGAGTCGGTCTTCGATTATCTGCCTTATATAGACGATGAAACGGTTCGGAGCAGACTGACGGAACTGTTCCGTAAATATTACAGGGTACGGTTCCGGAGAGATGCGGTCACGCCGGAATTGCAGAGGGATCTGCACCTGGCATCGAAGGAGAAATATGCATAGCCTGAGGAGGAGAAGGAGTTCGTATGGAGAAGAAAAGATTGCCATTTACGGCGGTACTGGCTCCGGAGGATTACGGGCCGGTCATCCGGAAAATGATCATAAAATGGGAAACGGCTGAGGATCTGGAGGGGCTGATACAGTACCGGTTCCCCGGACCGATCGCTGCGCGGGAACGGACGGATGAATACGGACGTCCGGATCCGGAGGGGATGTACTATACGGTCTATCCCGTGTCGGGACCGGATATCGAATGGAATCAGGCCTTTCAGTATCATATGGATATCGGGAGAAACCTGTACAGAAATCTCTCGATGGAGGGGCTGAAATGCGTAAAAACGGTTTGCCCCGAAGCGGAGGTCTTTAAGAAGAGAGTGCCTTTCAAGGGGCTGAAGACGGAGGACGGGAAGGAGATAAAACTTCGCTACCGGGATTATCTTCCCGGTCCGTATCAGGACAGGAAAGAGAACAGGAGATCACGGAGGGAAACGCTTCCCCTTATCATATGGCTGCATGGTCAGGGCGAAGGGGGGCAGGATCCTTCGATCCCGCTTCTCGGAAACCGGGTAACGTCACTTGCCCAGGAAACGGTTCAGATGTATTTTCCCAAGACGGGTGCGGCAGTACTGGTGCCGCAGTGCCCGACCATGTGGATGGACGTAGACGGTAAGGAACATTGGAATGTGGATGATCTGTCATCGGACGGAGGGTCCTATTATTCAAAGGCGCTGGAAGGACTGATCCGGAAATATGTTCAGTATCATCCGGAGATCGACAGGAACAGGATCTATATCGGGGGATGCTCCAACGGCGGATATATGACGGTCAAGCTGCTTCTGGAAATGCCGGATTTCTTTGCTGCCGCATTTCCATGCTGTCCGGCCTATCATGATGCCTGGATGACGGAGAAACGGATACGGTCATTAGCGAAGACACCCATGTGGGTGGTTGCCGCAGCCACAGACCAGACGGTCCCGCTCAGATATCCGGACGGAAGCCCGGCTTTTGCGGATGCTTTGGTGGAGAAGCTAAGGGAGGTATCGGCTGAAGTGATCTACAGCCGCCTTCCGCAGGTCATGGGATTTGATTCCAAAGGACTTCCCTACGAATACTTCGGACACTGGTCCTGGGTGCCGCTGTTGACGGATCGGATCACCAGGGAGTTTGACGGAGAGGAGATCCATCTCTTCGAATGGATGGCTGCAAAACACCGGGAGAAAGATCATAAATAACAACAAAAAAGCCTTTGCGGTATGCAAAGGCTTTTCTTGTAGTCCGTAGGGGAATCGAACCCCTGTTTCCGCCGTGAGAGGGCGGCGTCTTAGCCGCTTGACCAACGGACCATGTCCTGACGACTTTGTCAGTATATCAGAACATTTGAAAGAATGCAAGCACTTTTTTCAAAATGTCACTGCCGTGCCTCTTCTTTTACCATGTCGTATGGGAAGGGAAGAGGACTCAGACAATTGTATAGATGGTGTTGATCCGCGCGGGGTCAGCATCGGTGTCACCTGTTGCGGCAATGGGAATGTCCAGCAGAAGATACCGCTCCGTATGTCCCCGGTAGCAGGGACCGGAGGGGGTCTCCACGATCTCCTCGATCAGCACGTCCTTCGGATCGTTACGGAAGGAAGAGATGTAGGCTTCTCCCTGCTTTTTGACCTGTGCCATCAGGCGGCGTACCCTGTCCTTCTTTACCGCTTCGGTCAGCTGACCATCCATCCGGTCCGCAACCGTTCCCTTCCTTCTGGAATAAGGAAAGACATGAGCCTCATAGAGTCCGATGGCAGCTGCCGTTCGGCAGGTGGTATCAAACTCTTCCTCGGTTTCGCCGGGGAACCCGACGATGATGTCTGCCGTTAGAGCCGGACGGTCGTAGAAACGTCGGATGCGTTCTGTGATCGTTTGAATATCGGAAACGGTATATCTGCGGTTCATACGTTTCAGAACCGTATCACATCCGCTTTGCAAAGACAGGTGAAAATGCGGGCATACCTTCGGAAGCCTGGAGATCCGTTCCATGAATTCATCCGTGATGATCCGGGGTTCGAGAGAACTAAGACGGATCCGTTCGATGCCGGAAACGTTGTGGATCCGGCATATGACATCTGCCAGTGTCAGATCTCCGATATCTCCGAAGGAGGAGAGATTGATACCGGTAAGAACGATCTCCTTAACACCGGAGGCTGCCAGAGTCTCCACTTCGTCCATAATGTCCGTGATGGATTTGTTTCGGATCCTGCCACGTACGAAGGGGATGATGCAATACGCGCAAAATGCGTTGCAACCGTCCTGAATCTTAAGATATGCCCGGGTATGCCCCTCGGGCATCCGGACCTTCAGATCCTCGAATTCGGGATCCTTTGCGATATCGATGACATTGTCCGTGATCTCCCGGCCGGACAGTCCTGCCTCCACCAGACGGACGATATCCCGCTTCCGGTTGTTGCCCACGATAAGATCAACATCCGGGAAGGATTCTGTTGTCTGCTTGCCGCTGCTGAGGGTGTCCGGTCTCTTTGCTCCGTCTGAGGAGCGCTCCGAAGATATGCGGTTTGCAACGGCCTGCACATAACATCCGGTTGCAACGATCAGGGCGTTCGGATTCTCCTTCTTCAGCCGACTGATCATCTGACGGGATTTCCGGTCGGCAATATTGGTGACGGAGCAGGTATTGATGATGCAGATATCCGCGTCATTTTCCGTGCCCATAACGGATCCGGCAGCAAAAAAAGCTTCATACATCGCATCGGATTCGTACTGGTTCACCTTGCATCCCAGTGTCAGAATATATACTCTTTTTTCTTCTAAAATGTTCATGATAAGGGGATCCTTTTCAGATAGGAAATCGTGATCTTATAGTGTATTTCCTCTTTGCTTTTGTAATAACTATATGGTATGATAACATATGTAAGTCGAAATTACACATGAAATATTTGGAGGTTATGGGTATGACATCTGTAAAAGTATCACTCAGTTCTATCGATAAGGTGAAGGCATTCGTAAATGATATCAGCGGTTTCCCGGCTGATTTCGATCTGGTGGCAGGACGCTATGTTATTGACGCAAAGTCCATCATGGGCATCTTCAGTCTGGACATCTCAAAGCCCATCGACCTGAATATCTATGCGGATGAAGGCATGGACGATATCATGGCGGCACTTAAGCCGTATCTGGTAGAGGAGTAAGCCTTGCTGGACCAGGAAATGCGCGAGCCGTTATTCGATTATCTGGACGAGAATTTCGGCAAGATCCGAATATTGGAAGAAAAGGTCATCCAGGGCTCCCGAGCTGATGTTTTGGGAGTCCTGGATGGTTATTTTACGGGGTTTGAGATCAAATCCGACCGGGACAGCTACGAAAGACTGAAGACGCAGGTGAAGGACTATGACCGCTTCTGTGATTTCTGTTATATCGTAGCAGGCG
The DNA here is from genome assembly GCA_902775555.1 of uncultured Lachnospiraceae bacterium. Taxonomy (GTDB): domain Bacteria; phylum Bacillota; class Clostridia; order Lachnospirales; family Lachnospiraceae; genus Eubacterium_Q. Next base: position 89,594 of record CACYMQ010000001.1, on the reverse strand, counting down.
CAAGCCATCGGAAGCATGTGGCGGAGCATGTTCCGGAATACTGGGGGATCCTGGTAGTCACGGAGGACGGAGTGGAGATGGAACGGGGAGCCGATGACAATCCCCATGCTGAGCTGGAATGGCAGATCACGCTCATGTGGAAGAGAGAGCTTCATCAGTTGCTGGAAATGAACAACTGCCCGAAATATGCGGATAAAAGCAGGAAGTTCATATGCGGGAAGCTGCTGGAGAAGGTGGATCACGGACTGCTGAAGAAGCAGATGACGGATCTGATCTTCGAGCGGGATTATACCGTATTTGATGAACAGCCGACCATTGCTGAGAAGAAGGAACGGCAGAAGAAGGCGGTTAAGATAGGGAAAGCCCGCTCCCGTAAAGGGAAGGCTGCGGATCGTGCCAGGGCGCATACCACTCATTATATCGGTCCGGGCAGAAAAAGAAGGAAATAGGGAGATAACCCGGATCGGAAGACAGTGTCAAGAAAAAACACTTGACATACCATTCCCCGTGTAGTATGATAACCGAGGTTTCGGGGGGATACTATGCCATGGAACGAATCGTCCGACAAACTATGCTGTATGATTTTTACGGCGAATTATTGACAGAACACCAGCGGAACGCGTATGAGGAAGTGGTCATGAACGATCTTTCCTATGCAGAACTGGCAAGGCTTGAAGGCATTTCCCGTCAGGGAGCCTACGACATGATCCGCCGCTGTGACAGACAGCTGGAGGAGTATGAAGAGAAGCTTCATCTGGTGGAACGGTTCCTGACAGTCCGTACCTGCGTGAAGGAGATCGGAAGAAAGGCCGCGGAACTGAAAGGTACTGCAGGTGAAGGCGGAGTCCGGACACTTGCGGATGAGATCGAACAGAAAGCAAAGGAGATCCTGGATCAGTTATAGGCTACGGACAGGATCCTTTCATATCGTTGATAAAGAATAAGAGGAATGTATGGCATTCGACAGTTTAAGTGATAAACTTCAAAATGTATTCAAGAAGCTGCGGAGCAAGGGTATCCTAAAAGAAGAAGATGTAAAGGATGCCATGAAAGAGGTGAAGCGTGCCCTTTTGGAGGCGGACGTTAACTTCAAGGTCGTAAAGCAGTTTGTGAATTCCGTCAGCGAGCGCGCCGTGGGAGAAGAGGTCATGAAGGGCCTGAACCCGGGGCAGATGGTTATTAAGATCGTTAAGGAAGAGCTGGTCAACCTGATGGGGTCGGAGATCACGGAGATGAAGCTTCGCCCGTCGAATGAGCAGACGGTCATCATGATGTGCGGTCTGCAGGGTGCAGGTAAGACCACTACCGTGGCCAAACTCGCCGGACAGTTTAAGAATAAAGGAAAAAAATGTATGCTGGTTGCCTGCGACATCTATCGTCCGGCAGCGATCCAGCAGCTGCAGATCAACGGTGACAAGGTAGGCGTCAAGGTCTTCTCCATGGGAACGGAGCATCGTCCGGTGGACATCGTGAAGGCTGCGCTTGCCACGGCAAAAAAGGAAGAGATCCAGCTGGTATTTGTCGATACGGCCGGACGTCTTCATATCGACGAAGAACTGATGCAGGAGCTTCGGGATATCAAGGAAGCGGTAACAGTGGACTATACACTGCTGACGGTGGATTCCATGACCGGTCAGGATGCGGTAAATGTAGCGACCACATTTAACAAAGATCTCGGGATCGACGGCGTGGTACTGACGAAGCTGGATGGCGATACCCGTGGCGGTGCGGCCCTTTCCATCCGTTCCGTGACCGGTAAGCCGATCCTCTATGCAGGTATGGGAGAGAAGCTGACGGATCTGGAACCATTCTATCCGGATCGTATGGCATCCCGGATCCTCGGCATGGGTGATGTGGAGAGCCTGATCGAGAAGGCGCAGGCCGCCATAGATGAGGAAAAGGCCATTGAGATGGAGCAGAAGCTCCGCAAAGCCACATTTGACTTCAATGATTTCCTGGATCAGCTGGACCAGATGGAGAAGATCGGAAGTCTCTCCGATATCATGGGTATGATGCCCGGTATGGGAAAGATGAAGGATGTGGAGATCGATGACAATGCCACCGTGCATCCGAAGGCGATCATCCGGTCCATGACACCGGAGGAAAGATCAAATCCGGATCTCATCAACATGAGCCGGAAGCAGAGGATCGCCAAAGGGTGCGGTCTGGATATGGCTGAGGTAAACCGCTTCTTCAAGCAGTTTGAGCAGTCCAAGAAAATGATGAAGCAGCTGTCCGGTATGATGGGGAAGGGCAAGAAGAAACGCCGCTTCGGCCTGCCCTTCGGCATGTAGATTTAGATCAACACGGCCCCCGTGGCCTGTCGATAGATATTATTCAAGGAGGAAAACCAAAATGGCAGTAAAGATCAGATTGAGAAGACTGGGCTACAAGAAGCACCCTGTATATAGAGTTGTTGTTGCAGATTCCAGATCTCCCAGAGATGGCAGCGTGATCGATGAGATCGGCACCTATGATCCGAACCAGGAGCCCAGCGTTGTAAAGATCGATGCTGAGGCAGCAAAGAAGTGGCTCGGAAATGGCGCACAGCCCACTGAGACTGTAGCTAAGCTGTTGAAGCAGGCCGGTATCGAGAAATAACGATCAGGGAGGATTGCAGAATGAAGGAATTAGTTGAGATCATTGCAAAATCCCTAGTAGACGCACCGGACCAGGTCGTGGTAACAGAAACGACCGATGAGCACACGATCACAGTTGAACTTACCGTAGCTCCCGAAGATATGGGAAAGGTCATCGGTAAGAGCGGACGTATTGCAAAGGCCATCCGTACCGTAGTGAAGGCTGCTGCGTCGAAAAGCGACAAAAAGGTCATTGTGGATATCAAATAGCGACAATCTGTCGTGCAATGGTAAAAAGATGGGACGGCTCTTCCCGGCTCCTTATGAGCCGGAGGAGACGTCTCCTTTTCTTTTTCCGTAGCTAAGGCAGGAAAGGCCAAAGAGGTGATTTGGATTGGAACAGTATTTTCGTATCGGAGTGATCACAACGACGCATGCCCTTGCGGGTGAGGTGAAGGTTTATCCCACCACGGAGGATCCCCGTCGTTTTGAGGAACTGGATACATGCTACCTCCTGGACAGAGGGAGTTACAGACCGCTGACCATACGAAGCTGCAGATATTTCAAAAACCTGGTGATCCTGGGGTTTGAAGAGGTCGGGAGCATCGAAGAGGCTCAGCTTCTGAAACAGAAGGAGCTGTACGTGGACAGGGAGCATGCCATTCCGCTGGAGGAAGGTGAATATTATCTGGCGGATGTCCTGGGAAGTACGGTCACGGATGAAGAAGGAAATGTTCTGGGTACCCTTTCCGATTATATGGAAACGGCAGCCCAGTTGATCTATAAGATAAAGACAGAGAAGGGCAAAGAATTTCTGGTCCCTGCGGTGGATGAATTCATCCGCGAAGTAAATGTTGAGGAGAAGCGGATGGTGATCCGCCCGATCCCAGGAATGATACCGGATTAGAAAGGGGTGTTTTCCCATGGAGTTTCATATCATGACGCTTTTCCCGGATATGATGGATACGATCCTGGGGGAAAGTATCACCGGACGGGCGCAGAAGGCCGGAAAGATCCTGGTGAAGAGTTGGAATATCCGCGATTATGCACAGAATACCTCCAGGCATGTGGATGATTATATCTATGGAGGCGGCCCGGGCATGTTGATGCAGTGCGAGCCCATCGATCTCTGCTTTCAGGCGGTTTGTGAAGATATAAGATCCAGAGATCCGGAGAAAAGTCCGAGAGTGATCTATCTCTCGCCCAAGGGATCTGTGTTTACCCAGGGACAGGCAGAGAGTTATGCACAGGATAATGATCGCCCGCTGGTCCTGCTCTGCGGACATTATGAGGGGATCGATGACAGGGTCCTTACGCTGCTCGATGCCGAAGAGATCTCCATTGGGGACTATGTACTGACGGGCGGGGAACTGGGAGCGGCCATCATCGTGGATGCCGTGAGCCGGCTCCTTCCGGGAGTACTCGGAGATGATGACAGTGCGGTTTATGAGAGCTTTCATGAGAATCTCCTGGAGTGCCCCCAATATACGAGGCCGGAGACCTACAAGGGCCTTACGGTCCCGGAGGTGCTGCTATCCGGAAATCATGCAAAGATCGCACGGTGGCGGTTGGAACAGGCGGAGAAGCTGACGGAGGAACGACGGCCGGATCTGTACCATGCATACCGGGAGGAACATCCGGTCCCGGAGCCTAAAAAGAAACGCAGGAAATCCACTCCCTCTGCGTGACAGAACCGGAACAGAGTGGTATAATATCTACTAAGTTTTAATGATTGGAGAATCCGAAAATGAAAAAGAGATTGCTTTATGTGACACTTGGTCTGGTTCTTGCAGTCGGTGTGACTGCCTGTGGCTCCAAAGGGGAGGAAGGATCATCGGTAGTGACCGAACAGGCGACAACGGTCTCCCTTCAGGATGAGATCCTGAATTTCGTCGGAGCGGATCTTCCGGCGATCGCTTCGGAAAGAGATGCTGCGGTGAAATTATATAATGATTATTTTTCCGCTACGGATAAGGATTCGGAAAAATGGATGAATACTCTTTCCCAGGAGGCACTTCCCAAGTATGATGCTTACCTGCAGAAACTGAAGGGGCTGCCCTTTACCAATGCCGAGGTGGGAGAACTGAAGGATCTCTATACAGCCAGCGCGCAGTATCAGAGAGACGCGATCCAGGATGTGGTTGACGCCATCAAGAATGCGGATAATCAGCTTCTGGATTCGGCACAGAAGAAGGTGGATCAGTCCAAAGAGAAGCTTCAGGCATACTATGATAAGCTGAAGAAGCTCTGTGAGGCGAATAACATTTCTCTTGAGGGTATGACAGAGGATCCCGAAGCGAATACGTCAGCAACGGAAGCAGCATCAGCGAAGACAACGGAAGCAGCATCAGAGACCGCATCGGAACAGACACCGGACGCTGCAGGAGAAAACGCAGGACAACAGGCGCCGGATGCAGCGGGAGAGGGCGCAGAGACTCCGGCTCAGGAATAGAGGTTTGATCAGGAAGGAGGTATCCTATGGGGGATGCAAGGATCCTTGTAGTAGATGATGAACCGCGGATGCGAAAGCTGGTAAGAGATTTCCTTACAAAGGATGGTTATCTTGTTGTGGAAGCTGCAGACGGGGAAGAGGCACTGACGCTCTTTATGCAGATGAAGGATATCTCTCTCATCATCATGGATGTGATGATGCCCAAGATGGATGGCTATGAGGCCTGTGAAGAGATCCGGAAGATGTCCAAGGTGCCCATTATACTGCTGACGGCGAAATCCGAAGAGAAGGATGAATTAAAAGGCTTCTCCCTGGGTGTGGATGAGTATATCACCAAGCCCTTCAGTCCCAGAGTACTTGTGGCCAGAGTCGAAGCAATCCTGCGCCGTACCGAAAAGGAGGGGGGAGCGAAGAATATCTCCGCAGGCGGCATCGTCCTTGATATCTCCGCGCACAATGTAACGGTGGACGGGGAGCCTGTTGAGCTGTCCTTCAAGGAATTTGAACTCCTGAATTATTTTATGGAGAATCAGGGTGTGGCTCTTTCCAGAGAGAAGATCCTGAACAGTGTCTGGAATTATGATTATTTCGGAGATGCCAGGACCATAGATACCCATGTGAAGAAACTGCGTGCAAAACTGGGTCCCAAGGGAGAGTACATCAAGACTATCTGGGCGCTGGGTTATAAATTCGAAGTTACGGAGGAATGATGAAAAGCTTCAGAAATGCGAAACAGTTCCGTCATTCCCTCCGCTTCAAGCTGGTAGGACTTGTGGGCGGTATCACCGTTATCGCCATTGTGGCGGCCTGGATCATCAGCAACAATCTGACAAAAAGCTTTTATATACTGGATGCCAGAAGCAATCTGATTACGACATATGAATCCTGTAATCAGTTGTTTTTGGATGCATCGGGCACACCGGTGCGCTTTGAGATCGCCGCAGGAGAGATCTATGATCAGGTCGAGAATCCCTCCAATGCGACGATCTTTATCGTTGATTATCCGAATAATAAGATCTATTCTTCCGTATTGATAACGGATAAAGTGGCCAGATCCCTTCAGCCGATCATCGATTCCATGGATTATGAGAAACTGGAGGAGGGAAAGCCTCATTATAAGTTCATTAATTACGAGGATTCCTTTGACCTGGTGGGCGTGTTGGATAACGGAAATATCATCATACTGGAGCGTCCGCTGGAGCAGTTGAATTCCAGTATCCGGTTCTCCACAAGACTGTTTCTTATTGTAGCGGTGGTGATCCTCTCCTTCGAGGCGAGTCTTGTGCTCTTTGTTTCAGGCACACTTACACGGCCCATTATCCAGATGTCGCATGCCGCACGCCGCATGACAAAACTGGATTTTGACGTCAGAGCTCCGGAGGATCGAAAGGACGAGATCGGGGAGCTGGGACACAGTATGAATGAACTGTCCATGAAACTGGAGGAGACCGTCTCCGAACTGAAATCCGCAAATGCAAGTCTTTCCCAGGATATTCAGGAGAAGGAACGGATCGAGGAGATGCGTTCGGAATTCCTGTCCCATGTGTCCCATGAGCTGAAGACTCCGCTTGCCCTGATCCAGGGATATGCCGAGGGATTGAAGGATTCCGTCAATGATGATCCGGAGAGCAGGGAGTTTTACTGTGATGTGATCACGGATGAAGCGGCAAAGATGAATACCCTTATTATGAAACTCCTGAATCTGAATGAACTGGAATTCGGAAATGAGCCGTTGAAGATCGTCCGTTTTGATGTGGTGGAACAGATCCGGGGGATCATAGCAGCGAACAAGATCCTGCTGGAACAGAAGAATGTACGTCTCACCCAGCCGGAGAATACACCGGTCTACGTATGGGCGGATGCATTCAAGATGTCTGAGGTATTTACCAATTATCTGTCCAATGCCATTCATTATGTGAAGGATGGAGGAGAGATCCGTGTGAGCGTGGAACGCCTTGCAAATCCCGGGCTGAGGCAGACGGATCGGGACAGTATACCGAAGCCGGAGGATATGAAGGCTGTTGCAGACCATGCACCGAAGCCGGAGGATGCAAAGACCGATTCAGACAGTGCACCGAAGCCCGCGGGATCGGAAGGGCGGACGGACGAGCTGAAGAATGTGGTCCGTGTGTCCGTCTACAACCAGGGCCCGAAACTCGGGGAAGAAGCCTTAAAGAAGGTTTTTGTCAAGTTCTATAAGGAGGATGAGGCACGGACCCGGTCCTACGGAGGTTCCGGTATCGGCCTTTCCATCGTGGGTGCGATCCAGAAATCACACGGGCAGGATTATGGCGTATACAATGCAGATGACGGTGTTGTATTCTACTATGATCTCGATGGCTCGAGTGTATAATTGGTGATTGACGCAGCATTGGTTTCAATGCTATGATATAGACAGCGAAAAGCAGGAGGCTGCAGCATGTGCTGCAGCCTTTTCTTTACAAGAAGGAGGTTACGAAGGATGAAATTTGTATGTACAGTTTGCGGTTATGTTTATGAAGGCGATGCAGCACCGGAGGAGTGCCCCATCTGTCATGCACCGGCATCCAAGTTCAATAAGATGGATGAGGATAAGGCATGGGCAGCAGAGCATGTAGTCGGAGTTGCAGACAGTGCACCGGATGAGATCAAGGACGGTCTCCGCGAGATGTTCAACGGAGAGTGCTGTGAGGTTGGTATGTATCTGGCTATGAGTCGTGTAGCGATCCGTGAGGGTTATCCCGAGATCGGAGCTTTCTTCGAGAAGGCTGCTTTTGAGGAAGCATGGCATGCGGCGCATTTTGCAGAACTTCTGGGTGAGGTCGTTACGGATTCCACGAAGAAGAATCTGGAGCTTCGTGCGGATGCCGAGTACGGTGCGACCGACGGACGTGCAAAACTGGCAAAGAAGGCGAAGGAGCTGAATCTGGATGCGATCCATGATATCGTTCATGAGATCGCAAGGGACGAGGCAAGACACGGAAAGGGCTTCAAAGGGCTGCTTGACCGGTACTTCAGCTAAATCGGTATTCAAATAACGAGCTTATTGAAAAACGCCTCTGCAAATGATGCAGGGGCGTTTTATTTTTGTTTGGAAAGGAACTCCAGGAATTCCTTCTCCGGCATGGGCTTCGCATAGTAGAAGCCCTGTATGTAATCGCAGTTCTGTTCGGTGAACCATTTTGCTTCTTCTTCGGTCTCGACGCCTTCAACCACGATCTCTTTTCCGATGTCCTTCAGCATGCGGATGGTATTCCGGATCACGGTCCGCATGGTGGGATCCTCCCATTCATCCACAAAACGTTTGTCCAGCTTGATCAGCTTAAAGGGAAAGTCCAGCATCCGCTGCAGATTCGAATATCCGGTCCCGTAGTCATCCAGAGCAAATTCGAGGCCGTAGGTATGCATGGCCATTACATTTGCTTTTACCGTGTCATGGACGAAATCCGAGGCCGTCTCGGTGATCTCGAAGTTTACGTAGGCCGGAGAGATATGATAGTCCTTCAGCAGCGAATTTACTTTGGTAACGATACTGTTCCGCATACACTGAACGGCGGAGAGGTTGATCTCGATATAACTGAGTCCGAGATCTTTCATATTATGGTCGGAGATGAAACGGCAGACATCCTGCACCACGAAATCCCCGATGGTATGGATGGCGCCGCTTTTCTCTGCAGACGGGATGAAGATGCCGGGTGAGACCATACCGTTCTTTTCATCAAAGAGACGGATCAGTGCTTCCGCACAGGTAAAACGCTGTTCCCTGGTGGAGTAGATCGGCTGGTAGTACATGACGAAGCTGTGATGGATGATCCCCTGACTTATGATCTCATTGATATTATTCTTCATCTGGAACTGCTTCTCGGGTACGATCTTCGAGAGGACAACAACCTGGTCATCGGGAGTATTATAGTGGAAGGAGTGGGCAAAGGAGACCAGATCCTCCCAGTTGTCTATATCATCCGGACATTTGAGTGTACATACGCTTGCGTCCAGATCCAGGTCCAGATGGCTGGAATGGAAAGGCTTCTTCAGGAAATCATAGATCCGCAGGGATTCTTTCTCAATGAACTCTCCCCGTGTTTTTCCGTCGGCAAGGACTGCATACAGTCCGTTGTACAGATAGTACACATCATGGAAGAAGTTCCTCTTGGCGGGAACGGACTTCCGGAGTTCTTCGGCGATCTCCCGCTGAAGGATCTGATGCTTTTCATTTCCCAGGATCGCAAGAAGAGCGGTACTGTTCTTGATCCGGATGAAGATCAGGTCAACAGGGACCTCTGACCGGAAATATTTCCGGATGTCATTCGAGAAGGAACGGAAGGATTTGGCTCCTGTGACGGGGTCAAAGGTTTCTTCCGGCCGAAGGATGATGGTATTGATCAGCATCGTAACAATGGTATATGCGAACATTTCCAACAGAAAGTCGGGATTAAAATACTGCACGAGCATGGCGATGCCTGTCAGCGGGAGGATCGTGAAGAGAGTGATCAGTTTTTCACGGTCCATGTACTTCCGGATGACAAAAAGGTAGACAACGGACAGAAGCATATAGTACACGCCTATGATATAAAAGATGCTGATCAGAGGTCCGCGGACATAGGTTCCGTCTGCCTCGTAGCGGAAGATGGATTTGGAGAAGAGATTGTAGACCAGCAGCACACCGCATACGAGATAGGGCAGCAGGAGTGCGACCAGGTTCGCGGGATGTTTCTTCAATATCTTATGCCAGGTTCCGGACAGGTGGCCGATAAATATGATATAGACCGGACCGATCAGGATCCGGAAGATGAAGTAGACCGTACTGATCCACATGCGGTAATTGTTGCGCAGTGCCGGATCCGTGATATGGATCAGCTCACTGGTAGAAAGCGCATCCGCAACGGTAGAGATCATCAGTACCAGAAGCAGAGCGATAAAAGTGGTATTGATGCGCCCCCGGTGCATCTTTCGGAAGAATAAGGAGAAGAGGAGTATGGTCAGTATGGTAAATGCGGCAAAATCAAAATAAGGGATGCGGCCCATATGATCAGTCCTCCTTCCTTTACAGAATTATACTATTATAGTATATCAGAAAAAAAGGGGTATCACAAGAAAAGGTTTGGACCTCCGGAGCGCATTTTATATTGTTTCACGGGCGGATTCTATAGTATAATACAACTGCTATTATATGGCGAATCGGATTTTTCGAAAGAAAGGACACGCTATGGAACCGAACAGCAGCAACAGAGATAAAAATGTAACAGGGGCTTCCAAACCGATGAAGCGTCGCGGTGAAGGCCTGGGAACCGGACCTGTGGGACGCGCTGACGCCTATGCAGGAAGGACCGGGGGATCTTCGAAAAGGGATGGTGAGTCCGGAGGCGGTACCGGAAGAGGCAAGACCTCGATCATAGCCATCATTATTGCGCTTCTTCTCGGAGGAGGAGGCGGACTTACGGCCTTACTGGCCGGCGGCGGGTCCGGCAGTGATACGGGTTCAGGGTCATCCACTTCAGGAAGTGCCACGCCCGGTGGCAGTACCGGCGGTTCCGGTGGCAGCAATACCGGCGGATCCGGCAGCAGCTCCGGCGGCTCCGGTGGAGGCAGTGTGATCTCACAGCTTCTCGGAGGCTTTGGCGGCGGCAGTTCAACAAGCGCGGCTGCCTGGTTCAACGGACTGAACAATACGGGAAAGCTGAATACGGAGGTCAGCCCCGCGGCAGCTCCGAAGCGTACCGCCATCAAGGGGAGCGGCAAGGATACCGTGACCATTATGGTTTATATGTGCGGTACGGATCTGGAATCCAGAAGCGGTATGGCGACCAATGATATGCGGGAGATGGCAGCTGCCACGCTGTCGGATAAGGTGAATATCATTATCTATACCGGTGGCTGTGCCGGATGGAAGACCAACGGGATCAGCAACAGGGTCAATCAGATCTACCAGATCAAGGACGGTATGCTGGCGCAGATCGTGTCGGATGCAGGGGACAAGCCCATGACGGATCCTGCTACGCTGACGGAATTCATTCAGTTCTGTGCAAAGAACTATCCGGCAGACAGAAATGATCTGATCTTCTGGGATCACGGTGGCGGATCCATCAGCGGGTTCGGATATGATGAACGCTACAAACGTTCCGGCTCCATGGATCTGACCGGGATGAATACGGCGCTGAAAAACAGCGGGGTGACATTTGATTTTATCGGATATGACGCCTGCCTTATGGCTACACTGGAAACTGCGATCATGACCAGTAATTATGCCGATTACCTGATCGCCTCCGAGGAGACGGAGCCGGGGATCGGATGGTACTATACCGACTGGCTGAATGCACTTTCAAAAGATACATCCATGCCTACCCTGGAGATCGGCAAGAATATCGTGGACGGCTTTGTGGATGAGTGTGCCAGAAAATGCGGTGGACAGAAGACCACGCTTTCGGTCATTGACCTGGCAGAACTCTCGGCAACGGTTCCGGACAAGCTGTCTGCCTTCTCCAGCAGCACCAGCACGCTGATCAAGGGAGAGAACTTTAAGAAGGTTTCCGAAGCACGGGCAGATACCAGAGAATTTTCTTCATCCGGCATCGATCAGGTTGACCTGATCCATTTTGCGGAGCAGCTGGGAACAAATGAATCGAAGGAACTGTCGAAGGCTCTGCAAAGCAGTGTGAAGTACAACCGGACCTCCGGGAATATGACGAATGCCTACGGAGTATCCATTTACTTCCCATACCGAAAGACATCAAGCGTCAATACAGCGGTAAAGAACTATAACAACATCGGTGTTCGTTCCGAGTATTCGGACTGCATCAAGGCGTTTGCCAGTCTTGAGACCGGTGGACAGATCGCGGCCGGCGGTTCCGGAAGCCCTTTGGGGTCGCTGTTCGGAGGCGGTGGAGGCGGAGGCACTTCCGGATCCGGTGCCATTTCATCCCTGCTCAGTTCCTTCCTTGGGGGACGTTCCGTTCCGGGTGTGGATGCAGATGCGGCCGAGTACATGAAGGATATGGATGTCGATGCCGCGGCGGAATATATCTCCAAGAACCGGTTTGATCCGGCTGTGCTGAAATGGGATACGGAAGCAGACGGAACCCACACCATGTCGATCACACAGGATGACTGGTCCCTGATCAAGGATCTTCAGGTGAATATCTTCTATGACGACGGAGAAGGTTATGTGGATCTGGGTCTGGATAATGTCTATGAGTTTGACGATCAGGGAAAACTCATCGGAGACAGTGACGGAACCTGGTTTGCCATCGACGGACTGGCAGTTCCCTATTACTTCGAATCGGAAATGCAGGATGAGAGCGGTTATACGGTAACGACCGGACGGGTACCGGTATTGCTGGACGGACAGAGAGCAAATCTTATCATCGTCTTTGATAAGGAGCATAAGGACGGTTATATCGCTGGTGCGAGATATGAATACAAGGACGGAGAGACGGAGACCATCGCAAAGGGTGTGACGGAGATCCAGCCGGGAACACAGATCGACTTCATCTGTGATTATTATAAATATGATCAGTCCTATCAGGACAGCTTCCTGTGGGGCGAACCGGTCAAATACAGTGCGGACCTTAAGTGCAGTTATGTGACGATCGGAGACGGACTTCAGGTGACCTACCTGCTCCGTGATATCTACGGTCGGGAATACTGGACACCGAAGGTACCTGAATAAACCGTGAACGGTTATTGCAGCAGTCCGTTTCTGAAGAACAAAAATGCCGCTGCATGGCTCTTAAAAATGTGCCATGCAGCGGCTTTTATCATTTCTGCTAGTATCGGCTCTATACCCGGTAAAGAGTTCAGTCTACATCCTTGATCAGCTCATGCCACTCCTGAAGAGAATGGATGTTGCCCATGTGGCGGCGGAGCATATGGTCGATACCCTCGGCTGCTGCCTTGCCTGCTACAATAGTAGTGATATAGGGAATCTTGGATTTGATCGCTGCCTTACGGATGTAGGAATCGTCGTGAACACTTGCCTTTCCGATGGGGGAGTTGATGATCAGGTTGATCTCCCCGTTGGTGATCAGGTCAAGGATATTCGGACGACCTTCATAAAGCTTCTTTACCTTCTCAGCCGGGATACCTGCAGCGTTGATGGTGTCGCAGGTCTTGCCGGTAGCAAGGATACGGAATCCGTTGTCATAGAGGAGTTTGGCAACTGCAGGTGCTTCCTCACGCTCCTGGCTGTTTACGGAGATCAGTACCGTACCCTTGAGCGGGAGAGTGGCCTTTGCAGCCTCTTCCGATTTGAAATAAGCACCGCCGGCGGAAAGGGACATACCGAGAACCTCGCCCGTGGAGCGCATTTCCGGTCCGAGGATCGGATCGACCTCAGGGAACATATTGAAGGGGAAGACTGCTTCCTTAACTCCATAATACGGAATCTTGCGATCCTTCATGGTCGGGATCGGTGACGGTTTTCCGGTCAGCTCGGAGGTGATGATCTCGGTTGCGATCGGTACCATACGGATGCCGCAGACCTTGGATACGAGTGGTACGGTACGGGATGCTCTCGGGTTGGCTTCCAGTACGAATACCTTGCCGTCCTCGATGGCATACTGCATATTCATAAGACCGACTACGTGCATCTGCTCGGCAATCTTTCTTGTATACTCCTTGATCGTTTTCAGATTCTCTTCGGAAATGTGCTTGGAGGGCAGGATACAAGCGGAATCTCCGGAATGGATACCGGCCAGCTCGATGTGCTCCATTACCGCAGGAACATATGCATGGGTTCCGTCTGCAATGGCATCTGCCTCACATTCCAATGCATGATGCAGGAAACGGTCGATGAGGATCGGACGATCCGGTGTGACGCCGACAGCAGCCTGCATATAACCGGTCATGCTCTCATCATCATATACGACTTCCATGCCGCGTCCGCCGAGGACGTAGGAGGGACGAACCATAACGGGATAACCGATCCTGTTCGCAACCTCGATCGCTTCTTCCACGGTGGTAGCCATTCCTGCTTCCGGCATGGGGATATCCAGTTTGTCCATGATGGCACGGAATTGATCTCTGTCCTCAGCCAGATCGATAACAGCAGGAGAAGTACCGAGGATCTTGACACCGTTCCGTTCCAGATCTGCTGCCAGATTCAGAGGCGTCTGTCCCCCGAACTGGGCGATAACGCCTACCGGCTGTTCCTTCTTATAGATAGAAAGAACATCCTCCAGGGTCAGAGGTTCGAAATACAGCTTGTCGGAGGTGTCGTAGTCAGTTGATACGGTCTCCGGGTTGCAGTTTACAATGATGGTCTCAAAGCCCAGCTTCTTTAAGGACTGAGCTGCATGTACGCAGCAGTAGTCAAATTCGATACCCTGACCGATACGGTTGGGACCTCCGCCAAGGATCATGACCTTCTGCTTGTCGGAAGTGATGGGGTTATTATCCGGTGCATTGTAGGTAGAATAGAAGTAGGAACTGTCTTCGGTGCCGCTGACATGTACGTAGTCCCATGCCTCGACAACACCCAGTGCTTCTCTTTTATTTCGGATATCATCTTCGGATACGCCGAGGATCTCTGACAGATATTTGTCGGAGAAACCGTCCTTCTTCGCCCGGGTCAGTGCTTCATCGGAAGGAACCTGTCCCTTGAAGCCGGCAACCAGAGCCTCTTCCTCGTCTACCAGTTCCTTCATCTGTTCGATGAAGTATTTCTTTACATGGGTGATCTCATGGATCTCATCAACAGTCGCACCTTTGCGGATCGCTTCATACATGATGAAATGTCTCTCGCTGGAAGGAGTGATCAGCAGCTGCAGCAGTTCTGCCTTGGAAAGATCATTGAAATTCTTTACATGGCCCAGTCCGTAGCGCCCTTTCTCCAGGGAACGGATGGCCTTCTGGAAGGCTTCCTTATAATTCTTACCGATGGACATGACCTCGCCCACTGCACGCATCTGTGTACCAAGTTTGTCGTCAACGCCCTTGAACTTCTCAAAAGCCCAGCGTGCAAACTTAACAACCACATAGTCTCCGTCCGGATGATACTTATCCAGAGTTCCGTACTTACCGCAGGGGATATCGGCAAGAGTCAGGCCGGAAGCCAGCTTTGCGGATACAAGGGCGATCGGGAAACCGGTTGCCTTACTTGCGAGCGCGGAAGAACGGGAGGTACGCGGGTTGATCTCGATGACGATGATACGGTCGGTCTTCGGATCGTGGGCGAACTGAACATTCGTTCCGCCGATGACCTGAATGGACTCAACGATCTTATAAGCCTGCTCCTGGAGACGCTTCTGTACATCCTCAGAGATCGTAAGCATCGGAGCGGTACAGAAGGAATCACCGGTGTGAATGCCCATGGGATCCACATTTTCAATGAAGCATACGGTGATCATGTTGTTATCCTTGTCACGTACCACTTCAAGCTCCAGCTCCTCCCAGCCGGTTACGGATTCTTCCACAAGGACCTGTCCCACAAGGGAAGCCTTGAGTCCGCGCGCACAGACGGTGGCAAGCTCCTCTTTGTTATAAACCAGACCGCCGCCGGCACCGCCCATGGTATAGGCGGGACGGAGTACGACAGGATAGCCGAGTTCATCGGCGATCTTCAGCGCTTCATCAACAGAATATGCAACCTCACTCCGGGCAACCTCGATGCCGAGAGCATTCATGGTATTCTTGAACTCGATACGGTCCTCACCACGCTCGATGGCATCTACCTGAACACCGATGACCTGAACGTTGTATTTTTCCAGGATCCCGGCTTCGGCAAGCTCAGAGCAAAGATTAAGCCCTGACTGACCACCCAGATTCGGAAGGAGTGCGTCGGGACGTTCCTTGGCGATGATCGCCTCCAGCCGTTTTACATTTAACGGCTCAATATAAGTAACATCAGCCATCTCCGGATCCGTCATGATGGTAGCCGGATTGGAGTTTACCAGTACGATCTCATAGCCAAGACTGCGGAGTGCCTTGCAGGCCTGGGTACCGGAATAATCAAATTCACAGGCCTGGCCGATAACGATCGGGCCTGATCCGATGATCAGTACTTTGTGAATATCTGTTCTTTGCGCCATATTTTTGTTCCTCCAAATAGTATAGACGAAAGCGGAGCAAGGGTACGCTCACACAATCCATGATATTATAACACCATTATGAAAAAATATGTAGTGGAAAATAAAAAAAAGTATGGATGAAATGGAGAGCGGGATTTGGTATAATAGGCAGGTAAGTTTACAGATTGAAAATGAGTATCGAAACATCTACGGGATTTTGAGAACCGTGGAATATGAATACAGGGATTATGAAAGACAGAATACCAAAGTCGGGGATCCAAAACCTTCTTTGCTGGTATGATTCGCATCATAGGGAGCTGCCCTGGCGAAGGGACCGGGATCCTTATCATATATGGATCTCCGAGATCATGCTCCAGCAGACGAGGGTGGCAGCGGTCATCGGGTATTACGAAAGTTTTATGAAGGAGCTGCCGACGGTCGAATGTCTGGCAGGGGTTGAAGAAGAGCACCTCCTCAAGCTGTGGGAGGGACTGGGATATTATAATCGTGCCAGAAATCTGAAAAAGGCGGCGGAGGTGATCCGGGACCGTTATGCCGGAAGTTTCCCGGAAGACTACGAGTCGATCCTTTCACTTCCGGGCATCGGCGCATATACGGCAGGGGCGGTTGCGTCCATCTGTTTCGGACAGCCGGCACCGGCGGTGGACGGAAATGTGCTCCGGGTGTATGCCCGGCTGACGGGGGATACTTCCTCCGTTGATCAGGAAAAGACGAAAAAGGCCGTAAGAGACCGGCTGGTCCCTATATATGAAGGATGTACGCCGGATGAGCGTGGGAAGCTGACACAGAGCTGGATGGAGCTCGGGGCTACGGTCTGCGTACCGAACGGAGCGCCTCTTTGCAGTGACTGTCCGATGGCGGATCTCTGCGTGGCAAGGAAGGAAAATCGTATCGGAGAGCTCCCCGTACGGACGAAGAAGAAACCCCGCCGTGTGGAAGAACGCACGGTTTTTGTGCTGCTGACAGAAGACTGCTTTGCTCTTCATAAGCGACCGTCCCAGGGGCTTCTGGCAGGTTTGTGGGAGTTTCCGAACCTGGAGGGGAAGTATTCCATGGAGGAAACCCTCCGGATCGTAAGGGACTGGGGGCTGTGTCCGGAGGCACCCTGGATGGAGATACCGTATACGCATATCTTCAGTCATGTGGAATGGCATATGACGGCTTACTATATTATCTGTAATGCACAGACTGATAAACTGGACAGAATCGGGGGAATAACATGGTTCCGCAGAGAAGCACCGGAGGATCTGACGGCAGTACCGTCGGCGTTCCGTCCGTTCCTGAAACTGCTGTAAAACAGAGAGGAACATTATTAAAAAAACTGAAGATCATATTTCTGCCGCTGCTGTTTCTGACCGTGATCCTGATCGGTAAGGAGAAGATACTGGAGGCTCCCGAGCTTTCCGCAAATCCGATCCTTTATATGAGCCCGGAGACGGAGCTCAGGTCACCCGGGGAGATAAAGATCCGGTCAAAGGCAGAGAAGAGACTGTCGGAAATGACACTGGAGGAGAAGGTGGGACAGATGTTCATCATTCCTCCGGAGGATATCGATCAGGATTATTCAAAATACCCGTATAATGGGAAGAAAACAGGCGGTACCGCCGTTATGAACGACTCATTCCGGGAGAAACTGAAATACTATTCACCGGGAGGGATCCTTCTTTTTTCTCCCAATATCGTTGATCCGGAACAGACCACACAGCTGATCCGTGATATGCAGAAGGAAAGCTCTGTCCCCATGTTCATCGCTGTCGATGAGGAGGGCGGAGCGGTTGCCCGGATTTCCGGGAAAAAGGCATTTGATATCCCGGACCTGCCGAATGCGGAGCAGGTGAAGGATGAAGATGAGGCATATGAACGCGGCCGGTATATCGGAAGCTATCTGAAGAAATACGGATTTAACTGTGATTTTGCTCCGGTAGCGGATCTTAACACAAATCCGTCCAATCGCGTGATCGGAAAGCGGGCCTTCGGAAAGGATCCGGAAAAGGTGGGTGATCTGGTGGCTTCAGAGATCCGGGGATTTCAGCAGAATTCGATCATTACGGCAACCAAGCATTTCCCGGGACACGGCGATACGAGAGGGGATACCCATAATTCCGCGGTGTATGTGACGAAGAACTGGCAGGAGCTTCTGGACTGTGAGATCATTCCCTTCCAAAGAGCCATGGAAGCGGGAACGGATATGATCATGGTGGCGCATATTTCCGCAGAAGAGGTGACGCATGACGGAGTCCCGGCTTCGCTTTCGAGGACCATGATCACCGGAAAGCTGCGAAATGAACTCGGATTTCAGGGAGTCGTTGTCACGGATTCCATGGAAATGGGTGCGATTTACGGAAATTATACATCCGTGGAGGCTGCGATCATGACGATCGAAGCGGGTGCGGATATCGTTCTGATGCCGCCGGATTTTGTGGCTGCCTATAACGGACTTCTGGATGCCGTACAGACCGGACGGATCCCGGAAGCCAGGATTGATGAAAGTGTGCTCCGTATCCTGGAGCTGAAGGAAAAATACGGACTTTTGGAGTGATCGGTATGAAATATTTAAAGCAGTTCCTGATCATATTATTTGTATCCTTCCTGGGGGAGATCCTGAACTATCTGATCCCCCTGCCGATCCCTGCGAGCATCTATGGGATCCTTCTTATGTTTCTTGCACTTGAACTGCATATCATTCCGCTTTCTTCCGTGAGGGAAGCGGGCAGATTTCTGATCGAGATCATGCCGGTCATGTTTATTCCGGCAGCGGTCGGTCTTATTGAAGCGTGGGGGATCCTGAAACCGAACTGGCTTACATATACACTGATCATGTTTGCGACCACATTTATCGTAATGATCTTCTCCGGACGGATCACACAGGCGGTGATCCGAAGAGGGAAGGATCGGGCGGAAGATGCCGGTTCGGAAGCGGAGGTGCCGGAAAGCGAAGTTCCGGAAGGTGAAGTGCAGGAAAGCAACGTACAGGAAAGCGTAGTGTCGGAGAACTTTGACAGCCGCCCGCAAGAAACGGACCGGATAGAAGATGTGAACAGGAAGGATGGGAAAGGAGGAGAGGAAGCATGAAGGAATTCTTTCAGCATACCGTATTCTTCGGCGTTTTTATCAGCCTCTTTTCTTATGGGATCGGAGTATTTCTGAAGAAGAAGACCCGGCTTTCCATCTGCAATCCGCTCCTCATAGCGATCCTTCTTACCATGGGAGTTCTGCTTTGGCTGGATATCGATTATGAGACCTATGAAGGGAGCGCCAAGTACTTAAGCTACCTGCTGACACCGGCTACAGTGAGTCTGGCGATCCCGCTGTATGAACAGATCGAACTCCTTAAGAAGAACTGGAAGGCGGTATTTGCCGGGATCTTCTCCGGCGTACTTGCCAGCATGGTGAGTGTTCTTCTGTTTGCGCTGGTGTTCCACCTGAATCATGCGGAGTATGTCACATTTCTGCCGAAATCCATTACGACTGCCATAGGTATGGGCGTGTCGGAGGAACTGGGAGGGTATGTTGCCATCACGGTAGCCGTGATCATCATCACGGGTATCATAGGAAATATTTTCGCGGAGCTTGTATGTAAACTGTTCCGTATTAAAGAACCCATCGCCGTTGGGATAGCGATCGGCTCGTCATCCCACGCTCTGGGAACGGCGAAGGCCATGGAGATCGGAGATGTCGAGGGGGCTATGAGCAGCCTTTCCATCGTCGTATCCGGACTGCTGACTGTTGTGGGAGCAATGGTCTTTGCAAACTTCATCTGAACATGATAGAATAGACAAAGGACCTTAAAGCAGGTCCCATTTCAATAATACTGACATTATAGTAAGGAGGAACCAGTCATGGATATCAAGGCAAAGATCACGGAGATCGTTGAAAAGGTTACAAAGGATGAAACCCTGAAGGATGAGTTTCAGGAGAATCCCACAAAGGCCATCGAGAAGGTTGCGGGAGTCGATCTGCCGGACGATGTGGTGAACGGAGCGATCGCCGGGATCAAGGCAAAACTCACAGGTGATGCCATAAGCGGCGGGATCGACAAGATAAAGAATCTGTTCTGAATCCTAAATTATATCAAATTACGAAAACTGAATAAAAAAGGTAGTGAAATCTGTTTTTGTTTATGATATAGTTAATGCGTTAATGTATTCATTTTCGTAAAGGATGGAGGAACAAAGAATGAAGTGTAATGTATGTGGAGCAGAAATACCTGCAGGCGCCGTTTCCTGTCCGGTCTGTGGAGCTCCGGCACCTGCTGCAGGCGCATCCCAGGGTGGATACTCTATGGCAGGAGGAAATGCGGCACCGTCGAATCCGTTTGGGGCAGATCCGGCAAATGTGGAAGTACAGCAGGCAGCTCAGCAGGCTGCTCAGAATTATGGTGGATACGATCCGAATTCGCAGGTAAATCCGTATGCTGATCCGTATGGCGCACCCCAGGCTCCGGCATCGACACCGGCTCCTGTTGCACCGAAGAGTTCTCATACCGGTCTGATCATAGGGATCATAGCCGGTGTTGCCGTAGTAGCAGCGCTCGTTATCATGTGGGTGCTTGGTGTATTCGGCGGTGGCGGCCACGACGGTACCTACAAGCTGAACAGCGCAAAGATGTACGGTCAGGAGATCACTGAGGATCAGTTGGCAACGTTTGGTCTGGATACCAGCAAATTTGCGATCAAGGTTTCCGGCAGTACTGCAACTCTTTCAATGGCAGGCCAGGAATCAAAGTGCGATGTCAAATTCTCCGGAAGCACAGTTACATTTACCGGTGGCGGACAGAGTATCAGCGGTACATATGACGAAGGTGCAGGCAAAATTACCATTTCCTATAGTGGAGTGGAGATGACATTTAAGAAATAGCAATCGATCGACAGGCGGCTGGCACAGCCGCCTGTTTTTGGGAGAACGATCATGGATGAGCAGATAAGAACACCATTTGATGAAAAACCGGAGTCCTTGCCGGAGCAGTCACCGTACGCGCCGCAACCGTCTTACGGGCAGCCATCGGCAGCACCGGAGCAGTCACCGTACGCGCCGCAGCCTTCCTACGGACAGCAACAGTCTGTGCAGGGGCAGCAGCCACCGGCTTTCGGGACGGCGTATACACCGGAACAACCCTCGGACGGATATGGTGCGCCGGGTTATAATCCGTATCTGGTACAGTACACACCTGCACCGAAGCCCGTCCCGCCCGCAGTCCCGCCTTTGAAGAAAAGATCGCATTTAGGCCGGATCCTGGGGATCGTAGCGGCGGTCCTTCTCGTGGGTGCGGGGATCACCTGCTGGCAGCTGGGGCTGTTCTCATCCAAAAACGGGACCTATGTATGGGATGATTTCTCTGTGTTCGGATTGTATGCCGAGATCGAGATCGACGGGGACAAGGCGAAGATCACCATGAACAGGGATCCTTCCGGTTCGACGGGCGATACCGCGTATACGGATGTAAGAACCATAGAGGTGGATGTCAACTTTACGAAGGATACGGTACAGTTCATCAAGGACGATGTCTATTATGAATGTGCATATGACCGGAAGGAAGGAAAGATTATAGCCCGGGATGATAATTATATTCAGGCAGATATCGAATTTGAGAAGAAATGACACATGGAGAAGAAAATGAACTGGAGAGAATATGTCAGGGCGGTAGAACCCTATACACCCGGTGAACAGCCGAAAGATGAAAATGTCATCAAATTGAATACAAATGAGAATCCTTACGGTCCCTCCGACAAGGTGAAGTCCTGCGTTCAGGATCTGGATCTTCTCAGAAAATATCCGGATCCGGCAGCTTCGGATCTTGTAGAGGCTATAGCATCCTACCATGGAGTGGAACCGGGGCAGGTTTTTGTAGGTGTCGGCAGTGATGATGTACTGGGAATGGCATTCCTTACTTTTTTTAATTCCGAACGGCCGATCCTCTTTCCGGATATCACGTATTCCTTCTATCCGGTCTGGGCGGAGCTCTATAAAATACCATACAGGACAAAGGCGCTGACGGAGGATTTTCGTATCCTTCCGGAGGATTATAAGGAAGAAAACGGAGGAGTGGTATTCCCGAATCCAAACGCACCTACGGCCAGGCTCATGGAGCTGTCTTCCGTGGAGGAGATCATCCGGTCCAATAAAGACAGTATTGTCATCGTGGACGAAGCCTATATCGATTTCGCACCGGAGGGGAGTTCGGCACTTTCTCTGGTAGACCGGTATGATAATCTGCTGGTGGTACGGACCTTCTCAAAGTCCAGATCCATGGCGGGACTCCGGATCGGATATGCCATAGGTCAGAAGGAACTGATCGATGCCATGCAGGCAGTCAAATATTCCTACAATTCCTATACCATGAACCGCCCGTCCATTCTGTACGGATGTGCGTCGATACAGGACGAGGAGTATTTTCGCAGTACGGTAGAACGTATCATCCGGACCAGGGATTCCTTTGCTGCAGCGATGGAAGGACTCGGCTTCCGTGTGATCCCGTCAGCGGCGAATTTTGTCTTTGTGGAGCATGAGACCATTCCGGCTGTCGAGATCTTTGAGAAAGCCAGGGAAGCAGGGATCTATTTCCGCCATTTCAGGCAGCCGGGGATCGACAATTTCCTTCGCATCACCATAGGTACGGAGGAAGAGATGGAAACTGTCATAAAATTCTTAACTAACTTGACATAATGAGAAAAAAATTATATCATTAGTCTGTTGTACCTTTTCCCAAAAGGTATGATGAAAAACTAAATAAGGAGGTGCTCCTGTGGAACTGTCTACCATAATCATCTGTGCTATCATAGTAATTGTGGCAGTTGTTCTTACATGGTTTGTCGCGATCGCGTACCGCAAAAATATTGCGGAAGCGAAGATCGGCAAGGCAGAGGACAAGGCCAGAGAGATTATAGATGAAGCCCTGAAGGATGCTGAGACCAAGAAGCGTGATATACTTCTTACGGCCAAGGAAGAAGCTTTGAAGACAAAGAACGACCTGGACAAGGAAGTAAAGGAAAGACGTAACGAGATCCAGCGTATGGAGAAGCGGGTTCTGTCGAGAGAAGAGAATCTTGACAAGAAGAGTGACACACTTGAGCGAAGAGAACAGTCTCTGTCCGCCCGAGAGTCCAATCTGTCAAAGAAACAGGCTGAGATCGACGAGCTGTCCGCAAAGAGACAACAGGAACTGGAGAGAATCTCCGGACTCACCTCTGAACAGGCAAAGGAATACTTGCTACGGACTGTGGAAGATGAAGTTAAGCATGAAACCGCAGTCATGATCAAGGAAATGGAATCCAGAGCAAAAGAAGAGGCCGATAAGAAGGCCAGGGAATACGTCGTAACCGCGATACAGAAATGTGCGGCAGACGTAGTTTCCGAATCAACCATTTCACTGGTACAGCTTCCGAATGACGACATGAAGGGTCGTATCATCGGTAGAGAAGGACGGAATATCCGTACGCTTGAAACTCTTACCGGTGTAGACCTCATCATTGATGATACGCCGGAAGCAGTCGTGCTTTCCAGTTTTGATCCGGTGCGTCGGGAAGTGGCCCGTATCGCACTTGAGAAGCTGATCGTAGATGGTCGGATCCATCCGGCCAGGATCGAGGAAATGGTTGAAAAGGCCAAGAAGGAAGTCGAGACCATGATGCGTGAGGAAGGTGAAGCCGCAACCCTTGAGGTAGGCGTTCACGGACTTCATCCCGAGCTGGTCAAACTTCTGGGCCGTATGAAATTCCGTACCAGTTATGGTCAGAATGCTCTGAAGCATTCCGTGGAAGTGGCAGAACTCAGCGGACTCATCGCCGGAGAGATCGGCGAGGATGTGAAACTGGCTAAGCGCGCAGGTCTTTTGCATGATATCGGTAAATCCATCGATCATGAGATGGAAGGCTCACATGTAACCATTGGTGTGGACATCTGTCGTAAATTTAAAGAGAATGCTACGGTCATCAATGCCGTTGCTTCCCACCATGGTGATGTAGAGGCTGAGACGCTGATCGCCTGCATTGTTCAGGCGGCTGATACGATATCCGCTGCACGTCCCGGCGCACGCCGTGAGACACTTGAGACCTATACGACGAGACTTACAAAACTTGAAAACATCGCAAATGAATTTAAGGGTGTTGACAAGTCCTTTGCTATTCAGGCAGGTAGAGAGATCCGGGTAATGGTAGTTCCTGAGCATGTGACCGATGCGGATATGGTGATCCTCGCAAGGGATATATCCAAACGTATCGAGGACGAGCTGGAATACCCCGGTCAGATCAAGGTAAGCTTGATCCGGGAGTCCAGGGTTACGGATTACGCAAAGTAAGAGTACTGGCAGAAGAGGAATACCGGAAGGTATTCCTCTTTCTGCATATTACGGTAAGGTTCCCGGGGAGCGAGACGAAATGAAGATGACAAAACGGCTGGACCGGATTTTAAAGTATGAAGCCCACAGGGTAAAGGTATATGAGGATGTGATCGAACTTCCTGACGGAAGGGTCCAACATTATGATTATGTGAAGAACCGGGATGGAGCAGCCATCCTGCTGGTCGATGAGGAAGAACGTGTGCTCCTGGTACGTCAGTACCGGAATGTGGAGGACGCCCTAACGATAGAGATCCCGGCGGGCGTTATGGATCCCGATGATAAAACACCGGAGGAAACGGCCATAAGGGAGGCAAAGGAGGAAACAGGCTTCTACCCGAAGAGGGTATATCCCGTTGGCAGAGTTCTGAATGCAGCAGGCCTTTTTGATGAACATACCAGCATTTTCCTCGGGAAGGACCTGGAGGAGGAGAAGCTGGATGCGGATCCCGACGAGGCTGTGGAGGTGCTTCGGATCCCCCTGGAAGAAGCGGTGGCGATGATCTATGACGGGCGTATCATAGACGGAAAGACCATGATCGCACTCCTTGCATATCAGGATGTTAAAAGTAAAAAAATATTTTTTTAGAACAGAATCACAATATTTAGCGGTCGTTTACATAGTGCCCGCCTTATCTTGCGGAAAACCCCTGAAAGCCCTTTATTTATAAGGGATTTGCAAAAAAATTGTTATTGATTTTATGTAAATTTGTAATTATACTGTAACATATAAACGGAGAAGTATGAGTTGGCGCTCAAAAGATGAAAATACTTCTTTGTTGGGGTATATTTTAGGGGTAAATGATGGAACAAATGATTGAATCTTATATCGATTATTTGCGTGACGTTAAGCATGCAAGTCAGAATACAATTCAATCTTATCGACGTGATCTATGTAAGATGAAGGATTACTTTCGTGAGAACGGGGTTACGGATGTGCAGGCGGTGAATTCCACATCTCTGGGTTCATATGTCCTTTACCTGGAGAATTCAGGTATGAGTTCGGCTACGGTATCCAGGAGTATTGCAAGTATCCGGTCATTCTTCCTGTATCTTTTGGGAAGAGGTATGGTACAGGGGAATCCGACGGAACAGATCAAACCGCCGAAGGTTGAGAAGAAGGCACCGGATGTGCTGACAGTGGAAGAGGTCACACTCCTTCTCCAGCAGCCGAAGGGAAATACGCTGAAGGAGATCCGCGATAAGGCCATGCTGGAGCTTCTTTACGGAACCGGGCTTCGTGTATCCGAGCTGATCTCTCTGAAGGTCAGTGATCTGAATCTGTCCATGGGTTATATCGAGTGTAACTGCGCGGGCAAATCCAGGATCATACCCATCGAGGATACGGCAGCATCGGCACTGAAACGGTATCTGGATGAATCCAGACCGAGAATGGCAAAGCAGAGTGATTATCTCTTTGTAAATGTAAAGGGAGATGAGATGTCCCGTCAGGGCTTCTGGAAACTGCTGAAGGCTTATGCCAAGAAAGCACATATCGATAAGGATATCACACCGCATATGATCCGGCACAGCTTTGCTTCACATATGGTGAATAACGGCGCAGATCTCCATGCGGTACAGGAGATGCTGGGACATTCGGATATATCTACGACACAGATCTATCTGTCCGGTAAGTTGGGACATTTGAAGGAAGTATATGATAAGGCACATCCGCGTGCCGGAAGGAAAGCATGATGAAGAGCCCACAGATTGTTGTGGGCTCTTATCGTTTCAGGAGGGAAATATGGCAGGATCAACATTTGGAAAGCTTCTTACTATGACAACCTGGGGAGAGTCTCATGGCGCCGGGATCGGTGTCGTGGTGGATGGCTGCCCCGCCGGACTATCCATATCGGAGGAGGATATTCAGATCCTGCTAGACCGGAGAAAACCCGGAGGAAGGGACTTCGCGACACCCAGGCAGGAGGCGGATCGTGTAAGGATCCTTTCCGGTATATTTGATGGAAAGACCACAGGGACACCGATCTCCATGATGATCGAAAATACATCCCAGCGGTCCTCTGATTACGGAGAATTGGCATATACCTACCGGCCGGGGCATGCGGATTTCGGATATGACCAGAAGTACGGGTTCCGGGATCATCGGGGCGGCGGAAGGTCCTCCGGACGTGAGACTGCCGGAAGAGTAGCCGCAGGTGCCATAGCGAAGAAGCTGCTGGAGCACTTCGGGATATCCGTCAATGCCTATGTCAGCGCCATAGGGCCCGTGAACTGCGACCCGGAGCACTTTGATATGGAAGAGATCGGGAGAAATCCGCTATGCATGCCGGATGCGGATGCCGCAAAGAAAGCGGCTTCCTATCTGAAGGAACTGATGGAGCAGAAGGATTCCTCCGGAAGCGAAGTCACATGTATCGTAAAGGGTGTTCCTGCAGGCATCGGTGAACCGGTCTTTGACAAACTGGACGCCGTGATCGGACAGGCGGTCTTCTCCATCGGAGCGGTGAAAGCGGTTGAGATCGGAGACGGGACAAAGGTCGTACAGAGCAGAGGCTCTCTGAATAATGACAGCTTCTGTATGAAAGACGGAAAGGTAGTAAAAAAGACGAACCATGCAGGAGGGATCCTGGGGGGGATCAGCGACGGAAGTGACATCCTGGTCCGTGCCTCATTTAAACCGACACCCTCCATCTTCCGGGAACAGGATACGGTGAATGCGTCCGGGGAAGAAGTGAAGCTTTCCATACGCGGAAGACATGATCCGGTGATCGGACCCCGTGCTTCCGTAGTGGTGGAGGCAATGACCGCATTTGCCATAGCGGATCTCCTGTTGATACAGCGATCGGGAAGACTGTAAACCATATTGATATATTTTTTGCTTGCAAGCAGAAATATTTTGGTGTATAGTTTGTCTCGTTTCATGAGTATATAAGCAGGGGAGTAGACAATGGCTAAGAATCTGGTGATTGTTGAGTCGCCGGCCAAGGCGAAAACGATAAAAAAATATCTTGGTAAAAACTATGAAGTGATCGCTTCTGAGGGACATGTCAGGGATCTTCCGAAGAGTGATATGGGTGTGGATGTGGAAAATGATTTTGAGCCGCACTATATCACGATCCGGGGAAAGGGAGAACTGTTGAAGAATCTCCGAAAGGCTGCATCCAAGGCGGACCTTGTATATCTTGCAACCGACCCGGATCGTGAGGGAGAGGCGATCTCCTATCATCTTGCGATCGCATTGAAGCTTCCTGAGAAGAAGTACAAGAGGATCACATTTAACGAGATCACCAGAAATGCGGTAAAGGAATCCATAAAGAATGCCCGGGATATTGACATGGACCTTGTGGATGCGCAGCAGGCCAGAAGGGTTCTGGACCGTCTCGTAGGCTACGGCATCAGCCCGCTTCTTTGGGAGAAGGTTCATAAGAGAGGGCTTTCCGCAGGCCGTGTACAGTCCGTGGCACTGAAGATGATCAATGACAGGGAAAAGGAGATCGATGCCTTTATCCCTGAGGAATACTGGACGATCGATGCGTCTCTTACGGTTCCCGGTCAGAGAAAGCCGGTAGCATTCCGTTATACGGGGGAAGTGAAGACAGAGGCGGAAGCAAAGAAAATCACGAAGGAAGCATCCGCGGACAAGTTCCTGGTTTCTTCCATAAAAGAATCACAGAGGAGCCAAAAGGCCCCCCTTCCTTTTACGACAAGTACACTTCAGCAGACAGCTGCAGGAAGACTGAATTTCTCCACCTCCAAAACCATGCGCTTTGCCCAGCAGCTTTATGAAGGCGTGGAGATCAAGGGCAAAGAAACAGTGGGTCTTATCACCTACCTGCGTACGGATTCCACCAGGATCTCGGAGGAAGCAAATGCTGCAGTCAGGGATATGATCCGAAACACCTTCGGTGAGGAATACCTGGCCGAAGAGGAGGAGAAGAAGAAAGACGGGAAGCGGATCCAGGATGCCCATGAGGCCATCCGCCCCACGGATCTCGGCAGAAAGCCTGCCGAACTGAAGGGCGTGCTTTCCGATGAACAGTATAAGTTGTACAAGCTGATCTATGAGCGCTTTGTTGCCAGCAGGATGAAACCGGCTGTATTTAATATCTTTGCCGTGACTGCGGAAAGCGCAGGATACAGCTTCAGGGCTTCTACCAGCAGTGTGGCCTTTGCTGGTTATCAGACCATCTATCCCCCGGAAGGAAAAGCAGAGACTGCGGTGAACTTCCATGGGATCGAACAGGGAGATCAGTTAAAGCAGATCGGTGTGACGCCGGAACGACATTTTACATCTCCGCCGGCTCATTTCACGGAGGCATCACTGGTACGGACGCTTGAGGAGAACGGTATCGGACGTCCCTCCACCTATGCGCCTACCATTTCCACGCTGCTTGCAAGGCGTTATATCACAAAAGAGAAGAAAGACCTTTTTATCACGGAACTGGGTGGTGCCGTAAACAGTATCATGGAAGCCGGATTCCCCGTCATCGTGGATGAAAGCTTTACCGCGAATATGGAATCCCTGCTGGATAAGATCGGCGAAGGGGCCATTCAGTGGAAGGTAGTTGTACGGAACTTCTATCCGGATCTTGATGAAGCCATCCGGAATGCAGGTGAGAATCTTGCAAGTATCCGGATCGCCGATGAGGAATCCGAAGAGGTCTGTGAGAAATGCGGAGCCCGCATGGTCATCAAATACGGATCCTACGGGAAGTTCCTTGCTTGCCCGAATTTTCCGGATTGCCGGAATACCAAGCCGTTCTTTGAGAAGATCGGGGTGGCATGTCCGAAGTGCGGAAAGGATATCGTGGTTCGTAGAACGCAGAAGGGCCGTATCTATTACGGCTGTATCGATAAT
Source organism: uncultured Lachnospiraceae bacterium (assembly GCA_902775555.1). Classification (GTDB taxonomy): domain Bacteria; phylum Bacillota; class Clostridia; order Lachnospirales; family Lachnospiraceae; genus Eubacterium_Q. The sequence continues at coordinate 60,409 of CACYMQ010000001.1, read as the reverse complement.
CCGGACTGCGACTTCATGTCCTGGAGCAGACCGGTTGAAAAGGCATGTCCGAAGTGCGGTTCTCTTATGACCATAAAGGGTAAGAGACTGGTATGCTCCGATGCGGAATGCGGGTACGTAGAGGCTGCGGAATCACAGGATGAATGATAATAATCTGACAAATTGAAAAATTGTCATAAAATTGTTGTTTACGTAATAAGTTTGTGCTATATTAATCCCTGGGGAAAATACAGCACAAACTTTTTTACTTGGGGGAATGTATAGGAATGAGCGTAACACTATTGGATCAGACCCGGAAGATCAGCAAGCTTCTGCATGATAATTCATCCCGGGTGGTGATCTTTAATGACATCTGTCAATGCGTCGGTGAGATTCTGAAAGCGAATTGCATGGTGGTCAGCGCGAAGGGAAAGGTGCTCGGTTTTTACGAACAGAATGATGGTCCGAGCCTGTCGGGGCTTTTGGCCGACTCTGTGGGAGAGGTGATCGATCCGAGACTGAATGAGCGTTTTCTTTCGGTTCTTTCCACTAAGGAAAATGTGAATCTTCTGACGCTGGGATTTGAACGTCCGGTAGCCAGGGATATTTCCGCCATCCTGCTTCCGGTTTTTTTTGCGGGCGAACGCATGGGTACCACATTTATCTACCGCAGAAAAGCAGAATATGAGGTGGAGGATATCATCCTGAGCGAGTATGCCAATACGGTGATCGAGCTCGAGATCATGCGGGCACTCTACGAAGAGGATGATGAGGAAAAAAGAAAGAGGGAGATCCTGCGGGCCGCAATGGAATCTCTTTCCGCTTCCGAACAGAAGGCAGTGCATTATCTGATCGGTGAACTGTCAGGTCCGGAAGGAAATCTCGTCACCAGTCAGGTGGCGGCGAAATACGGGATCACAAGATCCATCATAGTAAATGCCATCAAGAAACTGGAAGGAGCCGGCATTCTGGAGGTCCAGTCCATGGGAATGCGGGGCACACATATCCGGGTATTGAATGAAACGATATTAAATGCCTAAAGGGGGATTATCATGACAACAGAAACCATTATCGTATTAGCGGTCGGAGTGATCCTGATCATAGTAAGCTTCCTGCTTACGGGAAAAGATAACGAAGAGGAAGAGAAGGAAGAAAAGACTACGCCGGGTCTTAGAGAAGAACTGACGGAAGCGGATAAAAAGCAGCTGAAGAAGCTTACGGATAATTATATCCGTGAATACGGAAAGAAGCAGGTCAAGGATACGGTGAAGAATGCCGTGGATTCCAGGATCAAGGAGTCTGTATCACAGAAACAGCCGGCGATCGATGAGAAACTGTCCGTGATCGATGAGAAGCTTTCCATGATCGATGCGCGTTCCGAGGCGGGTGTGAAGGCGATCGCCGACGAGGCAGCGGCTATTTCCTCCGGATGGGATGAAAACCGTCGTGAGGTGCAGGCGGTTTATGACAGCATCACCGAGAAGGAGAAGGAAGTCAAACTCCAGCTGAACCTGATCGATGAGTATAAGCGCGGGCTTGAGAAATTAAAGGACGAGGCGGATACCTCCGTGTCCCGCCTTGAGGAACTGAGCAATACAGCAGCCGAAAGAACCGTTATGGAAGCGGCAGAGACCGAAGCTCCGGCAGAAGGATCAGCTGAGGAAGAAGAGACTCCTGCAGTACAGGAAGCGGCGGAGGAAGCTGAGGAGGCAGCAGAGGAAGCTGAGGAGGCAGAGGAAGCAGAAGAGGAAGCAGACGACGCAGTGGCAGAGGAAGCAGAAGAGGAAGCTGACGAGGCAGTAGCTCAGGCAGAGGAAACAGAAGAAGAATCAGAAGATGAAGCAGAAGAGGAAGCGGCTGAGGCAGAAGAAGAGGATGCAACCGGGGAAATGACGGAGGAAGCCGACGAGACAGCTGCTCAGGCTGAGGATGATCCTGATGAAGAAGAGACGGACCGGACATCGGGTGTTGTTCTTCCCTTTGTTCCCGGTGATGTGGCAGACAAGGCGATCGAGGATGCTGCAAGAGAGACGCTGAGACGGGATTCCGCAGAAGATGAGGATGAGCTGGATGAATTCGATGATGAGTTTGATGAGGATGAGGATGATCTGAAGACCATCACAAATCTGGATCAGATCCTTGACAGAGAAGGCATCGATCTGAATGCAGAGGATCCTACACTGAACATACTTACCATGTATGGAGCAGGGCTCAGTATCATTGAGATCTCCAAGGTTTTAAAAATGGGTGTCGGTGAAGTGAAGTATATCATTGACAGCAATACAGCAAATTAGACCGGGAGGAACAGGATATGAAGAGGAAATATCTGCTGAGAGGGATCGGCATCGGTCTTATCATTGGTGTATTAGTCAGCTATACGGCATTTAAGACCGGAGACTATGAGAAGGCATCTGCAGGCAGCGGGACCACCGAAGTGTCGGATGCCGCAAAGGCTTCTGAGGAAGCAACGAAGAAGGCCGAGCAGGATAAGAAGGCCTCTGAAGAAGCTGCGAAGAAGGCCGAGGAAGAGAAGAAGGCTTCCGAAGAGGCTGCAAAGAAGGCTGAGGAAGATAAGAAGGCAGCCGAGGAAGCAAAGAAGGCCGAGGAAGAAAAGAAGAAGGCCGAGGAAGAAAAGAAGAAGGCCGAGGAAGAAAAGAAGAAGGCCGAGGAAGAGAAGAAGAAGGCCGAGGAAGAGAAGAAGAAGGCTGAGGAAGAGAAGAAGAAAGCCGAGGAAGAGAAGAAGGCGGAAGAAGAGAAGAAGGCTTCTGAAGAAGCCTCCCGACAGGCGGAAGCCACCACCGAGAAGAAGGAAGAAAAGTCGGAAGCACCTGCTGCAGGTAAGATCGATGTTGAGATCAAGCGGGGTATGACCTCCGAGAGGATCGCAAAGACGCTTGAGGATGCGGGCATCGTAAAGAGCGCTTCGGAGTTTGACAGCTGGCTTAAGAAGAACCATTATTCCAATAAGCTGCATGTCGGAACATTTTCACTTTCTCCGGAAATGTCCTTCGAGGAGATAGCCACGGAGCTTACAACGAAAGGCTACTAAAATGCTGAAGGAAAATGTTATAAAGCAGAATGATAAGATCAGCGCCGCAGGGGAACTTACGGCGCTGATCGCTATGAGCGGCGGCGTTGACAGCAGCGTGGCCGCTTTCCTTATGAAGGAGAAGGGGTATCAGTGTACGGGCTGCACCATGCGCCTCTACGAAAATGATATGATCGGGGAGGATCTGCTGGCAACCTGCTGCAGTAAAAAGGATACGGATGATGCAAGAAGCGTTACGGATCTCCTGGGGATCCCTTACTCGATCTTTCATTATGAAAATGAGTTCCGGGACCGTGTGATCGAGCCCTTCGTCTGCAGCTATGAACGATGTGAGACACCCAACCCATGTATTGAATGCAACCGTTTTATGAAGTTTGATGCGCTTTTTGAGAAGGCGGATCAGATCGGATGCAGAAAGATCGTTACCGGCCACTATGCCAGGATCGAAGAGAAGGACGGGCATTTTTATCTGAAGAAGGCACTATATACGGAGAAGGATCAAAGTTATGTGCTGTACTGCCTGACAGAAGAACAGCTGTCACGGACGGCATTTCCCCTCGGAGAACTTCCGAAGGAGGAAGTCCGAAAGATCGCCGCCAGGTACGGATTCCGTACGGCAGAGAAGAAGGAAAGCCAGGATATCTGCTTTGTTCCGGACGGCGATTATGCAGGAATGATCTGCAGATACAGGGGACACGGATATCCGGAAGGGGATATCGTGGATAAGAACGGGCAGGTCCTCGGACGTCACCGGGGTCTGATCCATTATACCATCGGACAGAGACGGGGACTGGGTGTTCCGGCGGACCGCAGATTGTATGTGGTACGACTGGATCCGGTTAAAAATCAGGTCATTCTGTCCGATGAAGAGGATCTCTTTCACAGGGACGTACCCATTCGGGAGTTTCACTGGATCACGGGAGAAGTACCGGCGGGGGAGGTGCGTTGCAAGGCTAAGATACGATACCGGCAGAAGGAACAGCCGGCTACATTGATCCCCAGACCGGAAGGCGGAAGAGCACTCCTTCGGTTTGATGAACCCCAGCGGGCAGCTACTCCGGGACAGTCTGCGGTGATCTATGACGGAGATTATGTTCTCGGGGGCGGGATCATATCCTTTGATGATCCGGGAGAAAGTGGCGGAAAGCCTTGAAATCCGTGAATTTTATGCTTGCATGTCCTGCCGGGATATGATAATATAAGCGTTGCGCTAAAAAACATGCATTGTCTACGGGTGCTGGTGCCGTCGGACCTGACGGTTGGCAATCCATAAGGACAGGCAGAAGAAAAACCAGGAGGTAAACTATGAGCGTTATTTCAATGAAGCAGTTACTCGAGGCAGGTGTTCATTTCGGACATCAGACAAGACGTTGGAACCCCAAGATGGCTGAGTATATCTATACTGAGCGTAACGGGATCCACATCATTGACCTTCAGAAGTCCGTTGTAAAGATGGACGAGGCTTACAAGGCAGTATTTGATGCTGTTGCAGACGGCGGAAAGATCCTTTTTGTAGGTACCAAGAAGCAGGCACAGGATTCTATTCAGTCCGAGGCTGAGCGCTGCGGTATGTTCTATGTAAATCAGAGATGGCTGGGTGGTATGCTTACTAACTTCAAGACCATCAAGTCCCGTGTTGAGACTCTGAAGAAGTACGAGCGTATGGAGGCAGACGGAACCTTCGAGAAGCTTCCGAAGAAGGAAGTTGTTAAGATCAAGAAGGAAATGGAGAAGCTGCAGAGGAACATCGGTGGTGTTAAGGAAATGAAGAAACTGCCGGATATGATCTTCGTAGTAGATCCCCGCAAGGAGCACATCTGCATCCAGGAAGCACACACACTTGGCATCCCGATCGTTGGTATTGCCGATACAAACTGTGATCCGGAAGAGCTGGATTATGTGATCCCCGGAAATGATGATGCGATCCGTGCCGTAAAGCTGATCGTATCCAAGCTGGCTGATGCAGTGATCGAGGCAAACCAGGGTGCAGACGCTGAGTCTGAAGCGGCAGCTGAGGCAGCAGAAGCAGAGGCAACCGAAGAGTAATCGACGATTTAATATAACATCAATGGTAACAACGCCGATAATGGCACCGGAGATGTGAACTACTTATGATGTCATTCTGAGCCCGAAGGGCGAAGAATCTTAAAAAAGGAGAAATCGCTATGGCTATTACAGCAGCAGATGTAAAGAATTTAAGAGAAATGACCGGTGCCGGCATGATGGACTGCAAGAAGGCACTGACTGAGACAAATGGCGATATCGATGCGGCTGTTGAATTCCTTCGTAAGAAGGGACTTGCTACCGCTGAGAAGAAGGCAGGACGTATCGCCGCAGAAGGTATCGTGGCAACCGTAGTTTCCGATGATGCAAAGACAGCAACCATCATTGAAGTAAACTCCGAGACAGACTTCGTAGCAAAGAACGAAGTATTCCAGACCTATGTAGCAGGTCTTGCTAAGCAGATCAACGATGGTGATTATGCTGATATGGATGCATTCCTTGCAGATAAGTCCGAGATCGATCCTTCCACTACCGTAGCTGATCATCACAAGGCTATGGTTGCAAAGATCGGCGAGAACCTGACCATCCGTCGTTTTGAGAAGGTTACCGGAGATGCAGTTGTTTCCTATATCCACATGGGCGGTAAGATCGGTGTTCTTGTAGAAGCAGAGTGTGATAACGTTTCTGACGCTGTCAAGGAAGCTATGAAGAATATCGCTATGCAGATCGCTGCAATGAATCCTTCCTTCGTTAAGAAGGAAGAGATCTCCGAAGCAGAGCTTGTAAAGGAGAAGGAGATCATCGTTGACAGCTCTCTTGCAGATCCTGCTTCCCTTCCGAAGCCGATCCTGAATGCAGTCTTCGATGAGGCACTTGAGAAAGGAGTTCTGGCGGATGAGGATAAGGCGTTCCTTGAGGAGAAGAGAAATGACAAGTACCTCTTCAACTTCCTTTCCGATGCAGGTATTCAGAGCTTCAGAGATATTGCTGCAGCACACAAGGCTGAGTATCTGGAGAACAAGATCTTTACAGGGCTTGTTGAGGGTCGTTTCTCCAAGCATCTGAAAGAGATCTGCCTGGTTGACCAGACCTATGTAAAGGCTGAGAACAAGGAAAATGTTGCTCAGTACGTAGCTCAGGTAGCTAAGGACAACGGCTGCAAGTTCGAGATCAAGAAGTTCATCCGTTTTGAGACAGGCGAGGGTCTTGAGAAGAAGAACGAAAACTTCGCAGAAGAAGTTGCGGCACAGATGAATAAATAATGATCTGCCGGAATCAAAACTTTTGATTCCGGCATTTTTTTTACAATACTGACGATCATAGAGAAAGAAGCCGGTATTTCAGAAAACGGCGTGCAGGATAGAATAATGATACAGAAGTTGAAAACGATATGTGAAGAGAGTGAACTGGGAGGGATCCTTATCACGGATCCGTATAACCTTCAGTACTTTACCGGGTTTCGGGGAGGAGAAGGCTACGCGCTTTTTACCGGCGCACAGGGGATCCTGTATGTTGATTCCCGCTATACGGAGGCGGCCGTCCAGGAGACCGGAAAGGCAGGTTCCGGATTCACTGTCACGGAGTTTAACCGCGAGCATCCGCTGATGGATCTTCTCGGGCGGCAGCTTCGGGAGGATTTCGTACAGAAGCTGGGATTTGAGGACCGAAGTATGGTCTGCAGCACTTATATCTCCTATAGGGAAAAACTTGCTCCCGTACAGCTGATCCCTCTGGAGGACAGATTGGAACGAGAACGCAGGATCAAAACACCGGAAGAACTGGATCTGCTGAAGAAAGCGGAAGCCATCGGGGATCAGGCTTTCACGGAGATCCTTTCGGTTCTCACTGTCGGCATGACGGAGCTTGAGGTGGCGGCAGAATTGGAATACAGGATGAAGAAAGCAGGAGCGGAGGGACTGTCCTTTGATACCATTGCGGCATCGGGGATCCATAGTTCCATGCCGCATGCCATCCCTGATGATAAGCAGCTGGAGGAAGGCGACTTCCTGACGATGGATTTCGGGTGCAGGTATAAAGGCTACTGTTCGGACATGACCAGGACCGTAGTGATCGGAAAGGCAGATGCAGAACAGAAGAAGGTCTATCAGACCGTGCTGGAGGCACATTGTAAGGCGATGGAGGAACTTCGACCGGGCATGCGCTGCTGTGATGTGGACCGGATCGCCAGGTATCATATCCGGGAAGCGGGATACGGTGAATACTTCGGACACGGACTGGGGCATTCGGTAGGACTCTACATACATGAATCACCTGCACTGAATACCAGGGACGAAACCATACTTGTGCCCGGTATGATCGAAACCATCGAGCCCGGGATTTATATTCCGGGATTTGGCGGAGTCAGGATAGAGGATATGGGAGTCGTGACGGAGAATGGATATGAAAGCTTTGCGCACAGTAAGAAGGAACTGATCGAACTGTAAGCTCCGGCCATGAAAACTGCAGCAAAAGATTTTATAACGATGATAAAAAAATGCTTGCATTTTCCTTAAGTTATGTTAATATAGTACAAGAATAGTTGATGATTAAAGAAGTGGGTTCCGGCGAACCCACTTTTGTTTATGAATAGGGGTATGAAAGCCGAAAGAAAGGAACGGATATTTTGAAGAAGTCTGAGATTGAAGACAGAACCAGGGAGCTCATACTTCCCATCCTTGAGAAAGAAGGGCTTCAGCTCTGGGATGTGGAGTATGTGAAGGAAGGCCAGGACATGTATCTCAGGGCCTATATAGATAAGGAAGACGGCGTAACCATCGATGACTGTGTAACGGTTTCCCGTGCGCTGGAATCGGAACTGGACAGAGAGGATTTCATACCGGATGCCTATATTTTGGAGGTGAGCTCTCCCGGGCTTACACGTCCCCTCAGGAAAACAGTGGATTTTACCCGCAGCATCGGAAAGCTGATCGAGGTGAAGACCTATCAGCCCGTAAATGGGCAAAAGGAATTTGAAGGGGTTCTGACCTTCGGAGACGATGTGCACATCACGCTGGAGATCGAGGGTGAGACACTGGATATAGAAAGAAGCAATCTTGCAAAGGCGCGCCTTTGTTATGTTGAAAAAGAAGGATAAAAAGGGTATTAAATGATTTGTCCATAGATTAAGGAGGAAAAGACAAATGCAGGAGATCATTGAAGCGTTGGATCAGCTGGAGAAGGAAAAGGGGATCAGTAAGGACCTGATCATGGAGGCCATTGAGAAATCCCTGAATTCAGCCTGTGAGAAGGATTTTGGTAAGGACACCGAGTGCTCGGTTCATATGGACCGGGAGACCGGAGAGATCAAGGTTTTTGCAAAAAAACTGGTTGTGGAAGAGGTTTATGACAGCCGTTCCGAGATGACGCTCGAGGACGCGCGTAAGATCGACCCCAACTACAATCTGGATGATGAGGTTCCTATCGAGATCACAACACGGGACTTCGGACGGATCGCTGCACAGAAGGCGCGCGGTATCATCGTTCAGGCGATCAAGGAAGGTGAACGCGATGCTGTCTTTTCACATTTTGTAAATAAGGAAAAGGATATCATTACGGGTGTTGTACAGCGCTATGTAGGGAATAACCTGAGCGTCAGCCTGGATGATCGTACGGATACACTTCTGAATGAGAAGGAAATGATCCCCGGAGAGTATTACCGTAGAGGGGACCGGATCAAGCTCTATGTAGTGGAAGTGAAGAAGAGTCAGAAGGGCTTCCGGATCGTCGTGTCCAGAACCCATCCGGATCTTGTAAAGCGTCTTTTTGAAAGAGAAGTAACGGAGATCGCTGACGGAGTGGTTGAGATCAAGAGCATTTCCCGCGAGGCGGGATCCCGTTCCAAGATCGCCGTATACTCTCATGACGAGAATGTGGATGCGGTCGGTTCCTGTGTAGGTATGAACGGGGCAAGAGTAAATGCCATTGTGGATGACCTCTACGGAGAGAAGATCGATATCATTGAGTGGGATCCGGATCCGGCAGTCTTCATCGAGCATGCGCTGTCTCCGTCCAAGGTCGTTTCTGTAACCATCGGACCGGATGGGAAGTCTGCACTCGTTGTAGTTCCGGATTACCAGCTGTCCCTTGCCATCGGTAAGGAAGGCCAGAATGCCCGTCTTGCTGCCCGGCTTACAGGCTTCAAGATCGATATAAAGAGTGAGACGCAGGCTGCGGAAATGGATATGGATGCTTACTATGCCGAGAATTACGGTGAAGAGGAATACGATGAGTATTACGATGAGGATGAGTATCCGGAAGAGGTTGACGGAGAGACCGGATTTGATGTGGAAGGATCTGCAGAAGAGGAAGAGATCTCTCCGGAGGAGGAAGCTGCAGAGCCGGTAGAAGAATCCGTAGAGGATGAGGTCGTTCAAACTGTTGAGGAAACTGCTGAAGAGACCGTATCTCTGCCTGCAGAGGAATCAGGAGAGACTGAGGATGAAGAATAAAAAGATTCCCATGCGTCGTTGTGTGGCATGCGGAGCTTCAAAACCGAAGCAGGAACTGATCCGGATCGTGACAAATGAAGGCGGGGCAGAGGTGGATGCCACCGGTCGAAAGAACGGAAGAGGGGCTTATCTCTGCAAGGATCCGAACTGCCTGGAAACGGCGAAGAAGAAACGGCAGATCACACAGGAGATCTATGAGGAAATAAAAGATAGGAGTTTTCAGTGACAGATCGTCGATTATCCCTGCTGGGGCTTGCGGCTAGAGCCGGAGCAGTGACCAGCGGAAGCTTTCTGACAGAGAAAGCGGTCCAGAGCGGTGAGGCAGTCTTTGTGGTTATAGCGGAGGATGCTTCAGCAAATACGAAGAAGAGAATTCAGGATAAATGTACTTACTATCATGTGCCGTTTGCGTTTTGTGAGACACAGGATACTTTAGGACATATGATCGGGAAGGAAGCCAGAAGTGTGGTAACCGTCAAGGATGAAAACTTCGGGCGTCAGATCGCAAAACAATTCGGCATAGAGATTTAGGAGGTGTAAGTTTGAGAGTACACGAATTTGCAAAAGAGTTATCCAAGGAAACGGGAAAAACGATTTCACCCAGTAATATTCTGACCCATCTCAGCAAGAAGAAGGATGGGTTGAAAGCTACCAGCTCCATAGATGAAGAGCTGATGGCTTATGTTCGTGCGAAATATATCAAACCGGTGGAGAAGAAGCCGGAACCCAATAAACACCTGAAATCCGGCGAACGTAAGGCCGGTACAACGGGCAGAACCGGAAGAGCAGGAGAATCCGCAGCCGGAGCACGTACAGGCGTACGCCGTCCGGGTTCTGCATCAACGGTAAAGCCCGCTGAAAGAAAGCCGGTACGTATTACCGTTAAGGTTAGAAGGGATGAGGAACCGAAACGTCCTACACGTCCTGTCGCAGTTAAAGAGAAACCGGTTAAACCTGTTGAGAAGGAAGTGACGGAGAAGATAACCGAGGCGGAGACAGTACCCGCAGTAGTTGAGACACCGGTTGAAAAGCCGGTTGAGAAGCCGGTTGAAAAAGTGGAAGAGACTGTGGCTAAAGAGCCGGTTGAAGCAGCGCCTGCAGCAGAGACGAAGGAAGTACCTGCAGCAGAACCTGTGAAGGAACCTGTTGCAGAAGAAAAGCCCGCTCCGGTGGAAGAGAAAACACCGGTGGAAGAGGAGAAAAAGGAAGCTCCCAAGGAGAAGACTGCAGAGAAAGCTCCGGAAACGACAGAAGAACCGAAAGAGCCGAAGAAGGAACGTAAGGTGATCTCCAGCCCGATCCAGGAGAAGCAGAGACCGGTTCGTATCCTGGATGCAAAGACCATAGCCGAGCGCGTGGCTGCAAGCCAGAGCAAGAGGGAAGGAAGACCGGTCAGTGGTGACCGTCCCCGTCGTAACACGGGAGACCGTCCGGCAAGACCGGGAGATCGTCCGACAAGACCGGGAGACCGTCCGGCAAGACCGGGAGACCGTCCGGCAAGGACCGGAGATCGTCCGGAGGGAAGAGGCCCCAGAAACTTTGACGGAAGAGATAAGGATCAGGAGAGAGATCCCAGACAGAGAGGTGCTGCACCCCGCAGAAATGAGCGTGTGGAGCGCAGCAGTGATGTTCCTGCAGAGAAGTTCGGTAAGCAGGACAGAAGAGACCGGCACGAGAAAAACAGCCGGGATAAGGATCGTTACGAGAACAAAAGAGACAGAGAGCGTACGGATATCACATCCAGGGATCAGCTTCGGGGTAAGAAGGGGCAGAAGGTTCAGACCAAGCCTGTTAAGCCCGTTCATAAGGAGCCGGAGGAGCCCGTGATCCGGAATGTCACGCTTCCGGAGTCTCTGACATTGAAGGAACTGGCTGACAAGATCAAGCAGCCTGTAAATGCCATGATCAAGAAATTATTTATGGCAGGAAAGATGGTGACGGTGAATACGGAACTGTCCTTTGAGGATGCTTCCATGATCGCCCTGGAATACAACTATATCGCTGAAGAAGAAGAGAAGATCGACCTGGTTGAAGAAGCCATCCGGGATATTGAGGATCCGGAAGAGTCACTGACTCCCCGTCCGCCGGTAGTCTGCGTTATGGGTCACGTCGATCATGGTAAGACCTCCCTTCTGGATGCGATCCGTAATTCCTCCATCACACAGGATGAGGCCGGAGGGATCACGCAGCATATCGGTGCATATGTGGTCAAGGTGGGAGATCAGAGGATCACATTCCTGGATACTCCGGGACATGAAGCATTTACGGCCATGCGTCTCCGCGGTGCACAGGCTACGGATATTGCAATCCTTGTAGTAGCTGCGGACGATGGTGTTATGCCCCAGACCATTGAGGCGATCAACCATGCCAAGGCAGCCGGTATCGAGATCATCGTGGCGATCAATAAGATCGATAAGCCCAGTGCAAATGTGGATCGTGTAAAGCAGGAATTGATGGAGTATGGTCTGGTAGCTGAGGATTGGGGCGGAAGTACCATCTTCTGTCCGGTATCCGCTCATACGCATGAAGGTATCTCCAATCTTCTGGATATGATCCTTCTTACTGCCGAGGTGCTTGAGCTGAAAGCAAATGCAAATCGTAGAGCACGTGGTGTCGTGATCGAGGCCCGTCTGGATCGCGGACGCGGTTCCGTGGCAACCCTTCTGGTTCAGAAAGGAACCCTGCATGTGGGTGATTTCATTGCCATCGGTGAGGTAAACGGACGTGTACGTGCGATGATCGATCATAAGCAGAGAAGTCTGAAGACGGCGACCCCGTCAACACCGGTGGAGATCACAGGTCTTACAGGTGTGCCGAACTCCGGTGATACATTTATCTCTACCGAAACCGAGAAGGAGGCCCGTCAGATCAGTGAGGCCTTCATCACAAGAGGAAAAGAGAACCTGATCGCTGAGACGAAGGCCAGAATGTCGCTGGATGATCTTTTCAATCAGATGCAGGAAGGCAATCTGAAGGAGCTGAAGCTGATCATCAAGGCAGATGTTCAGGGCTCCGTAGAAGCAGTTAAGCAGAGTCTGCTGAAGCTGTCCAATGATGAGATCGTGATCAAGTGCATCCACTCCGGTGTAGGTGCCATCAATGAGTCCGATGTTACCCTGGCTTCCGCTTCGGGTGCGATCATCATCGGTTTCAATGTCCGCCCCGATGCACAGGCAAAGCAGCTGTCGGATGAAGAGAAGGTTGACGTACGCCTGTATACCGTCATTTACAACGCGATCGATGATGTGGAAGCTGCAATGAAGGGTATGCTGGATCCCATTTACGAGGAAAAGGTTATCGGTCATGCAGAGATCCGTCAGGTCTACAAGGCATCCGGTATCGGATCCATCGCCGGAAGCTACGTTCTGGACGGCGTGATCGAGAGAAACAGTTCTGCCCGCATCACGAGAGACGGCGAGCAGATCTTCGAAGGCAAGATCGCTTCGCTGAAGCGCTTCAAGGATGACGTGAAGGAAGTTAAGACCGGCTATGAGTGCGGTATCGTATTCGAAGGCCATAATGATGTGGCAGAGGGTGATCTGATCGAAATCTATAAGATGGTTGAGGTCCCCCGCTAGGAAAGGACAGACTATGAGGACAAATCAGCATGGAGCGTCCCGGGTATCCCATGATGTACAGCGTTCCCTCAGCCGGATCATTTCGGAGCTGAAGGATCCCAGGATCGGGCTCATGACGTCCGTTACACGTTGTGAAGTCACGAAGGACCTGAAGGAATGCAAATGTTATATCAGTGTACTGGGGGATGAGGAAGCAACAATGCAGGGATTGGTCAGTGCGAAGGGATTCATCCGAAAGCAGCTGGCATCTTCGCTGAATCTGAGAAATACACCGGAGATCGATTTTGTTCCGGATCATTCCATCGCTTACGGCGTAGATATGTCCCGAAGGATCGATGAGGTGATTTCACAGGACCGGGAGAAGAACGGGGAATAGCAATATGGATAATCAATTTAGGGAAAAGGGGAAACGCCTCCATCAGATGATAGAGTCATCGGACAGTATCTGTATACTGGGACACATTCGTCCGGACGGAGACTGTGTAGGCTCCACCCTTGCGGTTTATAATTACATCACGGACCGGTATAAAGGGAAAACGGTAGATGTTTATCTGGATACCTTCCCGGCTTCCATGAAGTTTCTGAACGGGGCCAGAAAGGTAAAACATGATGCGACGGGAAAGCATTATGATCTGGCAATCTCCATCGATGTATCGGATACGGAAAGACTGGGTAAGTTCAAGGATCTGTATCTTACCAGTATTTCCACTGTCTGCATCGATCATCATGTCAGCAATACGGGTTTTGGAGATCTGTGCTTTGTGGATGCAGAGGCCTCCAGTGCCTGTGAAGCATTTGCCGAGCTCATCGATCCGGAAGAGATATCGCTGAATACGGCGAACTGCCTGTATCTTGGGATCGTTCATGATACGGGAGTCTTCAAATACAGCTGTACCAGAAGGAATACCATGGAGCTGGCCGGGCTTCTTCTTGAGAAGGGCGTGGACAGCAGCATGATCATCGACGAGACCTTCTATAAGAAAAGCTATAAGCAGAATCTTCTTATGGCACGTACCATTCTGGAATCCGTGACCTATATGGACGGAAAGGTCATCGTCGGTTATATCTCCAAGGACACCATGAAGGATTTCAAGGCAAATGTTCTTGATACCGAGGGGATCGTGGAACAGCTTAGACTCACGGATGGAGTGGAGATAGCGGTATTCGCCTACCAGATGACGAAAAAGACATTTAAATTCAGTCTGCGGGCCAAGAATTATGCAGATGTGAATATCATCGCTACGAAGTTTGGAGGAGGCGGACATGTGAAGGCTTCCGGGTTTGAAGCGACCGGCGTATATGAGGAGCTTCTTGCCGAACTTCTGGAAGAGATCAAACTTCAGATCAGATAGTGATCCGACAGAAACGGAGACGGTATGTATCAGGGTGTTGTACTACTGAATAAAGAGGCAGGCTTTACGTCCTTTGATGCGGTTGCCGTGTGCCGCAGGATCTTCGGACAGAAGGCAGTCGGACATACGGGGACTCTGGATCCTATGGCAACAGGAGTTCTTCCCATTTGTCTCGGACGTGCCACGAAACTGACGGATCTGTTAACCTCTTCCGAAAAGGAATATGAGGTGGAGATGGAACTCGGAGTATCCACGGATACGGATGATCGTACCGGAGAGATACTTTGTAAAAAGGATACAGGACATCTGACGGAAGAAATGGTTGAAGAGGCCCTGCTTCGTTATGTAGGAGATTACGACCAGGTTCCCCCAAGATATGCAGCCATCAAGAAGGATGGAAAAAAACTCTATGAGTATGCCAGGGCAGGGATACAGGTAGACATGCCCGGACGTCCGGTAAGCATCTATGAGATTGAGATTTTGGAAATGAAGCTGCCTGTGGTAAGGTTTCGTGTACGGTGTTCCAAAGGGACTTATATCCGCAGCCTGTGCAGGGATGTGGGTGAGGATCTCGGAACCGGTGCCGTAATGAGCGGGCTTCTTCGAAGGAGTACGGGAGGGTTTTCCCTGGAACAGACGGTAACCCTGGGTCAGCTTGAGAAAGCAAAGGAAGAGGGAGTGCTGGGAGACTATGTCCTTCCCATGGACCGGCTTCTTCTGAACTATCTGCCGCTGCAATGCACCGAAGAGGGAAGGAAAGCCCTGATCAACGGAAATGCATTAAAGCCGTCCATGGTGCGGCAGGGTGCTGAGCGGCATGTCACGGAACAGGAAGGATCTCTCCGGTCCGGGGATCAGAGGCTTTCCCTGCAGCACGATATGTTGTATCGGGTGTATCTGGACGGACAGCTTGCGGCCCTGTACCGTTTTCAGAAGGATCGCGGGATCCTGAAGAATGAGAAAATGTTACTGGAAAGAGGATGATCAGTTGACTTCAGTTACCATCGGAAAATTCGACGGCTTTCATATGGGACATCAGAAACTGCTGAAGGAACTCCTGGATACAGGGGCCGATGAAACGGTGGTCTGCAAGATCGACCTGCCCGGCCCGGGACTTCTTACCAGACGCGAGCAGGACGCATTTCTTGCCGGATTCGGGATCGACAGACTGGTCCGCATTCCTTTTACCGGGGAATTTGCCCGGCAGACGCCTGAAGAATTTGTCAGGACGATCCTGGTTGAGAAACTGAAGGCTGCGCATGTCATAGTAGGAGAAGATTTTCGTTTCGGTCATCAAAGGACCGGGACGGTGGAAACATTGAAGAAATTGGGAGATAAATACGGATTTATCGTCCACCCGACAGAGAAACTGCAGATGGATGGAAGTGTGGTCAGTTCCACCAGGATCCGTACAGCCCTTGAGGAAGGCCGGATCGAAGTGGCGGAACACCTCCTGGGGCATCCCATCTGCTATGACGGAGTTGTAAGTCATGGCAGGCAGCTTGGCAGGACCATCGGATTCCCGACACTGAATCTCTGTCCGAATGAAGAGAAGCTCCTTCCCAGGTTCGGAGTCTATGCTTCACTTGTGACCACACCGGAGGGAGAATATTCCGCTGTAACGAACATCGGAAAACGGCCGACGGTAAATGACGGGGAGAGCATTACAATAGAGTCAAATCTTCTGCATTTTTCCGGGGATCTGTATGACCGGCAGATTTCTGTCCGCCTGAAGAGTTTTATCCGGCCGGAACAAAAGTTTGAAACGGTTGAAGCACTTCGGGAACAAATGAAAAAAGATCTATTATTTTTCGATTTCACTTGAAATCCGTACCAAAAACGGCTATAGTATATAAGGTCGAGTCGGGGAGATTCTTCCGCTTGTTCAGCGCCTGTAGCTCAGTGGATAGAGCAGTGGCCTCCGGAGCCGCGTGCGTAGGTTCGATTCCTATCAGGCGCATCTGTAGTCTCAGGGTATTGGATGCCTTGAGACTTTTTTATAGGTAAATGATCTAAATTTTTAATATACTTTTCGGAGGATTTCTATGAGCGAGGAATCGAGAAGCAGAAGAGAAAAACAGCTGAAGATGAGAAAACGTCTGCTCATCATGTGGGCGATCTTTATACCTGTTCTGATCGTTGTGATCATATTCTTTGTAAAGAATAAGGATGAAGTGATGGAGGATATCGGTCTGAAGGATACCCACATCTATGAAGTGGATGCAGATCCGGCAATCAACAAGTTGGTGAAGGATTATTTTGCCGCTTATGCTGCATGTGATCAGCAGGCGCTGAAGTTCCTGGTGACGGATCCCACACAGTATGATGATATGACGATCGTTCAGAAGAAGGCGGCTGTCGTAACGGCATATAACAACATCAAGGTCTATACGGTTCCCGGACTTACTTCGGATGCTACAGTGGTCTACGCCGTAGCCAATATATCCATAGCAAATGTGGTAAGCACGCCGCTGGATATGAATCCGGCACTTTACGTGATCAAGAAGGATGGGAAGGTCATGGTCGATAATTCCGCACTCAGCAAGGAAGTGACGGATTATATCGCTTCCATCAATCAAAAGCCCGATATTGTGGACCTTATGAAAATGGTAAAGGATGATCAGGAAAAGTGTGCATCCCAGGATGAGACCTTCCGGGTATTTTATGAGCGCCTTACGGTAAATCAGAGCGGCAGCAGTAATGAAACGCAAAAGAGTACCGGAGAAACCGGTACTCAGGAAGCTACTACAGAAACTAAATAGCAGGTTTTATTCGGTATCGGAGGAGGGAGTCTCCTCCGTATCCGCATTTTCACCGAAAAGTGAGGATACATTGATCCCGCGATAGGGTACGGGAGTGGAGAATACGATCTGTGTCTCGGTTTTTCCGAACGCCTGCAGATGTCCGATAAATGTATCAAGTTCCTGGGTGCTGGGGAAGCAGACTTTGATGTGCATGGAAAATGCACCTGTCACGCAGTCACACTCCAGGACATTGGGACATGCTGAGATAAAGGGATAGAATTCCGGCTTCTGTTTCGGATCCAGAGAAAGATTGATAAAAGCGGTGATATGGAATCCAAGCGAAAGCGGTTCCACATTTGCATGGTAACCGGCGATGATCCCCTGCTTTTCCAATCGTTCCAGACGTGCGGAGACGGCCGGAGAGGATAGATAAACCTGTCCTGCCAGGTACTTCAGTGGATAACGTGCATTTTTCTGAAGCAGAGATAAAAGTTTTACATCGATCTGATCCATGATTGATACCTCGACTTAAAAATATAAACTATTTCACTGACTTTACTTCACTATTATATAGTGAATCTTTTGTTTTTGCCAGCATTTTTTAATTATATTATGAATGAACCAATCCGATTAAACAAATATATAAGTGAGAGCGGTATTCTGTCCCGAAGAAAAGCGGACGAGGCGATAGCTTCCGGGGAGATCAGGATCAACGGAATTCCTGCCGCTATAGGACAACAGGTCCATCCCGGAGATGTGGTAACCTATCGGGGGAGTATCGTAGAACCCAGGACATCCGTGCATATCTATGCATATAACAAACCTCTGGGGCTGGTCTGTACGTCAGCGGAGGCGGATAAGGACAGTATATTCAGGAAACTCAAACTGCCGGTGTCCTGTAATTACGTGGGACGCCTGGATAAGAATTCTCAGGGTCTGCTGCTGCTTACGAATGACGGCGAACTGTCGAACCGATTGCAGAAGGCGCGGAATTATCATGAGAAGGAGTATGTCGTTCGTGTGGATCATCCGGTTACGTCCGGATTCTTAAAGCAGATGTCCGAGGGCGTTAGTATCCTGGATACGGTTACCAGGCCATGCAAAGTATTTAAGCAAGGGCAGAATTCATTCCGGATCATCCTGACGCAGGGACTGAACCGGCAGATCCGTCGTATGTGTGAAGCACTGGATTACAAAGTCGTTTTTCTGAAGCGGATCCGGGAATGCAATATACTGTTGGGAGATCTGAAACCCGGAGAATATCGTGAGATCGTCGGAGATGAGCTGGAGAAGCTGAGGAGACTTGCAGCAAGTCGGGAACGGACGCCGGGGAAGAAGGATGCCGGATAAGACGGACGCCGGGAAAGACGGATGCAGATGGAAGAATGGTTCTGTCTGACAGGGTATTATGGGGGTACGATATGGAGCAGGATAAGAGTTGTATGGAGCGGATGAAGGAACTTGTACGCATTCTCTCTGACGCATCCCGGGCTTATTATATGGAAGACCGGGAGATCATGAGCAACTTTGAATATGATAAGCTATATGATGAACTTCTGGATCTGGAGAAGGAGACAGGAGTGATCCTTTCTGACAGCCCGACACAGAAGGTAGGATATGAGGTGGTGAGCTCTCTCCCGAAGGAAGCGCATCCGTCTCCCATGCTTTCACTAGACAAGACAAAGGAAGTGGATGCACTTCAGTCATGGTTGGGGGATCACGAGGGCGTGCTCTCCTGGAAACTGGATGGTCTTACCGTGGTTCTGACATACGAAGAAGGAGTGCTCAGTAAGGCGGTGACCCGGGGAAATGGGGAGATCGGTGAGGTGATCACTCCAAATGCAAGAACATTTAAGAATATACCGAAGAGCATTCCGATCAGAGAGAGATTTACGGTGCGTGGAGAGGCCATCATTTTCTATTCGGATTTTGAAGCCCTGAATGCTACGATCGCAGATGCCGAAGCAAAGTATAAGAATCCGAGAAATCTCTGCAGTGGCTCTGTACGCCAGCTGAACAGCGAGATCACAGCACAGCGGAATGTCCGTTTCTTTGCCTTTTCCATGGTGGATCCGGAGGATCCCGAGCTGGCCGGGAAGGTGGGAGGAAGTATCCGGGAACGGTTTATGTTCCTTCGTTCCATCGGATTTGATACTGTGGATTACCGGATGGTAACAGCGGAGAATCTGCCGGAGACAGTACGGTGGTTTTCCGAAACCATCGCGTCGAATGATTTCCCGTCGGATGGTCTGGTATTATCCTATAACGATATTTCTTATGGGCGATCACTCGGACGTACGGCGAAATTTCCCAGAGATTCCATCGCATTTAAATGGCAGGACGAGGAGGCTGAGACCACACTTCTGGATGTGGAGTGGAGTCCGTCCCGTACCGGATTGATCAACCCTGTGGCCATCTTTGAGCCGGTGGAGCTGGAGGGAACCATAGTCCAGCGTGCCAGCGTACATAACATCAGCATATTGAAGGAACTGGCGCTCGGAAAGGGTGACAGGATCAAGGTCTATAAGGCAAATATGATCATTCCCCAGATTTCAGAGAATCTGACCCGTTCCGGTGCACTGCCCATCCCCGGAAACTGTCCGGCCTGTGGACAGCCGACGGTGATAAAGAATGAAAATGATACGGAAACCCTGGTATGTCCGAATTCGGAGTGTCCGGCAAAGGACCTGAAACGTTTCTCGCTTTTTGTTTCCAGGAATGCCATGAATATCGACGGTATCTCAGAGGCAACTTTGGAGCGGTTCCTGGAAAGGGGATTTCTGAAGCAGCTGTCGGATCTCTATCATTTGGACCGATACAGGGACGAGATCATTCAAATGGACAAGTTGGGAGAAAAGTCTTATAATAATCTGATCGATAGTGTTGAGCGATCCAGAAAGACAGCGCTTCCTCAATTGATCTACGCGCTGGGGATACCGAATGTAGGGCTTTCCAACGCGAAACTGATCGTAAAGCATTTTGATCAGGATCCGAAGGCCTGTTTTGAGGCACCCTACGAAGAATTATGTGAGATAGAGGGGATCGGTTCCGTCATTGCCGAGAGTTATGTTGCATTTTTTGCTGACGAAGGCCATCGGTCTGAACTGGAAGCCCTGCTGAAGGAACTGACCTTCCTACGGGAGGAGAGCGAACTGCCGCAGGATCTGGCCGGAAAGACATTTGTCATCACCGGAAGCCTCCTGCAGTATCCGAACCGCGATGCACTGAAAAAGGAGATCGAGGACCGGGGTGGCAAGGTGGCCGGCTCTGTCAGTGCAAAGACATCCTATCTGATCAATAACGATAGTACATCCACCTCCGGAAAGAACAAGAAGGCCAGGGAACTCGGCATACCCGTGATCACGGAAGAGGAGTACAAAACCCTGTCATTCTGAGGAGCGCAGCGACGAAGAATCTTTACACAGAAAGATCCTTGCATATCAGGATGACATGCATATGTCTGACGAGAGTAGCAACGAAGAATCTTCCCGCTGCAGATAGATAATTACAGGAGAAAGCGATCATGCCAATCAGAGTAGATAATAACTTGCCCGTAAAGAAGATTCTTGAGGAGGAGAACATTTTCGTCATGGACGAAAACCGTTCCAACAGTCAGGATATCCGACCAATCGATATTCTGATCCTGAATCTGATGCCGTTGAAGGAAAGCACGGAACTTGAACTGCTCCGAAGCCTTTCCAATACACCACTTCAGGTAAATATTACATTTGTTCGGACATCCTCCTATGAATCCAAGCATACATCGAAGGAGCATCTGAAGCAGTTCTATTCCAAGTTTAAGGAAGTGAAGTCACGAAAATGGGACGGACTGATCATTACCGGTGCGCCGGTGGAGAAGATGGATTTCGAAGAGGTCGAATATTGGGATGAACTGACGGATCTGATGGACTGGTCAAAGGAAAATGTTACATCGACGCTTCATATCTGTTGGGGCGCTCAGGCCGGGCTTTATTACCGGTATGGTATACCCAAGTATGAGATGGAGAAGAAGCTCTCAGGGATCTATCGTATGAAAACCTACCACAAGAGGACAGAACTGGTAAGAGGTTTTGATGATACATTCCTGGTTCCTCAATCCCGTTACACCGGTGTAAGCCGCAGCGCTGTAAAGAAACACCCGGACCTGGAGATCCTGGCGGATTCCGAGGAGTGCGGACCATATCTGATCATCGCAGAGGGAGGCAAAAATATCTTCGTTACCGGTCACCCGGAATATGACACTTTGACTCTGGATAAAGAATATAAGCGGGATATGAAGAAAGGGATCGATCCGGATATCCCCGTGAATTATTATCCGGATAATGATCCGGCCAAAAAACCGGTGAAATCCTGGCGGTGTCATGCAAATACGCTTTATACGAACTGGCTCAATTATTACGTTTATCAGACCACCCCGTACAACTGGACGGAAGAGGGGGTATAAAACCCTTGAAATACCAGTGTTTATGCGGGTTCGCGGCATGTTGAGCCGGACGAAAATCGGGTAGGTGAATTTGACGTAAATTGACGTAAATTGACGCTTTTTTCTAAAAAATGGAGTAGTAAATGGCGTAGTAACCCGAAGAAAATGGAGTAGTTAACATAATTATTTTTCGAGAATAGTATTACATTGGAGGAGGCTTCGGTCTCCTCTTTTTTTGTTCCTCGAAATCCTTTATAATGTCATATGACGACAGATAACTAATCACCAAGGAAGGAGAGGAAGCGGATGTGCTGTCGGTACTATATCGAGGAAATAGAAGAGATGCAGGTTATCGTGAGTGACATGATGCGTTCCTCCCTTGTTCGGAAATGGAACGAGCTATATCCGATAAAGACCTATGGGGAGATGAGTCCTACCGACATCGTTCCTGTGATTGCTTCAAATCGGAACCGGCAGAGGGCAGTATTTCCGATGAAGTGGGGCTTCACCGGGAAGACGCTTCTGATGAACGCTCGCGTAGAAACGGCCGCGGTAAAGCCTACCTTTAAGGATGCCTGGAATAGCCATAGGTGTATTGTTCCAGCTTCGTATTACTTTGAGTGGGAGCATCTGATCGGGAATAACGGGAAGACGAAGACCGGGGACAAATACGCAATCCAGTCACAGGGAAGCAGCATGACCTGGCTGTGTGGCCTTTACCGCTTTGAGAATGATATGCCGTTCTTCGTTATCCTTACAAGGGAACCTGGAGAGCAGATCCGTTTCATCCATGACCGGATGCCGCTGATCCTGCCGGAGCATCTTGTGAGTACGTGGATTGACCCGGATGCAGATCCGGCTGAGCTGATTAGGGAAGCGGTGACTGACATGGTGGCGGAGAAGGCGGGATAAAAGAAACGGTAGCACCAAGTAAAGATGCTACCGCTTTTTTGTTCATTTACTTTTTGTGATTCTTCCGATAATGGGGATGCTGGAAGTAATCGCATACGGCATCTAAAGCTCTGTTGATCACTTCACGGCCGTAGGTGTGTTTAAGATTGATTTCCACACAGATTTCATCCACCGACTTCTTTTCGATGGTCAGTTTGATGATTTTCGAGTACTGCGGATTCAGACTGTCCAGATGGTCAAAAAGACGGATGCTGATTTCATCATCCGAGGGATCAGGACAAAGGGAATCTAATACCTGCTCCTCAACTGAAGGCTGGGTTTCATCGGCATAGTCGAAACCTTCATCTTCGTAAAGAAAATCGAGAGAGAGGATCTTTACCCGGTGGGGATTATAACGCTCGTGGGTTCCTTTTTCGGGACAGCCTTTACAATGCCGAGAATGAGGACAGAGTTTATCAGTCCCATCAGGGTTTTTTCCAATAATGCAGCGTCCTTCCCGACGAAGCTTCATGTGCTCATTCAACTGCTGGTTAAACTCCTTCATGTATCCAGGATAGTCAGATTCCGGAATGGGCATGAAGCCAATCAGAAATTTGAACTCTCCAAGAGTCCATGTGGTCGTACGTTCCTTGCACTCTGAAGGGATGCTGGATCCACTCTGAAACCAATAGGGTACCAATACTTCGCCTTTGTTGAGGGGACGGCCATCGATAGACTGATGGTCACTGTACTTGTTACTGAAACTACTTCCTTTGTTTGCCATAATGATTTTCTCCTTCGATTGGCACGGAGGCACCATTACAGCAAATATTCATTTTTCCTTTCAGATGACCGCTCATAGGTTACCTCCTATTATCGCGGTCAGCTGCTCTTCTTAAGGCTGACATTTACGGGTTACTTCACTCAAATGATGGAAGAGCCTTCCCTAAAGTGGCCACTGTGGGATAGCATTCATTTGAAGTGAAGAGCATCCATTTGTATCCCGCCTCGGCTCCTGGCGGATGTTGTGATAATAAAGAACAAATGAAAAAGGCCTGACAAAGAAAAGAGAATAACCTCTTAACTTCGTCAGGCCTTGGTCGCTATAGTTTCCTATGCGCCGATTCGCTCAGTACGAACTTTCTTCTTGTGGAAGCTGACAGCTACAACCCCCTTGCAGATGGGACACTTGATCGTGATAGTGCCCTCAACTGCGGCTGGATCTGCGTCAAACAACCTTTTATTTTTACAACACGGACAAGCAACATGCACTTCCTGCAACCATTTTCGCCTCCTCCTTGGAAGGCCAGTCAAAAGGGAACGTCAAACTGACCGTATAGATTATTCTGATCATTCCTTCGCACTGTTTTACCGTAGCTTCATCCTAAAGTAGCGATATGGTTATTATATCGAACAAGAGTTCGATTGTCAATAATTATAGATGAATAACCGATACATGAAATTTAATCTGAGTTGATTGCGAAAGTAAATTCCTCATTGCAAAGGTAAATTCAGGTTGAACTGACTTTACCTTTGCACATCTTTTCGAGTATACTAATCAGGCTGCTGATTACCTGGCCTGTGCAGAAAGAGAGGAAAGATGA
>CACYMQ010000001.1:0-36325 GCA_902775555.1 uncultured Lachnospiraceae bacterium | reverse complement strand
AATAATGGAGACTCCTTTGCAACTATAGCAAGAGTGGTGAATAAGGATGCTACTACTATTTCAAAAGAAGTGAGAAAGCATTCTAAAGTCAAGGAGTATAAAGGCTTTGCCAATACGCCATGTGAAGCCAACAAAGACATACACTCGCCCTGTGGTATAAAACATGTATGTGGAGATATAGAATGTAACCGCACTTGTCGAATGTGTAAGAAATACAGATGTAGTGATGTATGTAAGGCCTATCAGCCACAGCAATGCCCGAAGCTAAAGAAAGCCCCTTATGTATGTAATGGATGCGGCAAACGTGTGAATTGTATGATGGAAAAGAAGATTTATTCTTCGAAGTATGCAGAGGACTGTTATCGCGAAACATTAAGTTCAAGTCGCGAGGGCATCAATCAGACACCTGAAAGCATACAGAAGATGAATGATATTCTTACTCCACTTATTAAAAAAGGGCAATCAATATCACATATATACGCAACGCATGCAGAGGAACTTGGATGCTCTAAAAGAACAACCTATACGTATATTGATTCCGGTGTGTTTGATGTCAGGAACATTGATCTAAGGCGAAAAGTAAAATATAAGAAACGCAAGAAATCAACGAGTACAAGCGCTAAAAGCCGTGCATACCGTATCAACCATAACTATGAAGATTTTCAAAAATATATTGAAAAGAAAACCGATGTAAGCATCGTAGAAATGGATTGCGTTGAAGGAAATAAAGACGGCCATAAAGTTCTGCTGACTCTGACATTTCGCAAGACTAACCTGATGCTGATATTTCTTTTGGAGAATCAAACGCAGGAAGAGGTACTGAAAGTATTTAGCTGGCTTGAAGAAAAGCTTGGTACAGATCGATTTAAAAGTCTTTTTGAAGTTATCCTTACTGATGGAGGCAGTGAATTCTCTGACCGTGAAGGAATGGAAACTTCACAAGATGGAAAAAAACAGAGGACAATAGTATTTTACTGTGATCCGTATTCCTTTTGGCAGAAAGGATGCTGCGAAAAGAACCATGAGTATATCAGATATGTTCGTAAAAAGGGATCAACGTTTGATGACCTGGATCAGAAGAAAATGACTATTCTGGCCAATCATATTAATAGCACAAAAAGAGACAGCCTGAACGGTCATAGCCCATTCGAACTGTCTCAGTTGCTTCTGGATAATAAGCTGTTATCGGTCATGAGATATAAGCTCATTGTCGCACTCTAAGCCCGGATATCCTTTTAGCATACTCAAAATCCGGAAAAAACCGCTCTGTAGGAACAATTATAACAGAAAAATCAAGAAAAACAAATGCAAAAGCAGACGTTAGTATCGCACATTTATTGGATCCACACGTATGCGGAAGTTAATTCCGCATTCAAGTGAAATTTAATCTGTTATTCAAAGGAGAACGGTAGAATCCATATTCTGGAATCCACCGCTCTTTTCGCAGGATTATTTGCGGTGTGAGTTTTTCATGTGGGGCATTTTAAGGTAATCACAAAGAGCGTCATTCGCTTCGTTTATAACCTCTCTGCCACGACTGGATCTTAGCTTAATCTCGATGCAGATTTCGTCTACGGTCTTGCCTTCAAGTTCGAGTCTGATGATTTGAGCATGGCGAGGATTACGACTTTCGAGGTGGGCAATAGCTCTATCTCTGACTTCTTCGTATGATGGTTCAGGACACATTTCATTAATCACCTGTTCTTCAACTGAGGGGTATCTGTCGTCCTCAATATCGAAGCCTTCGTTCTCAAATGCATAGTCCAGAGACATAATCTCTATACGCTTTTTGTTACGGCGAACTAAAAGACCTTTATATGGGCATCCCTTACATCTATGTGTGTTGGGACAAAGTATTTCTGTGCCATCGGGGTTTGTATCAATGATGCATCTACCTTCGCGTCTGCACTCCATATCCTTATTTACTTCATCCCAGAAATCACGCATATATTCGGCATATTTGTCTTCTCTGATCGCCATAAAGCCGATCGGATACTTAAACTCTCCGAGATGCATGGTGGTGAAATTGTCATCAATATACTCACCGGATCTCAGATGGAACTTGTCCCTGAGAAAAGGAACCAGAACCTTGCCGTCTTCAACTGGTGTACCATCGAATGATTTCTTGTCGCTGTACTTCTTGGTATTGCTGTAATCTGCTGTTTTTCCCATGATCTTTGCCTCCTTGGGTTTTCTCCTGGAGGAAAGCCTGGGTTGACAGCCTCTCTTTTGGCAGTGTTTGACCAGCCCATAACATATCCTCCTGTTATCGGTTTCTGGTCAGCTGCTGAAAGGTACTGACACTGTATTTAGTTGTCTCATCCCACAAACCTTTTCAGCCCGCGTCCGGAAGTTTATGAGTGAGGGTGCAGTTTAATGTCTTACGCCTGGACGATTGAGCGTCTACTTTCGACCTTCATAGGTCTAGGTATCATTTCTGATGGTTTTCCGATTTTTAATGAAACTTTTTTGAAAAATCATTTCCATCATGTCAAAAGCAATAAAGTGAACCTGTTTTTTACCTTTGTTATACGTATTCTATAAAAAAGAAAAACCATAGTCCTCGATTTTGACTCTGTATCCACTCTGGTTTGACTCGTGTTTTTGTAGCGCTCATAGCAAATATGATTTTGCTGATTCTGAATCGAATAATGCTTACTTCAACTTGACAAAAGCGAAGTTTGTAATTAAACTGTATATTTGGATAGTTGTAATTTGAGGTCGGTTATATTGACGCGTTTAAGTCGTGGGAGGCACGATATGATTTTTAGTTACAATAAGTTATGGAAGCTTTTAATAGACAGACAAATGATGAAGAAGGATTTGATGGCGAAAACATCCATCACATCAACAACAATGGCAAAAATGAGTAAAGGTTTGCCAGTAAGCATGGAAGTTCTTGGAAGAATCTGTAAGGCGTTAGATGTTAACGTCGGCGATATAGTTGACTATGTTGGAGAGAGTTCTGAGAAGAAAGACTGATTTTTAGTTTGGGAGGCACGTGGTGTGAAAAGACTGTGTTTAGGCTCATTGTTAGCCGTTTTAGTACATTGCAAAGCGAATAGCTCCAGTCAGAAAGAGATTAACGGTACCATGCTGCTTTCCATTGATCCTGATGATGACCGTCGAGATGACGACAATTTGGCTTCCGGTATTATTAAGGGCAAAGCCAATCCGCCAAGAAACGTGATGACAAAATTACCGACCACTAACCCTGCCGATGTTGCAACGTATTTTAAGGAGCATTTGTTGAAGATCCTTGATAATAACAAGAAAGCCAATATTGTCCTAGCGATAAGGGATATTATTGACAATGATGAGACGATTCTTAATGATACCGTGGTTAATTTGGTGAGCGGTAAGAAAAAGGAAGAGATTGTTGCAGGAAATTACTTTGTGTTTGGGGAGTTCCTGGCAGGCGTGTTTTTGTATGCTATAAACTATCCTTCCAATACTGCGAGTGGTTTGGGAAGTGCTATTGCTGAAATAACTCAGGATTATATTTTGTCTTTTGATGCTAACGCCGGGGATGTAAATGTTGTAAATGACAGATTCGTTCTGGATGGGACTGTAGCGGATGAAGTAGTTGCTGATGCTCATATATTGGCATTATACACGGATACCGGTGGTGCCTGTGTTAAGTGCGGAAGACCGTTAGCGGTTCATAGAAAAGGAACAGATGTCAATTATGCGCGCATATTAAAGATGAAAGATCAGGAATTTATTGTATGCGGTGATTGTGAGAGTGTGATCCTTGCAGCTTCAGATGATGAAAGAGCATCTTTGTTTGAGGAAATGAAAGCGTTAAGAGATGCCGCAATGGTTCGTGATGATATGGCGCGAAATGAAATAGAACGCGAGATAGAAGAAATCCTCAGAGAGGTAAGTGTGCTGGAAGAAAGTGATGATACAAAATTAAAGAAATCAGCAACACCTGTTGAGAATAAAATCATGGATCCCGGATTAAAGAAGGATATCCTGAACGATGTCAGACCTTTGTATGAGGGCGTAAATGATATTTTGGATCGCCTTGCAGGTGAGAGCAGTATAAATGTAGATGTATTTGCAAAAAGAGTCCACCGTATGTTTGAGGATGCTGAAGGAAGAATGGAGCAGGAAGAGCTATTTAATATGCTGGTAGATACTCTTTATAACAAAACAGGGCATAAGTATAAGAGAGCCTGCCGTATAATCATTTCCTACTTTGTCCAGAGGTGTGAGGTGTTCAATGAGATTACCAAATAAAGTTACGCCATATTCAAAAAGCGTGATAGCCCGATTTCCAGAGATTCTTACAATCCTAAGGGAGAAGGATATGACTCCTAATGAGTTGTTGGAATCAATGGCGGACAGAAAGGACAATATGAGTGAGGTGTTGGATGCACTTGACTGTTTATATGCGCTGAGAAAAATAGATCTGATTCAGGAAGGGAGCCTTCTGCACTATGTTGAAAGAGATATACTGTGATAAGTTTACGGAGCGGTGCAAGAGAATAACTTTTGAACCAGGACTGAACACAGTTCTTGGGAGTTCGGGCGGAAGCAATGCTATTGGGAAAACGACACTGCTTCAGATAATTGACTATGCTTTTGGAGGCGACGATTATCACAAAACGTATGTGAGAGAACTGAAAAGGTATGTCGGTGAACATAGCATATATTTCACATTTGAATTTGACGGCGTTATGAATTATTTCTTCAGAGATCCGACAGATACGAAGGAAGTTTGCCGCTGTGATAAGGACGGGCATCTGATCAAGAAAATGCCTCTTGATGAATACAGATTGTTTCTACAGGAACAGTATAAAGTTGACCGTCCGGGGATTAAATTCGGCGAGATATGCAGCCGTTTCTTCAGATATTATGGGAGAGAAAATACACTAGAAAGATATCCGTTGCTGATTCAGCCTAGGGAGCAGGATGAGAAAGCGGTTGATTTTCTGCTGGCACTATTTGGCTATAACAAAATATTGGTATCTCTGAAGGCTATGGAAGAAGAGCTTGGTGTGAAGGCTTCACAGCTTAGAGGCCAAAAGAAGCAGCCTGTTGATACATCAAAAATTGAGAGTAATCAGAAATCTATCGAAAGTCTTGAACAGAGGCTGACTGAATTGATGCAGGATAGCGATAATGCGCAAATGGGCGTGATGGGGTTTGATGAAAAGGCATATGACCGCGCAAATCAGATGCGTAAGGAATTGCAGGGATTGGTGAATCGAAGAAATAAGCTCAGGTTACAGGTCAATGCTTTGAAGGATAGAATGAATCTGAATGGATACGATTCTCAGGAAGAGTTCAGATCATTACAGGAATTTTTTCCTGGAATTGATATGCGGGCATTTTCAGAAATAGGAGAATTTCATAAAAATATCCGAAAAATTCTCAATTCTGAATTGACTGCGGAGATAGACAGACTGGAGCCCACCATTGAACACTGTGAGAAAGAGATAGAGCGGCTTAAGGAAAAAATTCTGGATTCGGGTATGGCAAAAAGAATGTCGGAAAATGTCTTGTCTCAGTGTGTTCAAATATCGAAGAGCATTGACCGATTGAGAGCGCTAAATGACGAGTTGATTCGACAGAGGGAATTGCAGAAAAACAGAGAGCAAGCTGTAAGAAGGCTGAATCAGTTGTTTAATGAGCAGTCAAAGGATCTTGCTCTGATTGTTAAGGATATTAACGATAGGATGCATGATTTGAATGCGTTTGTTACCGAAGAGGGTGAAACAGATCCTGTTTTGAAAATTTCTGAGGATAAAAATATTGATTTTCAAACACCGGGAAATACAAGTGAGGGTGCTGCTTTTAAGAGCATGATATTGTATGATTTAAGTCTTTTACAGTTGTGTCCGCTTCCAGCCTTGATACATGATTCAAACATCTTGAAGAGTTTGGGAGATTTGCAATTAGAGCATATCCTTGAATTATACGGGGAAAGCAGCAAGCAGATTTTCATCGCATTTGATAAGCCGGATTCGACTACAACAAATGCAAACAAAATATTAAACGGTACCACGAGAATCCAGTTGTCAAAGGATCAGCCACTATTCGGAATAGATTGGAGCAATCTGAAGGTGGCAACACAAGCGTAAGGAGGAATTATGGCTGCGATACATGAGCTTATAAAACAGGTATCGGATCCTGCTTTAAGGGAAAGATTAGAGCAGGAAGTGAAGAATGTTACGAAAGACAAAAAATTTGGACTGGTCTTTGAAGAACATATACCGGAATGTACCGCATTATATGGTCATTCGATCAAGAGAGGCGTGAATGTTGCGAAGAGAAAAGGCAACATCGGCGATGTTTATACTGTTGTAAACATCAAAAAGGATATTGCGGTATGTAAGAATAGGGCTTCTGGGGATGTGGCGGAAATACCTGTGAAGGACCTTGTAGCAGTGGCGTTGTTTGGAGAGGCTATATTCCCTGTCCTCAGACCGATAGATAAGGTTCAGAATGCAGAGGATTCTCCATTGTGGCATACACTTATAGAAGCGGATAATTATCATGCTTTGCAGCTTTTGGAATACTTGTATCCGAAAAAGGTGGATTGCATTTATATCGATCCGCCTTATAATACCGGAACCGATGACTGGAAATATAATGATGCTTTTGTAGATTCATCTGATCACTGGTCTCATAGCAAGTGGCTATCTATGATGAAGAAGAGATTACAGCTTGCAGGAAAGATACTGAGTGATCAGGGAGCCTTGATAATAAGTATAGGATATCAGGAAGTACACAGACTGGTGTTGCTTTGTGAAGAGCTTTTTCCCGGAAAACAGGTTGTGGCAGTAACAGTACAGACATCCGGGGGAAAGCCTTCGGGCGGATTTAATTATTTACAGGAATACCTTGTATTTGTTGTTCCTATGGATTTTAAGGCTACATCAATTCAATTTGCAGGTGGAAAAAGCAGAACGCCTTTTGAGGGGCTGACATTGGCGACATTTGATCAAACACAACGTCCGAATCAGACATACCCGATATTCGTGGACAAGGATACTATGTGCATCGTTGGCTGTGGGAGATCACTTACAGAACGTGTTGATAGTGGGATCTATTCTGGGGAACTGGATGAATTTCAATATGATTACAAGGAAGCACCGGAGGGGTGTGCGGCGGTATGGCCTGTTACCAGCAAGGGTGACAAATGTGTTTGGAGGCTCGTTTCTGATCGGCTATTGGGAGACTGGGAAAAAGGCTATATAAAAGTAAGTGTAAACAAGTCTAAGAAGAATCCCAATGAGTATAGCATTCAGTATCTTCCTGATGGTGTTATAAAAAAGATCAAGAGCGGTAAACTTGAAGTTTTGGGAACGGAAGAAAACAAGCCGACTCTCATTTTTGGGGAAAACACTACTGTTGGGCTTGATGTTCCAACTATATGGAACGAAAAGGCTTTTTATACATCAAAAGGAACATCACAGATTGATGATGTTTTTGGGGAAAAGGCGTTTCCGTATCCGAAACCGATTGACTTAATTGCGGAAGTTATAAAGATAGCGACAAAAGAGGATTCTATTGTGCTTGATTTCTTTGCCGGAAGTGGAACCACTCTCAATGCTGTCAACCTGCTTAATGAACAGGATGGATATAATAGAAGATGTATCATCGTGACCAATAATGAACTTTCAAAGAAGCAGACAAAGGCTTTGCTTAAAGCTGGTGAAACACCCGGAAGTGAAAAGTGGGAGTCGAACGGTATCTGCCGTGCTGTCACCTGGCCGAGAACAAAATATACCATCATTGGAAAACGTGAGGATGGAGAAGAATTGGAGGGTGAATATGGATTCTTCTCTGATGATGAGAACAGGCGGTTGAGTGACGGTTTTGAAGCAAATGTTGAATACTTCAGACTTGGTTTTGTCGATAAGAACAGTGTATCGCTTGGAAGACAGTTTAAGCAGATACTTCCTTTACTGTGGTTAAAATCGGGAGCGAAAGGAGTAAGACCTGAGATAGAAGATGATGCAGGAGATCCTGATATGCTAATCCGCCCGGAGAATGAACTTGCAGTTTTGGTTGATGAAACTAAATTTGGCGAGTTTTCGAATCAAGTGAACCGCGATGAAAGAATAAAAACCGTATATCTGGTTACAAATTCTGATGAAGCCTTCAGGGAAATGAACGAAAGTATCAAGGCTGATTGTACGTATCAGCTTTACAGGGATTATGTAGATAATTTTAGTATCGGTGGCAGGAGGAACTTAGGATGAGAGATCGGTTGTTTACGTTTCAGGAGAATGCCCTGAGTGAGTTGCAGCTTGCAATCAACGATGCACATCTTTTGTGGAGAGAGAATAAGCCTCAGGTCATTTCTTTTTCCGCACCAACTGGTGCAGGGAAGACCATCATAATGACTACGCTTTTTGAAAATATACTTTATGGTACGGCTGAAGTTACGGCGGATCCGGATTCTATTTTTATATGGCTGTCAGATTCGCCGGAACTGAATGAACAGACAAGGCTTAAGATTGAGAGCAAATCTGATAAGATTCATGTGCATGATCTTGTAACGATAGGCTCTACATTCAATGCGGAATATCTCCAAAAGGGGCATATATATTTCCTTAACACTCAGAAGCTGGGATCCGATAAGCTGCTTATTGCAAAGTCTGATAAGAGGCAATATACGATTTGGGAGACAATTACAAATACGGCGAAACAGATGCCAAAACAGCTTTATGTGGTGATCGACGAAGCCCATAGGGGAACTGCTACAACAGCCAATGCGGAAAGCCAGGCACAATCGATCATGCAGAAATTTATCAAAGGCAGCGAAGCTGATGGGTTATGCCCTATGCCGCTTGTGATAGGTGTGACGGCAACGCCGGAGAAGTTTAACAAGCTGGTCGAAGGCACTACATCAACAGTACAGAAGGTAACGGTATCGCCGGATGACGTGAGAGAGTCTGGATTATTGAAAGACCGTATTATTTTGAACATACCCGACACAGCTATTTCTGCGGATATGACCACATTTCAGAGTGCTGTCAGAAACTGGATCGACAAGTGTGCATACTGGAAGGAATATAGTGACAGTGATCCAGAGCATGAGGAATATATCAATCCGATTCTCGTTATTCAGGTGGAAGATGGAAACGAAAGAGAAGCTACGCATACTAATCTTTCGGAATGCGTAGATCTGATTGAAAAAGAATTGGGT
This sequence comes from uncultured Lachnospiraceae bacterium, assembly GCA_902775555.1. Taxonomy (GTDB): domain Bacteria; phylum Bacillota; class Clostridia; order Lachnospirales; family Lachnospiraceae; genus Eubacterium_Q. Next base: position 27,156 of record CACYMQ010000001.1, on the reverse strand, counting down.
AGAAGCCTTAATACGGGAGAGGTTGTTCATACTTTTAACGATTATGGGGCAATTACAATCGGAGATCTGGTTATCCGCCAGGTGGAGGCTTCAAGGATAGAAGAAAATAAAGAAATAAAGGTTGTTTTCTTCAAAATGAATCTGTCTACCGGATGGGATTGTCCACGTGCGGAAACTATGATGTCATTCCGCGGGGCTCAGGATGGAACCTATATTGCTCAGCTTTTGGGACGAATGATCAGAACACCCTTGGCAAGGCGTATATTAGCATATGCTTCGCTTAATGATGTTAGCTTGTTCCTGCCACATTATGATAAAAAGACGGCTGAAGGAATTATAAAAAAACTCAGGGATGATGAAGCTGTATATCCTGGTGAGGTTGGTACAAACAGGAATCTTATAACTCTCGAAAGAAATCCGGCATTCGCTGATGTGTTTATGACGATGGATGATCTTGCGACATATAAGATTGACACGAACAGGAAGCAGCCATATATCAAGCTGTATATGCAGCTGGCACGTGCGCTTACACGTGACGGCATTGATGCTGCAGCGCAAAGAACGGCAAAAAATTCCATCATTGCAAAGATGGATGATGAGGTGGAGCGGATCAAATCTGAGGGTAAATTTGATGAGATAAAAGAGAATCTTACAGGTCTGTCGATTGATACCCTAACGTTCGATTATGGTGATACGACCTATGTGTATGATGAGAATGCTCAGACGATACAGACATCTGAATATGATATATCAAGGCATTTTGATCAGGCAGGAAAGATACTTGGTGAAGGCTTGAATGTTGATTACTGGGCAAAACACGGGGACGAGGATCACATTGATGTAAAGATTGAAGTCATCTCGATTGCCAATAATGCGGATGCTATGGAACGGCTTTCAAAGTACGCTGAAAAGATGTTCCTGAGCTTGTATAAGGACAATAAGCCTGCATTAAGAACATTGCCGGATGCAAGAAAATCCGATTATAACAGAATGATTCAGGGATCGGCAATTCCGGTTGAAACTGCATGGAGTTTGCCTAAAGTGATTGATTTTACCGTGTCTGAAGATGCTGAGAGTTATGATAAGCACTTATTCGTTGATAAAGATGGTAATTTCCGTGCTGATCTGAATGATTGGGAGGCACCATTGATCAAGGAAGAACTGGCTAATGGTGCTGTATGCTGGCTCAGAAATCTTGACAGAAAGAGTTGGTCGTTGGAGATACCTTACGAAGTGAATGGGGTGAGTACACCAATGTTTCCTGATATGATTGTTGTAAGAGCGGATGCTTTAGGATATGTTTTTGATATTTTGGAACCGCATGATTCCAGCAGGAAAGACAATTATCCAAAGGCAGTAGGTTTGGCAAAGTTCGCTGATAAACATCATGATCAGTTCGGAAGGATCCAACTTATCCGTAAGCATAAAGGTGAGGACATGAAGGATCATTTCTACAGACTTGATATGAATGATATTGAGGTAAGAAACAGGGTGCGAGGGATCACGTCAAATCCTGAGCTTGACAGGATATTTGAGGAATTTGAACAGAGAGAAGATTAAGCGAGAGGCGACTCCACAGCGGAGCCGCCTTTTTTCTCAATCTTTCTTGTACCATGGGGTAGCATATCCATCCCCGCGAATTAGGATTTCCTTCATCCATTCCGGGGATCTGCCCATCTGACTACAAATCGATGCTACATCAACATCCTGGGGACATTCTATGATCACCTCATCGTGGACATGACCAACAATTCTGTAATCATTCAGATTCTGCATGGCATAACAGAGTAGATCCCTGCTGACTGCCTGCACGATGTTCTCCACGAATTTTGGACCATAGCTTTCTATGCGTTCCCATTTCTTGGTGGTTCCAATACCTTCGTAGGTAACAGATTCTCCGCCAAACTGGTTCTCACCGATGCGTGGTTTCACATAGGAAAGGCAGCGGCCGGAGGGGAGCCGGATAAAAAGCATTCCGCTTTTGCAAAAGAACCTGATCCCTCGTACTTCGGTTTGGATGCGTTCTTTGACGGCGGTCTTTACAGCACGGTCAACATCCCACCAGAACTGGACAATGCGCGGATTGGCGTCCCGCCAGGAGTTAACAAGTCCCTGGAGTTCCTCTTCAGGGATACCCATTTCGATTGCGCCCATGGACTTCAGTGCGCCTACGGAGCCACCATATCCGCAGTTGTGGACAAGCTTTCCCGATACCGTAAAACGATGATATCTTCCGGCATTTCGTATATCATAAAGTCGAGACGTGCGCTGATGATTCTCCAGTTTTTTCGTTTTTCCATAACTGCAGTTTCCGCATTTTGGATGATTTCTTCCCGTGTCAGACCGGATGACAATTTTCTTATAACAACACTTCTTGCATATGGCCAATACACCTGTCTGAACTGACTCAGTACATTTCTCCGCTGGTTTATACAGTTCACCAGATGAGGAACAAAACGAAGATTTCCCGGTGCATAATTTCCATTGCTGTCGATCCGGTCGATTTCCATCCTCCGATCCGGAAGACCAAATTCCCTGATCAGATACAAGCCTGCATCCAGGACACTGGGAAAAATGAATTGAATTCCTCTTGCTCCGTAATTGTGGTAGTCCCTGTCGCTCGGATTCTCGCACCGCTGTTTCGCAGCAGTAAGTCTCTTTGACAGCCATTTTGGAATCAGCCTTGGCTGTGAACAACTCTGGCATCCATTCGACTTTCCAGATGTTAAAGCGGTTCTTAGCTGCCACTGAATGGCACCGCATCCGGTACATCTGGTCAGTACATAACAGTGGTTCCAGTTCCGATTCCAGCGTTTTTCCGGACTGATGATTTCCACCCATCCGAATCGTTCTCCGACCATCTCCGGTTTGTAGGAGATGTGCGCCGCAGGAGGCGGCGATTCCAAACTGTATCGGCTGCGGTTTCCCCTTAACCCAGACGAGGTGGTCTCTGGTTGCTGTAAGTCCTTCATAGGTAATCACCTCACCATTTCCTTTGTAAATAACACCTTCATGTTTCACCCAGGACTCTCCATCCCACAGAAGATCTTTGAGCTTCACATCTTCAATCGGGATAAGCCCATGATTAGTCAGAACAAGTTCGCCTTCAGCAATACATGCGAGCTCTGCCTGTTTCCCTTTCTGCCGAAGATGACCATTTACACCGTGTTTTTCCACCGGCACATGGAACATCTGGCTGGCGGAAGCACAGTAGATGTCACCACCTTCAGCAAATACTTTGGACCGCCAGGTTTCACCCGCCAGATGAGCAAGGACACGGGCCTCAATGGCAGAGTAGTCTGATACAATAAACTTATAACCGGGACGGGCGATAAAGGCTGTCCGGATCAGCTGCGAGAGCGTATCCGGGATGTCGTCATAGAGGAGTGAGAGAGTATCGTAATCACCGGAACGGACCAGTTCCCGGGCCTCTGCCAGATCAGACATATGGTTCTGGGGAAGGTTCTGCAATTGTATCAGTCTACCGGCCCAACGTCCGGAACGGTTAGCTCCATAGAACTGGAACATGCCGTGACACCGGTTATCGGCACATACCGCATTCATCATTGCCTGGTACTTCTTTACACTGCTTTTGGCAAGCTGAAGCCGGAGGGAAAGCACTCTGGCAATGTCAGCTGGGGCAGTCTTTATCATTTCTGCAACTTCTTTTTTTCCAAGACTGTCAATTTCAAGACCGTTTTGGAAAAAATACTCTTTCAGCTGCTGAACGGAGTTGGGATTCTCCAGCCCGGTCAGGCTCTGCATCTGGATCATCAGGTCATTTCTGACTCGTTCGTCAATCCGGATCGCCTGTTCAACGAAAGTACGGTCAATCATGATCCCCCGATCGTTGATCTCCTGATCCAGGTGGTATTCCGTCCATATGGAGTCCGGGACAGGGTAGTTCGCAAGGCGTTTATGAATCTGCATTTCCACTTCTACATCGCGCTGGTTATACTTCTTGAAGAGTTCCCATTTTTCGGGAGCATGCTCCGGAAGGTTTCGTGTGCGTCCACCGTTACTTTTCGTAGGAGAGCAGGGCGTACAGAAATAACGGATCAAATCTTTGCCTTCCTTCAGTTTCTGTTCCTGTAGCTTCAGGACAGCTCCGACACCTTCCAAAGAGAGCGGGAGACCCATATAGGCAGACCAGATCATAGTACATTTCCAAGAAGATGGATCCAGATAGTTCTGTACGGAATCATCCGGAGATCCATAGGATCGGAAATAACCCGGATGATGCTTACGGAGCCAGTTAGAAAGACAGATACGCTCGAAGGTGGCGTTGAATGCCCATTTGGTTACAGTTACATCCGATAATGCCGCCAGGATCTCCTCCGGAAGGCTTTCCCCACAGGCAAGGTCATATACCCTGACAGGGCCGCCGTCCACGGAGACACCGAAGAGCAGTATCTCAAACTGATCTGATTCGGCATATTTGTATACTCCGCATTTGGAGATGTCCACGTCGCTGTAGGTCTCCAGATCGATTGACATTTCATTCATGGTTTGTTCCTCGCTTCTTAAGGGCAGCAGGTATAGTTCCGGCTGCCCTCATTTCTATTCATCGTATGCTTCATCATCAAGCCGCTGGTAGTCCAAAAGGCTGTATCCGATATCCACGAGTGATTTGCGGATTTTCTCATAATGCTTGTATTTGCCTGGTTCAGCATCCTTATCCAAATCGGGCGCGTCAAAGCTGTTAATTATCGGATGTCCGCACCAGTTGTTATCCTGAAGTGTCTCCACATACCCTTGCAGCATCCGGTATTCGTTCCAAAGGATGACCAACGGGCATCCGAGCTCAGTGACTTTGGCAATACGCTCATTGCGCATATGAACCCGGTTTAGGAGATAGAGTATATCGTAGAGGGTATCATAATCATCCGGCGCTGTGAGTATTTCATCAACGCAGATGGTTGTGATGGATACATCCGGAAGTCCTAAGGACTGGCGGTAATAGCATACAGCTTCAGATCCGTAAATGAAGTACCTGGGGCGCACCTGCTTTGGATCTTCTATGGATACATATTTCAGCCCATCTTTTCCAGGAACGAGTACCTTACTATTGGTCAGAAGGTCGAGGGCAATCTCTTTCTGAGAAAGCGTCATGTCATCCAACGATCTGCGAAGCACGATCGGCTTAAAAAGGGTTATATCTTTCATCTTGTTTTTCTCCTTATTTCTTAGATGGGGCGGCGATTTCTGGAATACCGCCGCCCGTTATTTGGTCAGCTGACTATTAGTCGAGGAAATCATCCTCATCTTCGGTAGCAAAGTCATCTTCAGCGCTGGACTTACCGCCCAGGGGTTCCCCGTCACGGATCTTCTGAAGATTGTTCAGACCGCACGCGATTCCTTTGTTTCCATTGCTGTTAAATGCATACAGGTTAATGGAAGCGCGGCCGTAAACACCTGAGTAGACCTCGGAACGATCCAGGATCGGCTGACAGTTTGCGTCTACGATCCCGGGGGCAGAAGAGCTGTTTGCGTTGATGAAGTAGCTGTCATGATACGCTTCATCATCCGGACGTTCCAGATCACCATCACGAAGAGGAGTCTTCAGTGATTCCAAGGGCGGAACCGTTTTTCCATTTCCCTTCAGTTTGCTTTCGCCTTCCTCGTAGGCAGCCTTAATCGCGGCCTTGATTTTCTCGATGGTTGCCGTATCCGACTTCGGAATGATGAGGGACACGCTGTACTTCGGCGCTCCGCCGTTGATTGACTTGGGATCCCATACATTGGCATAGCTCCATCTTGTGTTCTTTCCTGTGATTACCTTTGTAGCATTCAAAATCTTAGGCATAATATTGTCCTCCTGTTATTCTTTGAAATCATTTATTGCTGTGTCCAGTGCCGGCCGTTTGTCGGACTCGGGCACCAGTGTCGGTTTGCCGGGCGGCTTTGTGATCATGCCGCTCAACAGTTCTTCAAATTTCTTTTTACCCAGCAGGGTAGTCATCGCCGTGATCCCGAGAACCTTCTTCTCATAAGGATCAAAACCAGCATCCGAAACAATAGCTGCGACAGTCGCTTCATCGATGAATTTCCGTACAGATCTGCCTTCCACCACTTTGAATCCGGGGAACTCAGTTCCATTCAGTGCTTTCTGCAGGGCATATTCCCGAATGTCGTTCGCCCAGTTGGTCAGATCATCTAACCGGGGCAGGATAGCGGCAATTTCCAGATCATCCAGTGTTGCCGGTGGCGGGAAATCATATCTGGCAAGTTCCAGATTGTACTCCGCACGTTTCCGGCAGGTGGCTTTCATCTTGCAGAACTGGCAGTGGTCCCCGGCGCTGAATTCGCCTTCTCCGTTGTAAGCCAGTTTAGCAACAGGCGCGAGAGTGTTCTCCGCCCAGTTCAGAAGATCAGCCTTACTGATCGTGAAGCTGCTGACATTTCCTCTGCGGGGCTGGAAGATGGTCATCTTTACCGATTCGATATCGTAGATCCCATCATAGGTATCCAGAGCTCCGAGAGCGTAGCACATCATCTGCGGGTTGTTTTCGGCTTCTACCAGGACTCCAAGTCCATACTTGAAATCAATGATATGAAGCTGCTTATCCGCGATGATGAGGCAGTCTCCGGTACCGAAACCATCCGGTACCCATTTTGAAAAGTCCAGCCGCTGTTCCACGAGAACCTTCGGATCCTTGCAGAGCGTCTTTGCGTCCTCATACTGTTCCATAACATAAGCGCAGTACTCATCAGTGCACTCATTCATCTCGGAATCGTAGTAGTCCAGGTTTTCAGTAGGATCCTGGACATCTTCTCCAAGTGCGTGAAGTACCTTATATTCACAGAGGCTGTGAGCATCCGTTCCCTGCATGGCAAAGGGAGAGGTTTCGTCTTTGATCTCCGCACAAAGCTTCGCTGACGGCGGGCATGAGAGCCACCGATGCGAGGATGACGCGGAGAGTAATGCATGATCAGCCATCGCTCAGTCCCTCCAGTTCTTTCACCAGTTCCGGATAAGATTCTGCCGGAATGTCTGTCAGCGTTCCTCCGTTGCCGTACTTCTTTACGATGGCTTTTACATCGGACTTGTAACGACCGTTTTCTTCACTGGCTTTTGCAGCGAGCATCCCGCGGATATCTTCTTTTGAATAGGAAGGAGGAGCGGGGATCTCTGCCTTGGCTACAGGCTTTGCTTCGACAACCGGTCTGGTTTCTTCAATAGCAGTATCGGGTGTAAAGCATTCCCTTATTGCTTTTGCCAGTTTGATCAGCTTTTCGCCGCAGGAGATCAATTCATCCAGTACCTGCGACAATTCACTCATTTTACTCATCTTGTCATTCTCCTTTACATATTTTTCTTTCAATGATCATTCTTCTGAACTGCCGCCGCGGTATGGCCCGGGGCGGCGTCTGAAACTGTTCTGTCGTTCATCGTCATTCCTCCTTTCGCTGTTCTCACAGGTCTAGGTATCAGTTCAGGGATTTTTCCGGTTTTTTCCGGAATTTTTTTTTTGGAGCTGATTCCTTTTCCTGTCGTTTCACAGGTCTAGGTATCAGCTGGCAGGTTTTTCCGGTTTTTATGAAAAAAAATTTTCCGGTCTGAGGTGACCGGCTTTTTCTTTATTAAGAAAGCGATTCTGTCTCGGGCAAAAAAATAGAAAAAAGTTTATGCAAAGACCGGAAAAATGAGCGAACTGATACCTAGACCTTTGGAAAGACCAGTGATGGGCTTTACTAATCCAAAGAAACGAGGTGGTTGATGTGAATATCTACATCAATTGGACTGGTTTGAAGAAATCAGATCGCAGATATGCGGGCAGGCACGGGCCGGTGAACACGGACGAATCAGAGAAAGCGACAGGAGGTGCGGGATGAGAGCGGAAAGTATCACAACCATAAATAAATACGGTAAAGAAGTGTTCCTTCCTCCTCAGACAGGAAGCGTCGGCGCAAGAAGGATCACTGCCATCCTGGACGAGTGCGGCATTCCTTATGAGGAAGAATACCGGATCGATGCTGACGGATGCCGGCGCAGTCCGTTCGATATCGCGGTTCTTAAAGATGGACAACCGAAACTTTTCATTGAATATGACGGAGAGGATCATTACGAAAGCGATTTTTACTTAAGAACCGGCGTTCGTCCGGAACGCTGCAAGGCCCACGTTGTAAAGGCGGCTATCGCGGATGCGAAGAAGAATGCGATTGCAGCACGATTCGGTATCCCGGTCCTCAGGATCAATCCTTTGCCGGATGAGATGCTGCGGGACCGCATTCTGTCCTGGGTAGAAGTATTTGTAAATGAGGCGGATATCCGGAAAGGCAATGAGGTCATCATGATCGACATGCTGGAACGCTACGGGTTTGATTTCGACTATATCCCTCCGTCGAATATGAGCAGAGCGGAGAAGGAAAGGGTTGAGCAACTTTATCAGAAGGGAGGACCAGCGAATGCGTGACCTGAAAATTGCTTATGGAGATTCCCGTAAATCGAAGTTCTGGTCAAACAAGACCATAACCTTTGAGAAGTTGTGTGAGCGGCTCAAAACACCGATCCGGACTTCAGAGTCATCGGTGGAGTACCAGACATTTCCGAAAGCAAAGAGAGATGTCATTAAGGATAAAGGCGGTTTTGTGGCAGGGCATCTGAAGGATAACCGCAGGAAGGTAGACCATGTGGACTGCCGGTCCATGGTGGTTTATGACCTGGACTTTGCCACACCTGAGTTCGTAAAGGACATCAAAAACAAGATCAAATACAAGGGCTGCGTTTATTCAACTCACAGCCATATGCCGGATAAGCCGCGAGTCAGGGTGATCCTTCCTGCAGGGAGAGATATGTCGCCGGATGAGCATAACGCCGTAGCAAGGTTCATGGCGCAGGAGCTGGGAATCCTCGATATGGTCGATGCATGTTCGTTTGAACCACATCAGCTGATGTACTGGCCCTCCTGCCCGTCAGACGGGGAATACCTGTATGTGGAGCTTGACGGTGACACTGTGGATCCGGACAAGGTGCTTTCGGCACACCCGAACTGGACGGATTGTTCTTTGCTTCCCACTACACCGAAAGAGAGCACAGCAAAGAAACCGGAAGGGACAAAACAGAAGGATCCTCTGACAAAGGAAGGCGCGGTCGGTCTTTTCTGCAGGCTTTATACGGTTGCTGACGCGATTGATGCTTTCCTTGCCGATGTGTATGAGCCAGTCGCCAATATGTCCGGCAGATATACCTATATCGCCGGTGAGAGTACGGCGGGGCTTGTCTTATATGAGAACGGAACCTTCGCTTATTCCCACCATGCGACGGATCCGGCGTTCGGAAAGCTGGTAAACGCTTTTGACCTGGTCCGTATTCATAAGTTTCCGGATGTGGATCCGAAACAGTCCTTTAAGAATATGGCTGACTTTGTCATGAACCTGCCGGAAATAAAGATCCTTGCGGCAAAGGAACGAATGGCTAAGGCTATTGAGGATTTCGATGATGGTGAGGATGCATGGCTTTCACAGCTTGCATATGACAAGAGCGGAGTGCTGGTTAACAGTCTCCATAACATCCGTCTCATCATGGAAAATGATCCGGAACTGAAAGGCATTGTGTTCAATGAGCTGGCGGACGGTATGGAGATCAAGGAAGAGGTTCCCTGGAAACATCCGGCCAGATTCTGGCGTGACGCGGATGACGCGCAGCTGATCAGCTATATCGATGACAGGTATGGAACCTTTTCGCAGAGGAACTACCAGATAGGAGTGACCAAAGTGTCTGATGACCGGTCATACCATCCGATACGGGAATACTTTGCTTCCCTGCCGGAGTGGGACGGGGTAGTCCGGGCGGAGTCCATATTCATTGACTATCTCGGAGCCCAGGACAACGACTACGTGAAGGCGGCCACGAGAAAGACCTTATGCGCCGCATACAAACGGGTTCTGGAACCGGGGATTAAGTTTGATTTCTGTCCGGTATTAAACGGACCGCAGGGTATCGGAAAATCCACCGTTATCGCAAAGCTTGGCATGCAGTGGTATTCGGACAGCCTTTCCTTATCGGATATGAATGACAAGACTGCCGCGGAGAAGCTGCAGGGGTTCTGGATCCTTGAAATCGGTGAGCTCGCCGGGATGAAGAAGGCGGATATCGATAAGGTGAAAGCCTTTATTTCCAGGCAGGACGATAAGTACCGTGCCTCTTTCGGACGACGGGTCACACCGCATCCCAGACAGTGCATCTTCATTGGAACAACGAATTCTGAGAACGGTTATCTGCGGGATATCACCGGGAACCGTCGGTTCTGGAACATAAAGGTAACCGGCATCAGTAACCGGCATCCATGGGAAATGACACAGGACCTTGTTGATCAGATCTGGGCTGAGGTGAAGATGGTCTCTGAAAAAGAGAATCTCTATCTGCCGCCGGAACTCGAAAAGTACGCAAAGCAGGAACAAAACTCGGCAATGGAGATAGATGAACGTGAGGGCCTGGTGGCTGAGTATCTTGATACCTTGCTGCCTGAGAATTGGGATTCGATGGATGCCTTTGACCGGAGAAACTATATCCGTGATAAGGATGATCCCACCACTCCGGAAGGGACGGTTCTTCGTGAGACTGTTTCCAATATGGAGATATGGTGCGAATGCTTTGGCAGGCAGAAGGAAGAACTCAGACCATCAGATTCCTATGCGATTACGGCACTTATGATGCACATGTCTCATTGGGAAAGAACCAATGAACGTCCAAGGCTGAAAATATATGGTCAGCAGAGGATCTATCGGCGGAAGCATGGAAAGATTTGATCATCACATCACAGTATTTGTCACGGAAGTCATCACACCGTGAAATGCATGAAAACTAAAGGCTTTCGTGGCAAGCCTGTGACAGGTGACAACTAATACTTATAGAAATGATGAATGAATAAAAGAAATAGCAGTAATAACAGGCACATAACACGTAATACGCGTATTTTGCGCGTAATAGAAATTCTTCATCAATCGTCACACCAGGATTCCCCTAAATCCATTGTAAATAAAGGCTTCCGGGGGTTGACAAGCGGGTGTGACAAAGGGTGTGAAGGGTGACTGTCACTGCATTGGAGAAGAAGAATGAGAGAAAGAGAGATTGAACAGTGTCTTGTCCGAAAGGTGAAAGAAAAAGGCGGCCTCTGTCCCAAGTGGATATCCCCGGGCTATGACGGGGTTCCGGACCGGCTGGTCTTTCTTCCGGGAGGCCATTTCGGCCTTGTGGAGGTTAAGGCTCCAGGGAAGAAACCAAGACCTATCCAGAAGGCAAGACACCGGTTATTGAGAAGGCTGGGCTATCAGGTATTTGTCCTGGATGATGTTCAGCAGATCGGAGGAATTTTAGATGAAATACAGAAATGAAGAGAGGGGGTGTTGCCCGATGAAGTTCATACCGCACGCATATCAGCAGTACGCAATCGATTTCCTGATGGATCATCCGGTTGCCGCGCTTTTGCTCGATATGGGCCTCGGCTGAGGCAAGACCATAATTACACTCTGGGTGATCATGATCCTGATGTATGACCGCTTCGAGGTTACAAAGGTTCTGGTCATTGCACCGCTTCGGGTTGCGAAGAACACATGGCCGAACGAGATTGTGAAATTTGAAGAGGTCAACGGCCTTACCTATTCCATAGTAACCGGTTCAGCGAATGAACGTAAGAAAGCGCTGGAGAGGAAAGCAGACATTTACATCATCAACAGGGAGAATCTTCCCTGGCTGGTTGAGAAGAGTGGAGAGCCATTTGACTTTGACATGATCGTCATTGACGAGCTTTCGTCTTTCAAGAACTGGGAGTCCAAACGCTTCCGGGCGCTGATGAAGGTCCGGCCGAAAGTAAAACGGATTGTAGGCCTTACCGGAACCCCATCTTCCAATGGGCTGATGGATCTCTTCGCAGAGTTCAAGGTTTTGGATCTGGGTAAACGGCTGGGACGTTTCATCAGCCAGTACCGGATCAACTACTTTAAGCCGGATCGGATGAACGGACCGGTGGTATACACCTATAAGCCCCTTCCCTGGGCAGAGCAGGCAATTTATGACCGGATCTCAGATATCACGATCTCCATGAAAGCAACGGAGTTTCTGGATATGCCCGAGCTGCTCAGCAATGAGTACAAGGTATATCTGGATGAGGATGAGCAGAAAAAGTACGAAGAAATGAAGGAACAGCTCATCCTTCAGCTCCCCGGTGGGGAAGTGACTGCATCCAATGCGGCATCCCTTTCCAACAAGCTGACACAGATGGCCAATGGCGCAGTCTATTCCGATGATGGAGAGATCAACGCCTTCCATAATCGGAAACTGGATGCACTGGAGGATCTGATCGAAGCTGCAAATGGGAAACCGATTCTTGTAGCCTACTGGTTCCGACATGACCTGACACGGATCACAGAACGGCTGGATAAGCTGAAGGTCATGTACCAGAAGCTGGATTCCGATGAGAGTTTTGATAAATGGAATGCAGGGGCATTACAGGTCGGCCTGATCCACCCGGCATCTGCCGGACATGGACTGAACCTGCAGAGCGGCGGAAATACGCTGGTTTGGTTCGGGCTTAACTGGAGCCTGGAACTGTATCAGCAGACCGTGGCCCGCCTGTGGAGGCAGGGACAGAAGGCCGGAACCGTAGTTGTAGAGCATATTGTAACCGCCGGAACCATCGATGAACGGATCGTTCTGGCACTGAAAGAAAAAGATAAAACACAGCAGGCATTGATAGATGCAGTAAAAGCGGAGGTATTGCGATGAAAAGATTTGTTGAGGGAAATCCATTTGATAATCTGGCAAACGCGATCATTCTCCTGGCGGTGAAGGACTACCGGGATGCAATCAGGGTATTGAAGAGATATCCGGGCAGCGTATGTGCTCAGGCACTTCGGGATGAAACGACACGATTCTTCCTGTCAGAGTGGTTCGGACGTTTGACGGAACTGGATGGAGAACAGCTCTATTTGCGCTTAAGAAAGGAGGCAGGCATATGACAAGGGAAGAAGTTAAGAGCATTTTATCCCAGGTCGGTGAGATTGAGGATGAGATTCTCAGAAAGTTCAGAGAGATTCAGGAGCTGCGGGAGAGCGCGATGTCTCCGGAGACCGTACACTATACCGACATGCCGAAAACTCAGACTCATGTGACTTCGAAGATGGAAGAGAAGATCTGTGATTATACTGCCCAGATGCAGAAACTGATCGATGAGAAAGAAGCATGGGAGAAGAAAAAGGATCAAATTAAGGAAATGATTTCTTCCGCATCAAAGCCGATTTACCGGCAGATCCTGCGGCTTCGTTATCTGGACCGGCTGCATTGGCATGATATCGCAATGATGATCGGTTATGGGATACGAAATACTCAAAATCTCCATCAGGAAGCACTGGATAGTGTGGCTGAACAGTATTCGTCCTGATCAATATCAAAAAGTTTTCTCGACAGATTCTTTGCATACTTTTGCACTATTTTGCATCTTTTTTCACCATGTACCTATGATATGGTTATGATGGATAACAATAGTGAGGAAGCAGCAGGGGAGCCTGTTCAGAGAAATCTGACGGGTTCCCTGCTGCTTTTTTCATGCAACCAACAACATACATTTATAGAAAAGGAGAACACCTATGTTTAAACGAATGATCGCAACGTTACTTGCAGGTGCCATGTTCATTACTGCAACACCTATTGACTCAATGCAGGGTTTTCTGCAGGATGTCGAATCGGTGACAGAGGCAGAGGAGCAGGCGGCAGATTCACAGACCGAAGAGGATCTGGTTGAAGATGATACAGGAGGATCAGAAACAATCGATGAAGCCATAGTGGATTCATCGGAGGATGTATCCGAAGATCCGGAAGAAATAACGGAAACACTAACCGAAGAGGATTCTGAAGCAGTGACAGAAGATGATACAGCAGATAATGCTGCTGAAACTGAGGATACTGAAAGTGAAGAGGTATCTGAAGAGCAGACGGAATTCACGGAGGAGACTAAGGACACAGAGTCGGAAGCTTCCACCGAAGATGAAGAAACAGAAGAAAGCACGGAGATTCAGGAAAGACAGCCTTCTTTTACAGAGCAGGTTGCCGGTGTGGATATCTCCGGAGTGGATTTCTCTTCACGTGAGCTGATGATCGGAACAGAGGATCCGTCAATCCTGACATGGGATACTGAGGTTCTGTCCGAGTACCGCGGCGTCTATCTTACCAGATATTCGACCGTTGAAGAAACACGGAATGCTTACACTTATTATTATGGCAAGGCAGAATTTGTTTCGGCAAATATAACCTTCCGAGTAGCGGATAATGAGAACGTGCAGGAGAACAGTGAAGCTGCAGATACCGGAGAGGATGAAGCCGGTGATTCTGATGATTCGGAGGATGACCTAAAGGCATCTGAAGAGGAGAGTTATCAAGACGGTGCAGATCTTTCCAACCTTAATGAAGGCGATGATGCGCTGGCAAACCTGAATGATCTTTCTGCTCTCCGATCCGTTCCGGCAGGAACAATCGCCCTGATCGATACGGGTGTAAACGGATCCGGGCTTGTAGGGTCTGTCTCTGTGCTGGGAGGCTCTGATTCCGATGATAACGGCCATGGAACCAAAATGTACGACTATATCAGGGAAGAGTACCCGGGCGCAAAGGTGCTTTCCATCAAGGCAATGGATGCATCCGGTAAAGGCCAGGCATCCGATATCTACGCTGCAATCCAGTATGCTCTGGAGTGCAAGGCAGATGTGATCAGCCTGTCTCTTACTGCCAACTGTTCCGAAGAGAATTCGGCAGTAGTCCTGGCTATCGAAGAAGCTATCAGTAAAGGAGTTATTGTGGTCGGTGCAGCCGGCAATAATTCTTCCAATGCAAAGTATTTCATCCCCGGTTGTGTAAAGGATGCCTACATCATTGGTGCAGCCAATGAGAAGGGTGACCGTCTTTCGGATTCCAATTATGGTACGAATGTAGATTACGAAGTGATCAGTGCATCTACATCCGAAGCAGCAGCCCGGTTCGCTGCACTGTATGTGCGCAGTCTGGATGAAAATAAGAAGCTGACTGAGTATCCGGATGTCCTGCTGAACTACGATCAGACGGACCTGGATGAAGATGATTATGTGCTGATGTATGACGATGATGATTTCACGGTATCCCGTGCGGCAACATCGAAGGCAATCAGTGTAGAAATCGACGGTACAACATATAAGTTCAATGTGCCGAGTTATATCGCATTCCCGATCTATGTGAATGCCACGAATACATCCAAGTATTATGGTTTTGCCGGATACCGGAATGCAGCAAGTGCAACGGCATATCTGGGGTCCCGGACATTTAATGCAGCGTCCGGTGTGCTTCCGACAGGTAGTGGTGACTCGGAAATGACATATTCATCCATTACCAAGAGCTGTGGAACCTATTTCAATGTTGATAATACCGTTTCCGGACTTCCGGCTGGCAAGTTCAAGGATGCATACGGATCTGGTGCGACAAAGAATGGGGCTTCTGATGTTGTAGTCTACGGTTCTAATCCTGATTACAACACAACGAATACCGGTTGGACAGATAACTGGTATAACAAGGGTTACCGCGTTATCACATCTACAGACAGTGACCTGTATTCTTTCTCTGTATTCTGTACAGAGTCAAAGGATATGTCTCCCCGTGGTGCTTACGGACAGCTGATCATGCTGCCGATCACGAGTACCAATACCAGAGGATATGCTAATTACAAGGTGACTGTAGAGAATAACAAGACGTATATCTGGGTGCCGTATCGTTCAGATGAGGTAGATCAGAATGCCTATTCCGGACATTCCAACTGGCAGAACTTCATTGGTGGTACCTATCTGAAGGTTCCGTACGACACAGAAAAGGAATACTACATCGCAGTTTACAAGAAGAACGACGATGGTGAAGCTATGAAGGATGTCACCTTCGATGTAAAGGTCAATGGAACAGAGACCAAGAAGGCTTTGAAGACAGGCGCGGATGGTATTGCAACCTATAAGGTTGGCAAATTCTCCGAGGCCCCGAAGGTAGAGGTACAGGAGAACTGGACCAACGAACGTTATGAGCCGAAGTCTACCGGGTACTATACCGTGAATGTCTATGAAAAAGAAGCAGATGCGGAAGCACATGCCAAGGATGCAAAACATACCTGGACTAATGAACATTATGAGTACTATGCCTCAATTAAGAAGGATGGGACGAAGGGAATTACATCCAATGGGTTTGCCGGAGCTTATTATGGTTTGTATGATACCGATGATGCATCTAAGATGACAGACGATCACCTGATTGCTGTCTTCCAGATGGATAAGGATGGTTATGCAAGTGAACTCTCAGGACCTACAACCAGTACGGTTGCCGGTCACACCTGCAAGGCACGCCTTAACTATACCGAAGATGCTGGCTGGAAGGTAAGCAGAACGGTTAACGGACATACCCAGTATTTCATCTGCATGGGTAAGGATGAACTGACCGATAAGAAAATGCTCACGAATACGAAGTTCGCTTATAAAGAGCTGGTAGCGCCGGATGGTTATCTTTCGACAGAGGATCCGATTCCGGCAACAATCACAAAACTTCTGTCAGTTCCGACAACACTGACAAGTACACAGATTGTGAATATGATCGATGAGGACTGGGAGAATAATCCGACCTATATTTACCTGGAGAAGCGTTCTGCGAATTCCAAGTGTTCAGATGGGAATCCGAATTATTCCCTGAAGGGAGCAACCTATAAGGTGTTCAAGACGAATGCTGAAGCTACTGCGGCAGTAAGCAGCAGAGATTTCTCGAAGGCTATTGCGACGCTGACAGTAGACGAGAAGGGGAATAGCCAGGTCCTGAATGTCACAAACTGGATGACAAAGAACAGTAAGACCGGAAAGATTGAGAAGACTACATTTTACATGGTTGAATCACTGACCGGTAAGGGCTATGAACTGGATACCGAAGTTTATCATCTGGATGTAACATTGGCTAATACGGAGAAGAATCCGGCAACACTTAAGGTGACCGATGAACCGGTGAATGACCCGATTGGTGTTAAAATCAGCAAGAAGCTGGCTGATGGCACAACCCAGAATATCGGAGTGGCTGGTGCACAGTTCACAGTGAAATATTATGCCATCAGTACAGATGGAACGGAAACCTTTGCATCACTGCAGAGCAAAAAGGCTACGTTGACAGAAACATATACATCCGATGCAAATGGAGAATTTCAGATTAAGCATGATACGGAGCACTATCCTTTGGGATATTTAACCATTGAGGAGACTGCAGCACCTGCAAGTTATGCAATGGAGGGAGCGACAGCAACCGCAAAGGGTGTGACTGTTCCTGTAAAGATGTGTTTCAAACTTCTTCCGAATGGTAATGCAACAGATGGTTATCTGCCGGGCAAAGCATATCTGGTAGATGAGAAGGGTAATTATATCGCAGGAAGCGATGGGAACAAAATCACTGCAGCAAGTATTGATTCCATTTCAAATACTCCGCTGACAATTTTTATTGATGAGATCCCGAAACGTGGTGATCTGAAGATCGAGAAGCGCGGCGAGAGTGATGAGCCTCTTGCAAATATCCGCTTTGAAGTGAAGAGCGAGGCTACAGGCGAGGTTCATTATCTGGTGACCGACGCTGATGGCAAGGTTTCTACCCATAAGGATTATGTGGCTCATGCTACAGACACAAACAAGTATGATGATAAGAAGGTATCTTACTCCGGTAAGGCAGGCGTATGGTTTGCCATGGTTGGAGATAAGAATCATACCCAGAAAGTAACGGCTGATCAGGGCGCACTTCCGGAAGGATGGTATCAGGTAAAGGAAGTTGATCCCCAGGGCCATCAGAAGGAAGAAGTGATCCGTGTCCAGGTGAAGGATGGACAGGTGGCAAATGTCTATGACAGTAACCGTGGTGATAAGAAAACCTATATCACTAATGTGAAGCTGCCGACACTGGTATCCGATGCGTGGATCGTTCTGGCGGATGGTTCTTTGGCAAAGGTGGCGTCTCCTGAGAAGGATATGACCATCCGGGATCAGGTTTCCTATACCAATCTGCGGTTCAACACAAAGTACACGCTGGTTGGCAAGCTGATGGAGATCGAGGCAGACGGTTCTTTGAAGGAGATTGCGAAAGCTTCCAAGTCCTTTGAAACAGCGAAGACCTATGTGCGCTCCATGTATGAGTGCTCCGGAGATCTGACGCTTGATTTCGAGCATCTGGATCTGTCTGGATCGGCAGGATCCGGCTATGTCGTTTTCCAGTATATCTATCTGGGAGATGAGAAGAATGCTTACACTTCCTATAAGGATGTTTATGCGGACAGCAACAATGATGTAGTTGTTTTCCCGTTGGCTCATGATGATCCGAAGAATGAGAAGCAGACCGTATCCTTCATGGGACGGCTTCAGGTTCACAAGAAGCTCAACATTGCAGGAGATACAACCGGTGCTGTTTATGAGGTAAAGGGTGCAGACGAAGACAACAAGGACTTCGCAAAGCAGCTGACAATCAAGAAGGATACTGAGACTGACGGTTATTCTGATCTGCTGATCCTGCCATTTGGTACTTATACGGTACGCGAGGTAAAGGTACCGGATACAGGAGAGTGGGTGATTGATCCTAATGTCTATACCGTAGAGATGGCTCCCAACAGCGGAACTGTAACCATTGATTCCGAGCTTAAGGGTAAAGCAAGTGATGTTACTATCGAATCCAGAGAGATCGCCAAAACCTTTGTCACACTGACCAAGTCTTCTTCTGATCCTGTATTCGTTGAGGGTAATCCGAACTATTCTCTGGCAGGTGCGGAGTACAAGCTTTACGCTGACAAGGCCGAGGCTGATGCTGCCCTGAAGAGCAAGGATTATACCAAGGCCATTGGTACATTCATCACGGATGAGAATGGTAATGCAGATGTGATCGAATTAACGGAAGCAATGAACGGTGCGGATGAGAAAGCCTTCTATGTGGTAGAGTCCAAGGAGGCAAAGAACTACCTGCGGAGAGCAGTAGTTTCTGAGACTGTTGTGAAGAAGGATAATACCAGAGAGAATCCTGCAAAGTTCGAAGTAACTGATGAACCGGTGAAAATCCCGGTTGAGCTTCTGATCGAGAAGGTAAACCAGCTGAGCGATTCCTACAATACAGCTAAGGGGCTCAGCCTGGCAGGTGCTGAGTTCGAGATTACGGTATCCGGTGATGATATCACTACGATCCGCAAGGCTGATGCGCTGACTGTCAATGTGAAGAAGACCACGCTTAAGATTGAGGAAAACGCAAAGCATTATTCCGCGAAGACTGGTGCTACACTTCCAATCGGTTATATCACCGTAAAAGAGACCGTGATCCCAGAAGGCTTCGAGAAGAAGGGTTCTGTATGGCATATCGGCAAGCGTGATGTTGACATTGCAGATACGATTAGTCTTGTGCTGTATGGCACTTATGATGAGGACCATACCACATTTACTCCGGTTGTCTACGATCCGGATCAGGCAAAAACGGCAGAAGAACTGGCAACAAAGGGACATGCAGTAAATGATGGTGCGAAGGTATCCCTTGTAGCTCAGAACACCGAGCTTCGAGGCAATCTTTCGCTGCATAAGATGGATCTTTCATCGGGAAAACCGATGGAAGGTGTGAAGTTTGAAGTGAAGAATCAGGAAACCGGAGAGGTTCACTATATTTACACTAATGCTGATGGTATTGCTACCACGAAGGCTGAGAAGTATGTGAATGAGAACTATTACGATCAGGTTTCTGATTATGATGGTACGATAGGTACGGTTTGGTTTGGCCAGGGCAATGATGGCGTGCTTCCGTCGAAGGATGGAGCAGCAGCACTTCCTCTTGGCAAGTATACCGTGACTGAAAAGAGATGTAAGGCAAATAAGGATTATCAGATGAATCCGGCTCAGGAAGTGGAGATCACGAAGGATGCGCTCTATATCAGCATCCAGAATGATGAGGATGGCAACCTCTACAATGTACCGAAGCCTACCTTTGGCACGATTGCAACCGTGATCATGGGTGAGGATCCGGGCGTGAAGATGGTTCCTGCAGATAAGGGACAGACCTTGGTGGATGCAGTAAACTTCAGCAATCTGAAGGTTTCTACGGAATACACTTTGGTCGGTCGTGTCATGCAGCTGGATGATCAGGGAAATGCAACCCCGTTCCTTCAGAATGGAACCGAAGTTGTTGTGACCAAGAGCTTTACCACGAGAGACCGGGAAGCATCTGACAAATCGGACTATTGTGTATGCGGTACCGAAACTATGGAGTTCAAGGATCTGGATTTCACAGGCCTGCAGGATCAGAAGTTTGTAATCTTCGAAACCCTGTATCTGGGTGATGTTGTCGAAGGCGAAGCACTGACGAATTATCAGGAAGCAAGTCCGGAGAGTGAGGATCTCTTCCCAATTGAGCATGCTGATCCGAAGGATGAGGAACAGACGGTTTACACACCGAACGGTGAGACTGAAGCAGAGGATGTCTCCGGCTCCAAGACGGTTACTTATACTGAAACGGTCACACTGATAGATCATGTCAGCTATAAGAACCTGCAGCCGGGCCGTGAGTATCAGCTGACAGGAACGCTGTATGTGAAACCGGAGGATGCACCGGAGAACGCAAACTATACCACGGAAGACCTGGCAAAGATGGTACTGCATGATGAGAAGGGAAATCCTGTAACAGCAACGGCAACATTTACCGCAAAGGAAGCAAACGGTGTAGTGGATGTAACCTTTACCTTCAAAGCAAGTTTGCTGACGAAGGAAGTAGAAACTATTGTAGTATTTGAGGATTGTGAAGATACAAGGACCGGAGTCAAGGTATTCACACATGCGGATATCAACGACAAGGGTCAGACGGTATTCCATCCGGAGATTTCGACAACTGCTATGGATGTGAACGGCAGAAGCGAACTGGCTCACCAGAGCGCAAAGTTTTATGATGTCGTTTCCTATGACAATCTGCAGCCGGAGAAGAAGTACAGACTGGTGGGTATCGCTATGGATAAGAAGACCGGCGAAGAGCTGATTCTGAACGGTAAGACAGTAACCGCAGAGCAGGCATTTACAACCGGAGCTGCAAATAAGAAGAATGGTGCCGTAAAGGGCGAGTTCAAGCTGGAGTTTACCATTACTGAAGATATGCAGGCAGATCTGGCCGGCAAGGATATGGTTATCTTTGAAACCCTGTATGTCCAGTCCGGAAAGGATTGGCGTGTAGCTGCAGAGCATAAGGACCTGAATGATGCAGGTCAGGAGCTCAAGGTGCCTACGCTTAAGACAACCCTGATGGATCAGGCAACAAAGACTCATGTGGCTTATCCGAATCAGATCGTTACTCTGGTAGATACGGTGGAATACACCAATCTGATCCCGGGCAAGAAGTACACCATGGAAGGCACGCTCATGAAGCAGCCGAAGAATGGTGAGGCTGAGGAAATCTTCAGGGATGAGAATAAGAAACCGGTAACGGCTTCGAAGGACTTTGTGGCATCCGAAACCGGAGAAGGTATTGTCGAGCTGACATTTACCTTCAATGCAAAGGAACTCTTTATGGAAGGTAAGTCGGTGGTTGCTTTTGAGACCTGTTCACCGGAAGGTGATCTGATCCCGGTAGCAACTCACGCAAACATTCATGATAAGGACCAGACAGTTGACTTCCCGAAGGTGGGAACGAAGGCTTCTCTGGTAAAGAAGAATGTAGGCAAAGATACGGTAACCATTGAAGTGACGGATCAGATCATGCTGACCAATCTGAATACGGACTATAGCTATACCGCAAAGGGCTGGCTGGTAGACAAGGATGGAAACAAGGTGGAGGTAAACGGAAAGACGCTGGAAGCTGAGAAGACTTTCAAGCCGGAGAATCCGAATGGTTCCATCAGTGTGACCTTCCCGCAGTTTACGATTGGAAAGTATGATTCCATTAAGTATGTGGTTTACGAAGAGGTTTATGTGAATGTTCACCAGGAGGACGGAAGCATAAAGCAGGTTCTGATTGGAGAGCATAAGGATCTCAAAGATGCAAACCAGACCGTAAGCTATTCGGATCATGATCAGCCGCAGACTGGCGATGATACACCGATTGCTATCTTCCTTGGAATTCTTGTACTGGCCATGGCTGGTATCGGAGTGATCATATGGAAGAAACGGAAGCTGAATAAGAACATGTAACAAATAAAAACCCCACCTGGTTTATTCCGGGTGGGGTTTTTAGAAAGCGAGGTTCACATGAAAAGAAAAGTAAGAAGTTTGATAGCACTGGCAGTTGTTCTGGTGTTTTTAGTTGTGACGATGCCGGCCATTCATTCAGAGGCAGCAACCGCTGGGTGGAAAAAGCAGACTGTAAAGGCAAAAGCACCAGACGGAACGATATCATCATACTTTGCAGGTTGGAAGTATCAGCTCTCAAACGGAAAGTATGTCAACAACTGCCTTTGTAAGATTGATGGGAAATATTATCTTTTTAAAGCAGATGGGAAAATGCAGACAGGTGCAACTTCCTCTCTGGGTTATTCCTTCCATGAGGGTATGAAGATCTCTACAGGAACGGTGAAGAAAACCAATAAGGATAGCGGCGCCATTACAGTAGGAACTGTAGGTCAGTGGAAGAAGGATAAAACCGGATACTGGTTCAGCTATGGTTCCTGGTATCCGAAGAATGTGACGATCTTTATCAATGATAATGCATACAAGTTTAACTCAAAAGGATATCTTGTGGACAGTAAAAACCGGCTTGTTAAGCCTGGAACCTATAAGATTACGAGCAAGAGCGTCAGCCACAGGATCTACGAGGTAAAGAACGGCAAGATCAGCAATACTGGAAATGTAAAGACGTACAGCTATTCAGTGCTGAGGTAGTCCTATTTCCGTTTACCGCAGATGGAACAATACTGATAGTCCTTCACGGTGACAGTCTCTTCATGCTCGGGTTCGTCAACGATGGTGTCATAGAAGAGTAGTTCCGGTTCATGGTGGATATAATGATCGATTACAGTGATTAGTCCTGAGCTGCCATGGCATTTGTCATAGGCATAGTAGTCTTCGCTGGTGTCGTAAATCTTTTCACACTCGGAACAATAGACCTTTTTTACTTTGACTGCTTCGTCCCAGCCATCATTGTATACCGGTTCTTCGTGGGATACTTCAGGAATCGTTTTCGTCTCTGTATGAGTAGCCCAAACCCAGTTGTGACTGCATTTCGGGGCTTCCGTGGTATTTTCGGTAGTCTTTTCAGTAGTTTTGACTGTTGGCGGATCAGTGACCGGTGACTCAGTAGAATCTTTAATTGTCTTCGTTGTTGTCTGCTCCTCTACGGGCTCAATTGTTTTTGTGGTATGGGATGTTTCTGGTTTTGTAACATCTGAGCTGGTTGAGACCTTGGCCTTTTCAGTGTTGGAAGGTTTATTTGTTGATGGGGTACCTTCCGTCTTTTTTGGAACGTCGTCGTCAGCTTTTTCAGTTGGTTGATCAGTCAATTTCTCAGGAACCGGGTCGGCTGAAGGCGGGGCATCAACAGTATTAGATTTTTCCGGAGCCTTTGCTGTTACAGGCTTTGGCTTGTTATCAGCGATAAGAACATCGGGATCATGATCTGGTGCAGCAGCTTCTACTGATTGAACAGGAATCGCTTCAATTGCTTCGGTTGTAATGATATTTTCAGCAATCGTGGAGGCAATCGTTTCGACTTCGGTTTGAAGGCAGATGTTCGGATCTTCAGAAATTGATTCGGTAGTTTTGTTGGTCAGTACGGCATTGTCAGACTGGGAAGCTGACTCAACGGTGTTTCGTCCATAAATGAGCCAGGTGATACTACCACTAAGGATGAGTGTCAGGGCTATAGAACTGATGATGAGGAGGGCTTTTGCTTTTTTACTCATAGACTCACATCTCCTTTCTACAGATGGGGTTGTGCAAATAAAGGGCACATCTTTCGTTACTGAAAGACGGCCCTTTTTTGATGGATATTCAATTTCTGAGTGCAAGCTGGCCGCCTTTCGATTTCTGTTCTTTGCCCACATTGTAACACCGAAATGTGGATAAATCAATAAAATAATAACGCAGTGCGTTATTATACGTTGATGACGTGAGATGAGATGTGCATATCAGGGGGTATTTCAAATGGAAAATGAAACGATAGAGCAGATTCCTGTGGAGGATCTGCATGTGTTCCGTAACCATACATTTCAGGTGAAGGACGATGAAGCAATGAAGGCTTTGATGGAATCCATAAGGGATAAAGGAATCGTTTTGCCGCTTCTGGCTTTCACCAATGAAGACGGTGAACCCGAACTGATCTCCGGTCATCGGAGGCTTTGGGTTGCACGCGAATTACGACTGGAAACAGTGCCGGTCATTATGAAGAAGGTAGACAGGTCGGAAGCAACGCTCCTGATGGGAATTTCGAATTTTATGAACCGGCAGAAGGTGCTTCCTTCTGAGAGAGGTTTTACCTATGCGGCGATGCTGAAGGCACTGAAAGCAGATAAGAACAGAGAAAACGGCACAGCCAGAGATTTGTTAGCAAAGCGCCTGGGTGAGGATGCAAGGCAGATTTCTCGCTTTATTCGTCTTACGGAGTTGATTCCGGATCTTCTCAAACTAGTTGATTCGGGTAAGTTGGGGCTCAGACCTGCATCTGAACTGTCTTATCTCAGTGCTGACACGCAGGCCGTCATTTTTCAGATATACATGGAAACCGGAACAAAACCGGAAATGATGTCCATAAAACGAATGCGTGAGATTGAGGAAGAACGAGATTTGGATGCTGATGAGATCCGACGGCTTCTCGCCGAGCAGGACGGGTCGAAAAAGGCTGAAGAATACAAACTGGTATTTTACTCGCCGGTACTCTCAGCAATCCTGAAGAACTGCCATTCCATCTCTGAACGAGAGGATCGTATAATCCGTGGTTTGAAACTATTAGAAGAGCAAGAAAAGGAATGGCGGGCAAAGCGGGAGGAAGAACAGAGGATAAGGATCGAGGAAATACGAAAACAGAACAAGGAAGGCGGTGGTGATACATATGGTGGATAGAATAGGAAGGCGGTGGTGATACATATGGTGGATAGAATTGTCCGTCGTGGACGAAAGTATCAGAAAAACCGCCGATGCAATGTGAAACGTGAGCATCCGCGTCATGCGTACTCACAGATAAGCGGACGCAGAGGGGATCCCAGGAAGGGGAAATCCAAGAAGTATAAGAAGAGGAGATTTGCAATATGAATGAGGTGAGGCTATTTGGAATACTTACCAAAGATCCGAACATCCGGCACGCGGAGCGTGAGGATGGATATGATGTAGCTCGTTTTACTGTCCGGGTAGAACAGGGAGAACGGGAGGACGGGAAGAACTACGCAGACAATATCAATGTTGTGGCTTTCCGTAAGGTTGCGGAACTGGTTGAGAAAAAGCTGAAGAAGGATATGGCGGTGATTGTACTCGGTCATGTTCATGCGAGCTTCTATACCAATCGCGACGGAGAACGGGTTTTCAGCCAGGATATCGTGGTCGATAAGATCGACATCGTTACGGCTGAAGGACTTGTAAACATGGAACCTGAAGCGATGCAGGCATTGCCTGAAACCGCAGAAGAATACACGTACTGAGGAAGGGAGAGATGTGTTATGAGGTACGAGATTATGTTCAAAGGAATGAAACTTGTTGATGAGGATCGGGAGACTGCAAAGAGCAGAACCAAGCAGATCCTGCAAGTCTACAGCGATAAGCTGAAGAAAGAGTAAGGAGGAAGAGAACAATGGTCGATAAGGATATGTTCCAGAGCATGCTTCTGGACGAGTTTTATAAGCAGATGCCGGATGATTTCATCCTGAGTGTAAAGGATGTGTTCAAGGAGAATGATACCAAGATGACGGGAATCAACATCAACCGTGAGGGCGGCTCCGGCGGATGTGTTCTTTATGTAGAAAACCTGTATGACAGGTATCAGCGGGGAGAGGATCTGTCCTCTATGGTATCTGACATTATGAGCGAAGTATCCAAGAGTGAGATATACTCCATGGATACGGGCTCATTTACACGGGACGATATGCTGGCGCATACAACTTTCCGTATGGCAAATAAGTATACTAATCAGCTCCGGCTTTCGGATGTACCTACCAGAGATGTGCCTGGGATGACAGATATTGTCATTTACCCGGTATATGAGGTAAATGTGGGAACCCGGCGAGGTAAATGTGGGAACCCGGCATGGAACGGTTCTTGTGACGAACAGTATGCTTGAGTCGAATCATATTTCCGTGGCGGAGATCCATGCGGCGGCAGAGGCAAACACTGAACGCCGGATGGCAATCGTGCCTTTGGAGGATCGCCTCCGCGGTATGATTGATGTGGATGCAATGCCGGTGGGCTTCGAGTCTCCGTTCCTGGTTACCTATGATCGGGAGGCTATGGGAGATGAGGCAAGTGTGCTCGGGGCTCCGAAGGTACTGGCGTCCCTGAAGGCACCGTACTACGTGATCCCGTCTTCCACACATGAGCTGCTGTTTTTGCCGAAGTCTTTCGAATCCAGTGTGGAAAATCTGCAGCATCTTGTGAGTGAGGTAAATGCGGAGGTGCTGGATGCAAAGGATGTCCTGTCCAACAATGTATATGAGCTCGACCAGGGGCGGTTTATCACCCATGAGGCGGGTTCCGGGCTGGCAAAACATTTTGTGCAGGAATAGAAGTTATTGTGGGGGTGTCCTGTGGCATTAGTTACGGGACATCCCTGTTGATGGGGTATTCGATTGTATGGAGCGCAGCTGTTTGATATAATTGTATCATTCACCGGCGTATCCCCCGGAGCTGAATTCGCCAGTGATCCGGAAAGGGGAATCATTGATCAGAATGACAAGGAGAAGGAATGCCATGCAGGATAAGGAGGGGTTTTTCCGGGATGCGGAGGATCCGGAGAAGGCGTGGATCGCTGCAAATGAAGCGATGTTTTATAAAAGACAGCGTAAAAGTTTTATCATGCTTATGATCCTGTTCGCATTTTGTCTGACGATGGGAATCCTCGGTTTATTCTTTCCCATGGGACTGGGGCGATGCTTTTGTATAGTTATGATCCCAATCAGTATCATCATGCTGGTCATTATGGCTATCGGTATGTGGACGGCGAAACGGCAGCTTGTGAAGGTCAGGAACGGTGACTACGGTGTTCAGAATGTC